>NZ_CALKZP010000021.1 GCF_938002845.1 uncultured Campylobacter sp.
CCTGCCTCATAACGACGGCGAAGCTTAGCGAGCTAAAAAATCTCGCTCGCGTGCCCGCTAAATTTAAAAATTTAGTGCGTCGTGCGAGGAAAACGACCTTTTTGTATCCGAACGCCAAAGCCGTACGCGTAGTCAAAGGGTGCGCCCACGAGGAATTTCTGCGCAAATTTGACTGGCTCTACTCCAGTAGCGCAAATTTAAACGGGCAAAACTTCGACGAAGCCTGGGCGAAAGCGGCGGCAGACGAGGTCGTGGATCAAAATTTTAGCCAAAACGCAAGCTCGAAAATATATAAAATTTCAAAAACTAAAATTTTGCGGATTAGATAGAGCTGCCGATTAAAATTTACGCGTGCTAAGAGCGCTCAAAAAAGAGGCGCA
This sequence comes from uncultured Campylobacter sp., assembly GCF_938002845.1. GTDB lineage: Bacteria > Campylobacterota > Campylobacteria > Campylobacterales > Campylobacteraceae > Campylobacter_B. The sequence continues at coordinate 381 of NZ_CALKZP010000021.1, forward strand.
GTAGCTTATAAATTTAAGCGACTTTGTAAATTTAAATGGCTCTATAAATTTCACGAACCGTAAAATTTCGTCATATACAGACCGCTCAAATACCGTCTGGAATTTTAAAAAATCGCGAAAATATCACGACAGACTCACAGAAAACTTATATAGAAAAACTGTGAATTCCTACTAGCCTTAAGCAGTAGAATTCCTGCCGTTTTCGAAGCCGTAAAATTTCGCTACTGCTAGCTTTGAATGAAATTCTATCGCCAGATACTCTCGATCAAAATTCCAACTCGGGCGAGCTAAGATTATCGCTATAAATTTTTGTATCCTGAGTATTCTTGATTAAAATTTTAGAGATCGGGCATTACCGCTGGTTTTTATCCGAGCCTCTATGCGCCGTTTTGATCGAAGCTCCACCGACGCCGCTTCTGCCTTTGATTAAAATTCTATCTTTAAGAAAAGCTTCTCTGGCGCCGCTAAAATCAAAATTTCGCCGCTGCCTCATAGCCGCCGCTGCCAATACTATCGCCTTCCATCGCCGCTATCGCCACCGCGGCTATTGCGCTCTATCTTCACTGCTTCCGCCGCAGCAAGCGCGCAAAGCCGTCCGCATCGCTCACGCCGCCTAGCCGCCAAAGCTGCGTATAAAGCGCAAGCGCGATGCCGCCATTGCTGCGCCACACAGCCGATCCTCGATAAAATTTCCGTCGCCCGCCGCGCAACGCATTAAAACAAACAGCATATCAAAGTAAACATCGCAAATTTTAAAATTTAAACCACCTCTCGCCGTGCGGCACCGATAAATTCCAACCGATAAACTCCGCTAGCTAGTCCATCATTTCCGCATAAATCATAAATTTCCATAAATTTAACGCCGCCTTTCTTGCTTTATATTAAAATTTCGCTAAAATTACCGCATTAAATTTGAGGCGCAAACGGAGCTTAAGTTTAAACCGCTTGCGGGCAAATTAAATCCATTCAAGGAGCTTTTATGAGCGGTGTTGCGTTAATCATCTGCTTCGCCATAGCGGTCGTCGTGATGATTTTTTTGATCTCCAAAGCAGGCGTTCACCCATTTTTGGCGCTAATGCTTATCTCCCTGGCGCTCGCGATTGTCGCGGGCATACCGCTAGCCAAGATCCCTGCGATTATCGGCGACGGATTCAGCGGCACGTTTAAGAGTATCGGTATCGTCATAATCTTCGGCGCGCTCATCGGCACCGTGCTCGAAAAGACCGGCGCGGCGCTCAAACTCGCCGATATGGTCGTAAACGTAGTCGGGCAGAAGCGCCCCGAGCTTGCGATGCTCATAATGGGCTGGATCGTAGGTATCCCCGTATTTTGCGACAGCGGCTTCGTCGTTTTAAACCCAATTCGAGAAGCGATCAGCAAAAAAATCGGCGAAAATCCGGTCGCTCTTGCAGTAGCGCTCTCCGGCGGACTTTACGCCTCGCATGTATTCATCCCGCCGACTCCTGGACCGATCGCCGCAGCAGGCGCCGTGGGTCTAGGCGGTAATCTGCTGCTCGTAATCGCAATGGGCGCGGTAGTATCATTGCCGGTGCTGATCGCTACATACTTTTTTTCCAAAAAAGTCGCCAAGAGTGTGCATATAAGCGAAGCTGAAGCCAATGAAGTCATCGCCAAAAGCTACGACGATCTGCTTAAGCAATACGGCAAATTGCCGGGCGGATTTTTAAGCTTAGCCCCTATTTTGGTGCCGATCCTATTTATGGCGCTGGGTTCCGTCGCCAAGATCCTAAAAGTAGGCGGGTTTGCGGGTGAAATTTCGCAATTTTTAGGAAATCCTATCATCGCGCTAGCCTTGGGCGTAGTTTTTGCGGTATTTTTACTCATGCAAACCGGCAAATTAGGTGAATTTAGCGAGATCACCAACGAATCCTTAAAGATAGTAGGCCCGATCCTCTTCATCACCGCAGCGGGCGGAGTGCTAGGCAAGGTAATCACCGACGCCGGCTTCGTAACCTACATCAAGGACAATGCGACCGCCATTAAAGCCGCGGGGATTTTCTTTCCGTTTTTAATCTCGGCTATCCTAAAAAGCGCGCAAGGAAGCTCCACCGTGGCGATCATCACCACCGCTTCGATTATGGGCGCATTTAACGCGGATGGCTCGCTGATGCAGGTACTGGGCTTCACCTCTGAAATGTCCGGCGCGCTTGTGGTAATGGCGATCGCAGCGGGCGCGATGACAGTTTCGCACGCTAATGACAGCTACTTTTGGGTCGTTACAAATTTCAGCAAGATGAATCCGCAGCAAGGCTACCGCACTCAAACAATGCTTACGCTAATTATGGGCATTACGGGCATGATCAGCGTGTGGGTTTTGTCGCTGTTTTTGATCTAGGCTAGCTTATTTAGCCGCTACAGCGCTAAATCAGTGCGGAGCGCTACGGGCATCTACCAGCGGCTAGCTACATAAAATTCTTTAAATTTACGTAGCTAGCCCGCGTCGCGCAAATGCCTTAGTATTAAAATTTCGCTTAACATAGTTTTAAATTTACACACAAAGCCTCAAGGAGCGAAATTTTAAAATTCTATCGCTACGGAATTTTAAAATTTAGCCTGAATTCTGTGGCTTACAGAATTCTAAAATTCCACGACATAAAATTTTAGAATTTGCCCCACAAATTTGGCGACGAGATTTTAAAATTATACTCTTGCTTCAGTCTTGTCATCGTAAATTTAGCCTATGCGCTGTAAAATTCCAAAATTTTAAAATACCAGCTAAAGGAAAAATATGAAAGTTTTAGTCGCGATCGACTCGTTTAAGGGCTCACTTAGTTCGCTTGAGGCGGGCAACGCCGTAAAATCAGGCATCGAAAAGCTAGGCTGCGAGGTGCTCGTCAAACCTATCGCAGATGGCGGCGAAGGAAGCGTTGAAGCCCTTGCCGACGCGCTAAAAGCTAAGTTCATGGACGTCATCGTAGCAAATCCGTTAGGCGAAAAAACGCCCGCGCGCTACGCCTTAAAAGGCGAGCTAGGCATCTTAGAAATGGCGTCCGCATCGGGTCTGCCGCTCATCGAAAAATCGCGCCGCAACCCACTAAAAACGAGCACTTATGGCTTTGGCGAGATGATAGCGCATGCGATTGCGCACGGCGCGCGAAAGTTTATCATCGGCATCGGCGGAAGTGCTACGAATGACGCGGGTATGGGTATGCTGCGCGCGCTCGGCTTTAAATTTAAAGATGCAAATGGCGCAGAGCTTGCAGGAGCGGGCGAGGATCTGATTAAACTCGCCACGATAGATTGCACTTCGGTGCTGCCGCATCTTAAAGAGTGCGAGTTTCTTATCGCCTGCGACGTGGATAATCCGCTCTTTGGCGAAAACGGCGCGGCATATATTTACGCTCCGCAAAAGGGCGCGGATGCGGCGATGGTAAAGCAGCTCGATGCGGGACTTATAAATTTTGCAAGCGTCGTAAGCAAACATCTTGGATGCGAGCTTTGGAATAGCCCCGGAGCAGGAGCTGCCGGCGGGCTAGGCTTTGGCTTCGTGAGCTTTCTAAACGCGACGCTTAAGCCAGGCATCGACATCATCACCGAAGAGATCGGACTAGAGCGCGATATGCAAGGCGCCGAGCTCGTCATCACCGGCGAAGGAAGGCTTGATTTTCAAAGCTCAATGGGCAAAACCCCTTGCGGTGTTGCGAAGATCGCCGCTTCCTACGGCGTGCCCGTAATCGCGCTAGCAGGCGGTATCTCGCCCTGTGCCGGAGGCTGTAATGAACGGGGTATAGGCGCATTTTTTTGCATCCTAAACGAACCGATGAGCCTTGAGCGCGCTATGGAGCCCACCGTCGCGACGCAAAATTTAGCCCGCGTCGCCGAACAAGCAGTGAGATTGTTTCTGCTAGGGCGCAGCGCCAAATAGGGATTTTGGACTGAAATTTCAAGACGCGGGCGCTAAAGCTTGCAGAGAGTGCAGTGTGTATGCGCGGCAGGTGCGGTCGCTAAATAAGGCGGCGACTGCTCGCAACAGACAAAGCACGACAAAGTGCGGCAGGAGGCGAGCATGGCGAAGAAGCGAAATTTTATACAGGATAGATTTGTGCGCTTTAAAGGCACGGCGTGATCTTGACGCAGATGGGGTGACGCGCAGCTTGCAAGGCGCAAAAATATACGCGAAGAAGCAGGCGAGAGCCTACAATGATGGACGTTATTCAAGTAGCAGTTGCGGCAAGAGGATATGGGCTATGACGTGCATGCGCGGCAAGCAGATACTGCACGCAGCTTACGACGGGCGGCAGAATTTCATCCGCCGCAGACCGCGGTAAGTGGATAAATTTTGCATTAAAACGTAGCTTTGCTGAAATTCTAGCGCGTTTGAAAATACGGAGCAATAGGACAGGAGGTAAGACGGCGAGCGGCTCAGCAGTAACGCAGCGGCGCGAAATTTTACGGCGCAAAATTTCACTTTACTGCGCGAGCATATACGCTAGGAATGATTTAAAACTCATTTTCTAATCAAGTGGCTCGCATACCCTCGCAATACATACCTCAAGGCGTGATTAAAACAGACAAAATTTTAAAATTTAACGCCATATTCGCAGCCTATGGAATTTGTAACGTAAATTTAAAAGCAGCGATCCGCTTTATAAAATTCCGTTTAAATTTTAGCCCGCGATATGTTCATTTTGAGGTAAGAAAGGCTGCTCAATCGCAAAATCGCGCTTCTTGCAAAGATGACGGCGGCGCATTACTTCGCTCGCTCGCAAAGCCCGCCGCCCTCCGATAACGCTTTGATGAGGAGCGGGCTGCGTCTGCGTAAATTTTGTATTATTAAGATCGCGGATTTGCTTATCACTAAATTTAGTGCGGATGCGGCCGCCGTATGCCGCTACGACAGGGGCGAGCTTTCGTTAAATTTGCTCCGATCGCGCTGTGTTTTGCGATAAAAATTTATGAAATTTCATTTGCGGTCGGCGCCAAAAAATTTTATAAAGCTCCATTTTAAAATTTGCGGCACGGGCGCATACCGATCAGGTCCAAGCTAAAATCAAATCTCAAAATTCTAAGCGACGAATGCAGAAAACCCTCGCGTCTAGCGTATCTGCGACGGCGGTGCGGGCGCGCTAAATTTATCGCTTTTAGGACGCAAAAGACGGGCAGGCGCGGGCAAAATTTATTGATTTTAGCGTTTAAAGCATCGAATTCGCACGCCTAGGCTAAATTTAAAGCGCGCAACGATTCGGACGCATCCGCGCGACTGCGAGCGCTCATAAAATTCGTCCGAAGCAAGGTTGTAAAACCGCGGGCGGGCGCAAAATTTATCGCCGCAAAAATCAAAGCCGCGAAAGCAAAAAGGCTCCACGAGCGCTCGCTGCCGCACCCGCCCGAGCAAATTAAAATCGCATGATCCGCCAGCGGCATACGTAGAGAGCGCCGCTGCGGGCATTTGCATTTAAATCCGGTGCGATCGCAATGCTATCTAAAACCGCGCCTGCTTAAATTCGCGCCGTTTCGGTTCGCTCGCAACCACATCTCGCCGCAGTAGCGTTTTAAATTTGCGCCGCCGCGATTTGTGCGTATTCAATCGCTACGGCAAGGGTAAAATTTCAAAATCTAGGTCCATACGCACCGATTTGCCCGCCAAAATCGCTCGGATCGAATTTATACTACCGCAATCTGCGCAGATTAAAGCGCCGCCGCTTAAAAGCGCAAAATTTACCTCTCAAACGGTGGCGCGAAATTTTATTAAAATTTCATCTCTTCATTCGGCGTGCAATTTATAAAATTTCGCCCTCGCCGCGCTCCGAAATCTGCGGCCTAGGCAGCGCCAGGCTCTTTGCGGTTTTGCTAAAAAGTATCAGATCCTCGGTGCTTTGCACGCTCCACGGCAGGCGCGAGAGCGCGAATTTGAAAATTTCAAAGCAGGAAACGGCGTCGCTAAATGCGCGGTGGTGGACGTTTTGTACGCCTAAAAGCTCTTTTAGCGAGCCGAGCCCGTATCTTTGCGCCTCGATCGTGCGGCGCGCGAGCTCGACGGTACAGAGCCTGCGATTTAAAAGCATTCCGAAGCCGCATTTTTGCAGGCTAGCGTCGATGAAGCCGTAGTCAAATTTGACGTTGTGCGCCACAAAAACGCTATCTCCTAAAAACAGTCTAAATCGCTCCAGCACGCTAGCTAGCGGCGGCGCACCCACCAGATCGTCCGCGCGGATACCGGTAAGCTCCGTGATATTTTCGGGCACGACGGGCGCATAAACGAAGCTCTCGAAGCGGTCCAGCTCCTGCGTGCCGCGCGTTTTTATCGCGCCGATTTCGATGATCTGGCCGTTTGAGAGCCCGCCGTTCGTCTCAATATCTACGAAGCAAAAAATTTCATCCGAAATGTCCGTCTCGCGGGTTTTGAGCGTGATTTTGCCGTTGTCGAGTTTTATTATCTCTATGCCCAGCGCTCGCCACATCGAAAGGTCTTTGGGCTCGAAAAGCTCGGTAATTTCGGCAATATCGCTTGCTTTTGAGATAAAATCGTAATAATTTATGCTCTTTTGAGCCAGTAAATTTATTAAATTTTCGATCTGGCGTGTCAAAATTTTACCCCTGTGCCGCGCCTAAATTTTAAGCGCACGGATCGCCTCCGCGTAGTCGTTTGAAGAAAATATGTAGTTGCCCGCTACTACGACGTCGGCGCCCGCTTCGTCGATATCTGCGATATTCAGCCCGTTTACGCCGCCGTCGACCTCTATGAGGCATTTTGCACCTTTGCGATCGATCAGCTCGCGCAGCTGCCTAATTTTCTCAAGCGCCGAGGGGATAAATTTCTGCCCTCCAAAGCCAGGATTGACGCTCATTAAAAGCACCATATCTACCTCGCCCAAGATAAACTCCAGCACGCTAAGCGGAGTGTGCGGATTTAGCACGACCGCGGGCGAGACGCCGCAGCGGCGTATATGATCTATGAGGCGCAGAGGGTGCTGCTCCTCCTCGATGTGGAAGCTAAGAAATTTCGGCTTTAGCGGCAAAAAAAGATCGACGAAAAACGGCACGTTTTTAACCATCAGATGGATGTCTAAAGGCTTGCTGCTCGCCTTTGCCGCGGCGCTTGCTACGAGCGGTCCGATCGTAAGATTAGGTACGAAATGCCCGTCCATCACATCCACGTGAATGAGATCGGCGCCCGCTTCGCAGACTGCGCGAATTTCCTCCGCAAGCCTTCCGAAATCCGCCGATAAAATGCTGGGTGCGACATACATTAAGATTCCTTTAAAATTTCAAGATGCGGAATTTTACTTAGTTTTGTCATAAATTTCGCTAAATTTAAACCGCGGCGGATTTTAAGCATAATTTGAAATTTTTTCGATATAATCGTCATTTATTTTAATCATCAAGGATTTATTATGGCAAGAAGATGCGCAATCACCAGCAAAGGTGCGATGGTAGGAAACAACGTCAGCCACGCAAATAACAGAACCAAAAAGAAATTCCAGGTCAATCTACGCACCATCCGCGTTCAGCTAGAAGACGGCTCAACCAGACGAATCAAAGTCGCCGCCTCAACTCTACGAACTATGAAAAAACAATCAAAATAACCCCTCAAAGAGGAATTTATGTCTGTTTTGGACAAGATCAAGCGATTCCTCGACTGGTCCGGCTCGACTAAGCCGGACATCAACCTCTACACAGAAATTTACGACCAGCTACGCCCTTTTCGCTTACCGCTGATAACCATCGTGCTAATGATGCTAATCGGCACGCTAGGCTATGTTTTTATAGCGGGCTTTTCGCTCGTAGACGCCTTTTATCAAGCAGGCATGACCTTTACGACGGTAGGCTTTACCGAAGTAGCGCCGATATCGCCTGCGGGTAGAATTTTTACCGTCTTATTCATCCTCATGGGCTTTGGAACCTTTTCGTTTTGCCTAGGCGTCGTCGTCGAGGTCATAAAAAACGGCAAACTTCAAAATTTACTTAGGGAGCAACGAATGATCAATAACATCGCAAGGCTCAAAAACCACTACATTATCTGTTACAACAACATCTACTGCGCCGAGCTTGCCAAGCAGTTTCGCGAAAATCATCTACCTTTTGTCGTGATCGACCCCGATCCCGCTCTAGCCAAAATCGCCGAAGAAAACCGCTATCCATATTTCATCGTAGGCGAACCGCATGTAGAAACCACGATGCTAAAAGCGCATCTGTCATCTGCAAAATCCGTCATCACCTTGGCTCCAAATTTAGCCGATAATATCGCGATAATCTCGCTGGTGCGCCTATACGAAAAGGAGCTTGGTCGCATCACTCCCTACTTCATCATGGCAAATAGCGATGATGACAGCGACACCGAGAGGCTAAAAAAACTCGGCGCAAATTCTATCGTCTCGCCGTCCAAACTCGCCGCACAAAGGCTCTCTGCGATCAGCGTGCGCCCCGATATGGAAAACATTTTGGAGCGATTTTTGTATAAAAAGGACTCTCTCATTGATATCGAAGAGATCACGGTGCCCGATTTTTCGTGGATCCGCTTCAAGCGCCTAAAAGAAACTCGCTTGCGCGATTTTACAAACGCCGACGTCGTGGGAATCAAAGAGCCCAACAGCCGCTTTATCCCGATGCCAGATGGCGACTACCTCATCGGTACTGGGGTGAAATTTTTAGTCATCGGCACGGCAGAGGGCATCCGCAACACTAAAAAACTCATCCGCAGCAAATACAAGCCGCAGGAGATGAGATATGTTTAAAATAACTAAGCTCGAGGGCGGCTTACAAAATGTCGAGGGTTTTTATTTTGACGGCGTAAATTCGGGCTTTAAAAAAGAGGGAAACGATCTGGGATTTATCCGCGCGGACGAACCCTTTACCGTAAGCGCGATCTTTACGAGCAATAAATTTCAAGCCGCGCCGATTAGGCATTTCAAAAGGGCGCAAGAGCGCGCGGGCGGGGAGCTTAAAACAAATTTTATCCTCGTAAATTCTAAAAACGCAAACTCGATGACCGGGAAGCAAGGCATCGCAGACATCGATGAAATTTTTAGCGAGCTTGGTAAAAAGACCGCTCTGATAAACCCCGTTATGAGCTCCACCGGCGTCATCGGATACCGTCTCAAAAAGGAAAAAATTATCGCCGCCGCGCAAAATTTTAACCTCTCGGCGCGAAACTCGAACGCCCTAGCCACCGCCATTATGACGACAGATACGATAAAAAAGGAGCTTGCATATGAAATTTCTTTAGAAAACGGCGAGAAATTTCACATCGCAGCCGTTTGCAAGGGTGCGGGTATGATCAATCCTGCGCTTGCGACCATGCTCTGTTTCGTCCTGACCGACGCAAAAATACCGCGCGCGGATATGGACGAACTACTAAAAAAAGCAGCGGAGCAGAGCTTTAACACCGTAAGCGTTGACGGCGATACCTCCACCAACGATACGATTATGCTCTGCAGCAGCGCCAAATGCGCCTACGACAAAAATGCTTTCGCCTCCGCGCTAAATGCCCTGACGCGCGAGCTTGCGCTAATGCTGGTAAAAGATGGCGAAGGCGCAAACAAGCTGGTGCGATTTAAAGTAAGCGGTGCCGCAAATGCCGATGATGCCCGCAGGGCGGCGAAGGCGCTAAGCAATTCGCCGCTTGTTAAAACGGCGATCTTCGGCGAAGACCCGAATTGGGGTCGCATAGCCTCCACCATAGGCGCCTGCGGTATAGAATGCGATGAAGAAAAGCTGCGTATCAAATACGACGACGTGCTGCTTTATGATGCGCAAAATCGCGAGCTGGACGCCGCGCGCGAGGCTGCGGCTCACGCCGTGATGCAGCAAAAAAGCTTTACGATCTGGTGCGATTTGGGGCTCGGAGAGGGCGAGTTTAGCGCGTACGGCTGCGATCTTAGCTACGACTACGTAAAAATCAACGCCGATTATAGATCATAAAGATTCACAGCTCGCTTCATAACCTAAAAATCTCGTCTCGAAAATAGCGAATAGCGGCAGGGTTTTAGAGCTCTGCTCTTAAAATTTTATCATTTAAATTTGCCTGTTTTAAATTTTTAAATACTAAAATTTTACCTCTTAAAATTTGGAATCTCATGCGTGAAATTCAGTCTAAATTTGATAGCTAAAATTAGGTTTTAAGCGCTTTATTGATATACTTGAATAAATTTTTTAAAGGAGTAAAGCATGTTTCATGAATACAGAGATTTAATCACTGAGTTAAAAGGCAAAAACGCGCGATTTGATTCGCTTTTTGAGAAGCACGACGAGCTGGATCACAAGATCGCCGACGCACAAGCCGGCAGAGTGCATATGAGCGATCTGGAGATCGATGCAATGAAGAAAGAAAAGCTTCGCATAAAAGATGAGCTAGGCACCCTGCTAGCGCAATATAAAGCCGAAAAGGCAGATAAATAAAGTTGCTTGCGGCGAAATTAAGATGCAGCAGAGTGCTAGCAAGTCTAATTTCGCCGCTAAGCTTTAATCCGTGTTTAGAATTTTCTAATCTCAATAAGTTTAACCGCTTAAATTTGCCGCGCATGATAGAGATATTAAAACAGCATGCCAAAACGAGTTAAAAATTTATACCGCACGCTTCACCATATTGACACCACTAAATAATTTTTACGTATCGCTACATCACTGCATATACCAACAATGCGGTATTAGCGCAATCAAATATAATTCGTTACGGCTCTCTATCGCGCCCTTTCCGCTTCCAAAAATATCTCTTGCTGAATGCGTTTTGCGCTGCAGAGTAAATTAAAATTTACGCTGCGTCGCCCTGCAGCCTGGCTTTTAAATTTTTACTTTGCAGCGAGCATTTTTAGAAAATTTCAAATCTTGCGTTTTGCTTATTGCGGGCGCAATACCTACTTTAAAATTCTGCATTTCGCAGAAATCTAAAGTAGCGCTAGAATTTTAAATTCCCGTTCGCGCTAGCCGCAAAATTTCAAATTCGCAGACTCCAACCAAGCGCTAGTTTATGTTAGAGCTTGCTTTAGTCGCTCCACGGAATTTAGCCAAGCTTGCTTATTTTAACCCGCTTCGTCGAGCTTTAAAAATTTAGATTATTTCTTTGATCGTATCGGATAATGCCTGCCGGCACGGAATTGCTCAAGCCACCCTATTTGCTATATACACAATTAAAAGCGGCGCTAACGCGGAATTAAATAGTATAAGTAGATCTTGTAAAAGGTATGAAATTTAATCATAGAATTTTAAGCGCCAAGAATTTGCGATAGAATTTCGCCGCGCAAATCAAATCCCAAAGCTAGCCTAGCCTACTCGAAAACCTTTGCTTCTAAGCCATGTAGCCTTTGCAAGCCGATATCGATATATTCGTTAAGCTTCTCATTATTTTCCAGCAATTTGTCGTAATAGCTCTTGGCTCTTTCTCTCGCGGTCGCATCAGGCTCGATATACTTTAGACCACTTTTGAAAAGTCCTTTGGATTCCACAAAATAGATCGAGTGGATCTTCTCGCAGTGCGATAGCCCTGCTTCAGTGTAGTTTAAAATCGATTCGTACGCGATGTTGCCTAACAGCTCCTGCAGTCTATTTGCGGGATTTTTGAAAAACTCGGCAAACTCCTTATACGGCGTAAAAACCTGATCCAGGTTTTTCATCGCATCGCCGTAGATACCCTTTTTTAGGCGAAACATCGTCATTTCTTGAGAACTTACAAACTTCTCTATTGCTTTTATCGTATCGTTTTTATTCACTGAATTTTTCCCTTTTAAAATATGAAACGCTCGGATTATATCGTTTGTTTTATAAAAATCCGTTAAAAATCGGTTAAATTTTGCCCTAGCGTTTTAGCCAAATTTCTTTGAGCGCTTTTGATTAAATTTCCTGCCTCAGCCGCCGCACTTCTCGCACAATCCTCGCACGAGCACACTTTTGACATTTTTTTGTGACAAAGCTGGCATCGAAATCTCCTCCATTTTATGGCAGCTTTCGCAGACAAAATACGCTTTTGCGCCGTCGGTAAGCTCATAAAAGCTTTTATGATTATTTTCGCTGGTAATTATCAAATTTTTCTCTTCCAAAAGCGCTATATTACGATATATCGTGGTTTTATTAGCACCCGTTTGTTCTACTAGTTCATCGTAGCTTACCGGGCATTTTTTCTCGCTTAGGATCTGCACGATCTGCACTCTAAGTGCCGTAGGAGCGATATCGTGACTCGCTAAAAAATCTTTGGGATCCATTTTACGCCTTTTTTAAAATTTAAGCGATGATAGCGAAATTTAGATAAATTTATATTAAGTTGCAACTAAGTTGCTTTTGATATACTTCCGCAATTTTTTTTGGAAAGGAATTTTATGAAAAAGCTTGTTTTCACGCTTTTAGCAGCTAGTTGCGTAGCATTCGCCAAACCTACGGTCACTACGACCATACTTCCTACGAAGTATTTTGTTGAACAGATCGCAGGTGATACCCTGCAGGTAAATACGATGGTTGGTAAAGGCGCTGATCCGCACACATACGAGCCTAAGCCTTCGGAGATGAAAATGCTAGAAAATAGCGATCTGTATTTTGCAGTCGGTATAGAATTCGATGAAGTCTGGCTACCAAAGCTTGCCGCATCGTATCCAAAGATGAAGATAATCCGCACCGAAGATGGCATCACCAAAATGGCTATGGCAGAGCATCACCATCACGACGAACATGATCATAGCGCGCATCACGATGATCACGATCATGACGCGCATCATGAGCATGGTGACAAAGACCACGAGGCGCACGAGCACCATCACCATCACGGCGGTTTAGACCCACATATCTGGCTCGATCCGCAGCTTGTAAAAATTCAAGCTAAAAATATTAAAGACGCGTTAACCAAACAGTATCCTAAGGATGCTAAAATTTACGAAGCAAATTTCGATAAATTTGCTAAAAAGCTTGACGAGCTAGACGCTTACGCAAAGCAGAAATTAGCGGGCGTCAAGGGAAAGAAATTTATGGTTTATCATCCGTCTTGGGGCTATTTCGCGCACCGATACGATTTAGAGCAGATCGCAGTCGAAGTGGAGGGCAAAGAGCCTAAGCCTGCGGATTTAGCCGAGCTAATCGAGGAAGCCAAAGAGGAAAAGATCAAGGTGATTTTCGTCGCACCGCAGTTTTCCAAAAAGGCAGCGCAAACCATCGCCGCGCAAACGGGCGCAAAGGTGATGGAGATCGATCAGCTGCCGCTAGATTGGTATGAGACGATGAAAAAGACGATCAACGTTTTCGGAGAAAATTTGTAGTTGATGAAATTTATTAAAATTTTAATTTTATCCGCGATCTTTAGCTCGCGGATATTTGCGTGCGCTCTGTGCGCCCTATACACGCCCACTGCGCACGTTAGCATTACTCCCGTCGCACAAGATGGCAAGATCGTGAGTCTGCATTTTTCGTGGCTTTTCTCTCAAAATTTTACCGACGTCATAATGCAGACCTACGATATAAATTCCAACGGCAAGCTTGAAAATAGCGAGCTTGCCGAGATAACTAAGGCGATGACCGATTATCTAACCCCCAAAAACTACCTTTGCGAGGCGGAATTTTACGATCAAGCGCCAAAAAACGCAAAGCCCGCGCTTAGTAACCTAGTAGGCACGCAAATCAAGGGAAATTTTAAAAACGCAATAAGCCTCGTCAAAAAGGGCAGACTCGTGTTTGAGTTCGATCAAAAGGTCGGCTTCGAGCTGCGAAACGGCCGCGTTCTTAAAATTTCCATTAACGACGATCAGGGATTTTTCAATTTCAAAATGCTTGACGACAAGCCCATTAATCTGGGCGAGGGCTTTGTAGCAAAGCCTAATTCAAATTTAGCCACCACTTTTATAGAATTTAGCGGCGAAAAACCAAAGATCGCAGATAAAAAACCGCTGATTTCAAGCGCGCCGAGCTCCGATTTAGCGCAGGATGATCTTGCATCTAGCCAGCAGAGCCTTGCGGGCTCAGAGGATAAACTTGCGCAAGGCGGGCAAGGAAAACCTAATGCCAGCTCGGCGCGCAGATCAAACCAAAGATCGGTTGGTGATATCGTTTCGGAGGCTGCAGTAGAGGCGCAAAAAAATATCGCCGCTTCGGATGCTCTCGCGCAGATTAATAAAGCCGCTAAAAAGGATGCGCAGGAAAAAGGTGGTTCCGCAAATTCTGCGGCGCCTGCAGATAAAGGCGCGGGCGAAAATTTTGCTGCGATCCGAGATAACTCTTTAAATTCCGCGCATTCTACGCAAGATCTCGCGACGCCGCCCGAGGAGAGTTCTTTAAATTTAGCGCAAAATGGAGCGGAGAAAAACGGAGCCGCATCCGGTAGCGACGATATTTCAAACGAGCAGCACAAAGAGGTCTCGCTGGGATTTGTCGCGCAAAAGACGATGGATTTTATGAAAAGTCTCAAAACGGCGTTTCGCGCAAGCAGCGAGCATGCAAGCGCAAGCACGATCCTATGGGTCTTGGCGCTTTCTTTCATATACGGCTTTTTCCACGCGGCAGGCCCTGGACACGCAAAGCTGCTAACGGCGAGCTATTTCTTAGCCCATGGCGGCAGCTACGTCAAAGCCTTCGGATTTGCCCTTAAAATCGGGCTTCTGCACGTACTAGGAGCGCTCGTTTTAGTAAGCGCGAGCATGTTTGTGTTGCAAAACGTCGCAGGGCTCGTCTCTGCAAACTCCGCCTCGATCACCACGAAAATTTCGGCGCTTCTGATCATCGTCATAACGGCGCTCATCATCTACGACAAAGCTCGCCGCGTAAGATCGTCGGGCGCCCACCACGATGCGAGCTGCTCCTGCGCCGCTTGTGCTTCTGTCGCAAAGACCGCAGAGACGGACGCCCGCTTAAAAAATACGGCATTTGCAAACGCCGGAAATTCCGCTCACGCAGCGTCAAAGAGCTATAAATTTTCTAAATTTAAAACCCCTAGCGGCGAATCCGCGCGGTATTTAGATACTCAAAATTTAGGCGCCGCAACGGCAGAGCTAAATTCGGATTCAAATTTAACCGCAAGCCTAGAAGAAAACTCGCCTAGCCAAAACGAGCAAAAAAAGGTCTTAAATTCTATAAATTTCAAAAACCAAACCTCATCTCACTCGCTGCAAAATGGCGCGACTGGCGGCGGCGAGAAAGGGCGCGAGTGGCTTATCGCGCTTGCAGCGGCGCTCGTGCCTTGCCCCGGCACGATTCTTATTTTCGTGCTTGCCTTCAGCCTCGGCAGCTTCGCGCTTAGCGTCGCAAGTGCGCTTTTCATCGGTTTTGGAATGAGCGTCGTGATATTTTTAGCCGCGCTTTTCGGTGCGAAAGCAAACGAGCTAAGCTCAAAACGGCTCGTAAGCCTGAAGCTATACGTCGAATTTTTGGGGCTTTTCGTGATGTTCGGGCTCGGGATTTTTATGTATTTCATCTCAGACAGCCTCAGGATACTGTGATCGCAAAATTTAAACGCAAATTTCAAAGGCGGCTCGCGTGAAATATAAGTTTACGCGATACGTTAAATTTTAAATCCAATGCGAATTGTTTTCAGAATAGTAAGATTTTAAAATTTGCGCCGCACGGACTGCATAAATTAAGCTCCGATCTCGACCATTCAATTATGCGGCGGAATTCGCTTTTTATGAATTCCGCTAAATTTCGCTACAATACGGGCGAAATTTTTATCAAGAATAGATATGTCGCCTTCTTTGCAAGATGCTATTTCGCAAACTTTAACCGAACAAAAAGCGTGCGCTAGAGCTTTTAATAGATATTACTACCTCAGTATAGCCGCCTTTTTTTCGGTCCTATTCGCAATAATGTCTCTAGACGGCGTTAAAGCAGACACTCCTCTAATAAAAATTGCCGAATTTTTGGGCGTATTGATCCTTTTTCAGATCTTTTGGATATTTCTTCTTCATTGTGCCGGTCAAGAAACTGAAGCAGAAATTCGCTACTACAAATTTTACAAAGAGATATTCGTCCGCGCCGTAGAGATATTCGTCCGCGCCGTAATAAACGATATAGATGCCGGTTTAAAATATGATCCATATACCGGTATGCAAGAAGAGGAATTTCAAAAATTTAGAATTTATAGGAAATCTAGGATCAAAAGCGAGGATCGGATTACGGGCGTGTACTGCGGGATTAAATTTAGCCTCAGCGAGGTACATAGTAATGGTAGGTTTTACATGAAAACGGATAATCCGCTCATAGCGGCGATTATGTTGATCAAAATATTCTACGATAACTATATGGACTTTGACGGCAACGTACTGATCTGCGAGCTCGCGAAAAAAACCTCGGGCAAAACGATAGTGGTAAGCAGGGAGCTAAACGCCAAGATCTTCGGCGAAAAAGAGATGATGGACGATGTGGATTTTATGCGCGATTTTCGCGTGTTTGCGGATGACAAAGTAGAAGCGCGCTATCTGCTAACGCCCGCGTTTATGGAGCGTCTGCGCGAAATAAATCGCGAAACGAGCGGCGAGTTCAGCTTGAGCGCGGTATTTATGGATAAGTGCTTATATCTATTTTTAAAAGGCGCGCCCGATCTTTTCGAAACTACGCTTTTTGATAGGCCCGCTAGCATAGAGCTCGCGCGCGAATACCAAACGCAGATCCGCAAAATTTTAAGCCTAATCGAGACACTGGGGCCACAAATTAGCAGGACGCATTACAGCTGAAATTTTGTATCGACCAAATTTACGCCGGGCGGAATTTTCACCGAAGCGTAATTTGGGCAAAACGTAAAATTTAATCAGCGGTGTAATCTCTCGGCAGCCGTCCTAAATTTAATCAGCAATAAAATCGCTCGGTAGTTGCCCTAAATTTAAACGGGCGATACGATTAGAGATGAAAGTGCCTGTCGCGCATAAATTTGAAACAAAAGCGCCCGCGTCTCGTAAAAATAAAATTTTACCGCGCCTTGTATCGCGACACAGTGCTTTGAGTGCCGAACTCGCATAGCGGCAGAATTTAATCGGCGGCGCCCGCGATGATGAAATTTAAAAGCAGATCCGCAAGGACGAAATTTAAAATTTAAAAGCAAGCCCGCGGCGAGAGTTAAATTTGACGCGTGCGCAGCGTTTTCACAAGCCGCGCGCCAAAACGTATCTGCCGAGCGCATGTCGCAACGTATCGCAAGCGCGGCTCTGCACACAGGAAGTAAATTTAAATTATTAAAGAATTCGGGAGAGGCAAAATTTAAAATTTCACCTCCTAAGCGGAAAAGGATTAAATCGCCGCGTAGCGCACCATTAGGCAGGTTTGAAGCGCCGCCAGCTTATCAAGCGTGCTTTTTTGCACTTCGGAATCGACCAAAATGACCGCCAAAGCGTCCCCCTCCTCGCCTCTGCCTAGGCGGAAGTCCGCAATATTGATGTTTTCGTCGGCTAGGATCGTGCTTACGGATTTGATAACGCCCGGCACGTCGGTGTTTTTGAAGATTATCATCTTGCCCTTCGGCTTAAAATCGGTCTTAAATCCGCCGATATTTACGATACGCTCCTCGCTGCCGTCAAAGACCGTGCCCGCGACGTTTGAGATCGCCTCGTCGGTCATGATTTTTACTGCGATCTCGCTTTTATAGACGCTATTTGCAAGCTCGCCAAAGCTCGTCTCGATCCCCTTTTCATCCGCAAGAAATTTGGCATTGACGTAATTTAGCGAATCGCCCAAAGAATCGTGCAGTGCGCCTACGATCGCAAAAACGAGCATCGATTTTAGATACTGCACCACCTCGCCGCTGCCCTCGATCGTGATCGATTTGATCGGGCCTTTGTTGATCTGCGCCGCAAGATAGGCCATTTTCGAGACCAAATTTATATACGGCTCGATACCGCGCGGCAGATCCTCGAGCTTAAGCGGCAAATTTAAAGCGTTTGGATAGTTTAAGCCGCGTGCGGCGCTGATCGCCTGCTCCGCGGCTTCCCTGGCGATATTGCTTTGCGATTCGAGCGTATTTGCGCCAAGATGCGGAGTCGCACTTAAATTTTCGATATCCAAAAGCTCGTGATCAGTAGCAGGCTCTTTGTCGAAAACGTCGATGCCGAGATACGCGATCTTGCCGCTGCGTAGATTGTTTGCGAGCGCTTTTTCATTATACAGCCCGCCTCTGGCGCAGTTTATTAGGCGTACGCCGTCCTTCATCTTCGCTATTTGCGGCTCGCCTACCATATTTATCGTCTCTTGATTTTTCGGCGTATGGATCGTGATGAAGTCGCAAGATAAAATTTCATCGAAATTCTTCGTATATTTTACTCCGAGCTTCGTGGCCTTCTCGGGCTCGATATACGGATCGTAGGCGATGACGTTCATCCCAAACGCAAGCGCGCGCACTCCTACGCGCGAGCCAATGTTTCCAAAGCCGATGATACCGAGGCTCTTTTTATAAAGCTCGGTGCCGTACCATTTCTCGCGTTTCCAAATTCTATTAATTTTTAGATCATTGCAGGAATTTACATATTTGCGCGCCGCATTTAGCAGATGGCACATGGTCATTTCGACCGCGGCGATGGTGTTTGCCGTAGGTACGTTCATCAAAATAATGCCGCGCTTGGAGCAGCCGTCGATATCGCAGTTATCTACGCCCACGCCAGCACGCACGATCGCTTTTAGCTTGGTGCCTGCGCCAAGGAATTTCTCATCCACCGCCGTAGAGCTTCTGGTGATCGCGACGTCCGCATCGCCTAAAATTCCGTAAAGCTCGCTCTTGGGCACGTTCGTAGCGTCGATTACTTTAATGTCCGATTCTTGCTTAAGCAGATCAAAACCGATTTTGTGGATTGCGTCGCAGACTATGATAGTTTTCATTAAATTTAACCTTTTGAAGTAGGTCCGCAAGGCGGAGATGCCTTGCGGAAAGAGTTTTATTTATTTAGTTGATCTTTGATCAGATCCCCTAGGCTTTGCTTCTCGTCGTCGTTGCTATTGATCTCGTTTAGCGCCTCGCGCTCCTTCTGATGAGCCAGCCTGCGCACGCTTAGGCGGATTCTATTTTTCTTCTCGTCGATGAAGGCGATCGCGGCCTCGATCTCGTCGCCCACTTTTAGGCTATCTACGCTTACGTTGCCGAGATCTTCCTTGCGGATAAGCGCGTCTATACCGCCTCCGAGCTCGACAAAAATTCCGAACTCTTTAATATCGCGGATCTTGCCTTTTACGACATCGCCTTGATTGTGACTCTTGGCAAATTCGCTAATAGGGCTATCGCCGAGCTCTTTGTGGTTTAGAGAAATTTTTTGAGTATCTTTGTCGATCTTGATGATCTTAACCTCGATCTCGTCGCCTACTTTGAATAAATTTTTGCACTTCTCGCCGCGATCCCATGAAGCGTCTTCGTTATGCAAAAGTCCCTCTACACCGTCGATCCTTACAAACGCGCCGAAATTTGTAATCGTAGTGACGCTACCTTTTAGCACGTCGCCCACTTTATGCTTAGCAACAAACTCGTCAAAAGGCTTAGTGAGTAAATTTTTAAGGCTTACGCGCAATCTACGCTCGCTAGGGTTGATCTCTACGACCTCGACATCAAGCTCCTCGCCCTCGCTGATGAAATCTTTCGGATTTTTGATATTTTTATCCCACGAAATTTCGCTGATATGCAAGAAGCCCTCGATGTCGTTGCCAAGATCGACAAACGCGCCGTAAGGCTCGATATTACTTACTTTTACGCGGATAGTATCGCCCACTTCCAGGCTATCTTTGATCTCGTTCCAAGGATCGGGCATCGCTTCTTTAATCGAAAGGGAGAGATGCTTTTTATCGTTGTCGTATTTGATAACTTTAACCGGAACCTTATCGCCCTCTTTGTAGAGCGAGCTTGGATTTACCGGGCCTTTGTATGAAATTTCGCTGTAGTGCACGAGCCCATCTACGCCGCCTACGTCTACGAACATACCGTAGGTGGTGATTTTTTTGACGACGCCTTCGATGATGCCCTCAGTAGCGATTACTTTCTCGATCGCCTCTTTGCTTGCTTTGCGGTCCTCATCAAGTAGCTTCTTGCGCGATACTACAATGCTTTGTTCATCTCTATCAACTTTAATGATCTTTACTTTGAAATTTTTACCGACGGCGCCATTTGGGTTTTTAAGCGCGCTTTGCGAGCGCGGCATAAAAAATTCCACGTCGTCTGCGTTAGCACAAACGAAACCGCCCTTATTAAATGATAGAATTTTAACGTCATAGACATTCTCTGCGTTTTCATCATAGGAGTCGATGAACGCCTTTACTTTTTCCTTCTTTAGGGCCTTTTTATACGATACAACCGGGCGACCGCCTCTGCTTCCGATAATAGCGACTTTGATGTCATCTCCTACATTAACCTGCGGGTTTCCTTGATCGTCGCTCACCTCGGCGGCATCTAAAATGCCCTCCGACTTCCTGCCTACGTCTATGAAAACCTCGCCGTCCTTAAGGGCGATAACCTTACCTGTGACAACCTCGTCGCGAGACTTCCCGGCGTCATACTCCTCTAACAATGTCGCAAAATCTTCCTCTGCGTGGTTTTGAACCTTCTCGTTCACCTCAGCCATATGCTTCCTTTAAATTTATTTGTGCTTTTTTGAAAAGAACTAAAATGCGCGATTCTAGCTAAAATTTGCTTTCGATTTGATAAATTTCTAAGAGTAAATTTGATAAGAGGGCTTATAAATTCTGCGTTAAATTTTCGATTCGCGCCACTACTTTTTTGATGATCCAATCGGGCGTGCTAGCTCCTGCGGAGATGCCGCAGAGGCTTTTGTTTTCAAACCACGAGCGCTCAAGCTCGCTTTCGTTTTCTATAAGGTAGCTGTCTTTGCAAAAATTTTGTGAAATTAAAAAAAGCTGCTTGGTGTTGGAGGAATTTTTCCCGCCTACGATTATCATCACATCGGCCTTTTGCGACAGGCTTTTTACCGCCTCTTGATTTTCCAGCGTCGCATTGCAAATCGTATTAAAAATTCTCAGCTCTCTCGCGCGCTGCATCAAAAAATCCGCGATTTTGGTAAAATTTTCTATCTTTTTCGTAGTCTGCGAAACGAGCGCGACGCGAGTCCCAAGCTCGATCTGTAGCAACTCCGCGGGCTCCAGCACTACGTAAACTCTTCCTTTGGCGTAGGACTTCACGCCCTTTACCTCGGGATGATTTTTATCGCCGAAGATCACGATGTCGTAGCCCTCCGCGCTCATCTTTTCTACGATCTGCTGCGGCTTTGTCACGAAGGGGCAGGTAGCGTCGATGAGCTCTTTATTTTGCGCCTTTAATCTTTGCAGATCGTCCTTTTGGATGCCGTGGGTGCGGATGATGAGCTTTTGCTCGCCCTTGATCTCGCCAACGCCCTCCAGGGTTTTGACGCCGAAATTTTGCTTTAACCTATTGATCTCTTCGGCATTATGTATCAGTTCGCCGATCGTAGCGGCCTCGCCGGCGCTTTCTGCGATCTTGATCGCGCGCTTGACGCCGAAGCAAAAGCCGTAGCTTTTGGCCATCTCAATCTTCAACGTCGGCTCCGATCTGTCTTAAAATCGCAGCGAAATTTGGAAACGACGTCGCGATACAATCGCTATCCTCGATGATCATCCCCGATCTTAAACCCAAAATCGCAAAGCTCATCGCGATACGGTGATCTCCGCACGGCGTGATGATCGCCGCGTTCGCCTCGCCGCCTTCAATCTGCCAGCCGTCCTGCAGTTCGCGAGCCTTGATGCCGCAGGCACGAAGCCCTTCGCAGGTTACCTTTATGCGGTCGCACTCCTTCACGCGCAGCTCGGCGGCGTTTTTAAGCACGCTACTTCCCTGTGCGCAGGCAAAGGCGATCGCAAGCGCAGGCGCTTCGTCTATCAGCCACGAGATATTTTCGCTCACTTCCACGGCGCGAAGCGGCGCGTAAGCGACCTCTATATCGCCGATCTGCTCGTAAATTTCGCTCGTTTTATTAAATTTTACCTCGGCGCCCATGCGTTTTAAAATTTCATACGCCTCTATGCGGGTTTTATTTAGCAGCATATTTTTTAGCACGATGCGCGAGCCTGGGGTTATCGCTGCGGCGACCGCGAAGAAAAACGCCGAGCTGGGGTCGTTTGGGATAAAAATTTCAAGCGGTTTAAGCGGCGAGCTAAGCGGCGCGACTTCGATCGCAAGTCCGTTTCGCGAAATTTGCGCGCCCATCGCTTTTAGCATCCGCTCGCTGTGATCGCGGCTAAGCTCGGGCTCGCTAAACCTGCACCCGCCACCGCGCAAAGCCGCTAAAATCAAAGCGGTCTTTACCTGCGCGGACGCAATCTTACTCGCGTATTCAAAATACTCAAGCTTTTGCCCCAGCACCGCAATAGGCGCCTTTTCGCCGCCTGCTCGTCCGTAAATTTTAGCGCCTACTTTGCAAAGCGGATCCGCAACGCGCCTCATCGGGCGCTCGCTTAGATAGCGATCGCCGCATAGCACGAAAAAGCCCTCTCGTCCCGCCAAAAAGCCCATAAATAGCCGCATCGCCGTACCCGAGTTGCCGCAATCAAGCGGGACGTTAGGCTCTTTGATAACCTCCGGCGGAGTGATTAAAATTTCGCCCCCTTCGCGCTGCACGCAAGCGCCCAAAAGCTCCACTATTTTTAGCGTATTTAGCGTATCTTCGGCGGCTAGATAGTTTGAAATTTTACTCGTCCCCTCCGCTAGCAGCGAAAAGATCGCCGCACGATGCGAGATCGATTTATCCGCGGCGATGTTTGAGATCTCCGCTCGTAAAGGACCCACTTGCGCAAAAATTCTCATCGCAGCCCAAGTCCTAGCTCGCTGCTAAGAGCGGCTAAAATTTTATCGGTGAAGCCCGCCACTTCCTCGTCACAGAGCGTTTTTTGAAGGTCTTGGAATACAAGCCTGATCGTCAGGCTCTTTGAATCGCCCAGGCTTTCGTCGCCGTAAAGATCGCTCGGGATAAATTCCTTTAGCGCCTCGATTTTAAGGGCGTTTATACACTGCTTGATCTGCTCGAAACGCATTCCGCTCGGCACCAAAATACTTAGATCGCGCGATACGCTAGGAAACTTCGAATAAACGTCCGCTACGATATTTTTAAATTTAAGCTTGGAAAAATCGATCTCGCACAGATAGCTTTTATCCAGATCGCGCCCTGCTTCTACGGCGTAATCCACGCGCCCGATAAAGCCCACTATCTGCCCGCCCTGCTCGATCTGCGCTTGCTCGAATTCGCTTAAAAATTTCAAATTTTCGCTTGGGAGTCTAACGTTAAATTTACCGATGATGCTTTGGATTAAATTTGCAAAATACAAAAAATCCACCGCAGCGGGTTTTGCGCCGGCCGCGATAGAGGGCTCGGCTTTTAGTCCGCTAACTATAAAGCCCAGCCTTAGGCTCTGTTTACCGTCCGCATCAAACACCTCTCCTAGCTCAAAAAGTTTGACGCTTCTGCGGGAATTCTTTAAATTTCGCTCAGCAGACTCCAACAGATGATTAATCAGCGTCGGTCTTAGCGCGTCTAACTCGCCGTTGATCGGATTTAAAATTTTAACTTTGCATGGCTTAAAGCCTAAGCTTTCTAGCGCCTTGCAGTCGTCAAATACATAATGCACGCACTCGAAAAATCCCACTGCGGCCGCCTTGCTGCGAAGTTTGCGTCCATTACATAAGCTTACGTAGGTATCGTTTAGGCGGTTTTTTTCGTAGAAGCTTAGCGGCGCGGCGGCGATATTGTCGATGCCCACGATACGCACGATCTCCTCGCACACGTCGTGAGGATTTACGATATCGTGGCGGAAAGGCGGCACCTTGGCGGTGATGAGATCGGCTTCGACTCCCACATCAAAGCCCAGCCTTTTTAAAATTTTTACGATCTTGTCGCGTGGAATTTGCGCGCCGATCATTGAGTTTATCTCTTTTTCGCTAAAGCCCACGATAAGCGGTTCCAAAGCATTTGAAATCTTTTGTGTGCCCGCATATAGGCTCACGGCTTTATTTTTAAGTAGCAATCTAAATAGCAGATCAAGTCCCAGCCTAAGCTTTGGCTCGCTGCCTCTACTTGAGCGATACACATGCTCGTCGCCTTTTAGGCCTTTGTTTTCGTTTACTGCTTTGGCGATAATTAGTGGCGCGGTGTAGTTTGCCTCTAATAGCACCACTTTGCTACTGCAACACGCCTTTAGCTCCGCGTCTTGGCAAATCCCTGCTACGCTAAGCAATCTCTTGCCCGTATAAACGCCGAACTCGCCGTTTGGCATAGGCTTTATGTCAAGCGCTACTTTGCCATCTGTGGAAGCGATCTTTTCAAAATCATAAGCGCGCAGCAATACTCCGGTAGAGTGAGTAGCGTAGTTGATGAAATTTTGCACCGCGCAGCTTTGCAAAATACCAACGCTTGCAAGACGCAAGGTCTGCTTTAAATTTAACTTCAGCTCGCCTTTGATCTCATAAGCTCGAAAAGCAAATTTAGCGCTTACCTCATCGCTTGCACGCACGCTTAAAATTCTACCGATACCAGGTGCTCCGTCGGCATCTTCAAATTCGTGCTTTTCCTTTAGCGGCAGATCAAGCGCTGCGCCTAGATCGCGCGCTATGCCTAAGATGCTAAGGCAGTCGCCGCGATTAGCGGTAAGCTCAATCTCGATAAGATCATCATTAAAAATTTCATACTCGCGCAGCTCTTTACCGAGCACGAGCTCGCCGATGCTGCTATCAAGCACCATAATGCCATCATTCGTCTTAGCAAGTCCAAGCTCGGTTGCCGAACAGATCATACCAAAGCTCTCCACGCCGCGAAGTTTGGCAGGCTTTATCTCAAGTCCGCCAGGAAGCACGGTACCGATTAGGCTAACCGCGACATATTGCCCTGCCTCGACGTTTTTTGCACCGCAGACGATCTGCAGACTCTGCTTACCGACATCAACCTCGCAGACATTTAGATGATCGGAATTCTCGTGACGACGCTTGCTTTTTACGAGTCCTACGACGACGCCTTTAGGAAGCGAAATTTTATCGTGAGCGTCAACCTCAAGACCGATGGAATTTAGCGTAGAAAGTAGCCTTTCGCTTGAAATTTCGCTTATGTCGATCCACTCCTGCAACCAATTTCTCGTTATTATCATTTAAACTGCTCCAATAATCTAATATCGCCTTCAAATAGCGAGCGCAGATCGGGGATACCGTGCAGCAGCATCGCAAAGCGCTCCACGCCGAGCCCAAATGCGTATCCGCTGACGTTTTTCCAGCCCACCGCTTTAAAGACGTTAGGATCGACCACACCGCTGCCTAACACCTCGAGCCAGCCCGTCTGCTTACAGACGCGGCATCCCTCGCCGTGGCAGAAAATACAGCTGATATCGACCTCAGTGCTAGGCTCCGTAAACGGAAAGAAGCTCGGGCGGAAGCGTACCTTTACGTCTCCAAACATATAGCGCAAAAATTCCTCTAAAACGTATTTTAAATTTGCAAAGCTCACGCGGTCTCCCTGCTCGACTACGAGACCTTCTACTTGATGAAACATCGGCGTGTGGGTTAGATCCATATCACGGCGAAAGACCGCGCCCGGGGCGATCATACGCACCGGCGGAGCTTTAAATTTCTCCATCGTGCGGATCTGAACGCCGCTGGTGTGCGTGCGTAGCAGCCGCCCGTCATTTAGATAAAACGTATCTTGCATATCGCGTGCAGGGTGGTATTTGGGTAAATTTAGCGCCTCAAAATTATGGAAGTCATCCTCGATGAGCGGGCCGCTTTCGACGCTAAAATTTTGCGCGATGAAGTAGTCTATGATCTTATCCATCGTCTCCATCACGGGATGCAGCGCTCCGCAGTTTACGTTTTCGTTAAAAAGCGTGACGTCGATTGCTTCATTTTTCATCGCCTCTTTTTGCTCCGCCGCTTCCAGGCTCGCCCTTTTTACAGCGATGAGCTCGCTGAAATAATCGCGCTTTTCATTCGCGCTTACGGCAAGCTCTTTTTTCTGCTCGGGCGCTGCGGATTTGAGCTCGGAAAAAAGCGCCGTTATGATGCCTTTTTTGCCGAAAAGCTCCAAGCGCACGGCTTCTAGCTCGCTTAGGCTCGATGCGGCGTCGATTTTTGCTTTAATCTCTTGCAAATTCTATCCTTGTGGTTAAATTTAATGGCGCGATTGTAGTTAAAATTTGATAAAAGCTAGGTAAATTTGCGTGTTTGGATTTTTTGGCTATAATCGCGGTTAAATTTTAACCCCATAAAAGGATCTAAAATGAATGTCTTCGAAAAGATCGTAAACGGCGAAATCCCGTGCAATAAAGTGCTAGAGAACGATGAATTTTTGGCCTTCCACGACATAAACCCAAAAGCGCCGATCCATATCCTGGCGATCCCTAAGAAATGCTACGAAAACTTTCAAGTAACACCACCCGAAGTGATGAGTAAAATGAGCGCTTTTATCCAAGAAGTAACTCGCAAAATGGGGCTTGATAAGAGCGGATACCGTCTCGTTTGCAACTGCGGCGAAAACGGAGGTCAAGAGGTGATGCATCTGCACTTTCATATCCTAGGCGGAATGAAACTGCCGTGGGACCGTGTCAGCGACCGCAATACCGAAGAGAATTTTTAAAACTAGAGCTTAATTCTATAAAAACTAAAATTCCGTGAAATTGCGAAATTTTACGGAATTTGCGAAATTCTTTGAAATTTTTAAAATTCCGCTTCATTTATAAGCACCGAGGTTTTAAAAATAATCAAAATAGTAAAACTGCAAGCCAAAAAATTTATCATCAGATGCTAAAAAGAAATATAAATTTATCACAAGCGAGCTCTTAGCAAATGCCACTCTTTAGCTACAAAGCCTTAGCTCTTAGAATTTTTACGGCTATGAAATTTGAAATCGACAAGAAATTTTAACGATGCGGCAAAATTTTAAATGAAACCGAGCTTTACAAAAAGAGTTATGTTTTTACATGGCAAATGAGTTAAATTTCAATTATATGAAATTTAAAACCTACATGAATTTTGCTTTGAATGAGCGATTCGGCTTTAGTTTTCAAGCAGAATTTAAAATTTTAGTGTGAAATCATAATCTTAGAATTTTAAAAATTTAAATAGTAGATTTAAGTTTTAGGGGCATATGCCCCTAAAACTTTTGAAAGGATTTGCGGGGATTATTTGCTTAGCATTGAGCTTAGCATCCATAGGCGTTTTTCATAATCGCCGTAGTGATCCTGCGCGATATTTGAAGTCGTATCGTCGCCCTCTTCTTCGGCTACTTCTTGAAGCTTTTTAAATTCTTTTACTAAATACTCGTAGGCTTTTTTAACATCCTCAAGTACCTCAGATACGCTATAGCTATCTTTTACACTAATCGGAGCGTCTTTTGAAAGCTCAATTAGATCCTTAGCTTTAGTTACAGCTTTACCGCCTATTTGAAGCGCGCGCTCAGCCATATCGTCGAAGAGCTCGCCCATCTCGTCGTATGCTTTCTCGGTGTAAGCGTGAACCTGCGCGAATTGTAAGCCCTTAACATTCCAATGATAATCGTGGAATGCAACAAAGAACGCATGAGCGTCCGCCTGAAGTTTGTTTAATTGTTTTACTGTTTTTGACATTGTGTCTCCTTTATTTAAAATTGCTGTAATTATAGCAAGATTTGCTTAAATTATAATTATACTAAGTAATAAATTTTATCTTTTAGTGAAATTTTGAAATTTAATAGCTTTTAAATTTATCTACAATTTTTTTGAAATTTCAGCTATGCTGCATTATAATGCCGCATTATGAAAAACAAATTTATGATAACTATAACCGACCTTAACGGCTCTAGGAATTTTTTGCTCTCGCAAATCATCAAAAAGATCGCGTTATATTTGGTACTATTTGTTTTTACTGTTTTCGTCACAGGTGCGCTATATATCAGGTATCTGGGCTCTAAAATCGACAGCCTTTCGCGAACCAAAACCGAGCTTAACGAGCTAAATCAAAAACTTCGCGACGGTATCGCGGCAAGTCAGATGGAATTTGAAGCCATCGAGGGTAAAATTTCGGATTTGGAGCATCAGTTTGGGCTTGATCCTGAGGAAGATGAGCGCGCAATCGACCGCCTATCTCACATCAAGCCTACTTCCGAGCAAGAGATCAAGGAGCGCGCGCAAAAGATCATCAACGAAAAATTCTCCGACGCGCTGATAAAAGAAATTTTTATGCAGATCCCAAACGGCAGGGTAATGCGCACTCATCAACTCAGCGAGAAATTTGGCTGGCGCAACCATCCCATCTTAAAGCGCAAGCAGTTTCACCCGGGCGTCGATCTGCGCACTCCGCCCAAAACGCCCATCTACGCGCCTGCAGACGGCATCATCCAATACAGCGGCGCTGGCGCTACTGGCTATGGCAATCTAGTCGAGATTCGCCACAACTATGGCTTTACGACACGATATGCGCATTTGGATTCAAATTTAACTCGCAAAGTAGGCGAGTTTGTAAACAAGGGCGATCTTATCGCTTTTAGCGGCAACACCGGGCTTAGCACCGGACCTCATCTGCACTACGAGATTAGGTTTTTGCAGCTGCCGTTAGATCCGCTAAATTTCATCAACTGGAACGAAAAAAATTACAAAGAAATTTTTACTAAGGAGGAAGATGTCCCATGGCAATCTTTAATAAAGGCGATGCAAACACCGCTCAAACAACAATAATCTCGTCAGGCACGCTCATCAAAGGAGAGCTACACCTGTCGTGCATTTTGCATATCGATGGCAATGTCGAAGGCGACGTGATCTCCGATAACACCGTCGTCATTGGTAAAAATGGTACCGCGCGCGGCTCGATCAGGGCCAAGCATATCGTAATCAGCGGCAAATTTTTCGGCAATATAGAAGCCGAGCTCGTCGAGCTGCTAGGCGGCGGTGTACTCGTGGGCGACGTGCTATCGCAAAGCTTCGGCATCGAAGTGGGCGCGAAATTTAACGGAAAAAGCGCTGTAAGTGGCGGCGATCAAGCCCTAGTCATCGACGGCAGCGCAAGCGAAGACGTCAAGCTCATCGACAAAGCTTTAGGCGAATAAATCGCGCACATTTGGAATTCTTGGGATTTTAAAGGCTTTGAAACTCGCAAAATTTCGGAATTTAAAAGCCTAAAAAATTCCCATACTTTGAAATTTTTGAATTTGAAATTTTAAAAATTCTGAATATTTTAAAATTTTCTAAATATGGAATTTATACAAAATTTACTGCAAAAAAAAACGCAGATTTTAAAATTAAATTTAAAAGCGTAACGAGATCGTTTACAATTTTAACCTCATCGTCGCGCCTGCTTTAAAAATTTGGCGACGTTATTTTTTAGAATCTTTCGAGTTAATCATAAATTTATCAATCAAAATAGCTAGCACTACAAATATAATCACGAATGCGATTACATAGGTAATTTTAAGTTGATCTACTCCTTTCTCAAAAGCGAGAAAATCTACAACAAAAGATGGATTATAAAAATTTCCAAACAGGGAGGCTAGCGTATCGATGCTATTCATATAAAAACCAGCTCCAAAAAAAGCAGCCACAAGTGCAATAATAATACCCATCAACCTTTTAGCGTTAGACGACACGGTAAATCCTTTTAAAAAATGTATTTGAAGATTATACCCCCATTAATCTTAGCTTAAATTTCGTGCGATGACGAAGGTAGAAAATTTAAGGATCGGAATTTATGTGCAGAATTTGCGCCAGATTTTACTGGACCACCATAAATTTAAAGAGGATTTTAACGTAAAGTTATAGTAAACTTTGGAATTAAGCTTCAAAAATTTTAGAATTTGCAAGGCAAGCGAATTTATACTTAAAATTTTACTATGATAAATATGAATTCTTTTCATAGCGCCTTTTGACTCGTTATATCTCTTTGTGCCGTCAGCTCAAAATATCCGAGTGGTGATAAATTCTGCGAGCTGAGCTAATTTAAGCCCATTATTAGATTAGTTATGTATAATGCAATTTCTTTTTGTGGACAGATGGGTGAGTGGCCGAAACCACACCCCTGCTAAGGGTGCAGCTTCTAACCGGGGCTCGAGGGTTCAAATCCCTCTCTGTCCGCCACTATTTTAGAATTTAAATCAATAAAATTTCACTTCCGTGATTCAATCGATTTTAGCCGTCTAGGATACTGCCTAAAAGCAGCACCGGCATCATTAGCGGCATTACGATGAGTCCTTGTATATCGGTATCCATTTTCGCATCGCGCTCGCTTTTGATCCCGCTATCGACCGCTATACGCGCGGGATACTCGATCGGCACGCTTAGGCGGTGCGATCTGCGCAGCTCGTCGTGATCTTTTAAGCGCTTAAAATATTTGCCTTCGATCAGATAAGAGTAGCGAAACGTAGAACTATACGCGGGCTCCAGCTGCTCTGGGTCGTCCATCAGCTTAGCCTGCACGGATAGCGGTAGATCGTATTTTACAAGCTCGATTTCATGCTGGATATACGCGGCATCGCTGCCCTCGTTATATCTGTCGATCGTAAGCATGCTTACGTTGCGCCTTATCGCGTCTTTATTCAGCGACGCCAGACTCGCAACCTTGGCGCGCACGGTGCTAAGATTCGCATCAAATACGTAATCGTAAATCTCACCACTCATTCGCAACTGACCGCCGGATTCCGCGCTCATTGCGACGATATGCTCGCGCCCTTGCATATAGCCCGGCAAATTCTTACTAGCACATCCGCTAAAAACTCCACAGCATAGTGCCAAAACCGCGCCGCAAATCCAAAATTTCATAAACTTCCTTCGTAAAATTTAAAGACGGATTGTATTAAATTTTGCCTTAATGAGAGTGGAATTTTACGGCGCAGCGGAATAGAATTCTGCGGTGGAATTCCATGGCGGCGACGCGTAGAATTTCGCGCGGACTTCCATAAAATTCCGATGAAATTTCACAAGAATTGAAGCCAGAACGCGCGGAAGAGGTAAAAGAAGCACAAGAGCGCTGCCAAGATCTTAAAATTTTAAAATCTCGAGGAAATTTCGCGAAAGGAAGCGAGCCATTTGTGCGTCAAAACTTAACCATCATCGCGAGCTTGCTTTTAAATTTTAAAATTTTACGACAGGCTTTAGAATTTAAAATTCCAAAGCCCTTTTTGATATGCGGCGCGCTACTTTCGATTTGCGTTAGCAAGCATCAGCTTTATGCGGTTTTCTTGATTTACCGCGCTTGCGCCCGGGTCGTAGTCGATAGCGGCGATGTTTGCTTGCGGATAGTTTTGTTTGATCTTTCGGATCATTCCGCGCGCGATGATGTGGTTTGGTAGGCAGCCGAAGGGCTGCGCGCACACGACGTTTTGTATGCCGTGACGCATAAACTCGACCATCTCCGCCGTCAGCAGCCAGCCCTCGCCCATCTTCACGCCGTGACCGATGTAGCCATCGGCGGCGGCACGAACCTCGCTAAATGGGCTCGGCGCGCGAAATCCGAAGCGCTTCATCTGCTTAATCATCATGCGCTGGAAAAATTCCACTACTTTAGCGACCGCAAGCGAGCCGTAATACGCCGCGCCGCCCTTGCCATAGAGCTGCTTGTCGTAGACCGCATCATAGATGCAGGTAAGCACGAAGTCCATCAGCCCCGTATTGACGGGCTCGGCGTTTTCGCGGATGAGGTAGGCGTTCAGGCCGTTGTTGCCGATGGGCGAGTATTTGAGATAAATTTCGCCCACGATGCCCACTTTTACTCGCGGCTTATCGTCACGCTCGATTTTAGCGAACTGTGAGAGGATAAATTTGAAATTTTTCTTAAGATTAAAGAACGATCTTTGATCGGTCAAATTTTTGATCCGCTCGGCGCAGAGTTCATAAATTTCATTCGTTTGATTTTTGATCTTTTCGTAGGGCTTGCACTGATTATACAGCCCCATCATCAAATCGCCGTAAAATATTGCGGCGAAGAGCTTTAGAAGCGATTTTTTTCCGAGGCTAAATTCGTTCTCATCTAGCGAGCCGAAATTTAACGAGATCGCGGGGACATAACTAAAGCCGCTGTCCTCAAGCGCTTTGCGAAGCAAATTTATGTAGTTGCTCGCTCTGCAGCCGCCGCCCGTTTGGCTGATGAGGAGCGCCACCTTGTGCGTATCGAACTCGCCGCTTTTTAGCGCGTCAATAAACTGCCCGATGACGAGCAGCGCGGGGTAGCACATGTCATTATGCACACTGCGAAGCCCCTCCTCGACGATATTTTGACGATTTTCGCCGAGTAAGACGCTCTTATAGCCCTCGTCGCGCAGCACGCCTTGCATAAAGCGAAAATGCGGATCGATCATCGTGGGGATCAATATCGTGTGGGTCGCTTTCATATCTTTCGTAAATTTAGCAAACATTAGCGCGCATCCTTTCTTGCTTCTTGTTGCGCGCCTTGCCTCTCGCGCTCTATCATGGTCGCTTTTAGGCTACGCAGGCGGATCTTGACCGCACCTAGGTTCGTAACCTCGTCGATTTTAAGTTGAGTGTAAATTTTACCGTTTTGGCGCAGTATGTCGCGCACCTCGTCGCCTGTGATCGCATCTATCCCGCAGCCGAAGCTCACTAGCTGCACCAGCTGCATGCGCGGGTATTTACAGATGAACCGCGCCGCGCTATAAAGCCTGGCGTGGTAGGTCCATTGATTAAGGCTTTTCGTCTGCACCCTGCTAAGCGGCAGCGCGTCCTCGCTAAGCACTATAAAGCCCAATGAATTTAGATAGCGATCGATGCCGTGGTTGATCGTCTTGTCGATATGATACGGACGACCAGCTAGCACGACGGCGGACGCGCCGCTACTTTGTATCTCTTTTAGGGTCTCCTCGCCTTTTATTAAAATGGTATTTTTATAGTTTTGCAGCTCCTTAAGGCCTTGCAAGACGGCGTTTTTCACGGCGTCGGAATGAAATTTATACCCGGCGTCCGCGAGCTCAGCCTGCATCGTTTTGCAAAACGAATCTTGCATGTTAAGATCCACGTGCGGGTAGAGGAATTTTTTCTCCTCCAACGTGCCTACGTTTGCGCGTATCAGTTCGGGGTAGTATGCGACTACGGGGCAGTTGTAGCAGTTCTCGCTGATATTTTCGTCCAAGCTGTAGCTCATACACGGATAGAAGATAAAATCGACGCTCTTATTTAGCAGATCGTAGATGTGGCCGTGCACGCTTTTAGCCGGGTAGCAGACAGTATCGCTCGGGATGCTTTGGCTTGCCAAAAACAGCGTCTCTTTTCGCGGCTTTTGCGACAGCACGACGCTCATGCCTAAATTTTCAAAAAACGCACTCCAAAACGGGATCATCTCAAACATATTCAAAACAAACGGAATTCCGACTCGCGGTGCGTCTTGCTTCGGCGGCTTACGATATTTTCGCAAAAGCTCGTTTTTAAACTCAAATAAATTCGTAATGTCGTGGCGGATCTCTTTGCCCGCGCCGCGCTCGCATTTATTGCCCGAGACAAATTTAGTATCGCCGAAGTAGCTGATCGTAAGCGGGCATTTGTTCGTACAGAGCTTGCAGACGCTAAATTCGCTGCGATGAGTGAAATTTTCAAGTTCTGCACGACTGATCATATCGGTACGCTCGTTTGCGTTATTTTTGGCAAAAAGTGCCGCGCCGTATGCACCCATAAGCTCGCTGATATCTAGACGGATCACGTCCTTGCCGAGCTCTTTTTCAAACGCGCGCAGCACGGCATTGTTTAAAAATGTCCCGCCCTGCACTACGATGTTTTGACCCAAATCGTCGGCATTTCGCACGCGGATAACCTTGTAAATCGCATTTTTTATGACGCTAATAGCAAGTCCGGCGCTGATGTCCTCGATCGTAGCACCGTCCTTTTGAGCCTGCTTAACCGAGGAGTTCATAAAGACCGTGCAGCGGCTGCCAAGCTTGGCGGGATGGGTCGCAAAAAGGGCTAAGCTTGCAAAATCTTTAATGTCGTAGCCTAAAGAATTTGAAAAGGTCTGCAAAAACGAGCCGCAGCCCGAGCTACATGCCTCATTTAGCACGATAGAATCGATATTGCCATCTTTAATGGAGAAACACTTGATGTCCTGCCCGCCGATGTCGATGATAAAATCTACTTTCGGATTGAAGTGGCGCGCAGCACTATAATGCGCGATTGTCTCGACGATACCGTAATCAAAGCGAAAGGCGGTTTTAATGAGATCCTCGCCATATCCGGTAACGCCGCTGCCCTTGATCTTGATGCGACCCTCGCAAAGATCGTATAGCTCCTTAAGGCGCGGCAATAGGATGTCGACCGGATCGCCTTTATTGGAGGAGTAAAATTTATACAGCAGCTCGTAGTTTGCGCCCATAAGCACGACTTTGATCGTAGTGCTGCCGCAATCCACGCCCAAATACGCATCTCCACTGTAGGTGTGGATATCCACCTTAGGCACGCTCGCGCGGGCATGGCGAGCGGTGAACTCGTCAAATTCCGCCCTATCTTTAAAAAGTGGCGGCTCGGCTTCCAGCGCGGTCCTATCGGGTTCCTTTTTTAAAAGCGCGATCGTCTCCTCTAAATTTAACGTTTCGCCTGTATCTTTTGCGTACAGCGCGCTGCCGTAAGCCACGAAGTAAGGCGCAATATCGGGGAAAGTCGCCGTTTCGTCGGTGAGCTTTAGCACCTCTTTAAAGCGCTTCTGAAGGCCTTTTAGGAAAAACAGCGGGCCGCCTAGAAACAGGATATTGCCCTTGACCTCGCGACCTTGCGCAAGCCCCGAGATCGTCTGCTCGACGACCGCGGCGTAGATACTAGCGCAAATATCCTCTTTTCTAACGCCTTGATTTAGTAGCGGCTGAATGTCGCTTTTAGCAAATACGCCACAACGTGAGGCGATCGGGTAAATTTTATTAGCCGAAAAGCTTAGGCGGTCGAGCTCCGTGATATCCAGATGCAAAAGGTTGGTCATCTGATCGATAAATGCACCGGTGCCGCCCGCACACGAGCCGTTCATCCGCTCCTCAAGTCCGCCCGTGAGAAATAAAATTTTAGCATCCTCGCCGCCCAGCTCGATTACGACGTCGGTCTTTGGAAACATCCGCTTGACGCCGAGCGAGGTAGCGAAAACCTCTTGGACGAACGGAATTTTGCAATTTTTGGCGATACCCATGCCCGCCGAACCCGCTATGGCGACGCTAAATTGCTCGCCTGCATAGGTTTTTTGGATTTGCAAAATTTTATCCAGCACCAGCTCTTTGGGCTTTGCCAAATGCCGCTCGTAGCTCTTGCTTAAAATTTCATATTTATCGTTTAAAACTACCGTTTTAACAGTGGTTGATCCTACGTCAATGCCTAAAAAAATCACATCTCGCTCTTTACTGAATAAATTTTTACTCGGCCGAATCCTCGAATTTAGCGCGAGCTTTCTAAATTAAAATTTGCATTTTATAGTAATATTTTTAAACGCAAATAAAATCAGGATATATTTTATCTTTTTCTATCGAAAAAGACGATTTTTAGGCAGTTTAGAATTAAAAATTTTAATGGAAAAGTTGTAAAATTTTAGATTTAATGCGAGTAGACTTTGCGCGAAATTTTTTAAAATCTCGCGCATTATAAAAAGAGCTTCCTTTTGAATTGGGAAGCGTAAATTTAAAGGATTATTTTCGAAGCTCTTTGATTTTAGCCGCTTTACCGCGTCTGTCGCGTAGGTAAAATAGCTTCGCGCGGCGAACGCGTCCTTTTCTTAAAACCTCAATGCTTTCGATACTCTCGCTGTAGATCGGGAAAATTCTCTCTACGCCGACGCTATTTGCGCCGATCTTGCGGATGATAAAAGTCTCGCTGACGCCGTTTCCGCGACGCGCAATGCAGGTGCCTTCAAAATTTTGAATTCTGCTCTTATCGCCCTCTTTGATCCTGATGGCTACCTTTAAGGTGTCGCCGGCACGGAAATCAGGCACACTTTTGCTTGTGATCTGGGCGTCCTCAAACGCTTGGATATACTTGTTTTTCATAAATTTCCTTTATTTCTGGCGATTTTTCGGTACATATCCGGGCGGAAGAACCTCGTTTTGCATAGCGCCATTTGATTTTTTAAGCTGCGCATTTTAGCGTGATTACCCTTTAAAAACTCTGAAACTATAGGTAAATTTTCAAAAACATCAGGCTTTGTAAATGCAGGCGCCTCTAAAATTCCTTCTTCAAAGCTTTCTTCGACAAGCGAGCTTTCGTTGCCTAAAACGCCCTTTATGTTGCGGCTTATCGCATCGCACATACAAAGCGCGCCGAGCTCGCCGCCGGTAAGGACGAAATCGCCGATGCAAAAAATTTCATCTACATACCTTTCGACTATGCGCTCATCGATCCCCTCGTAGCGCCCGCAGATAAAGCATAAGCTCTCCTCGCCGCTTAGGCGCTTGGCGTCGTTTTGGTTAAATTTCTTACCGGCGGGCGAGAGGTAGATAAACTTGGCGTTTTTAAATTTAGCTCTTACATGTTCGATCGTTCCGGCAAGCGGCTCCGTGCCGATCAAAAGCCCCGCGCCGCCGCCGATCATATAATCATCTACCTTTTTATACCGATTTGCCGTGAAATTTCGCGGGTTAAAAAAATGCGTCGAGATTATTTTCTTATCAACCGCGCGCTTTAAAATCGAGTCTTCAAAATACGGCGCGATAAGATTTTCAAACAGCGAAATAAAGATAAAATTCATGAGTTTTCCAAAATCGCGCGCGCATTTTGCGTAAAAATTTTACGCTCGCTAAGCGAAATTTCTTTCACATAGGCATCCACGTAGGGGATGAAAAATTCTTTCGGCAAAGCATGCGAGATTAGGCTTTCATCCGTTTCTATTTCAAAAAGATAGTCGCTTCCGATCTGCGATATGTCCTTTACGCGCCCTAAAATCGCGCCGTCTTCATAAATTTCAAGCCCGATAATATCGAAGTAAAAAAACTCGCCCTTTTGCAATTTGCAAAATTTCCGCGTGTCCTCTTTGCTTCGGTAAAGGATTTGGTTGGTTAAATTTGCCGCCGCTTCTACGCTT
Source organism: uncultured Campylobacter sp. (assembly GCF_938002845.1). Lineage (GTDB taxonomy): Bacteria > Campylobacterota > Campylobacteria > Campylobacterales > Campylobacteraceae > Campylobacter_B. The sequence continues at coordinate 37,222 of NZ_CALKZP010000021.1, forward strand.
TCGTAATTTTTAAAAATAGCGCTAAAGTTTGCGCCGTTGAAGGATAGAATTTCTAGAATTTCGCCGTTTCGCAGATAAAATTTGGCGCCTTTTTTAAACTGAGAAGGGAAGTCGCTGCGATCAAAAATTTTAACCGCGCCCTTTAAGCCGATAGTCCGACCGAGCTTTGCGACCTCTAAAAGATCATCAGGCATCTTTGGCTTTGACGGTAATTTTATAATTGATCGGATCTTTTGCTTTGTAGCCGATGATGACGGTCTTTATGGCGTTTATCATTTTGCCGTCCTTGCCGATGAGTTTGCCTGTATCGGCCTTGTCAGCATAGACGATGATCTCGGTAAAGTTTTCACCGATCCGCTTTTGCGTAGAGACGGACTGCGGATAGTCGGCGATCAACTTTGCGTATTCTTTTATAAAATTTTCTACCATTTTATTTGCTTGTGATTTGAGCGACCCTATCGCTTAACTTCGCGCCTACGCTCTTCCAGTATGCCAAACGCTCCGCGTCGAATTTAATATTATCGCTCTCTTTTAGTGGGTTATAAAAGCCGATCGTCTCGATAAAGCCGCCGTCGCGTCTTTTTCTGCTATCCGTTACCACGATGCGGTAAAAAGGCTGCTTCTTTCTTCCGATTCTTGTAAGCCTAACAACTGTTGCCATTTCTTCTCCTTAAATTTTTGTAAGTTTTAGAACTTGCAGATGGCTAAAACTTAAACATCTGCAAATTCTACCGAGAGGCTATCTCGGTAAATTTTGCCTTTGAGCGATCGAGGCAAGCCCCTGCATGCCGCCCTTGCTTGAAAATTTCTTCGCAAGCTTCGAAGCGCCCGCGAACTGCTTTAAGAAGCGGTTTACTTCCACCTGTGAAAGCCCTGCGCCGGCAGCAAGTCTGCGCTTACGCGAATTATTTAGCAGATCGGGGTTTTCGCGCTCTTTCGGCGTCATAGAGCTGATCATCGCTTTGATATGAAGTATCTCTTTTGAGTTTTCCAAATCGATATCTTTTATCTTATTCGCCATGCCGGAAAGTCCCGGGATCATGCCGATCAAATTTTTCATATTGCCGAGCTTTTTCACGCTTTCGAGCTGATTTACGAAATCGTTGAAATTAAACTCGCCCTTTTTGATCTTTTTGTTCAAGGCCTTAGCTTCTCTTTCATCGAAAACGGCGCTTGTCTTCTCGGCTAACGTCGCTAAATCGCCCTCGCCCATAATGCGACCGGTGATTCTATCGGGTATAAAGCCCTCTAAATCGGCCACTTTCTCGCCGGTTCCGATAAAGCGAAGCGGGATGCCCAGCTGCTGCGCGATGCCAAGAGCTACGCCGCCTTTGGTATCGGCGTCAAATTTGCTTAAGACCACGCCCGTTAAACCTAAAATTTCATCAAATTTAGCGGCCGTTTTAATGCCGTCTTGACCGCTCATAGCGTCCGCTACGTAAAAAATTTCATGCGGATTTAGAGCTTTTTTCATCTCCGCAAGCTGTGCCATCAGCGCCTCATCGATCGCAAGACGTCCCGCCGTATCTACAAGCAGTACGTCATAAAGCCCGCTTTTAGCCTTGCTTAGCGCTTTTTCCGCAACCTTTATCGGATCGCTCTCGCCCTCGATAAAAAACAGTTCGATCTCATTCGCCTCGCACAGCTGGCGGAGCTGCTCGACCGCAGCTAGGCGCTGCAAGTCGCACGCAGCGACCAAGACCTTTTTTTTACGAAGTTTCAGATAGTTTGCAAGTTTTATCGTGCTTGTAGATTTTCCGCTTCCTTGAAGTCCCGTCATCAAAGCTACCGTAGGAGGCGTGCTAGCAAATACAAATCCCTGACTGCTGCCTCTAGGCGCCGTTAAAATTTTAGTCAAATTTATCTTGATGGACTGCAAAAACGGCTTCTGTCCTATCGTGCCGATACGAAGATCGGCCTCGACAAGCGCCAAAAAATCCTTTACGACTTTGTGATGCACGTCGGCCTTTAAAAGCGCCTTTTTTAGCGTCTCCAAGGCGTTTTTTAAAGCTTTTTCGTCATCGATTGTTTTTAATTTATTGACCGCGTTTTTAAACGACTCGCTTATGATCTCGAACACTTTGATCCCTTATAAAATTTTTAAACTTGCGATGTTACCTAAAATTAACTTAAAAGCCATTGAATATCAGAGATCCTTGGGAATTTCAAAGCCGAATTCGTTGAAGCTTTTACCTGGCGGAGCTTTAAATTTTAACCCTAAAATTTCGGTCTCGTACGAGTGCAGAAACATCCGCTTCGCGCGGATTTTAGCGTATTTTTCATCGCCTATTACGCCGAATCCCGCATTTGCCAGATGCACGCGGATCTGATGCGTTCTGCCCGTCTCGATCCGCACCTTTACGAGCGATTTTTTGCCGCTTATCATCAGCGGATAAACCTCGCTAAATGCGCTCTTGCCGTTTGGCGAAATTTTAGAAAAGGCGCCGCTTCTAGTTTTTATCGTCAAAATCGGCTCGTCAAATTTCATCTCTTCGCTCACGATCCCTTTTACGATCGCGATATAGCTTTTCTTCACGCGCAAATTTTTAAACTCCGCGATCGCCGCTTCGCGAAATTCCTCGTTTTTGTACAGCAGCACGACGCCGCTGGTTTCCTTATCCAGGCGGTTTAGAAGCCCGAATTTATAGATTTTTTCCAAATTTTCGCTACTCATAAAGGGCGGCTTATTGACCGCCAAAACGTTCTCATCCTCATAAATGATCGCGGGTTTTGCGGGCTTCATCACGCTAAATTTAGTATTTTCGCCGAGCATCTCGCGCGCCAGAGCGATCTTTGCGCCGTGCGCGCTTACAAGCCCCGCGTCGATGAGAGCCTTGGCTTCGTTGTGCGAGATATTTTCCTGCGCCGCCAGCAGTTTGTAGGCTTTTTCTTGCATTAAATTCTTTCCTTGATTAAATTTTCTATCTCTTGCAGATCGCAAATTTTATCTATCCGCGTACCTTTTAGCGGCTCTTTTAAAGCGCTTGAAATTTCGTTCGCCTCGCATAGAGCGATATTTTGTACGAGCCCGTACAGCGCCTTTTGATTATGAAAAAATCGCCCGCTGATGATCGGTACGCCGAAGCTCGCCGCCTCGATCGGGCTGTGTCCGCCGATCTTTGACAAAAAACTGCCGCCCAAGATCACGGCGTTTGAAATTTTATAAAAGTTCGCTAGCTCGCCGAAAGCATCGAGCAAGATAAAATCGCTCTCAAGCCCCGCGTCGTCGCTAAATCGCTCAAAGCTAAGCCCGTGCTCGCGCACCCAAGTCTTGCAAATTTCACATACCTTTTCGAAGCGCTCAGGATGCCTCGGCGCCAGGATGATTTTTAGCTTTTGTGGCGCGGCAATCGAAAGCGCCGTATTCGGTGCAGCAAAATTTAAAGACGCGCCCTTTAAAGGCGTCATATTCAGCACGGCGGACGAAGCGTCGCTTGAGCTCGCCGCATCCAAAGAAGCTGCGTTTAAATTTATCGGCTCGGTCGAGCCCTGCTCGTCGCGAAGCTCAGCCCCAGGCAAGCTTCTATCGCCGCGGGCACTCGCTGCGCGCGGGTATTTTTCGGGCATATTTTGCGAACTGCGAAATTTTATAAAATCGTTTAAATTCGATAAAATGAGCTCCTCTTCGCCCTCGTGAGTATTTGAGATCGTAAGCACGAAGCTATTTACGGCCGCGGCGGAATAATCCTTCGTCGCAACGGCGATATTCGCGCTTTTTACGTTGCCCGCGACCTTTATATTTTTTGCGCCTAGCTCCCTCAGCCGCGCCGCATCAAGCTCGCTTTGCGCAAGCACCAGATCGATATTTTCAAACACTTTGCGATAATAAAGCTTAAAACGCAGATAGCTCGCGTACGAGCGGTCGCTTATGCGCGCGTTTAGCAGGATCACGTAGCTTCCGCGCAATTTAGCGGTACGGATCAAATTTAGCCACAGCTCCGCTTCAAAAATCACCAGCACGCGGCTACCCGTAAGCCAAAATGGAAGCCAGTTTTCAAACGGCAGGTAGCGAGAGTTCGGCGTGAGCGCGCGCGCCGCACCGAAGCCCGTCTGCGTGGTCGTGCTAAGCGCGACGCTCTCAAATTTAGAAATTAGCGGCGCAAGAGCGTTTACCTCGCCCAGGCTGCAAGCGTGAAAATGCACCGCAGCGGGGCTAAATTTAGGGTTTTTGTATAGAAAAAATCGCGCCTTCAGGCTCGTGCGGTATTTTTTTTTAAAGCTTAGGATAAAAATAAAAGGCGCAGCGACGAGCCACGCCAAAAACGCCAAGGCGGTGTAGATCACTCGGCTTCTTTATATAAAATTCTGCCGCAATACGGGCAGGTTACGATGTCGTCGCTTTTGATGACCGCAGAATAGGTCTTGTCGCTTATGCGCATAAAGCAGCCATAGCAGGCCTGTTTGCGCACCGGCGAGACCGCCGTGTTGCCCGCCCATTTGCGGATCTTTTCGTAGAATGAGACGGTTTTTGGGTTCATCGCCTGCATTAGCTTATCGCGCTTGGCGTAGATCGCGCCGCGAGCGACCTCGACCTCGCCCATCTCGGCGCTTACCTGCTCCTGCAAGCTTTTTAGCTCGGCTTCAAACGCCTCTTGTTTTTCGCTCTGCTCTTTTACGAGCGCTTCCTTTGCGGCTACGATCTTTTCCAGCCTTTCGATCTCCTCGTTTGTGGCCTCGAGTTGCTCTTTTGCGATGTCCTCTTCGACGCTAAGGGCCTTGATCTCCTTTTCGGTCTTTGCCGCGCCGCTTTTTTTACCCGTGCTTTTTAGTTTGGACGAAAATGCGCTAAGTTGCGCGTTTGCTTGTAAAATTTGAGATTTTAGCTCGGCGATCTCCGCATTTAGAGTTTCGATCTGTTCCTTTGCACCTGAAATTTCGCCGCTTTTTTTGCCCAGCTTCTCCTGTGCGGCCTCGATTTTAGGCTTAAATCCGTCCAGCTGCTTATCGAATTCGCAAAGCTCTACCAATTGGCTTAAATATTTGTTCATCTTTTTCCTTTAATAATACGTAAATGGATTTTTTTGCTCGCTTATTATAACTTCAATTTCGCTTTTTTGCAAGAAAGGTGCGAGCGCGCGCCCAAAATAGCGCTCACTTTCAAAATGATTTATGTCGATCAAACTCACGCCGTTTTCTAAATTTTGAAGCGCCGCGTGATATTTTATATCGCCCGTGATGAAGCAGTCCACGCCTAAGCTTTGGTTCAGTTCGCTTCCGCTGCCGGTGCAAAGCGCGATATTTTGGATAAAATTTTTCGTCTTTACGGCACGCAGATGCTCGATGCCAAGCTTGCGCTTTATCTGTGCACACAGCTGTTCAAAGCTCAAATCCGCGCGCATGAAAACCAAAAATTCCCGCTCATCCGTAATTTCAAATTTTAAAATTTCGCGCGCTACGAATCCGTTTAAAACGTGCTTGTCAAAGTTCGTATGCATCGCGATGAGAGAGATGTTTTTGCGGATCATCTCATAGATCAAATTTGCAGGATAAAGCCGCGGATCGAGCGATTTTAGCGGACTAAAAATCAGCGGGTGGTGGACCACGAAAAGCGAGCCCGCCTCCGCCTCGCGCACCAGCTCGCTAGTAACGTCGAGGCTTAGATAGATTTTTGAAATTTCATCATCCAAGTTTCCGAGCATTAGCCCGCTATTATCCCACGCCTCTGCGTCGCAAAAGGGCGCGGCGGCGTTTAAAATTTCATAAATTTCGCCCGTTTTCATAAATCTTACTTTGCGCTTTTATCCGCTTTGTCTGCGGCGTTTTGCTTGCTGCAGGCGTTTTTTAAATTTGCGCCTGCGGAGGAAGCGGGCGCCGAGACAGCCCCTTTAACGCCGCATTTCTCGCTCTTTTCCCCCTCATTTGCCGCGCCGCCTTCTTTGCCGCTTTTTTTATCGCCGCACGCCGCAGCGTCAAGCTCAGCGACATATTTTTTCGGATCTGCGTAGCAAAGCGCGCAGTTTTTGGCAAGATCGCGGATCTTTAAAATATAATCCTGCCTCTGCGTAACCGAGATCGCTCCGCGCGCGTCAAGGACGTTGAACGTGTGCGCCGCGAGCATACAGTAATCATACGCAGGAAGCGCCAGGCCGTGCTTTAGGATGCTTTTGCACTCGCCGAAGCAGTTTTCAAACTGATTAAAAAGCATTGCGGTGTCTGCAAGCTCGAAGTTGTATTTGCTAAACTCAAACTCGCCCCTTTTATGCACGTCGCCGTAGGTCACGAGCCCCGCCTTGTCGTCCCAGACGATGTCGTAAACGTCGTCTTTATTTTGCAGATACATCGCCAAACGCTCAAGTCCGTAGGTGATCTCGCCGCTTATGAGCTCGCACGTGATGCCGCCTACTTGCTGAAAATATGTAAACTGCGTCACTTCCATGCCGTCTAGCCAAACCTCCCAGCCAAGCCCCCAGGCCCCTAGCGTCGGGCTCTCCCAGTTGTCTTCCACGAAGCGGATATCGTGGCTTTTAAGATCTAACCCCAGCTTCTCTAAGCTTTTTAGATAGAGCTCTTGGATATTATCCGGGCTCGGTTTTAAGATCACCTGAAACTGATAATACGCGCCCAAGCGGTTTGGGTTTTCGCCGTAGCGCCCGTCTGTGGGGCGACGCGAGGGTGCCACGTATGCCGCGCGCCAAGGTTTGCTTCCTAGACTGCGCAAAAAGGTGGCCTGATGATAGGTGCCTGCACCTGCGGGCATATCGTAGGGCTGAACGAGCAAGCAGCCCTGCTCGTGCCAGTAATTTTGAAGCGTCAAAATAATCTGTGAAAACGTCATTTTTATCCTTTTATCGATATGTAAATTTAAATTTTATCTTCCAAAGAGCTTTTCAAAGTCCGTTTTAAAGGCTCTTTGAAGCTTCGAGCTTTTAAAAAATTTCCAAATTCCGGTCCAGTATTCGCCAGCTCTCGTAGGCTCGTTAGCAAAATCAAAAACCGCGTAATCGCCCGCTTCGATACGTAATTTATCGCAAGTTTCATCGCACTCATTTTTGCAGCACTGCTTCGCGGATTTGCAAGCTTCGTCGTGGCTTTCTTTAATGGTGCTGTTCCTTCAAGCAAGTGCCTATTAGCACGAAATATTCACCCTGTGCGCCGTTTTCGTAGTCGTAATACGCAGCATAAATTTCGTTTTTCTCGGCGCTGCTTCTGCTAGCGTTAAATTTTAAAAACTCGCCCCACAAATTTGCGATCACCCCTCGCTCACTCATCTCATCTGCGTTATTCGTGCGAGTCTTTGGCCCACAAATTTCAAAGCTCTCGTGCAATTTTAAAATTTTCAAAGTTTAGCCCTCAAGTAGCACTTCAATCTGCTCGGAGTCCTTTTTCAGCGCCTCCGCTTTTGCCGCGCGATCCGCCTTTAGCTTCGAGCTTAGCACCTCGTCGCTTAGAGCTAAAATTTGCACCGCCAGATACGCCGCGTTTTTCGCGCCCGCCTTGCCGATCGCAAGCGTCGCGACGGGGATACCCGCAGGCATCTGCACGGTCGAATACAGCGCATCTACGCCGCTAAGCGCGCTACCGCCGAGCGGGACGCCTAGCACCGGCTTGGTCGTATTCGCAGCGACCGCTCCGGCAAGATGCGCCGCCATGCCCGCCGCGCAGATGAAAACCTGCGCGCCCTTTTTCTCGGCGTCCGCGACGTATTTAGCCGTGCGGGCGGGGCTTCGGTGCGCCGAAGATACGATCATCTCGTACGGCGCGCCGAATTCGTTTAAAATTTTAGCCGCCTCGTAAACGACTTCGTAATCGCTCTTTGAGCCCATTATTATAGAAACAAATTTCATTCTATCTCCTTTCTTAAAAAGCAAAACTCCGCGAGCTTCGCAGGCAGCTTAATCTCATTTAGATTGCCGCTGTGAATCTCGCTAAATTCCTTACCGCTGCGACTTTGCAGCCTCTTAAATTTTAAATACGGCTTGCCGTCAAGCTCAAAAATTTCGCCGATCTCATTATCGCAAGCGCAAATTTCAAAGCCGCGCGGAGCAAAAATTTCATAGCTCTCGCCTGGCAAAATTTTATCCTTGACGCTTATAAACTCGCCGTCTTCGCTGATAGCACAGACCTGATGCGTGCCAAGCTCGATGCTGCGGTCTAAATTTTGAGTATCCTCTCGCTCGTATGGGCGCTTTATCAAATATCCGTCGCTAAAGCCGCGGTTTTTAAGCGTCGCAATCTCGCGCTCGTAAACGCCGGCCTCAAATTTATCGCTCGCGGCATCGTCGATCGCCGCGCGATAAGCATTCGTGGCGCATGCGACGTAGTATTCGCTCTTGGTGCGCCCTTCGATTTTGAAGCTGTCGATCGCGCCCGTTTGCATGATCTTTTGCACATGCGAAATGAGGCTAAGATCCTTCGCGTTCATTACGAAAGTGCCCTCCCCTTCGCGCTCTTGCAAGCGGAAAAGCGCGCTGGTTTCGGGATTTTTCGCGTAAAGCTCGTAGTTAAATCTGCAGTCGTTCGCGCAGCTTCCGCGGTTGCTGAAGCGGCCGCTTTGCACCGCGCTAACAAGACAGCGCCCGCTGTATGCGAAACACATCGAGCCGTGCACGAAAATTTCAATCTCGAGATTCGGAATTTTTTCCTTAATCTCCACGGCGTCTTTGAGCGTCATTTCGCGCGCCGCGACGATGCGAACGGCGCCCAGCTCTGCCCAAACCTGCGCGTCGAGATAGTTTAGCACGTTAGCTTGAGTAGAGACGTGAATAGGAATCTCAGGCGCTACGGCTCGCGCGAGGCTCGCAACGCCCAAAGTGGCGATTAAAATTCCATCCACGCGCAGATCGCGAAGAAATTCCAAATGCCTTTTGATATTTTCGAGCTGGCCGTTGGTCGCAAAGCCGTTTACGGTCGCGTAGAGCTTCTTGCTGCGCTCGTGCGCGTACGCGACGCCCTGCGCGAAGCTTTCCTTGCTAAATTCCTTCGCGCTTCGCTGGCGCAGCGAAAATGAGCCGGTGCTTGCATACACCGCGTCCGCGCCGTAAGCCAGGGCGATTTTTAGTTTCGTTAAATTCCCAGCAGGAGCTAAGAGTTCGGGTTTTTTCAAATACATTCCTAGTGATTTTTTAAGCGCGATTTTACTACAATTTAGCCAAAATTTTATTTAAGGAACAGTTGATGCGAGCCGATCTACACAACCACACCTATCTTTGCAACCACGCTAACGGCGAGCCGCGGCAGTATTTGGAAGCGGCGATCGCACGAGGCATAGAAATTTTCGGCTTTGCGGATCACGCGCCGATGAACTTCGATCAAAAATACCGAATGAGCTTCGAGCAGATGGAGCTTTACGAGGGGATGATTAGGGATCTGCGAGATGAGTTTGGCGGGCGGATCGACGTGCGGCTGGGATACGAGGTCGATTTTATGACGAAAAAAGAGCTGATGGATGAGCGGATTTTCGCGCGCGAGGTTGATTATCTCATCGGTTCGGTGCATTTTTTAAACAACTGGGGCTTTGATAATGAGGAATTTTTAGATCAGTGGAGCGGGCGCGAGATAGACGACGTTTATCGCGAATACTTTGCGCTGATCTGCGCGCTGTGCAAAAGCGGCAAATTCGACATTTTAGGACACATGGATCTGATTAAAATTTTTAAATTTACTCCGAAAAAAGATATTAGAGTTTTGGCTGGCGGCACGATAAACGCGATCAAAAAAAGCGGTATCGTCGTGGAGCTAAACTCCGCGGGGCTTCGCAAGCCCGCAAATGAAATTTATCCAAGCGACGCGCTTTTGCAGATGCTAGCGGATGCGGACGTGCCGATCACGCTTAGCTCGGACGCGCACTCGGTAGCTCAAGTAGCACTAAACTACGATAAAATTTACGCCAAAGCGCGCGAGTTCGGCTACGAGCGGATCGCAGTTTTCAAAAATCGCGAGCGACAGTTCGTAAATCTGGCGTAAATTTAGCGGCGGCCGCTCTCTGCTAAATTTTAAAAGGTACGAACGGCGCGAAATTTTAAAATTTCAAAAGCTTCGGCGGCGCAAAATTTTAAAAATCGCGGCGCGCAAAACGGCGCGCAGATAAAGTCGAATTTCAACTAAATAATGTTAAAATCCGCAGTTAAATTTAGCCCGAACACGGGCGGAAAAAGGAAAAAATATGGGAAAATTTGTTAATGACGTGAAGGAATTTTTTAAATTTTGCGATGAAAACGAGGTCGAGTTCGTCGATTTTAGATTTACCGATCTAAAAGGCACCTGGCACCACGTCGCTTACAACTACAAGCGCCTGCCGAAGGACTTCGCCGACGGAATTCCATTTGACGCAAGCTCGGTAGCGGCATGGCAGCCAATCGATAAATCCGATATGATGCTAAAGCCCGACGTGCAAACGGCATTTTTGGATCCATTTACCGCGGACGTTACGATCATCGTCATCTGCGACGTTTACGACATCTATAAAAACAAGCTTTACGAAAAATGCCCGCGCTCGATCGCTAAAAAAGCCGAGCAGTTTCTGCAAACTACGGGTCTTGGAGATACCTGCTACTTCGGGCCGGAGAATGAGTTTTTCGTTTTCGACGACGTAAAGATAATCGACGATATGAACTGCGCGATGTTTAAGGTAGATACCGAGGAGGGGCATTGGAACAGCGGCAAAAACTACAAAGACGGCTTTAATAGCGGCCACCGCCCGGGCGTAAAGGGCGGCTACTTCCCCGTCCAGCCCGTCGATTCGATGGTCGATCTGCGCGCCGAAATGCTAAAAGTGCTAGAACAGATCGGGCTTGAGACCTTCATCTGCCACCACGAAGTAGCGCAAGGTCAAGGCGAGATCGGCGTCAAATACGGCACTCTCGTCGAGGCCGCCGACAACGTGCAAAAATACAAATACGTCGTAAAGATGGTCGCGCACCTAAACGGCAAAACCGCGACCTTTATGCCGAAGCCGCTCTACGGCGATAATGGCAGCGGAATGCACGTGCATCAATCGATCTGGAAAAAGGGCAAAAATACCTTTTACAAAAAGGGCAACTATGCAAATTTAAGCGACGCGGCGAGATGGTATATCGGCGGCGTGCTAAAGCATGCGCGCAGCGTCGCGGCGTTTACGAACCCGAGCACCAACAGCTACAAGCGCCTGATCCCGGGCTTTGAGGCGCCGTCCATTCTAACTTATTCGAGCCAAAACCGCTCCGCTTCGATCCGCATCCCTTACGGCAGCGGCGAGAACTCCGTGCGCGCGGAGATGCGCTTTCCTGATAGCACGGCGTGCCCGTATTTAGCGTTCGCGGCGATGCTGATGGCGGGAATCGACGGCATCAAAAACAAAACCGAGCCGGTCGGGCCGATGGATGAGAATTTATTCAAGCTGCACCTGGATGAAATTCGCGAGCGCGGCATCGAGCAGCTTCCGCACACGCTTCGCGGCAGCCTAGAGGCGGTGATCCGCGACAACGAGTATCTGCGCCCGATAATGAGCGAGCTTTTTATCGAGACCTATCAACATTTTAAATTTGAAACTCAGGTTTGGCCTTACGAGGCGCGCCCTACGCCGTTTGAGTTTGCGACGAATTATTCGTGCTAAGACCGAATTTATGCCGCACTGCCGAAATTCCAACGGGCGGAGCGGCATAGGGCTTTGGAATTTTAAAATTTAGCCGCGCGCGAGCTTTTAAAATTCTGTCGCGCGAACTTAAACACCGTCCGTGAAGCTTCAGCTCTTTTACCGCAAACGTGAAATTTTATACTTTCTGCTCATTTTGCTTGGAATTTTATCGCTAAATTTAGGTCTTAAATTTTATGAATTCAGAGAATTCCGCGCGAAAAACTACGCTCTTTACGACGCGCAAATTTTAAACGCCTACGCCAAAACCAACGAGCGCGGCCGCACCTACACGGTGCTAAAGCTCAAAACGGCGGATTTCATCCTCTACACGACCACTGGGCTCGGGCGGGAATTTCACCGCTTCGCGCGCGTAAATATCGGCATCGTAACCAAAAACGTAAAATTTTTAGATTTTTTAAAGCAGCGTTTTTACGCGCCAAATTTTAAAATTTCAGCCGAAACCGCGCCCTCCGGGGCAAAATGGCGCGCGATAAGCTTCGTCCGAGCCCAACACGAAGATGAGATGACCGCGGATCTTTACTCCGCGCTGTATTTTGCGACCGAAATTTCAAAACCGCTGCGCGCCAGCGTGACGAACTGGGGCATAGCGCACATCATCTCGATCAGCGGCTTTCATCTGGGCATTATCTTTAGCACGGTCTTTCTGCTTGCAATGCCGATCTACCGCTATTTTCAGGATCGCTACTTTCCGTACCGCAGCGCTAAGCGCGATCTTAGCGTCTTTGTGATCGTGCTGATGAGCGGATATCTCTTCGTGCTCGATTTTACGCCGAGCTTTCTACGCTCGCTTGCGATGTGCTGCGTGGGCTTTTACCTCGCGATGCGAAATTTCTACGTACTTAAATTTACGAACCTCTTCCTAACGATCGTGCTTCTGCTTGCATTTTTCCCGCACCTAGCCTTTTCGATCGGATTTTATTTCTCCTGCCTCGGCGTGCTGTATATTTTCCTCTACCTGCACCACTTCGCGCCTAAATTTAAGCTCTGGCAGAACGTCATACTTTTTAACCTATACGTCTGGCTCAGCATGAACGCGGCGGTCTATTATTTCTTCCCGACCGCGAGCTTGCAGCAGCTTAGCGTAATGCCTCTAGGATACGTGTTCGTGATCTTTTATCCGCTAAGCATATTTTTGCATCTATTCGGGCTCGGCGGCGCGCTCGATACGCCGCTGCTTGCGTTTTTAAATTTTACTTTGCCGAGCTTTCAAGCGCAAATTCCGCCGCTTCTTTTCGCGCTCGCAAACATCTGCGCGCTTGCTGCGATAAAGCTTCGCTACGCAGCGCTTGGCTGCGCGATAATCGGAATTTCGCCGATATTTTTTATAACGTAGCGCGCGAAAATCCCAGCAGGAATTTTATCCGTTGGAATTTTATGCTAAAATCGCGCTTTAAATCTCACAAAGGATCAAAATGTTTATTGCAAACCTCACTTACGTCAAAGAAATTAGCGAAATCGATCGCTTCATCAACGAGCACAACGCGTTTTTAGACCGATTTTATGCGGCCGATAAATTTATCTGCTCGGGGCGCAAAGTCCCTCGCACGGGTGGCATCATCTTAATCAACGCCAAAGACCGCACGGAGCTTGATGAGATCATCGCGCAAGATCCGTTCTTCCAAAACGGCGTCGCAAAATACGAGATCATAGAATTTGCGCCTACGAAATTTGCGCCCGAGTTTTGGCGACTTTTCGGCGAATAGAGGCTTGCGCGGGTTAAATTTTAAAATTTACGCGCTCGAACACGCCTCTGAAATTTAGCCGTTTTGCGCGTGAGATAAAATTCCCGCTAAATTTAAAAGCTGGTCGCGGCGACAAATTTGGATAAGCTTAAAACCGAAATTATACAAAATGGCGAAATTTAAAGGAGATTTTATGCGGATAAAACTGCGGCTCGCAACGCCGCGAGATGCGGAGGCGCTGCTTGAAATTTACGCTCCTTACGTAAAGCAAACGGCGATCAGCTTCGAATACGACGTGCCCGGCGCCGCGGAATTTGCGGGGCGCATCGAGCAGACGCTGCAAAGATACCCCTATCTGCTCGCTTACGCAAGCGACGAGGCGACATTTGCGAACGATAAGCGAGATGAAAATTTTAAAATTTCCGCAAGCGCGGCTGGCGCAGAGAGTGAAATTTCGCCCGCAGACGAAGCGCGAGATCGCACAAACGCCGCGACGAAACAAAACGGTGCAAATTTAATCGTCGCAGCAAAGCAAAGCGGCGTAAATTTAAAACACGGGCAAATCCTCGGCTACGCCTACGCTTCGGTTTTCAAAGAGCGGGCGGCATACGATTGGTCGGCGGAAAGCTCGGTCTATGTGTCGCAAAACGCGCGCGCTCTGGGTATCGGCAGGCTGCTCTACGAGGCGCTACAGCGCGCGCTCAAGACTCAAAACATAGTAGATATGAACGCTTGCATCGCTTGCGGGGATGACGAATATCTAAACGACGCTAGCGTGCGATTTCACGAGCGCATGGGCTTTCGCTTCGTCGGCAGATTCGAGCGCTGCGCCTATAAATTCGGCCGCTGGTACGATATGGCGTGGATGCAAAAGCCCATCGGCGAGCATCTGCAAAACCAGCCTGCGATGAAGCCTTTCGCGCGCTTTAGAGATGAAATTTGCGCGAGCGTGGGCATTGAAATTTAATTTAAAGGAAAAACTTTGACGCACTTTATCATAGACGACGAAAATATCGACGTCGATAATATATTCGACGTCGTAAATCTCAAAGAGGGCGATGAGCTAAATATCGTCTCCAACACCGCCAAAAAGATCGGTGCCTTGACCCTTGCGCGCCTATCGAAGATGGGCGTTAGCATAGGCGAGGTCTTTACGATCGGCAAGCAGAGAAAAGACTTTGCCGATAAGATCATCGTGTTTTTGATGGGCAAGCTCTGCGGGCAGGAAGGCAAGATCGGCATCGTCAGTAACGATAAATTTTACGACGACGTGATAGAATTCTTTAACAATCTAAACTACCGCAAAAATCCTAAATTTGAAAAGATCAGTCTAGCCTCGCACGCCGCAGGGGCGAGCGCAAAACAAAGCAAAGCAAGCGGCGCGGCGGAGAAAAAAGCCCAAAAAGCGGAGCCGAAGGCTACAAAGCAGGAGCCAAAAACTGCGAAATGTGAGCCAAAGACCCAAAAGCAAGGGGCAAAAACCGCGAAGCAGGAGCCGAAGGCTGTACAACAGGAACAAAAAGCTGCAAATTCTAAAATCGCCAAAGCGGACATTGCCGCGGCGGAAGCGCTGATACCCCAGTGCGTGAGCCTACAAGCCCTCTATGCCGCGTGCGTCGCAAAGCTCGGCAGAGCCAAAGGCTGCGAGGCCTACCGCGAGATCAAGGACGGCGCGCGGACGCGATACGCGAGCATTGCCTACGATAGCGACCTAAAAGACGGCGCCGTAAGGCGAAACGCGATCAAGCTCTACCGCGAAAGCGGCGGCGATATGGCGGAATTTCACAATAAGCTGACGAGCGAATACAAACACGCGGGGCCTGAAATTTATAAAGAATTTAAAGAAAAACTCGTCGGAAAGATGATCTAGACGCCTCGGTGTAAGGATTTAAGGCATAGCGATAGAGCGCATCGCGACGTAGTGGCTAGAGCACGGCCTGACAGCATTAGATGCGCCGTTACGGCGTGCGGTATGATGCAGCACAACCAAGCGCAACCCGAAATAAAACTATTTGTTTACGCGGCATCGGTTTTATTTTGCCGTATATGACGAAGCAGAGCCCAGGCACTTAGGCATAGCAGCAGATTAAAGATATATAGGATAAATTTCATTTTATCGGAATTTAATCATAATTAAAGTCGTCCAAATCGTAGCCGAAAATATGCAAGGTATTTAAGGCTAGCTCTCTAACCTCTATCCAAGATTTATTGTGATATACCAAATACTCACCTATGCCTTCTAGTAGGCTTTGATCTTTAAAGTATCTATCTATAAGCCCCATAAGCTCTCTTAGCGCATCCCTCTCGTATGGCAGGAAGCAAAATTCAAATTGCTCCAATAAAGCGCTCTTGCATTCGGTATATAAAAGTTCCGCCATTTCCGACGGATCTTCATATTTATTGATTGTGGGATGGACGATATACTTGTCCTGATATTCCGAAGAAGCCATTCTGCTTAGGCGGCACATAAGAGTGCCTTTCTTAAATATCTCTTTTCCGTTAATTTGCATTTGGGTTTCCTTTTATTGGGATATGAGTTTCGTTGGTTTTGGATTTTAAATCCCCGCGCTCATAAAAATCATCGAGAGTGAAACCAAGTATATTCAGTAGTCTTAATGACTTCTTCATTATCTTTTTCCAAATTTCAGGCATATTATCATATATCTCATCGTAGTCATATTTGCTATAAAAATAATCGATCATCTCTTTATACTCTGCTATGGCTTTTAGTTCTATTTCTGTAAATAGAAATTTGTATTCCGGTCTCTGGGCTATCTATAGAGGATTATATACATATTCTACTAATTCGCCCGGTGTTGCATATTCATCGATAGTGGAATTATCTATATATCTAATCTGATGTTTTCTCGATGCAAGACAATATAAAGGCTCGACGATAAAAGCCTTTTGTGCATTATTTTTCTGCATTTGGGTTTCCTTTTATTGGGATGTGAGTTTGCGCGCATTATATCGTAATATATTTTTAAAATTCTCGCAGAAATTATCATTTTATAAAACTACTATTTTAAAAGCGTAATTTGTTTTAAAGCCTTTTTCGCGCATCCCCTTAGATCCTCTTCACTTAATGAATCGCCTACCGTATCATCACCCCTCAACTCTTCGTCTGGTTCAAATTCATCGATATCTGTAAGAAGTCTATTAAGCGGCTCATAATATTCATCGGGAAAATTTTTATCATTCATAAATTTATCCCAATATATCTTTTCAAATTCAAATACGTCGATTCTGTTTTGCAAAAAATCCTCTATTATTTTTATATATTCCTCTATCATAAGAGCCCCTTTCAGATATATTTTTAATCGCCCGCCGCTCTAATGCCTAGAACCGACCATAAATCACTACCTATATTCACGCCTTCGCATAAATTTTTTATAATTGTTAAGTCGTTAGAAGAAATTTTTATATCATATTCATACATTTGAACTAAAAAATCTTCCAGCGCTATACCATATTCTCCAGCCTTAACCAGCTCTTCCAAATAAATTATAAAGTCGCACCGACCGACTCCGGCAAATTCATCTTCGTAATTACGGAACAAATTTAAAAATATCAAATCGCCGTATATCATTCGCCACTTTCCTTAAATTTATTTCTCATAGCCGCCTCATAATCTTCTAGCCTCGAATTTCTATTTGAATATCAAGCAAGTCATCGTAATCTGGGTATTTGGCGGTCTCCGAGAGCGTAAATTTTATCACGTCGAGTAACCGCTCAGCCAAATCACCGTATTTTTTCTTAAATGCATTGAAATGTAAGAAAATTAGCTTTAAATCGTCTCGAACGCCTTGCTTATTTTTTAAACCGTATCGTGAGTTTTCTTCTTTTTCCTCGATATATTCGCTATAGCTTTCCCATTCCTCCTTATCTTCATATTGCTCCCATTCTTCCTCGCTGTAGTCTTTCCATTCTTTAAATCGTAGAAACCAAAAGAAGTCCGCGAATGCATCAGGGCCGATACGCAGCGGCAAATACAGCTTTTCGGATAAATATGAGTATAACTTATGCTCTATTTCTTTGGGGCAATAATCATGCCACTCATCAATATATCTTCTGTCTTTTTGTAACTCATCAAAGTCAATCACTGCTTCTATCATTTTTCCCCACCCTAACTATGCTAACGCATATTTTCTTTAATTCTAAAAATCAAATAAGCGTAGATTAACGCAAACTCGCCTTTATTAAATTTTAGTATAAATCAGACCAAAAAGGCACATACGGGCATTTTCTGACCGGCTCAAGAGGATTTTTACCAAATTCCCTCAAAAAGTAGTCATATAAATTTTTCCCATAATAAATGACATCGGTATAGTGTATAGATAAGACTGGCGGATCCGGCAATTTAAGACACGGCATATATCTATGAGAATATACGGGTATAATCTTAGGTGCAATTTTGGCTGCTTCTAGTACAACGGCTCGCTTGCGAGATCCGTCTTCGGGCATCGGACCCCATTTTTGCGTATTCCAATAGTTCTCATTTGGAAAAATTTCATCAATAGGATCGTTTTTTAAGTACTCAAAGACGTAGTTCATGGCCTGCTTTATCTCCTTTATATTTTCATCGCTAAAGTCTCTCCAATTATAAAATTCTACCGAAATGGGCAATGTATATGATAAAAAATCTCTTAGGCTTTTTGGAAATTTAAACTCATAAATTTGCTCTATTTTGTCTATTTCGCTCTCTTTCAAACCATCGCTCAATTCTATACCGCTCTTTTCTAACAGCTCTTTTATTTGCTTGTACATATTCTATTTTTCCTTATAAGGCTTTTAGTCGTAGTTGAGGTCATCCAAATCGTATCCGAAAATATGGATTGTTTTTAGAGCTAGCTCGCGTAGTCCGCAAAAGGTACTATTGTGGTATATAAAGTCTTCGTAGTCTGCCATAGAAGCCCTTTCCTCTTCTTTCCAAAATTTTGAATCACACTCTGCAAATTTATCTAGCATTTTAACTATCGCTTTACGCTCCTCTACGCTGAAATAAATTTTATTTGATTCCACTAGAGCTATTTTGCAAGCACTCTCGCAATCTTCTATTAAATCTATGCACAACAAATACTTATCCTTTGTGGGGTTGAGCATATATTTTTCTTGGCATTTTAATGAAGCAAGGCAGCATAATTCTCTTAATAATCTTTCTTTTATCAACATTTATTCTCCTAAATTTTATATTCCATACCACTTAGTTACATTTCCTTCTTCATCGATATCGACCTCTATGTGTTCGTATTTGTTGCAGAGGCTCGGAATTAAAATTTCATTATAATATCTTTTGCCGCATTCTGTGATAAACATATACATATTATGATGGCACCACCGATTCGGCTCCTCCCAAAAGGCGCAGTCTGCGTAAGTATAATTTTTTAGAGGTTCGTATGAGCGGGCTACAAAATTATCTAAATTATAAAAGAAATTTTCTCTTAAAATTTTCCATTCTTCAAATTTTTTCATATTTGAATTTATATTAGCGCTATTTTTATATTTTATGTCGGTATCTATGAAATTATTTAGATAAAACTGCCCAAATAGCATTATTAAAATATCTTTTACATTCTCATCGCATAAACTAAAATTATGAATTAATGTGCTAGCGATAGAATCGGTCTCATAGACTTCGGTGCTTTTCATTAGGCTAAACGCCTCAAGCTCATAAAAATCCGGTGGTCTTTTCCCGCTTGCGGCTTGAAAATCTTTAAAAATCTTAAACCTAAAATCTTCCGCTTCGCTAAAGAAATAGACGTATGGACTTAAATTTAGATTAAGTGCTTTTATTCTCATTTTATACCGTCCAAACTACTGTTTTTCGCATTTTAGTATTGTTTTGCATAATAAGCTCTTCCTTGCTGCGTTTCGGTTGCACAAAAGTATTTGCTATTTACGCCGACCGGCTCATAACTTTTATCATCTCTTAAAATATTTAAAATTTCAGATTTATCACATATCTCTTTCATTTCTGTATCATAACCCCAGTTTGAACTAAACAATCTTATATAACCTTGCTCGTATAAAAACAATAAAATTTCTTTCGCCACTTTAAGCGAATTGGCAACGTTAATAGAATTTAATTCCCAAACGATCTCCCATAAAGAGATATAATCGCCATCTTCGACTATTCCCGATAAAATAGTTAAAATCGTCTTTTTATTCATTTAAAATCGCATTTCCTTTTAATGGAATTTTAACTACCGCACCGTCTTTGCTATTTTTAGCACAAGACTCCAGCATACAATTTTCATAGAAAAATTTGATTTTATAAAAATTTTCATCCCCTGAAGCAACCGCCAATAATAAGCTTTTTATGCGACGAAATCTATCGAAAATATTTGGCTTTGTATCTTCTTGATATTCATACGTTTTAAAACATTCGCTTTTTGCGTCTATATCTACGTCGCGCCAACTTCCGTTTAGAAATATATCATTAGAGATAGAAATAATGCCTTGCATTATTTCTGGGTCCAACTCTTTGTTTTTATAATGCTGCAAAATCTTTTTTAAATCGGCTTCTAATTTCCAATATTCATCATCGGACCATAAATTATAATCCAAAATCATACCTATGAACGAATTTGCATCATATCTATCATCAAATGCGGTATTTCTATAAAAATTTACAAGATTCATTGCATTAATCCTTTGGAACATACCAAAAACCGCTATTGCTAAATTCTTCTTTGAATACGATGCTATTGCACAGAACCTTTAATCTTTCAAATCTATCATATATGCTAGGCACTACGCCGTCGCTGTTTTCCGCGCACAACATATTACTTACATAAATTTCTGATTTGTCCTCCACGCCGATAACATCATTAAATATCGCTAGTATTGCGGCGAAAATTTCTCTTGGAAGCGTTTTGTTATGATAAAAGCTCAAAATCTGCATTAAAGTTTTATCTAACTCCCAATAGTCGCAATCCGACCAAGTTTTTTGATAGATAAATTTTCCGACAAACGAATTGATGCTGAATTTGTCAGAATTCGTTGAATTCTGGTATAAAAGTTTTAACTCCATTAATCACTTATCCTTTTTTTCATTTCTTTATTAAACATTTAGCCATCTTTATGACAAATTTATATTTATAAAAATTGATTATTTTCTGCTCGGTAACTCTTTAGATAAAATTTTTGAATCAGGATACAATTTTTTTAAAAATTCTATCTCTTCTTGATCTAGCTCATTTAAAACCTCTTCTATAGGTTTTTCGCTTAAAATTTTTCCATAAACCAAACTCAGCCTTTTATATGCGCGCGGGTTGCCGTTCTTTTCAAATTGCCTTATTATGACAATCCTGCACTCTTTTGTTATTTCGGAATCGCCCATAAAAAGATCTTTTATATCGCAAGAGGCGCTTTGCTCTTTATATAGATAAAATATCCACGCAAATAATATTATAGCGGCGGCAATAAAGTAAATTTTATTTTTCATGAAATCTCTTATTCTTTCGGCTTTCTATCCGAGTAGTATAGATGTATGACCTCATCCATGTTAATCTCTTTTTCCTTTCCGATCCGCTCGGTACATAATGTGAAATTTCCCTCCCTCAAAACGCACTTTTTTAATAAACCAACTATAAAGTCGTTATTTGTGCATAGATCTAAATTTCCAGAATGAAATTTTTTAATAAAATTTAGCTCTTCTTTGTCTAATTCTTGCTGCGCCTTTTTATCTACACAATATCTATCTAAAAAATAAAATTCATAAAAATAGAAAAGTCGCCTATGCGCCCCGCTGTTGCCATTATTAGCCCGTCGTATCAATTTTAGTCTGCATTTTTGCTCCATACGATTGTAGTCTCGCCTAAACATATCGTTAATATCACAAGGTGAAAAACTTAGCACCGAAAGAACAATATAAATACAAAGAAATATACTAATTATGATGAGAAAAAATTTCATTTTATATCCTTACTTATTTTTGGCTTTTTAGATATAACCGATCAATCATAGAATTTGCGATTTAATTAGCAATAAAAGTGGTGTCCTGCGTTGAATTTGTACAACCCTCGGAATTCCCCCGAACACTCGATTACAGAATATCAGTATATAGTCTTTTAAAAAACTATATAAAAATATTTGTCGTCTCTTAAGGAAACTTTAAATAATAGGCAAAAATGAGTTAAGGAGTTTCAAGCCTTAAGAAATTTAGCTTAAGCCTTGTAGCAGCTCAAGGTTTAAAATCTTAAGGAGGCTGATTAATACATTTTCACTAAATGCCTTAAGCGCCTATCTGTAAGATGTTTGTTCTTTAAGGCAAAGAACAAATAAAAATAGATAAAAGCTTAAAGCCTTCTTCGTCCTTATGAACAAGGGGATTATATTAGAAAGATCTTAAAAGCTTCTTAGCTCAAATTTATTAATCTCTTCTTTTACTTTCATTTACAGATAAAAAGTCTAAGGGCTTAGAGGCTTCTTTAAAAGTATAAAGGAAGCTATGCTATTTTCTTATATAGTATTAAGATAGCCAAAGGCTTTTAAAATAGGGAGAGTGATTAAAAAATGATGGGTTGCCACCCTTAATACTTCAATATCCCTTCTATACCTAAATATCTTCAATATCCTTTAGATACTCAAGCATTCTATTAGAGCAAAGCCAAAATATCAAAAGCAAGGCTACACATAAAATATCCTTAAAAGGGATAGGCCAAGAGGTTACTCTATTTATGATAAAAGAACTGCTTTGGCAAATAATATCCCCACAAGCGATAAAAATATATTAAGATCAATATTGTTTATAATATAGTACTAGGCAAAAAATACTCCTGAAAGAAATAAAACCATAAGAAGGAAGACTTACTTAGAAAATAATATCCCTACAAGGAATAATCGCAACGGCGGTAGCAGACGAGCAAACGCTCCGCTAGCGACGAGCGAATCAGCCCCGTAACCTTTAACGGAGGCGCTACCTCCACGCGGCTTTTCAGATAGTCCCCTTTTTAAATTTAATACACTTAGGCAATAAATAAAACGAATAAGAAGGCTATCTAGGGAAAAAACTCTAGGGGCAAAAAGACATTACATCTTTAGAATTTAGTTAAAACAGAAGCTTTTTAGATTAATGTGCGAAGCTATAACGCACCTCTGCGATTTTTCTTATTACCCCAAACCGCCAGCGGGGAACTAAAGATTAAGAATGCTTGACAAGCGTTTAAGCTTATCAATAAAACATTACCGATAACGTAACCCATCGAAAAACCATAATATATAAACTTTAAAGGTTACTTCAAAAAGCTAAGAGGCTTTTTTAACATATAAAACATTCTTTCTCCTTAGTAAAAACGTTATAAGGATATTTCAAAAAATACCTTATGAAAACAATATAGCTAGAAAACAAAAAAATGGTGTGAGCTGTTTTAAAAGACGGGGGTATTTTAATTAAACCTGGATCTAAAGGCAATGAAGGAACCTGGTAAACCTAAGATTATAAAGGTAAAGTAAGCTCATGAGAGCTGGGGAGCAATGAAGCACAACCTGGTAAACCGAGCATTAAAAGATATGAAAGCTTAATATGTAATATGCAAGAAATTCCTAGTAAAAAGTGTAGAGCTAAAAAAGAATGGGAATGCTTCAGAATTTATATAATCTATCGCGGCCCTATCCTCGCAAGCACTCGTCTTTAGTATCAAAAAAGGCAAGTGCTTAAAAAGAAAGCAATACGCTAAAATGAGGGCGAGCGCTTAGGAAAGGAGTAGTAAAGAAGTAATATGCATAAAGGGAAAGCCAGCGCTTTTTTGAAGAGAATAAAGATAGTTTACACGCTAATTACGGTAAGCTATAGAATGACAAACTGCGGATAGGTTGCGCTATAGCCCCCTACTTTACTATTTTTCCGCTTATCCGGAAATTTCTAAAACACATAGGCACATAGACTTAAAGGCGCTATCCATAGTAGGAATAATACCTTTAGCCTTCCCATCCCTCCCCTTAAAATTTAAACCCCAACCCCTTTAAATAACCTAGCCACCATGTTAGA
>NZ_CALKZP010000022.1 GCF_938002845.1 uncultured Campylobacter sp.
CTTAAAATTATAAAATTTTAAAACTGCTTGTCTTAGAATTTATAAGCAAAATTTCACGGCGAGGGTGCAATCTCATGAGCGAAAGCGGAGCCTTGCGAGTAAATGCCGAATCTCGCTAGCAAGTAGTAGAATCTCACAAGCAAACGCAGAATCTCAAGCAAAGATGAAATACTACAGTGAGAGCAGAATTCCACAGCAAAAGTAAAGCATATAAAATTTCATCATAAAATTCCGCCGCCCATATGCCCTTACTTTTTAGTAATTTTATAGAATAAATTTCCTATGCTTTGGATTATCTGCACAAGTACGATCAGGATCACGACGGTGTATGCCATTATATCGGGGCGGAAGCGCTGAAAGCCGTAGCGGATCGCCGCGGTGGTACCGATGCTAGTACCCACAAGAAGCTTTGTAATTTGGCGATACGAAATTTAAAATTAAAATTTATCTAGCATTAAAACTTGAAATTTTAAGAAATCAAGCAATTTAAATTTAGATTTCTTAAATTTAATTCTATAAAATTTTAGCCTTTGCGGTTACGGATTTTATTTTAAGCTCATATACTTTCGTGCGTTTTAGGGATGCTTTAGAGGCGAACTCCACGCGCGACATATAGTTTGGGGTGTATTTTTTGCAAAGTATCCGCAGAGCGTAAATTTTACGCTCGTCATCTAACACTTCGTTTGCTTCGCAAACGGCGATCGCGCTGCGGTACTCCGTCGTATAAACTCTAGAGCCTAAAGCGGCAGCGTCATTTGCGATAGATCGGTATTCTTCGTCGCTTGGGGTAGGAACGCGGTTGTAGCTAACAAAAACCGCCGTTACCGCACGTCCGTTTTGAAAGAGTTTCGCCTTTGTGCCGGCAGGTGCGCCGTGGATATAAATAACGTCTGCATCGCGCACCGGCGAGATAGGCACGCTAAAAATTTCGCCGCTCTCATCTATGCAGCTAAGCGTAGCGTATTCGCTCTCGTCGATGATTTTTAACGCCTCATCTTCGCTTAGCTGCCTATCTCGTCTGCGCATTTAGTCCATCTGGTTGCGTAGGAATGCGGGCTCGTCGAGCTCGTCGTAGGTCTCGTCTCCGTTAAAATCGCCGCTACTTACCTTTTGTCTAGAAAAGATAGAATTTCGACCCATGCTCTCTAAAAGCGCCTTCCTGCGATCCGCTACGTTATCGCTGGCGACCTGCTTTTTTTCCTCGATGCTCCTTTCAAAGCCGGTGGCGATGAGAGTAACCTCGACGCGGTTATTTTCCATCTTAGGATCGGTGGTGGTGCCCCAGGTAACGTCGGCATCCTTATCTACGGTATCTTCGATGATATTCATCGCAGATTCGATCTCAAGCAAGGAGCAATCAGGCGACATCTTAAAATGTACTAACACGCCCATAGCGCCGTGGATGGAGGTATTATCCAAAAGCGGAGATTGGATCGCGCTTTTTAGCGCTTCTTCTGCCGCGCCATCACCTTCGCTAACGCCGATACCCATAAGCGCCAAACCGCGGTGAGTCATTACCTTTTTGACGTCGGCATAATCGACGTTGATATCGCTATCGCCTGATTCTAAGATCACGGAGATCATACCGTTTACGGCTTGGAATAGGACATTATCTACGATTTTAAAGGCATCTTTTAGACCGGTTTTTTTATCGATGATCTTCAATAAATTTTGATTTGGGATAACGATTATGGAATCGCACTCTTTTTTAAGCTCTTCAAGACCCTCTTGTGCTAATCGCATGCGCTTTTTGCCCTCAAAACCGAAAGGGGTGGTAACGACGCCGATAGTTAGCGCTTTTTTCTCTTTCGCAGCTTTTGCAACGATAGGCGCAGCGCCCGTACCAGTACCGCCACCTAGACCGGAGCCCACGAAAACGATGTCGGAGTAGTCCAAGCGGTCTTTAAGATCGTCATAGTTCTCCTCCGCAGCCATCTTAGCAAGCGCTGGATCCATACCGCAGCCAAGGCCTTTGGTGGTGTTTTCGCCTAGTAAAATTCTAGTATTTGCGATCGATTTTTCTAACGCCTGCGCGTCGGTGTTAGCCACCATAAGCTCAACGTCGGTTTTGGTAAATCCTTCGCGGATCATATGATTTATCATGTTGCATCCGCCGCCGCCGACGCCGATAACCTTCATCTTGGCACCGTAGATGCCCTTTCTTTCTTCCATACTATATCCTTTCACGAGTATCTCCTTAGCTTAAAATTTAAAACCAATTTTTCATAGACGACCAAATTTTATTGAAAAAATTCTGTCCGTCTTTTTTGGGAAGTTGGATATTTAGATCCTCCTTCTTAGCCGCACCGCTATCCGCTCTGATGCCCTCTTTTTCTATCGCCTTGCTGACCTCTTTTTCATAATATTCGTTCACGTTTCGTTTCGGAGCCTTGTTTATAACTTCGTCTTTGTAGCGGAGTTTGCCGTTAGAGTCCATCTCGTAAGGGGTAAATTCGCCGAAGCCATACATGCAAAGTCCTAGTGCGCAAGAATTTGAAATATCATCAGCAATCTCGTGTAGACCGCCTACGCTTTTTGCTCTTGCAACCCTAACGGAAGTGTTATCAAAAACTATCGCCGCTAGATCGCGCACGTCATCCAGCTTCGCCATGCCGCCGGTGATCACGATACCTGCGCCTATGCGGTCTTTATAGCCGCTTCTTTCGATCTTATCTGCTATCATATCGAAGGTCTCTTTAACGCGAGCAAGGATTACTTGAGAGATGATCTCAAGGCTTATTATGTGATTTTCCGATTCGCTATCGCCTAAAGCAGGCAATTCAACTTCGCTATTGCCTTGATTAATTAGATCGTTGTAGGTGATCTTTATATTTTCCGCATATGGAAGCGGCGTGTGCAGAGCGCGCGATAGATCGTTAGTAACGTTATTGGAGCCGAACATCACAACATCGTTATAACGTAAGGAATTTCCCAGGTGGATGACTATATCGCATGTAGCGCCGCCCATATCGATCAGTACGACACCTAGCTCCTTTTCGTCTTTGCTAAGCGTAGATATGGAGGATGCGTAGCCTGAAAGGACGATGTTATCGACCTTTACGCCTGCCATCTCGACTGATTTTTTCAAATTCTTAATCGAGCTTTCCGGCGCGATGACGATATGTGTGGATACCTCTAGGCGCGTGCCACTCATACCGAGGGGGTCTTCGATGTGTTCCTGCTCATCGACTCTAAAATCATACGGAAGCACATGCAAGATTACGCTATCACTAGGCACGTTTGCTTGCGCTTCGGCAACCTGCATGGCACGCTTTATTTCATCTAGTCCGATCTCATTTTCCATAGTTATGACGCCGCGAGATTTGACGCTTTTGGCATATGAGCCAGAGATCGATATAATGGCTTTATCATAGCTTCTACCAGCGCCTTTTACTGCTGCTTTCACCGCCTGCTTTATTGAGCCCGCGGCCTGCTCTATGTTTGTTATGACGCCCTTTTTGATACCTAAAGTATCGGCTCCGCCAACGCCTAAGACCGTAAAAATGCCATCATTTTTAGCGATTATCGCGCGAATTTTAGTTGAGCCTATATCTAGACCTAAAATATACTCACTCACTGTCTTTACCTTTAAAATATCTTTCGGTTTTATAGCGCTTTTCTAGCATTTTGGTTAGATCGTCTTGCAGATTGGAATTTAATAACGTGGTTATCCTATCGGCTACGATCGTTTTTTCTTTATCTATCTCTTCGCTGCTACCTAGGCTCTGCTGTGAAATTTTATACACTACGGCTTTGTTATCAAACATCACTATCCCTTCTTTGGCAGGCTTATTAAACATATCAATAAGAAATTTATAAAATTCGTCATCGCTTAGCTTGGTATTGTTTTTACTACTTAGAGATAAGGTGCCGAAATCTTCGCCTTTGAAATTTTTAAGCGCATCTTGGGCTCTTTTTTCAAGTAGCTCTTTACGTTTTTTTGTTTCAAATTCTTTAGAAGCCAAAGACTTAGCTTCTTCGAAGCTCATCTGCCTAGGCTGTTCTACACCGTTTAGTTTAGCAATCAAATATCCGCCCTTGTATTCGAAAGGCTTGATGACATCTCCTGGCTTTGCCACCTCGATCTCAGATACTGGAAAATTGCTAGCCGTAGCAACTATGGTTTCATTAGTATCGATTTTGCCTTTTTTAATATCTGGAAAATCTTTTTTTGCGATTTTTTTAGCTTGATCCATTCGGTAATCTTTTAAGACGTTAGGTTTGGCTTCTGCAAAATCCAATAATTTATCATCCAGGCTTCTATATTCGCCTCTGTGTTCTTCATAAAATTTACTTAGTTCGGTCTCATTCACATCGGCATTGCTAGGCGCCACAAAATATGTTCCTAGAGTATATTTTTTCTCGGTCATAAAATGTGATTTCTCGCCTTCCCAAAATTTCTTTAGCTCGTCGTCATTAAAAGTGACGTTAGCATCGGCGTAGATTATCTCTGCAGAAACCTTATCCTGCATCAGCTGCGATGCTGCAAATGCTTCTACGATCTTAGGGTTAGGCGTTATTTTTAGCGCTTTGCCGAGCTTTTCTAAAGTTAGGACCTTTTGTAGATTGCGCTCAAATTCCTTTTTAGTAAGTCCTGAATTCCTTACGACATTATCGTAAAGTTCCTTACTAAATGCGCCATTTTCTTGGAAATTCGGCGAGTTTAGCACAAATTCCGCCACATCTTTATCACTAGCCTGAATGCCTAAATCTTTAGCAAAATTTAGAAAATACGCTTCGCCGATTAGCTGATCTACTGCGATCTGATCTAGATGCATATTTTTGGCTTGTTCTTGAGTAAATTGCCCATCGCTCATAGCGTTTAATCTATTGTATAACTCGGTTGATTTTATCTTATATTCTTGATTCGTTATTGAAATCTGCCCTACTCTAGCGATTGAGCCTGCGCGGTTAGCGTTCATATCATATGCGCCCCAGCCGACGAAGCCTGCGCCCACGAAGGCTATCGTGCTTATCCAGATCGTCGGTATAAGCGACTTCTTATGCTTTTGCATCCATTCTATCATCTAAATCCTTAAATAGCTAACTAAAGAAATTTTTTGTTAGTAATTATACAGATAAAACCTTATGAAAGGCTGAAAAATAGGCATTTTTGGCGAATTATAACGCGTTAGTAAATGATTTGGTATACATTAATCTTAGCTTAGCAAAAGTAGCTTCGAACTCATTTCTAAAATCGCTATTTTTTTCGCCATTTGCTGCGCGCTCCTTGCATGGGCAAAAACCCCATAGCCTCGGATCACCATTATATCGCTATTTTCATTTATCATATAGTTACAAATTTCATACGGCGCGCGCTCGTGCCAATCGTCGTAGTTCTTAGGATCGTAAATTTCAACGCGCTTAAATTTGCTTACCCCAAAGTAATCTCGTGGCAAAATAAAATCATGCTCCAGCGTATATGCGACAAGATACGGCGGTGTCGCGTAGGTTACGAATTTTGCCTCTTTTATATTTTTGTAGATATTTATATGTATATCGCTATCGATGCTAGCATCCTGCCAGCGGTAGTCTTTTTTTGAAAACAGCGTTATAAAATCATCCCTATCCAGGCTATCGAAAATCGCGTCTTTTTTGTTGATCAAAAATTGATTTTCTTTAATTTTTGCTGAAATCGAGCCGTGAAAGATTCCAAAAAGCCTATCTCTAAACATCGAAAGCGAAATTTTGCGTAAAATTTCATAATAATACTCGTCCATCTCTCGCCTTTGTAAAAAATTTCGCTATTATATAGGATTAGAAATTTCAAAAGGATAAATTTAAGTGCAAGCTCCACATATTCCGGTACTTTTTTCGCAGACGATCGCAGCATTTTCGCAGCTTGAAGACGGCTATGTTATCGACTGCACGCTAGGCTACGGAGGGCACAGCGAAGGCATTTTGACCGCTAATCCGCACCTTAAACTCATCGCTTGCGACAGAGATGCCGAAGCGATAGAATTTTCGCGCGAGCGGCTTGGTAAATTTAAAGATCGCATAGAAATCCACAAAGCAAAATTTAGCGAAATTTTAGAAATTCTGCCCGAGCAAAAGCTCCGCGCAGTTCGTGGGATCTTAGCCGACATTGGCGTTTCGTCGCTTCAGCTAGATAAAAACTGTCGTGGCTTCTCCACTAAAAGCGACGCGCTGGATATGCGAATGGACGAGAGCGCAGCGCTAGATGCGGCGTATGTCGTAAACCGCTACTCACAAGCGGATCTGGCGCGCATTTTCCACGAATATGGCGAGCTAACAAACGCTAACGCAATCGCTGCTAAAATAGCTACTGCACGAGCTAACGCACCGCTAACAAGCGCCAAAGCTTTGGCAAATTTAATCGGAATAAAGCCCGTTAAAGGGCGCAGCATCAGCACGGCTACGCTAGCATTTCAGGCGATCCGCATCGAGGTAAACGACGAGCTTGGCGAGCTAAAACGCCTACTTGATCTCATCGAACAAAAATCGCGCGATTCAATTCTAACTAATGCAACTGTCGCTATAATCTCGTTTCATTCGCTTGAAGATCGTATAGTAAAGGAGCGATTTAAGGCGTGGGAGCGCGATTGCGTCTGTCCTAGAGAATTTATGCGCTGCGAATGCGGCGGCGGGCATTCGTTAGGTAAAATCCTAACCAAAAGCCCTATAACGGCGGATGCGCAGGAACTCGCGCAAAATTCTCGAGCCGCAAGTGCAAAGTTAAGAATTTTTCGACTGAAATGACCGCCTTTGATTGCTATGAATTTTAAATTTTGACGAAATTTTGTAAAATTTACAGATTTTGCAGGCATTAAATTTTAAAATTTTACGGAATTTTGAAATTCAGCTTTCAAAGATTCGCTTTAGAATTTATAATATTTTTCAGTGCTATTTTGAGTACCTAATAGCTAAATTATAAAATTTAGCGAAAAATTTAACGTTGAATTTTACGCTAAATTTAACGTATAATTTTATGAGATTTAACTACTGCATATTTTAAAAACTAAGTAGTAGCATAATACGGAACCTAGCGAAAGTTAAAATTTGGCGCCTAAAGCAAGTGGCGTAATGCCAAATCTAAGTCCTTTGCTTTAACGAAATTTTGTAAGCGAGCAGTAGTTTCATTGACATTTTAGATGATAGAGCTTATCTTGCAAGCGATATCTTTCGCTTAGCGTTTTAAGGCGCATCGAAGACGCAGTAAAAATTTTAAGCGGTTTTTCAGATTATTTGACAAAATTTTATAAATAGTCAATCTCGGTAAAGTGAGCTCGATTTTTACCTGTCAAAATGAATTTCCCAAGTAGGCGGTGCAAATAGGCGAAGACATTAAAATTTCGCTTGCCAAGATAGAATTTTGCAGATAGATAGCGGGTGAGGTAAATGAAATTTCGCCGCAAATGCAAAAACTATCAACGTAAAAATTTTAAACTAGACAGCGGGACTCAGCAGATAACTCTGCTGCTGATATAAATTTTGCAAGCCGGCAGCGTATAAAATGGGTAAAATCAGCATAATTCTGCTCGTTACGGCGGAATTGATCTTTACCTAAATTCCACGAGCCTGCCGCCGGTGCAAAGAGCGAGCAAAATTAACAAAAATAGCCCGTTAAAGTGAAATTTTGCTTTTGCTGGCCGAGATATAATTTTGCGAGTTAAGATAAAATTCCATTTACCGAGGTAAAATTGCAAAGAAAAATTTTGCTCGTAGCTTTGCTTTTAAATTTTACCTGGCTCATTGCTGGGCGCAGGCGAGCTGCGGGTTTCGAGCTGAATTCATCTTGACGCAGGCGCTTTGGCGGCGAGTAAAGATAAGATCGTGGTTTTAAATTTATGGAGATTTAAAATGAACAAATATGAATATTTTGCCGACGACGATGACGGGCACGACTTCGCAGGAACATCTGATTTAGCGGGTATAGAGCTTGCGAAAAGACGAGCTATGGAGGATCTGACGGATGAGGAGCTAGAGGATAAGCTTGCCGCGGATCTTTCCGTAAAACGAAACTACGCGGGCGCAGCGGGCGGTTACGACGATTTTACCGGCTTGGAATTCGAAAGTTCAGGCTTTACAAATACCCAAAACTATCTAAATTCCGAAAGCGGCGGAACAAAATTTAATAAAAGCAACAAAGTCAAATTAAAAGGACGCGACGACGCAAATATTTCAGCCACTCGCGGCAGCGATAATTCCAGCGGAGCGAGCTACGGCGATTTTGCAGGTACCAATTTTGTCGGCAAGGCGGATTACGCGGCGTTTGCAGATGCAAGCTTTACAGGTACACAAAATCAAAATTACGCAGATCTGGGCGCGCATGATTATGCAAGCCTTGCCGCAGGGCGCAGCTATGGCAGTTTTGCTGGCGCACAAGACGAGCTACTACGCAACTACGATGCCGAGAAAAAAAAGGAGAAAAATCTCACGCTTTATCAGCTTTTAGTCGTTTATCTGCTGATCGGATTTGCGTTCTTGCTGACGGTGCCGGCGATTTACATCCGCAACGAAATTTATTACATCAGCCGCGACATCGCCGCGCTTCGCACTAAACACGAGGTTTTGCTTGAGGAAAATCGCGCGCTTAACAACGACATCGAATATCTGCGCTACAAAAATGAAATTTTAGATCCGCAAAGCGTGCAAGAAAATGGGCGCTGATGGGATTTTGCTCGCGGCGTTTGCATTTTTTGCTGCGCTAGTGCTTGCCCTGCTGATCGCGCTCGTGCTACAAAACCGCCGCATAAGCGATGCAAACTCCACGCTTAGCGAGCTTTTAAACGAAAGGCTCACAGCTCAAAGTGCAAGAGCAAGTGCCGAGCTTTTTAAGCTAAATCAAAGCCTAAACGACGGCTTTAACGATAAGCTCTATTATCTTAATAGATCCCTAGGCGAGGGTTTGCAGCGCCAAAATAGCGCGCTTAGCGAGAATTTAAGCTCGCTGGATCGCGGCTTTAAGGACATAGCGGAAAATTTAGCGCGAATGAGCGAGCAAAATAAAACTTCGCTTCAAGTGCGTGATGAAATTGCAAGGCTAAACGCGATTTTAGGCAACGTCAAGCTGCGTGGCAACTTCGGCGAGTACCGATTAGAGAGAATTTTATCGATGATTTACGGGCAAAACGCCGAGTTTTACGAGCTGCAAAAGCACCTACCAAACGGCAAGGTCGCAGACTGCGCGCTACATATCGCAAAAGAAAAAATTCTTTGCATCGACTCAAAATTCCCACTTCAAAGCTATGAAAAGATCATCGCCGCCTCCGCCTCAAACGACGCCGCAGCGCTTGCTAGTGCGGATAAACAGCTAGCTGCCGATATGAAAAAGCACGCCGCAGATATCGCGGAGAAATACATAATACCGCCTCTTAGCACGGAGTTTGCGGTGCTATTTGTGCCCAGTGAGGCGGTTTTCGTCTATGTCTGCGAGAAGCTGCCGCAGGTACTTGAATACTGCGCGCAAATCGGCATTTTTGCGGCATCGCCCACGACGCTGCTGGCGCTTTTAGGCACGATCCGCACCTTCGTAAAAGACGAGGCGCTCGCGCAAAATATAAAATCGGTAAAAGATGAAATTTACGCGCTAAAATCGGACTTTGAGACGCATGCTAAGTATGCGACGGCGCTTCAAACATACGCAGATAAGCTCGCCGCACAAGCGGAGCTTTTAAATAAAAATGCAAAATCTCTAAAAGCCCGCTTTGAGCGTTTTAGCGAGCTGTAAGGTGGGCAAACGTAGCGTACAACACGGCGCTTCGAGCGGCCTTAGCACGCCGTAACGCGGCGGAATTTTGCAGGCAGACGAGTGGCATTCAAATTAAATTTGCACCTCGCCTATTTTGCAAATAAAATTCCCATTTGGGGTAGATAGATAGAATTTAAAACTCAGCTTAATGGATTTGTTACGCGAGCGAGCAGAATTCAAAGGCTGTCTGACGCGCATAAAATTTGATTAACTAAATTTCATGGACGCACGAGCTAATTCAATCCGCCCAAGTATTAAACGCACACCCTCATCACGATGTGGCAAGATCAATCGCTACGCTTTCCGCCCCCAGAAATTCGGCGCTGCTATACCAAAACAAAATTTGACGCCACATTATTGCGTACGTAATTTGCGGTTGCAGGCAAAATTCTACATTTCAGAGGCAGAATTCATGATTCATGAGCGAAATTTCGTATTTTGGCAAAACTTTAAAAAGCGGCTTACAGGCCACTATGAATTTCAAACAGCAGCGCTGCGAGCAGGATTAGCCGTTTGACGCTAAGAAATTTATGGGCATTGCGCGGATATAATTTCATATTTTGACAAAATTTCAAAAAACTATTTGCAAGCGCGCAAAATTAATCCACAGTCCCGAAAGCTCATAAATTTGTATTTTACGGCGACACAGGAACCTCGCGCATTAAATCGTAGCCAAGATCAACATCGCGCTAATACGCGGTGGTGCTTTGGATGGTAAGTGCGAGCGAAAGCAAAAACCGCGGCTACTTGCAAACTCAAACCCTTGCTCCGTATAAACAAGCCAAATAAAATTCTACGCCGAATATTTTTTGTCACCGTTCGTAAAATTTCAACGCAATTTAGCTCGCGAAATTTTATCAGCCGCAGCAAGTGGCGTAAATTTTAAATTTAACTCGCGAAATTTTAAAGTCGTAGCATTTTGAGCAGCTAAATTATCGGCAAAGGCCTTAAACTCTTGCCTATCATAAGGCTTTAGCTTTTGCATTGCAGGCTTGCACGGCTTTCTAAAATTATCGCCGGGCAATTCGGCGTTTATTCGGAGTAAAATTTCAAAAACGGACGCGAATCTCAAAACATACGCCGTATTTAAAAAACAGAAAGATTAGGCGCGCAATCTTACGCGGCGGCAAGATGAAATTTTAAGTTCGACGCGGCGCCAAAACACACAAAATTCTCTTGCGAAATAATAAAATTCTAAGATTTCTCGACAAAGATTAAAGCCATAGCACCGCAAACCCACCGAAAACCTTCGCGCTAAAAACCCAAAAAATCTCGCTGCTATAGTCTCAAAAAACCGCGTATCTTAAAATTCTGCGAGTAAACTGAAATTACCAAGCGCCTTAAAACCGCATGCGCAAGCAAAAAAATCGCACTGCACCTTAAAGCTACCCTAACGATCTCGTTTTACCGCCTTTATATGCCGCGAAAATCGCGTAGCAGGTCAAAACCGAGCAATAGAATTTTAAAGGCTTGATTTTACGATCGATCCAAGCGCCTAGGCGCCAATTCAAATCCACTCGATGAAATATATATTTATATTGAGGCTGCGAGGCTTTGGCAGACACATAAACGGACATAACAGCCAACTCCACGTGACGGAATTTTTAGTGCGACTTTGCAACTTCAAGGCTTCGCGCCGATCCAATTAATAAATTGCATGCCCCTTAACCAATGCAGCGCGAGTATGTGGTGTCGTCATACGATTTACTGCAACCTTGACGCGCCAAACTAAATGCGGGCATGAATAGGCACCACGCTATGCTTCACACCGCGACTTTGCATAGCTAGATCCAAACGTGCGTAATAAATTTTAGATGCTTTTTTGCTTCGCGCAAAATTTTCAATAGTTTTTAGAGATTTTATAAAATTTTGAGCGCTTTGCACCGCTGCGCCGCAGTCATGTTTATACTAAATCACGCTCAATCCGCGCAAGTTTATTTATCGGTCGCGCAATTTTCATTGTAGTAGGCGATGGTGCGCTCGTACTCGTCGTAAGTCTGTATATAATCGTTCGCAACGCTTGGGTTTGCGTATCGATCCTCGACCGCTAAAAGCTCCGCTTCGAGCTCTTTGTAGCGCTCATAAACCTCTGCACAGGCGCGATCGTGAGCGTCGCCTTGCAAGATTATAGATTTATCGGAGCCCGCGCAGCCTCCGAGCCCTAAAACGACGGCGCAAAGCGCGCCGCATAAAATTAAGCTTTTCAAAATTTTTTCCTTATTCCAAGTAAATAAATTCGGCGTAAAAATAGGTGTGGTTATAAGCCGAGTTCCGTTACAGCGGTCATTTATCTAGACCGATTTTTGCAAATCGGTTCAAGCGAACGGTTCGAATATAAGACGAAACCACCCGTTCTTGCTGCAGGTTGGGTTTGCATTGCCGCCCGTGTCTCCACGCGCGCGGTGGGCTCTTACCCCGCCCTTTCACCCTTACCGCTTGCGCGGCGGTTTGCTTTCTGTTGTACTTTCCCTAGGGTTGCCCCCGGCGTCCGTTAGACGCAACCTTGTCTTATCGCAGCTCGGACTTTCCTCTCCTTGCGGAGCGACCGCACGCCACACCCGAGCGCAATTATAGCTTTTTTGGCTTAAATTTCAGGACTCGTGGAATTTAAGGGGTGGAATTTTTGCGTGAGCGCGGGATTTCGGTACGTGATCTGCGCCGCTGCGAAATTTCAGTGCGGCGAAACAGATCGTCGCGAAATAAAATTTTATCTGCGACCGAGCCGAATAAAATTTTAAATTTGAAATTCTATGACTTAGACAAAACGTCGCGCTTCCTGCGATAAAATTTTACGAAATTTCATAAAATTTCATCGCCGCATAAATTTAAACCCACGCAGTCGGTTTTAATATTTCGCAAAATTCTGCGCGGCGCGGCGCGATTTGACGTGGGGCGTGGCGTGGCGCGAGCCCTATTATGCAGCGCGGTGCGATGCGGCGTGACGTAGCGCAAGTGCGGCGTGAACCCTACCCTACGGCACCGTTTGGCGCGGCATGAGCCCTACTTCGCGGCTCGGTTCGGCTCAATCCTCGTCCGTCGCGGCGCCCTCGAATATATCTCGGTGCAAAATTTCTTCCAAAACGACCGTCGCGTAAGAGCCTTTCGGCAGGTAAAAACTGAAGCTAAAATGCGCATTTTGCGCATCGTAGGCGTGCTGTACGCGCTCCATAAAGCTCCACGCAAACCTGCGCGAGCCGTTCATCTGCGCCTCAAACTCGCGGGCAGGCGCGAAAATTTCATCTTCAAATCTGCCGCCAAGCCCGCTAGCTCGCAGCTTTGCTCGCCCCACGATAAGGCCTGCGCTCGTGATTTCTCGCCTCGAAAACCGCTCGCACTCAGCGCCCAGATCGTCGCAGCTAAAAAACGCGCCGTGCGGAAAATGTCCTAAAATCTCGCCCCTTAGCAGCTTAAAAAACTGCGGCTGAGCCGCGATCTCGCGTGCCTCATCTTTGCTTAGTTCGTAAATTTTAGCAAACTCGCCAAGGTTAAATTCAGCCGCAAATTTTGAAATTTCGACCCGCTTGCTGAGCCAGCGGTTGAAAAGCTCGCTCTGATAGGCGCTGATTAGAAAGTCACGCATTTTGGGGTTTTTAAGCCGCCTCTGTCCGCGCAGCACCTCCTCGCCCTGCGCTGCGTTGTCGCCGAACTTACCGAAGCGCTGATAGCCGAAATAGTTCGCAAAGCCCTCGCGCCCTAGCGTATCTAGCGCGGCTGCTAGCTTGACGGCGTCGGGCGGTAGGACCTTTTTTAGGCGGATGAAAAAGTCGTTGCCCTTAAGATGGCCGATTTTAAGCTTGTTTTTGTGCCTTTGCACGCTTAAAATTTTAAGGCTTTCGTGCGAAAATCCGCCCAGCGCGGGTTCAAATTTAGCGAGCATACTAACGTGCTGTGTCGTAAGACCCTGCTTGTCCTTAAGCCCCGCGTAGCCGAACTCGCGCATCTTAGCGCCCGTGTGTTCGCTTAAAATCCGCAACGCCTCGTGCGTGCTGATGCCCTTTTTTTGCAGCAGCAAAATGCAGTGCTCGCCCTCATTGCTAGGCTCGTAAAGCGGCACTTCGCGCACGACGAAATCGCTGGAGTTTTTACTAAAATGCGCATTTATCGGCGCGTGATTTAAGGTGTATAAATTTTTCATAGCCAGCCTTTGCGTTAATATAAGGCTCAATTTTATAAAATTGAGCCTAAAAAACTCATTATTAAGGCAAATTCTAGTATCATTCGACATAAAAAAAGGATGAAAAATGCTAATCAGGCTCTTTCGCTTCGATCCTCGCTGCGACGTCGCAAGCTACTTCAAGCCCTATGTTTATGAAAGCGCACCCTTTGCCGATCTTGCGGCACTGCTTGACGACATCTGCGCGCACGATCCCTATTTTAACGCGCAGGGAGTGGAATTTGTAAAAATCGGGGGTACCACCGTAAGCGTAAAAGAGCCGCTAGATACGCTTATAGCGCACTTTGGAAGCGAGCTAATCATTGCGCCTCTTAGCGAAAAAGAGGCGATTAAAGATCTGCGCTGCGAGCCGCGAGCATTTTTGGATAAATTTAAAGCCTTTGAGAGCATCGCGGACGTCTCTGATTTCGAGTTTTACAAAAGCCTCGCGCCCTATTTTTACTCGACGAAAATCCCCGCATGCTCGCAGGAGTTTTTAGGCAACAGCGCCTTTATCTTCGCGCACCGCCTGATGCAGACGCACCCGAGCGAGCGTATGAGGATTTTGGAGATCATCGAGCCGCAGATGGCGTATTTTACGAAGTGCGACGCCGTGGGGATGGAGTTTGACGACCGCGCGGCATACAGGGCGTTTTGCGATATTTTAAAATTTGAGCCTGCGCGCAGTAATAAAATTTTAAGCGCGCAGAGCATGGCGGAATTTGACGCAGCGGGCGCGAAGCACGATTTTAGAGGCTTTAACGTCGCCGTGTGGTACGACGAGGCTGCGGAGGGGCTCGCTATCAGGTTGGGCGCGCAGATCGTGCACTTTGAATGTGAAGGCGCGCCGCTTGGAGCGCAGATATATGAGCGCGAGCGGGAGTGCGCGCTGCGACTGGGCGGCGAAATTTTATTTGACGCGTTTGATAGCGGAAGCGACTTCTTGCTCCTGAATTCCAAGCTTGCGCTTGATTTTTTAGACGGCAGAAGCGATGAAATCCAAAGGCTTTTCGGCAGAGATCTCGCGGACTTTTATCTAATTGCGACGGATGAGCTCATCGCTCTAGCTCGCGGCGAGAGGCCCGACTTTTCGGCGCGCAAATTAAAGCCGACGCTGATTTAAGCGGACGGGGTTTTAAAATTCCAAAATTTTATCTATTTGGTTGCTTTTGGAATTTCACTACTTTAGCCGCCTTACTGTCCATAATTTTTTAAAAAATTATCCGCAAAATCGTGCTTACGACAAGCCCGAAAATGCTTAAATATACGCTAAGCCCCTTTTTAAAACAAAATTCCGACCGAAATTCTAATACACGCAAGCATTCTCAACCGTGCAGAAAAGTTACGACTTCGTGTTCTTTTGGTAAATTTTCTCTACCGTCAATACCGCGATTACCATATTCCGTTAGAGCTTCCTTTAAAATTTTATAAAGCTCGTCCAATGGAATTCCGTCAATACTAGAATTTATATTTTCTAGCTTATATTTGATAAAAAATGGATTATCGACTAGCATTTTACTTGTGGTTTCGTCATAAATTCGCCTTATATCAAGCTCGATAACATTGCCCTTATAACATAAAATATAAATCTCCTCGCCCGTAAATCCATCTCGTGGATCTGGTAAGCATGGATCGCAAACGAACATAAACCAAATATCTCTCTGCCTATCGACGACCCAATCAAGCTGTGCTCTATAGCTATATCGCTCAAAGGTGTTCTGCAACGATATTTTATTCTATATTTATTCACGATATTTACGACATTATATTTCTCCAAGTCCTCTTTCGAAATATATTCTGCTACAAATACCACTTTATCCCCTTTTCTTTAAATTTTTGATATAAAAGTTACTTGAATATTTTCTTTAGGTATAGAGCTTGTTATAACCTCTCCCCCCTTAAATTCATTTAAAATTTCTTTTAAAATATCCACAATCTCTTGCTTTGGTATATCCCCGATATCGCTTCTTATGGATTCTAGTTCATATATTATTCTAAATGGATTATCCGTATCTTTTTTACCGGTATATTCATTATGTATATTCCTCAGATCGATTTCTATATCTTTACCCTTGTAGTGCAAGATCCATATATCTTCGCCGCTATAGTTCATATCTCTAGGATCTCCGATAGTGATACTACATATTGAAAAAAGCCAAATACCTCTTTCTCGATCTATGCACCAACTTCTTGAATTTAAGTTTGCCCAAT
This sequence comes from uncultured Campylobacter sp., assembly GCF_938002845.1. Lineage (GTDB taxonomy): Bacteria > Campylobacterota > Campylobacteria > Campylobacterales > Campylobacteraceae > Campylobacter_B. Next base: position 16,077 of record NZ_CALKZP010000022.1, read on the forward strand.
CAAGCTCACCCTGATAATACTTATTGCATATCTCATTGCATGGTTTTAGCAAATCGTATTTCTCGACATCCTCTTTTGAAATACGCTCTGTAATAAACGCCATTCTCTCCTCCTTAAGAATTTAAAATTTTAGGCTGCTTGCGGGTTATCGCCTTTTCTCCTTGCGACAAATCGTTTAGCCATTCGCGCGAATGGCTAAATATACGCCAAATTTCATCTTGCCGCACCGCGTAAATTTTAAAATTTCGTCGTCCGCGCGCACGAATAAAATTTTAAAATTCCACGCTGCATAACACGAGCGGACGAAATTTTACAAAATTTTACCGCCGCAAATCAAAGCGCAAATAAACGCGCTAGCGCACAGAAATCGCGCGAACTAACAAAAGTCGCGTTTGAATTTTATCGATAAATTTATGAATCCCGCCTATGCTTCGGCGGTTTCGTTTTCGTCGATTACGGCTTGCATCGTATCTCTGGCGTGCTGTAGCCAATCTTTATCGCTCGTGTCGAGCAGGTCTAGGTAGATGATTTTGACGTGTCCGCTGTGGACGGTGAAATCGTGAGAGTTTGCGATGTGCTGCGTGCCGATGAGTACCACGGGCTGGACGCGCAGACCGAGCTTGCTAACGATCGCTTTGGCACCGCTTTGGAATTGCAAAAGCTGCGTGCCGCGATGTCTAGTACCTTCGGGAAACATCGTGATGACGCGCCCTTCGCTCACGCGCTGCTGCACTTCATGCACGATCCGCACCAGATCGCGCGGATTTGAGCGATCGACTTGGATCATCTTCGGAAGAGTGATGATTTTGCCGATGATAGGGATGTCTGCGATCTCCTTTTTAGCGATCCAGCAGATATCGGCGGGATGGGTCTCTTCAAGCACGACGATATCCATTATACTTTGGTGGTTGGCGATTACTAGCTGCGCGCGCGGATCGGGGGTACCTATGATCTGGATATCGTATCCAATGCCGTAGCGCTGGAAGCGCCCCCAAATGCGGCGGAAGCGACGATGAGAGGAGTTTTTCACCGCCATAGCGATCACGACGCAAACGACGGTAAAAATAAACCAAATCGCGTAAAATAGCGCTCTAATCCTTGCTAAGCTCATCTTTTTTAACCCAGCCGATCTTGTTGCCGCCTAGCATAATTTTGTAAAAATCCTTATTCGTACCCAAAATTTCGACCTTTTCGGGATTTTTAGTCACGTAAAACACGGTGGAGCTTTGCATAGGCAAAATTCTAACCGGGGAATTTTGCGCGATGCTGCCCGTGCCGTATGGCCTTTGCGCGTAGAAATTTACTGCCAAAATCAGCACAGCAAAGATAAGCGGCGTGATATTTTTACTAAGCAGAAACATCACCAAAAGCACGGCAGCTAGCGTGTATATCGCGATCTGCTTATAGGCTTCAAACTTGCTCTCTTTCGGATTTAGACCGATCTGCGTGCTAAGATCCTCGGCGCGCGGATTAAGCTCAAGACCGAAATTTTCAAATTTTTTAGTATTAAGATTAAAATAGCTGAAGTCTAAATTTGTGATATTTTTATCCACGACGGCGAAATAATATCCGCTCTGACTTGCATATGTGCCGCGTACGGAGTCCACACCCTGCTTGATAATGGCTGGATTATCGATGCTAAAAGCGCTGATTGCGCCGTTTCGGATACCAAGATCGAGCGTGAGTAAATTTGAAGCGTCATCGAATTTGGTAGTTTTGTAGTTTTTAAGTTTCAGCTCGTCGGCTACGATATGCGAAAAATTAGGCTTCGTGTCAAGCTTCATAAATTCCGGATTATCAGGCTTGATAGAGCTTTTTTCAAAAAATTCTCCGTTACGCTGCAAAGTCAAAACGAGCTCATTTATCTTATCGCTCTTATCGCTTGCTGCAAACCACAGCGTCGTCTCAAACATCTCGTCACCCTCAATCCACGTAAGATTATCGGCATTAAGCCACTTCATACCATTGGTGCGGCTGATCTCTAGCTTTGGCTTAACGGTGATTTTCTGCCCTAGATACACGGCAAAATCAATCTTAAAAATTTGATTGCAATACACCTTTCTAGGCATCCCGCTGGCTTTTAGCGTAAGCTCTTTAGGCTTAATGTCCTGATAGACCTTATCGTCGGATACGTCCAGATCGACTTCGTTAGTAGGCGCCAAAGCCTTAAGATCGTCGATGCTTAGATTATCCATCGACATAACCTCTTTTTTATTATACTTCAGCATCACCTTGGAATTATCGCGCGTCTGCGGCTCGTCGGGCTTATCCTCAGCTTTTTTCGGCGCGTATTTACTTAGATCATCAAGCGAATCGATCTCAATCTCCGGCGCAGCAAACGCGAGCGTGCAGACACCTAAAATAGTAAGAATTTTTTTTAGCAAATTAAGCCTTTTAGCATTTTCTCTCCGTCCGTGCCGCCCAAAATAGGCTCTATAGCGCGCTCAGGATGCGGCATCAGGCCGAAAATCTTTTTGTTTTTATCGCAAATTCCTGCGATTGCGTCCACTGAGCCGTTCGGATTTAGATCCGCGCCATTTTCGTCGCAATATTTTAACAGCACGCAATCCTCGTCGTATAGCGACTTTAGCGTATCCTCAGGTGCATAATAGTTACCCTCGCCATGTGCGATCGGAATATTTAAAATTTCGCCCTTATCGCAACAGTGCAGAAATTTATTATCGTTTGAAACGACGCGCAAATTGTGAAATTTTGAGATAAAGCTTAAATTTATATTTTTATTCATCGCGCCTGCGAGCAAGCCTAGCTCCAAAAGCATCTGAAAGCCATTACAGATGCCTAAGATATAGCCGCCGCGCGTAGCATGAGCGAGAACCGCCTTCATCACTGGGCTAAATTTAGCAATAGCAGCCGTCCGCAGATAATCTCCGTGGCTAAAGCCGCCGGGAAGCACGATCAGATCGGCGTTTATGTAGGTTTCTTTATGCCAGATTATCTGCGTTTCGCAACCGAGCTTATCAAAGGCGTATTTGGTGTCGCGCTCGCAGTTGGTGCCGGGGAAATTTACGATCGCTACCTTCATATCACGATCTCGTAGTCTTCGATGACGGTGTTTGCCAAAATTTCATCGCACATTCTAGCGACATCGGCATAAATTTTATCCCTATCCTTGCCATCTAGCTCAAGGACGATCTGTTTGGCTACGCGCACATCTCGCACACCGCTAAATCCAAGCGAAGCGAGGGCGTGCAAAACCGCCTTGCCCTGCGGATCGAGCACGCCCTGCTTAAGCCTTACGTTTACGATCACCTTCATCGCTTATCCTAAAATTCTACGCAAGACCTCTTCGTAGGCCACTTTTACGCTACCAAGATCCTGCCTGAATACGTCCTTATCGAGCTTTTTATCGGTCTGTTTGTCCCAAAAGCGGCAGCTATCGGGGCTGATCTCGTCTGCAAGTAGGATATTTCCGTCCTTATCTCTGCCAAGCTCGATTTTGAAATCCACGAGCTTTAAATTTCGCTCGTCGAAAAATTTAATCAAAATTTCATTGATCTTGCGCGCGATCTTTTTGAGCTCGTCAAGCTCGCTTTGGCTCTTTACGGCGCCAAGCAGCAAGCAATGCTCGTCGTTTAGGATCGGATCGCCCAGCTCATCGTCTTTATAGCAAAACTCCACCAGAGCAAACGGAAGCTTCGTGCCCTCTTTGATGCCCAGGCGCTTTGTAAGCGAGCCGGTGGCGATATTACGAGCAATGATCTCAAGAGGGAAAATTTTACATTTTTTCACTAGCTGCTCGGTCGGGCTGATCGTCTCAACAAGCGCGGTAGCGATACCGTGCTTTTTAAGCAGATCAAAAATCAGCGTCGAAATTTTACAATTCAGCGCGCCTTTGCCACTCTCTTCGGCCTTTTTGACGCCGTTAAACGCCGTCAGCGAATCTTTAAATTCCGAGATCAAAAGGTCGTCACTTTCGTTAACCGACCACATCTTTTTGCCCTTGCCTTCGTAGATGAGCTCTTTTTTGGTAGCTTGCATCACACTCTCCTTACTTGATGTTTAGAATTTTTATCGCGTCTATTGCGGTTTTTAACTGGATATCGTTATTAATCTGCTCTGCTGTGATGAAATTTTTCTCATCCTTTTTCTGAGCATCTTTTTTCTTGGTCTCAACCTTGGCTAGCTCGCCTTGCAGGTGCTTTTTAAGATCGGCCTCTTTTAGCGAGAATTCATCCTCGTCGCGGCTCGGCACCTTGCCCGGCGCCACTATGAGATCAGGCGTCACGCCCACCGCTTGGATGGTGCGACCGCTTGAGAGATAGTAACGCGCTATGGTTAGTCGCAGAGCTTCTTTATCCTCTATCGGCAGGATCACCTGCACGCTTCCCTTGCCAAAAGTTTTTTCACCAACCAACACGGCGCGCTTTAGATCCTGAAGCGAGCCGCTTACGATCTCGCTCGCGCTCGCGCTGCCGCCATTAACCAAAACCACAAGCGGTAGATCGGTGATCTTCTTTTTAGGATCGGCGTTATGCGCTTCGGTTTCGTTTTTCGCGCGCCCTTTTTGAGAGACAATAAGACCTTTGCTGACGAATAAATTTACAAGCCCGATCGCTTGATCCAAAAGCCCGCCCGGGTTGTTTCGCAGATCTAAAATAATGCCCTTGGCGTCTTTGTGCTCTTTTATAAATTTGCTCGCGTCTGAAACTACGTGCTGATCGAAATTCGTAACGCGCAGATATAAAATTTTATCATCCTCGATCATCTTGGCATAGACCGATTCTACTTTGATTATATCGCGTATGATCTCGACGTCGAAAGGCTTACTAACACCCTTGCGCACGATCGTTAGAGTGATTTTAGTTTTCGGCTTGCCGCGCATTTTTGAGACCGCATCGTCGATCGTGATGCCGAAAGTCGCGTTGCCGTCGATACGCAAGATCACGTCGTTAGCCTGAATGCCTTTCTTATCGGCAGGAGTCCCCTCGATAGGCGAGATGACGGTCAGAGCGCCGTCTTTCATACCCACCTGAATTCCAAGCCCGCCGAACTCGCCCTCGGTCTGGACTTTCGTGTCGTTAAACGCCTTTTCGTCCATATAGCTTGAGTGCGCGTCGAGGTTATTCATGAGCCCCGAGATCGTCTTATCCACGAGCTCCGAGAAGGTCATCTCATCGACATAATTGTTTTCGACGATCGCAAGCGTTTTGGTAAGCTTAGCTAGTGCCTCCAGACGCGTTTTTTCGCTGTCTGGTTTTTTAGTCGCATTGACCTCTCTGGCTTGTAAATTTCCGGTAAAAAAACTAACGCCTAAAAATAGAGAAAATATGAATCCCAAGCCGAAGAAGAGGTGTTTTTGTCGCAAAGTTTATCCTTGAAAGTAAAATGGAGTGAATTTTATAGAAAATTGGCTAAAAATAAGGTAAATTTCATACGAAATTTGCGCGTTTACAGATAAATTTAAGGCGAAAATTTTAAAATCTCACTAAAAAACCTTGACATAAAGACACTAAAGTTATATAATGCAATCAACTTCAACTTTAGGAGAAAATTTATGAACGAAACTATTGAAATTTTAACCGATAAAATGCGCTCTCTGCTCGAAAGCAGCGTTTCTTTGGCGATCCATTCCAAAAATAGCGAAGTGGGCGTATTGCACATGCTCTGGGCTTTGGTAGCCGACAGCGGCTCGGTGTTAAATCAAATTTTTAATAAATTTAGTATCGAAAAGACCGCAGTCGAGCTTGAGATCAAAAGTGAAATTTCAAATTTGTCGACCAGCTCAAACGTCACGAAGGAAAACGTTCGAATCTCGCGCGAGCTGATGAACTCGCTAGAGCTCGCAAAAGGGCTGATGACGAGCTCGGGCGATAAATTTATCGCCGTAGATACCTGGCTGATCGCAAATTTAAACGCCGATCCGCTAAAGAAAATTCTATCTAAATTTGCAGATCTTAGCGAGATCAAAAAGGAGCTGGAGGCGCTTCGCGGCGGCAAAAGTATCGATTCGCAAACCGCCGACGAGACGCTTGAGGCGCTTAGTAAATTCGGCGTCGATCTCACCGCCAAGGCAATCGCGGGCGAGCTCGATCCGGTCATCGGCCGCGACGAGGTGATCTCGCGAATGATGCAAATTTTAATCCGCAAGACGAAAAATAACCCTATCCTGCTCGGCGAGCCGGGCGTGGGAAAAACCGCAGTCGTCGAGGGTCTTGCGCAGCTAATCGCCAAAAAAGAGGTTCCGCTTAGCCTGCAAAACAAACGTGTCATCGCGCTTGATATGAGTGCGCTGATCGCGGGCGCGAAGTATCGCGGCGAATTTGAAGATAGGCTCAAAGCCGTCATAAACGAGGTCGTAAAAGCCGCGAACGTCGTGCTTTTCATCGATGAAATTCACACCATCGTAGGCGCAGGCGCAAGCGAAGGCTCGATGGATGCCGCAAACATCCTAAAGCCCGCCCTTGCGCGCGGCGAGCTGCACGCTATCGGCGCTACGACGCTGAAAGAGTACCGAAAGTATTTTGAAAAAGACGCCGCGCTTCAGCGCCGTTTCCAGCCCGTAACGGTCGCGGAGCCTAGCGTGAGCGAGGCTACGGCGATCCTGCGCGGCATAAAGGAGCGGCTAGAGGTGCATCACAACGTCACCATCACCGATAGCGCGCTTGTAGCGGCTGCAAGGCTAAGCGACCGCTACATCAGCGATAGGTTCTTGCCCGATAAGGCGATCGATCTCATTGACGAAGCGGCGGCGGAGCTTAAAATGCAGATCGAAAGCGAGCCAAACGAGCTTGCCAAGGCTAAGCGTGACATCCTCACGCTTCAGGTCGAAAAGGAAGCCCTTAAGATGGAGGATGACGGCAAAAACGACGAGAGGCTCGCGCAGATCGATAAAGAGATCGAAAATTTAACCGAGCAGAAAAATGCGCTTCAGGCTAAATTCGAAAATGAAAAGTCCGTATTCGGCGGCATCAGTGAGGCTAAAAAAGCAATCGACAGCCTCAAAAACGAAGCGAGCTTAGCAAGACGCAACGGTGATCTTAGCAAGGCTGCCGAGATCGAATACGGCAAGATCCCCGCCGCGCAGGCGAAGGTTAAGGAGCTTGAGGCGAAGTGGGACGCGATGAAAGAAAACGGCGTGCTTTTGCGAAACCGCGTGGACGAGGAAAGCGTGGCTGAAATTTTAAGCAAGTGGACGGGCATCTCGGTAAGCAAAATGCTCTCCTCCGAAAAGGAAAAATTCCTCCACATCGAGGAGCACTTAAAAGAAAGCGTCGTGGGGCAGGATGAGGCGCTGCACTCTATCGCTCGCGCCGTCAAGCGCAATAAAGCGGGGCTCGTAAACGAAAACCGCCCGATCGGAAGCTTTTTGTTTTTAGGCCCTACCGGCGTCGGCAAGACCGAGAGCGCGAAGAGTTTAGCTAGGTTTTTATTCGACGATGAGCGGGCGATGATCCGCTTTGATATGAGCGAGTATATGGAAAAACACAGCGTCTCGCGCTTGCTTGGCGCGCCTCCGGGATATGTGGGCTATGATGAGGGCGGGCAGCTTACCGAAGCGGTGCGCAGAAAGCCCTACTCCGTGCTGCTTTTTGACGAGATCGAAAAGGCGCACAAGGACGTTTTTAACATCCTGCTTGGAATTTTAGACGACGGGCGCGCGACCGATAACAAGGGCGTTACGGTCGATTTCAAAAATACGATCATCATCCTAACGAGCAATATCGGCTCAGCTAAGATTATGGAGCTTGACGCCAAAAATGCGGACAAGCCGCGCGAGATCGCGCTTGCCGAGCGAGAGGAGGCGGTAAAGAGCGAGCTGAAGAATTATTTCAAGCCCGAATTTATCAACCGCCTGGACGATATCGTGATCTTCAACGCCCTAAGCGAGGACGATCTTATAAAAATCGTGGGCATTATGTTTAAAAGCCTGCAAAAAACGCTAGCAAATCGCGGCATTAACGCAAGCCTAAGCGAAAATGCCAAAAAGCTCATCGCCTCGGCGGGCTTTGATATCGAATACGGCGCAAGACCGCTACGAAGGGCGCTCTACGATCTGGTGGAGGATAAGATCGCCGATATGATCCTAAGCGACGAGATCAAAACGGGCGATCGGATCGAAATCGGCGCGCGTGACGGCGAGATCGAGATAAAGAGAGTGAAGTAAAATCGGGCGGAATTTATCCTGTAGGGTAAATTCCGCGCTTTGGTGGAGTAAATTTGGCGAGGTAAATCTAATACTTTATTAATTAATATAAATTGAGCGGGTAATCTATCCCCTTGGGAATTGAAACCGATGCAAAGGAAAGGGAGAGGGCTAGACAAAGCGCGTAGAATTCCATCCCGTTGGGAATTGAAACAGCTCAACTATCGCGTCAAGTCTATTGAAGATCGGGTAGAATTCCATCCCGTTGGGAATTGAAATGCTGTATTTGAGATTTCATATTTTTCTCTCCTGTAGGAGCATTTAATAGAATTTATCGAGCCGAATCCTGCTCGATAAAATTTTTACCAAATAAAATTCTGGACTTGAAATTTTAAAATTTTATCGAGCAAGGCTCCGCATCTCAGAGCTTAGAATTTCAAATTTAAGAAACAGTGACTTTGAGCTGCAGGATTCAAAAGCGCAAGGATTTTAGATCATAAAATTTTGAAAGGTCGATAGGATTAGAATTTTAAAATTCGAAGTCAATGATCGAAATTTCGGACTTCGAAACTTAAAATTTTAAATCTGAGGCGGGAGCGAATTTAAGATCGTTTCAAAATTTGCCCCTTTTAAATTTCCATTTCTCAAGCTCTATTCATAAAATTTTACGTATTAATTTACGCAAAATTTATCCAAACAAAAACGATCTCATAAGCTTATCCGCATTAAATTTTATCACCTCTTTTTAGAATAAAAACCGCCACGGACGCAATTATTAGTGATGATAAAGCGCTTATCATCATTATATTAAAATTAAAATTTGAGCGATCAAACAGATGTCCCAACCAAGTCAAATCGGCTTTTGCTAGGATTATCACAGCTAGCGAATAAGTATAAAATAGACTTATAAAAAATGCAGATGCGCCGGATATTTTATCCAGTAGAATAAAAGCCTTTATTTTAGAAAATACGAAGCAGCAGATGATTAGAGGCAAAATTACCGTCGCGCAAAATAGATACAATACCATAGCGCCGAAAATATCGCTTTCACTATCGCTCGCCTCTTCGTGCCACGTTAGTTCAAAAGCTTTCATAACGATAGAAAACGGATTCGCGATATCGTAACCGCTATACTCCGCCAAAAAAACCGCGTCTATGCTGGCAAATATAACGCCCAAACAATCTATTGTAAAAAAGAGTAAGGCGATCCAGAATAAAATTCTCACCCCTTTTAGCTCAAAACATTTTTTAATGAACTCTTTTATCACCCTAGCCCCTAATTTATAGCTTTTAAGATCAATTTGACTTTTATATCGCGTTTCATTTCGGTACTTTTAAAAACACTTTGTCGTAATTTATCATCAAAATTTAAGCTTTGGCTGCTGTCGTCTATCTTGCCCGTTGCGATCGTAAGCTAAAATTTTAATTCTACTTATTCACCTAATTTGATACCGTTAAAATTAGAATTATTTTTTATCCTTATCAAAAAATTTTGAATTGTAGTTAGTTAAAGATATCATCAAGGTTCGCTTATTGAAAGGAACTTTACCGAATCTATCAACAAGTGATTTATTCTGTTTTACTGATATCATAGTACCGTTATCATCAAAAATATAGTATTTTTTTATCCCTAAGAAATTTAAGCATTGAAAGATAATTATAAATATAAAGTTTATGATGATAGCCATTGCAAGATTTGTTATATACGTAAATTTATCCATCAAAGTTTTACTATCAAGTTTTGCAGTTTCTCCAAAACATGGAAAGTATGAATACGTTATCTTTGTATGCTCCGTAAGCTGGATTTTTAGAACCTTAAAATTCCCCGCGAAATCCACATAATCGCATTCTATTATTTTTTCAAAAATTCTAATTTGTAAGTCATTTACCAGCATACCTTTTAGCATTGCAAAATCTCCAAAAATCGTTTTGAAAAATATAAATATGCAAAGCGCTAGCTCTCCTTTTCTCAAAATACTGCTAAAGAAACTTTCAATAGGAAAAATAGATCTAATGGCGAACACTAATGCGAATATCAGGAAAAAAATTGCTACTGTTAATCTACTTTTTAGCAAATAGTCGTTCTTTATCACTATCGGCTCTTTGTCGTAATCTCGCATAGAATTTCCCCATTTTTATAAAAAGATATTTTGGCGTATTCTACCGCCTTATTCTTATGGTGCATTTAAAATTTAAAATCGCTTTGCCCTACCCAATTTTATGGTATTTTGCCGCTCTAAATTTTAAAATTTCAAGTCCGCGAAGGACGAGTAGAATTCTAAAATTTTATAATTTTAAAATTCCATCTTACTTCGTCTTCTTTGCGCTGTCTTTGCTAGTCGTTGCATTTGCGTCGATGTAGCCCATCTGAGCGAGCTTTTCGTAGATTTGCATGATGACGGGACCTGCCGCGCTTCCGCCGCCGCCTCCGTGTTCTACGAGCACGGTTACGGCGTATTGCGGCTTGTCATACGGCCCGAAGCTCGTCATCCAGGCGTGCGAGCGGTGGAAGTAGTCCATATCGGCCTCTTTCATTCGCTTTTTGGTGGTCTGCGAGATGCCTACGACCTGCGCGGTTCCCGTCTTGACCGCTAGAGGCACTACTGCGGTATGGATAAGCTTGTAGGCGGTGCCTCCGTCGGGGTTGTTGCCGACCTCATACATCCCGCGTCGTACGAGGGGCAGCTGCGCCTTTTCTTTCGGCGTGAAAAGCTCGGTAGGGGCAAATTCCACCGGCTTGCCGTCGATGCTTTTTAAAAAATGCGGCGTGATAGCCTTGCCCGAGGCGATCTGCGCGGTGTTTTTCGCCACCTGCATAGGGGTGACGAGCACGTCGCCCTGGCCGATCGAGGCATTGACCGTCTCACCCTGATACCACGCGCGCTTAAATTTCTGCATTTTCCAGGCCTTATTAGGCATCGTGCCTACAAACTCATTGGGTAGATCGACGCCCGTTTTGCTACCGAAACCCAGACGCTGCAGATACGCGGACATATAGTCGATCCCCACCAGCAGCGAGCCTTCGTAAAAATACACGTCGCAGCTGCCCTTGATCGCCTCTACTAGGCTCACGCGGCCGTGACCCCAGCTCTTCCAGCAGCGGAATTTTCGCCCCCCTAGCTCTATCGTGCCGCTGCAAAACACGCTCCAGTTCTCGTTGATCTTGCCGCTGTTTAAAAAGCTCATCCCTACAGCCATCTTAATGACCGAACCGGGCGGATAGAGGCCATTTACGAGCTTATTCGTAAACGGATGGCGCGGGTCTTTTATCAGCTCGTCCCACTGCGTCTGCGAAATTCCGCCCACGAAGGTGTTAAGATCGTACTCTGGGAAGCTGCCCGCCGCGATGATAGCGCCGTCGCGCAGATCCATCACGATCGCTACGCCGTCCTTGTCTTTAAAAATTTCCTCGAGGTATTTTTGCAGCTCAAGATCGATGGTAAGGGAGATTTCGCTGCTGCTGGGCTCCTGCATCGAGATCTCCTCTACGACCTGATTTAGCGCCGTAACCTTCGTCTTGCGCTCGCCCTTGCTGCCCTGCAAAAGCTCGTTATAATACCCCTCGACGCCGCTTCTGCCGTTGTATCCGGTAAGCGCGCTTAGAGGGTTGTTTTGGATATCTTTTTTATTGGCGCGGCCTACGTAGCCGATGATATGAGAAGCAAGCGCGCCGTAAGGATAAAAGCGCTGCGAAGCGGGCGAAATTTTAATATTTTCGTGCAGGCTTAGGCTTGCAAAATGCTGTATCGTGACGTTGTAGTCCAAAAACGGTACGACTTCGATAAAGTCTTGGTTGTAAGCGGAATTTGCGTCCTTGTAGCTCTTGCTCATCGCAGTGACGTTGAGATCTTTGAAGTAGCGCGAGATGTTATTTAGCTCGCTTTGCAGCGCGGCGTCTTTTAGGTGCGGCGCGATCGATAGCGAAAAGCCGAGATTATTTATCGCGAGCGGGCGGCCTTTGGCGTCTAAAATTTGACCGCGCACCGGCGGGATGTATTCGGTAGAGATGACGTTGTTTTTAGCGACCTGCTCGTAGAATTCGTTTGATTTGATCGAAAGATAATAGATTCTCACCAAAAGCATGCTAAAAAATAGTATCACAAATACGAATACAAACTTTAGCCTCATACCAGCCGCCCCTTAAAAAAGAGCAAAGCAAGCAAAATTTCAATCACGATGTAATTTAAATACTCGCCGCTTAGGGGCAGATACTCGCTCTTTTTGATCGCAGAAATCGCGTTGCTCGTGACAAAGACCAAAACATAGCTGATCATCACGTAAAAGCAGATCAAAAAATTTCTAAATTTAATATATTTAAATGAGTTTTCATAGACCACGAAATAAAATATACAATACGCGATAGCCACGCTAAATAGGTTAAATCCGTGGATCTGCTCGGCGCAAAACAGATAAAAAATAGAGAAAAACCAGGTAAAGCCGAACTTTTTAAATTTCACGTCGTTTTCGTATTTTTGCACCACCATCGCCGTGAAAAAAAATCCGATCAGCGGCGGCAAGCCTCTATACACTGCACTTAGAAGCAGGTAGAAAAGAACTCCCGCGCTAAAAAGCGTGTCCGCTATAAGGTATAGATAAGTGCGATTTCGTTGCATACCGGAAACTTTTTGCATTTAATACAATCGGCCCAAATTTTTTGCGCGGGCAGCTCGTCCTTTGGGATTTCGGTAAACCCCAGCCGCTCGAAAAATTCCTTTTGATAGGTGAGCGTAAATACGCTTTTTAGCCCGTAAAATCTCGCTTCACCGAGCAGCTCGTTTACGATAGCTCTGGCAATGCCCCGCCTGCGAAACTGCGGAGCGACGATGAGCGAGCGCACCTCGGCAAGATCGGCGTTAAAAATTTTAAGCGAAGCAAAGCCCGCTAAAATTTCGGCTTCTTTTAGACACTGCGATTCGTGGGGCTGCGAACGTTCGGTTTGAGAAATGCCCGCGCTTTGCGAATATTCGCTCCGTAAAATTTGCTCTTTGCCCGCTTGCGCGCGACCCATTTGAGATACAGCTTGCAGCGCGCTATTTCGTGGCGCGCTATTTTGCGGCGTAGCTCGTTGCGGCGCAAAAATACCCGCGGCATTTTCGGCGGAATTTTCAGAAGTAATTTCGGCAAAATTTTCGGCGGAGCTTTGGATTAAATTTAAATCGGCATTGCATGCTAAATTTAAATCAGAATTCTCGGCTAAATTTAAATCGGAATTTTCTTTAGAATCAAAGCTCGTATCCGCCTTAGAATCGCAGCCGAACGCCAGCACGTATGAGCGGATATTGGCAGCTATCTCATCGCTTTCAAGCGGCAAGATCACGCCGTTTTGAACCTCCTCTTTTACGAGCTCCTGCATACGCGAAATGTCGCAAAGGCGCGCCTTTTTTAGCCGTATCATCTAAAATTTTCCCTAATCTTTGCGCGATCTTGGCGGCGCATTTTATATCCGCTGAATTTAATTATTTTGAAATTCTGCGCCGCAAAATTTAACGTATTTAAATTTAGAAATTTCATAATCCAAACGCCCCGCGTACGATGATCTCGCGCGCTTTTTGCAGCCCGCCGCCCTTTAGCGTAGAGACTAAAACCGCCTGCGGATCGTGCCTCAAAAGCTTTGCGCGCTCGCTTTGATTGAGCTTGTCGGCTTTGGTATAGAGCCTCACGACCTTTTGATCGCCGCGCAGAAAACTAGCGAGATAGTTTTGCAAATTTTTATCTATCGTAAGATCAAACTGCCTCGCGTCGATGAGATGGACGAAAAGCTTGATATTTAGGCGCTCTTTGATGAACTCGTCGAGATTTTTTTGCCAGATATAATGCAGTTTTTTAGAGACCTTAGCGTACCCAAACCCCGGCAGATCCACGAAGATCAAAGAGATATTTTCCCCCAAGCTCGCAAGATCCGAAAAGGCGGGGTTGCCCGCTAAGCTTAGCGCGGATCTGCCTGTAAAATTTAATTCGGAGCTTTGCGCGGAATTCGGCGCGAAACCCGCCGCAGGATCTGTCTCGCGATCCGATCTAAAATCCGCCGAAGCGCTTTTTAAATTTAAAACGCAAACTTGCTTTAAATTTCGCTCAGACGCCGCAGCCTCCGCGTGATCTTGCGCGCAATTTGCAGCCGAGCTTAAAGCCTCTTTGCTTGCTAGATCAAGCGGCGTTTCATTTTGCGAGCCGTCCGAGTCTGCGGCAAGCTTTTGTTTAAATTTAACTTCAAAGAAATTTATCAGCTGCGTTTTGCCCGGCGTCGAGCTTGATTTGGCTAGATTTTTGCGCCCGGTAAGCGCGTTTATCAGGCTGCTTTTGCCGACGTTGGAACGCCCCAAAAACGCCACTTCGCTCATCGCAAACTCGGGCGCACCCGCGATATTTGCGGCGGAAGTGATAAACTGCGCGCTGCTAGGATAGATCATTTGTTTTGATCTTCTACCTGAAAGATCAGACGCACGGGCTTTTTCTCGCCGCCGCCGCTTTTTACTTCGTAGGTGCCTTTTTGGCGATTTACGATGATCTTATCGCCGTAAACCTCCTTTTTAGTCTCGGCCTCGTGCAGATAGGCGTTGTTTTCGAGCGTGTAAGCCTCGATGGTCGGATCGTAGGTCAGCACGCCGCCCTTGCCGTCGTAATGCTTTTGATTGAGTAAAATTTTAAAATTTGCATTTCCCGTCGCGACGTATTTGGTAGGCTGGCGCTTGGCGTCGAAGTAGATCGTCACTTTATCAGAATTTAGCGTATCATAAGCGCCCTTTTTGATGCGAACGTTGCCTGTCAGCACGCTGATCTGCTTGATCTCGTCGGCGAAAAAATTATCCGCCGTGACCTCGACCTGCTCCTGCGCGGCGCTAAGAGTAGTCGCGCCAAAGCCCGCAATTAGCGCGGCTGCGAGTATTAGTTTGTAGAGTTTTGATCTTTTATTAAATACCATGCGTGGATTCCTTTTGAGTTTGTTTGTTTGGTTTTAGTATAGTAGCTGATGCTTGCGCCCGTGATGCGGTCGCCGCCTTGGCGCAACACGTACGGCACGTCGGAGCGGACGATCTTGCTGCTCGTATCGTAGATGATCTCTTGCGCAGTGTAATCAAAGCCTCTGCTATTTACATAGTGCGCGTCGCCGTTAAATTTTATCAGCTCGCCTGCGCGCGTCGCGGTCTTTGAAACCAAAGTGTGATTTAGATCCGCGCTAATCTCCTCGGCTTTAAAATTTACAAACTCGTCGCGATCCTTATAGCGAGTGCCGCTGTCCGCGGTAAATTTAGCATCCACGCGCTCGCCGATTTGATAATCGACGATCTTTTTCATCTCCATATTCGCAATGCTTAGATCCTGCCTAAACATATCGCTAAAATACGGCGTCTGCACGCTTAGAAACACCATCGCGACGCAAAAGATCGCAATCGCGACGTAGAAAATTTTTATCACCATCGCTAGGCTCCTTTTGATCTACGCAGAATTTTGCCCCTCGCGCACGCTTGCGAAACTACAGCCATTTGCTATTCCACTCTTCGCGCATGCCGTTTTTATCGACGAGCATTTCGATCATCTCGCGCACCGCGCCGCAGCCGCCGTTTTTGCTTAGCGTGACGTTCGCTTTTAGCGAGCTTAGCGCATCGGCGGGCTTAAAGCTGATCGCGACCGCATTTAAAAGCTTCGCGTCGTTTATATCATCGCCGATCGCAGCGGCCTCATCGAAGCTTAGGTTTAAATTTTTTAAAATTTGCTCCGCCCTTGAGAGCTTGTCTTTTTCGCCTTGAAAGAGCGTATCGATCTTCAGCTCGCGCGCGCGGTTTGCGACGATTTGCGAGCTTTTGCCGGTGATGATCGCGACCTTTAGCCCCAGCCGCTGCCACTCCTGGATGCCGAACCCGTCTTTTACGTTAAATTTCTTCATCTCTTCGCCGCCGTTTGAATGATACAGCCCGCCGTCGCTAAGGCAGCCGTCTACGTCTAAAAATATGATCTTTATCACTTCGTTTTCCGTTTTTTGAAATTTTGTGATTTTAACGAAATTTGGCTGAATTTTTAGCAAACGGCGTATAAATTTAAGCCGCGATCTTAGCCCTTAATCGGCACGTAGCCGCTATTTTCGATGATACTTTGCCCCTGCGGCGAAAGGATCCAATCTATCAAGATGCGGATATTTTCGTTTTTGTTGTTTTCATCGTAAACCGCGTAAATTTCGGCTACGAGCGGATATTTGCGGCTAGCGATATTTTCTTTATTCGGATACGCGCCGTTTAGGCTAAGCATCTTCACGCCGCCGTTTTGCACGATCCCCTCGACGTAATAGCGAAACGAAAAGCCGATCGCGCTACCGAAAAAGCCCGTGATCTTGCGCTTAGGCTGCGTCTCGCCCATAAATTTTAAAAACGCGCTCTGGCTGCCGCTACCCGCGTTTCGCTGCACGGCATCTATTCGCATGCGCTCGCCGCCCAGCTGCGACCAGTCGCTATATTGCCCCGAATAAATTCCTCGCACCTGATCCACGGTTAAATTAGATACTTTGTTATTCGCATTTACGATAAAGACGAACGCCTCCAGCCCGATCGGCACAAAGCGCAAGTTCGCTCCTTTTTCGCGCGCATAATCGAGCTGCTGCTTCGAAGGTGCGGCGACGAAAATGAGATCCACCTCGCCGTCGCTTATGGCCTTGTAGGCGCCTCGGGTATTGCTAAATTTAAGCCTGCTAGCATTGGTAAAATTTTGCCCGTCAAATTCCACGCTGTCCTTCGGATAGTTCGCCGCTACGAATGCCGAAAATACCGGATATAGCGCGGCTGCGCCGTCGATTATCGGCAGATCGCCGCTAAGTTTTAAGCTAGAACTAACACGCACGATCTGCGAGTCCTGCTCAAACGGCAGAAATTTATGCAGCTCGATCGATTTAGCCTGCATCTCGGCGCTGCTTTGATTTACGTATCGCTTCACGACGAGGCTGTAAAACGCAAAATCGAAAGCCGCCAAGCTAAGCAGCAGCAAAATGACGATAGATCTGCGCTTCATCTTAGTTGCCGTTCGCGATATAGGAGATGATCGAGCATTTGCTATGCAGATACAGTGCCGCTGCGACTAGTGCGCAAACGCTGATCGCCCACGCCGTAAATATTACGGCGATCGTTTTTTGAAAAATTTCATCGCTCATTTTGCGCCTCACATATGCGCAAGCGCGCTATTAAGCAGCCATAAAAAGCCCATTAGGACAGCTAAAAAAGTTATGAACGAAAAAGCAGAGAGAATCAGCAAATTTCTAATTCTTCTACGGCGCTCAGCCGTGCTTTTAGCAGATCTAATAAATTTTACTAAACTTACAATTAGCCAAATGAGCGAAACTACCGGTAGCCCGGTAAAAACCAAGGTAAGTATAGAAAAAGGATCGAATAGCCACTGAGAATATATGAGTGGAGCAAAAGCGCATGCAAACACAACCACCGAAATAATTAGAAATTTTTTATCTCTTTTATGGCGCTCCGGATCGTCTTTTGATCTGATAAATTTAATCAAACACACGATAAGCCAAACAAAGCAGATCAAAAACAGCACATTTAAAATCTCCATAAGCGATCCGAAATTATTCATTTTTTACCTTTAAATTTTAATATGCAAAGCGGCGGTTTAGCGCTTCGGCAGTGCGAAATTTCATATAGCATAGTTCGCGGTTTTCGCGGCGGACGCAAATGCACCGCCAGCGGTCTTAATAAAGCGGCGTGCTTTGCTCGAGCAATGGCGAAATTTTGCAAATTTCAAGCAGCGGCGAGAGTAAAATTTCAAACGCCGATAAAATTACAAAACCGCGAATTGCCAATTTTGTTAAATTTAGCGCGCATTTATCGCTATAAAACGCCCTTGGTGCTAGGCACGCCGGCGCGCTCGTTGATACTTATCGCGCGACGGAATGCGACGGCAAACGCCTTAAACGCGGCCTCTGCGACGTGATGTAGATTTTCGCCGCGGATCTGGCATAGATGCAGCGTTAAATTTGCGTTGAAAGCCAGAGCGCGGAAAAATTCCTCCACGAGCTCGGCATCGAATTCGCCGATCTTGCCGCGCTTTAGGCTCGGACAATCAAATACCAAAAACGCGCGGTTGGAAAAATCAAGCGCGGCGCTTACGGCGGCTTCATCCATCACGACGACGCTATCGCCGAAGCGCTCGATGTTTTGCGCGGGATAGATCGCCTCTTTGATCGCGCTTCCGAGCACGATGCCGCAGTCCTCGACGCTGTGGTGAAAATCGACCTGTAAATCGCCCTCGCAGCGCAGGTTCAGATCAATCCACGCGTGCTTGGCAAATGCACTAAGCATATGATCGAAAAAACCGATGCCCGTTTGTATCTGCGCCGCGCCGCGCCCGTAAAGCTCAAAATCCAGCGAGATGTCCGTTTCTCGCGTCGTTCTGTTTTTACTTATCATCGCCAAATTCCTTCGAAGTGAAATTTAGCTGAAAATCTAGCGAAATTTCACTAAATTTGGGTTAAAATTTCAGCTAATTGTTCGGAATTTACGCTGCCGATCTGGCGCAGGTTCGCAATCTCGGCGCCCTCTTTAAAAAATAGAATCGTAGGCGGGCCGAATACGTTGAAATGCGCTTTTATCGCTCTGTTTTGCTCGCTATCTTCGCTAAGATCGATCTTTAAGAGGCTAAATTTATCAAGAGCGCCAGCAAGAGCGGGATCTGCAAACGCTCGCTCGCTCTGCTCGCAATTTTTACACCAGCTAGCCCAAAAATCCACTATCATGGGCTTTTTGGAATTTTCTATTTCGCCCTGTAGCTGTGCAAGATCGCGCACAAACGAAAAATGCACGCCGCCAAAATTTTGAGTGCTAGAAATTTCGCCCGCTTGCAAGCTCTCGCCGCCCAAGCCGCCGCTGGAATATCTCGTGCTTTGCGGGATTAGATTACCAAGCGGTCTGGAAAAATCTTTCGCGCCGCTGGCAAAGCCCGCGAGTAGCAGCGCCGAATATAGCGCGATCACAAGAGCCAAAGCGCGCTTTATCCCGCCCGCGCCGCCGTCAAATAGCCCCAAAAATCCTGCGAAGATCGCGCCCAAAACCGCATAAATCAGCAGGCTTAAATTTTCGCCGATGAGCGTGCGCGAAATCCACACTGCCGTAAAAAGCAACAAAAAGCCGAAAATTTTAGGCACCGCCTCCATCCAAGCTCCGGGTCTAGGCAGTGCGCCGCCGAGCCCCACCACAAGCAGTAGCGCGCCGCTTCCGAGCCCCAGCGCAAAAAGAGCCGCCGCGCCCAGCAAGACGTTGCCGCTGCCCGCAATATAAACGAGCGCGCCCGCAAGCGGAGCGGAGATGCACGGCGATACGACGAGCGCCGAGATAAGCCCCATCGAAAAAACTCCGATCAGGCCGCCAGCATTTTCGCTTTTGCTATTTAAGAAGCTTTGAAAGTGCGCAGGCAAGCGGATCTCATAAAATCCAAACATAGAAAACGCGAGCGCGGCGAATATGAGCGAGGTTAGGATCAGCGCGAGCGGAGTTTGTAGCAGGCCTTGTAAATTTTGCCCAAAAACCGCCACGAATGCCCCTAAAATCGCATACGAGCTCGCCATCCCGAAAATATACGCGAGGCTTACGGCTAGGCTTTTTTTCGCGCTCGGCTTCGAGGAAGTTTTCGCCACGATGATCGACGAGAGGATCGGGATAAGCGGATAGACGCAAGGGCTTAGCGAAAGCAGCACGCCGTAACCAAAAAACAGCGCGATCGCCGCGATGAAGCTTTTGCTGCCAAGAACGTTTAAAATTTTATCCTGTTCGGAGATGGGATTTGCGCCGCGAGAAGTTTTTTGCGCGGAGGTTTCGTCGGAATTTACCGCAGCGCTTTCCGCCGAGCTTGCCGCGGAATTTCCCGCTGCGTGCGAGTTTGCCAAGGAATTTGCCTCTGTGCCCGAAGCAACGGCATTGCTTTTAAAATTTACAGCCCCGCCTTGTGCGCTGTATGCGGCAGAAATCTGCGCGGAATTTGCGCCGCTTCGGTATCTTTTCAGCTCGGAGTTTGAAATTTTACTGATCTCATAGCCCTCCACCACGCGCTTGAAGCTAAAGCCGAACTGCTGCGGCTGGTAGCAAAAGCCCGACTTCGTGCAGCCCAAAAAATCGCCGTTAAGTACGAAATCATCGCTGTCTGCGGCATTTGCAAGTACGAGGCCTAAAGGCACGGCGATGCTAAATTTGCCCTCGTAAATTTTATAATCCTTGTATTCGGTCGCGGCGGGCAGATTTATTAAATTCGTCACCTCCGCACTGCCGATGAAAATTTTTATCTCGTTTTGATAGAGATAGACCCCGTCCGCGATATCAAAGCTTAACGTTATGCCATCGCTTTGCGCCGCCACGTTAAGCTTGAACGCATCGGAGGGTTTCAGGGGCTCGGCGCCCAAGCCTAAAAGAAAAAACGCTGCCAAAATCAGTGATCTGATCAAATTCTATCCTTTGAAATTTTTTCCTACATTCTAACGTAATAAGTATGAATTTATAGTGTAATCTAAAGAACTTTTTTGTAAAATTCCTTAAAATTTTTAGGAGGCGATATGAGCAAAGAGATCAAAACCGAAACAGGCGAAATAGCACTGAAAGAGATAGAATTTAAAAGCTCAAAGTACGAAAAAATCTCGTTCAAAGACTACGAAACCCTGCTGCAAAGATATCAGATCGAGCTTTTGAAGCTGCAAAAATTCGTAAAAGAAAAAGGCTTAAAAATTTTGATTTTGATGGAGGGGCGCGACGCGGCGGGCAAAGGTGGCACGATCAAGCGTTTAACCGAGCATCTAAATCCGCGCGGATGCCGCATCGTAGCGCTCGAAAAGCCGAGCAACGTAGAAAAGACGCAGTGGTACTTCCAGCGCTACGTCGCGCACCTACCCAGCGGCGGCGAGATCGCGATATTCGACCGTAGCTGGTACAACCGCGCGATGGTCGAGCCGGTGATGGGCTTTTGCACCCACGCCGAACATAAAGATTTCCTGCGCCAAGTGCCTAAATTTGAGGAGCTTTTGGTAAGTGCGGGGATAATTTTGTTTAAATTTTACTTTTCGGTCTCCAAAGAGGAGCAAAAAAGGCGCTTCGAATCGCGCCGCACCGACCCGCTGAAGCAGTATAAACTCTCGCCGGTGGATGCAAGATCGCAGGAGCTGTGGAATCAATACACGCTCGCAAAATACTCGATGCTGCTCGCTTCAAATACCGAGTTTGCGCCGTGGACGATCCTTGATAGCAATGACAAAAAGATCGCGCGACTAAACGCCTTCCGCTGCATCCTCTCGCGCATAGACTATCCCGAAAAGATCGACGCAAAGGAGCTTGCGGTGGATCCAAACCTCGTGCGAAACGGCGCCAGAGAGATAGTCCTAATGGAGGATAGCCAAAAAAGCGAGGCTTGGCGCAAGCTGGAAAGCCCCTCTCGCAAGAGTAAAAAGGATAAGAAAAAGGGTTGAATCTTGCCAATGAAGATTACCCGCTAATAGTTGCTAGGGAGGCTTGCTAGGAATTGCTCATTAGGAATTCTATCTAATGGGATGGAATTATGCACAACGCCACGGGCTACGCGATGAAGTATATCACGTTTCAATTCCTAGTGGAATAGAATAATTCTACCTCGTCGCTTGCTTTTCTCTGCGGCTGTCGTCCATAGTTTCAATTCCCAACGGGATGGAATTCTACAGATAAATGGGCAAGAGGAGTTGAAGCGTATCAAAGTTTCAATTCCCAACGGGATGGAATTCTACTCAGGAGTTTACGGCTGACCGAAGACGAAGCCCGAAGTTTCAATTCCCAACGGGATGGAATTCTACTTTACAAATACATTGCACCCCTGCAATGCTTAAGGAAATTTCAATTCCCAACGGGATGGAATTCTACACAAGCTGCGATTATAGCGAGCTTTACGAAGCACAGTTTCAATTCCCAACGGGATGGAATTCTACTGTGATAGAATTTTGTAAGTTCTCATCCTCTACAAGTTTCAATTCCCAACGGGATGGAATTCTACAAAAGGATTCTTTTTATGCCCAATCGGGTTCATCCACGTTTCAATTCCCAACGGGATGGAATTCTACTTAAGGAGCGCGAATATCCAGAGGTGCAACTCGCGTTTCAATTCCCAACGGGATGGAATTCTACTATTTTCAGAGAGCCAAATAAATGGGTATTATTCTGTTTCAATTCCCAACGGGATGGAATTCTATCAAGATACTTCGCCGCAGTGCGAGCCTGCGCATGTTTCAATTCCCAACGGGATGGAATTCTACTGTATCGCCAGACCCCGCGACTGGTCGAGGACTACAGTTTCAATTCCCAACGGGATGGAATTCTACCGTTTCTCTTTCATTGGGACCGAGCACTTCCTTGCGTTTCAATTCCCAACGGGATGGAATTCTACGATATCGGTATAAAACGCCGCTTGGATGTGATAGTGTTTCAATTCCCAACGGGATGGAATTCTACTACTCGTGCGCGGCGTAAGGGTGTTTTGAGTGTCGTTTCAATTCCCAACGGGATGGAATTCTACAGCACGAATTTTGCCATTTTTCTAGGTAGAAAGTGTTAGGAGTATATATTTTTATGCCTTAAAATGGACTAAATTTAAAAAAGCGCCGATTGCTCAATGCCCAAGATTTCGGCATTTCAAAATCTTAAAAGCAACTTTATCGCTATCTATATGTATCGTGAGTGCAAATGTTAAAATCTCAATATAAGATATTCAAAAATCGAAGTGTGAATAAAAAGCTGAAATTTTAAAAGCATATGCGTTTTTAAAGCCAATTCGTTCGCCGTTCCGTGCTTCAGATCAAATTTATTTCAAAAGCACATACATCTTAAGAGGGCGTAATCTATAGGCACAAGCGATTCTAGTCAAAATTTCAAAAGCACGAATGAGCTTAAACCCCCCAACCTACCGCCATACCAACCCATCGTAAGGCACACCTTCACAGACGTATTTTTTAATCTGATTTGCCTCGCGACGGATAATTTGACGCCAGGTTAAGCTCTGTCCCGCTACGTTCGCGCAAGATGATAGTTTCTCAATCATTTTTAGCTCGATTTTTTGCACCGCTTCTCGACCGAATCGAATACGCCCCGCATCCGTTTCAAAATCTTTTGCCGCAATCTCGCGTTTATTTAACATTCCAAAAATTAATCTATCGCCTAAAATAGGCTTAAAAATCTCTGCAAGATCTAGATGCAGACTTAGCGCACGGCAGTTTGGCTCGTGTAAAAAGCCGATGCGCGGATCAAGCTCGGTTTTGTAAATTTCGCTGAGGCAGACGTTATAAATACGCGTATTTACATAGCTAATGAGGGCATTAATTTTATCTGCCGGCGGGCGTTTGGAGCGCGTCGTAAATTTAAAACTGCGCTGATCCTCGATGATTTCGTTCCAGGCCGCGAAATACTGCTTGGCAAAGCCGCCTTCCACCGCCATTACCGCTGCTATGTCGCAGGCGCGCGCTAGAGCATCCAGATGCGGCGCAGTATCGAGCGAGACGCCATAAGCCTTGCAATTAATGGCTGCATTTAAGATGCGAACGCGAGTAATCTCGCGAGCGATAAAAAGGCGCTTAGAAAGATCATCGAAAGCCCGCAACTGCGCCAAAAGTACAAAGCCGCTTTTGTTTACAGAATTTGAAGTGTTCGGGAAAAAACTGCCGCGGAAGCTCTGATAGGCGCTAAAAATATGCAGCAAAATGTTATTATCAGCCAAAAACGCCATAGCATAAGTATCAAGCTCCACTCGCGCCAAAATATAAATTTCATCAATTGCGTTAATCGGCAAAATTTTACTAGTTAAA
This sequence comes from uncultured Campylobacter sp., assembly GCF_938002845.1. Classification (GTDB taxonomy): domain Bacteria; phylum Campylobacterota; class Campylobacteria; order Campylobacterales; family Campylobacteraceae; genus Campylobacter_B. Next base: position 39,971 of record NZ_CALKZP010000022.1, read on the forward strand.
ATTCCGCCCTCGTCGTTAAATTTATCGAAATATAGATTATTATCTTTGCGGCGCAATCGGCCGGGGCTCAAAATAAAATGCGTGCGATCCGATTTTTGCATACTTTATCCTTAAATTTTAGCTGAAAATCGCTTCGTTTTTATCGCGTCCGATGACTAGGCGCTGTGAATATTTGAGCGAATTAAAAGTATAAATTACTACCGAATCAAGCTTGCTGGCGCATTCTTTTTGCAAAATCGCCATTAATTTTTTAAGATCGCTCGCTCTGATTTCGCCTTCGAAAACGCTGAATTGCACGCGAGGCAGAAATTTCTCGACCGCCTTTCGGACGCGCGCAGCGTTATTTTTCTCCTTTTCGTCGCTGCTTGAAATATCGTAAAATAAAATAGCGTACATTCTATCTCCTAAATGCAATAATCACGATAAGCGCAACTCTCGCAAATCTTTTGCGGGCTAAATTTAGGCGGCTTTGGCTCGTTTACAAGGGCGGCGATGCTGTTTAGAATTGTTTCGATTTTAGTGAAATTTTCGGCATTATCCTCAATGGCTATGACGGTTTTGCCGCTAATTAATTTGCCTTTCACCTCTTTTAAATTTAAGCCTGTTTTTAAAAGATAGATATAAAAAAGTAGCTGCATCTTGCCTGCTTCTGGATTTTTTAGGCTCTTTTTATATTCGGTGATGAGATAATGCCCGCGCTGCTTGGAAAGCTTATCAAATTTCAAATTTGAAAATGCAAATTCCTGCAAACCGTTCTCTTTGATATCCGCTAGTGCCTTGCCCATCAGCATGTTTTCATCCTCCTGATTGGCGTGAATATTGTGTGCATAAAGCCACGCCTCACGCTTGCAGGTGATGTAATAATTCACAAGCGTGCCGGTAATTTGGTCTTTGCAAAACATTAGTCGAAAAACTCATTCTTGAGATTTAATGCGGCATCCTTTTTAATCCCGAAATTATTATTGTACGAAGTATCGCCGAATGGTAAATAATAGACATCTTTTAGCCCATCAACACGCTTTATATTTAAACGCTTTGCATCAAATTCTGTGATATTTACACCAAATCTATTAATTTTCTTAATAGTATTCGTAAATATATCTTTCTTATTAAATTTATCCATATCAAGCCTATTGATTTCAAAAATTTCATTTTGAAATTCTTTAATATAATCTTCTTTTGGCTCAATTATTACTAAAATGTTAAGCCTATCATCCATCGCCTCGCTAATCTTTTCGTTTATATCGTAAAATCCGAGCTCTCGCATCTGTTCCGCCAAAAATAAGCTCTCTAGGCTTTGCTTTATGGCGCTGAAATACCTAGTGGAAATATCTAAAATTTCGCTTTCGATGATATCTCTTTGCTTTAGAATTTTTACCAAAATAGTATCGCTAATACGTTTTAAATCACCGTAAATGAGATCGGAATAGTCGCAAATATCGTTAAATACGTATAATTCTCCCAGAGCTGTGAAATTTCTATTTATACGACCGGCAGTTTGGACAATCGAGCTAATGGGTGCTATCTCTCTAAATCCGACATCAAAATCCAAATCCACGCCAGCTTCGATAGACTGCGTAGAAATTAGCAAGATCGGATCACCGTGCCCACTTTTATTTTTAGCAATCGCGTCTTTTATATTTTCGATATTTTTTCGTTTGTGATCGTCGCACATATATCCGTTTAGGCAAAAAACTTTAAATTCGTCGTAAAATTCCAAAAATAGCTCTTGCGCTTTTTTAATGGTATTTACGACGACTAGTGTATTTTTGCCTTTTGCCGATTGTTTAATCTTATCTTTTAAAGCACTCTCATTGCCATCAAAGCACTTTAAAACGTATCTATTTTGATCTTTGAAATAATCTAAATTTGAAATTTCTTTAAATTTAGTCGTATCAACAATAGGCATCGTGGCGGACATAAAGATAAAAATGCAGCCAAATTTCTCCGCCATCATCTCGCAAAGTTTCATAAAATCTGCCCTAAACTTATACGGTACCGCCTGCGCCTCATCGATTATTATTGCACTATTTTTTAATCGGTTAAATTTTACGCTATCTTTATTTTTGTTTCCAAAGAGTGCAAATATAAATTGATATAGCGTAGTTACGTTAATATCTCCGCTAAAGGAATCCATCAAAAATTTAACTTTAGAATAGCGATCTTGTGGGGTGCTTTCATCTATCGTAGTTTTGTGATGAATTTTATGAATTAATATATTTTTATCGTCTTTGAAAATCTCTTTTATCTCATCATAAACTTGATCTATGATAGCCGTAAACGGCAGCACGTAAATAATACGTTCTTTATTAAATTTAGCGGCAAAATTTAGCGCAGTCAAAGTCTTGCCGTAGCCTGTAGGCGCGGTTAAAGTAAAAAGATTATGATCTACATCGAAATTATTTAAAACGAATTTTCTAAACTCACTTCTTTTCGCATTTGACTTACGATTTTCCAGAGCTTTGATATATTTTTCGATCGTATTAGAATTCGCCGGTTTAGAAACAGGAATTCTTTGATTAAAAATAGCTTCATATTTATCACTATAAATAAGCGACGAAAATATGTCTTTGAAATTTAAAAAGTCATCGTAATCAAACTTCTTTTTCGCAAATTTGAAATATTCTCTTAAATGTTTAGCTTTAATTAAAAGCTCATTTTTATCCCTTTTAATATCTTTGTAAATTTCTAAACCTAAAGCTTTATCTACGACTTCATCCCAAAAGCCTAGCTCTTTCGAGCTCTCAAAATATTTGCCGAAATTTTTATTTTGCGTTGCAAGCTCACAAAAATTTTCTACATTTCCGTGGTGTGATACGATGGATAAAAACCCAAAAGCCGTATCTAGCTCATTAAATTCTGAATTTAGTAAAAATATGTAAGCAGATAATAAAGCATGATTTTTATCTGCAATTTTTTCGGTAGGATTTTTGATATAAATTTGAAAATTAGTTTTTAGCTTAGCTATATCGTGATAAATTTTAATGCATTGTAAAAGCCTACTATCCGTTTCAGCAAGCATATTTGTTATATGCTTTATTAGCGGTTTATTAGGATGCGATAGCAGCTCACTTTGCAAAGTAGACCTTGTAGTCATTTATTTGATAAATATTTCCTCTATTCTTTGCTTTGATTTGACTATTGCCGCTTAGCTTGATAACGAAATCTTTAAAATCCTTAAAAATTCGATCCTCTTCGCATCCGCAAGCCATTCTGGCCGCAGTAAGTCTGATATCAAAGCTTTGTGCATCAAATATAAAATCGTCCATTAAAACGAACGTATCTATAAAACTTTCCTTTTCATGCACCAATTCACAATTTTTTATCTCGATATATTTAAAATCCGCTATACAAAAATTTATACCTAAATATGGTGTAAAGGAGCATCTATGAGCTTTTAAGCTGTTAATTATATTTTCTTTATAAGAAGCGTTTAAAGCACTTAAATCAACGAATATGACATATCTAGGATCTTTTATTAGCTCTTTATAAAACTGCTTTTTCTCACTAGAATCTTGGTAGCCTTGTTCGATATGCATACTTGACGATAGAGCAAATTTTATACCGTTAAAAATCATAGTTTTTTTGCGAAATTGCGAACTTAAAATAACGCTATAACCTATATCGTTAAATTTAAAATAATTCATTTCACCTATAATCGCCCCCAAAAACCCCATTACGGCAGTCTTTGGCGGCACCGGGTATGTAAGAGACGAGTAGATAGTAGCCGGATGAGAAAAATGCGCATAATCTCCCGATAGCTCAAAAGCTATTATATCCATTTAAAATCCTATTTTTATCCAATTACTATCAAATTGTGATCTGTTATTTTGCTCGAAGTCAAAATCGCTCATATACTCTATTTTTTCGATCTCTTGCGCGTATCTGGTAAGTTTAGCTTTCAATCTAGAAAAATCAATCGTAAAATCATTTATACTTCTTATCTCCACATCTTCTTTGCTACTATTTATAGCCACACAGTTATTTAAATCTCCAGCGAAAGTATCATTTTTATATGTAATTACTAGCATAAATCTAGGCATTTGACCCATTTTCGTGCGAGTAATTAAATTTTTAGTCCCGCTCCAGAGCGCGCCTAAAATCACTTTTACATCATCTTCACTTAAATTTGTAATCTTTGCACTATGATTATCCACTATTCCGTAAGTTGCAAACATTGCATAATTTAAAAAATCTTCTTCTCTAAACGTTTTATTTGCCTTATCGCTACCGCTTGCAAATGCGCCGGTGCCTTTTATATGCTCTACCGCAACTCTATGAAGCGATCTGCTCATTCTAAACTGAATGGGTCCAACAAATTGAATTCCGGCTGTTTTTATGCCTTCTTTTTTCATCTCGTCTTTATCCGATATCGGCAAAACTCCACCAAATGCGCGAATATCGATAAATTTAGATAAAATTTCTTTTTCTATCTCGATTTTTTCTTGCTTTACATTAATTACTTCACGTATTGCGCTTTTGCAATCTAAGATATTTTCATCTCTTTTATACTCTTTAATGAAAATCGCACTTTCGTCTTTTTTCATAATTTCATCTCTAATTGTTCGCTTTATACGTACATCAGTAACTTCTGCTATACCCGTCTCATCGTCTATCCTAGGAGCGTTATCTCTTAGCATATCGCCGTTTGGATTAAAATTTTCGCCGTCCCAAAGAAATAGAATTTCCTTCTTTTTCATTACTCGTCTCCTTGAGTGTTATCTTTAATATATTTCGTAAAATCACTTCCGCCCATAGCAAAAGCCAGAGTTACATAAGCGCTCTTAATCCGCTTTTGAGATAAAAACGCACTTGGTAAAATTCCAATCAAAATATCGCGCATGATTTCTATATTAGCGCTTCTTTTTCCTCGCGATACATTGGAGAGTTTTTTATTGGTTTCATCGCACTTGGTCCAAATCCGTTCTAAAAGCTCTTTTGTAATTACTCCGGCATTATTCAGCCATTTTTCAAATGAACTATTTTTGCTAATAGCAAATTGGCGATTTATCAACCCTGCAGACATCATTCCTAGCAAATATGCACTCTGCAATACTTCATTATCTTTTAGAAATTCACTATTTTTCAAAATCGAGCTTATTAGCTCTTTTTTATCGCTTAAGCCTTGCAAATTAACCTCCCTTGCAAATGATATTTTTTCATTTAAAGCACCTATTTCATTAAAGAAATTTTGATATTTTTCGATACTTTTTATACTTCTATTTTGATATGTCTTAACGCAATTAAAATAAAATCCCCACTCTATTTTTGACGCATAACTAGAGTTAATATTGCCTTTATAAATCAAAGCAGCATATTTTTCCATCATATCATCTAAATTCATCCTGTTTTGCGATAATAAAAAATTCATAATGTCGATGTTTTTAAGAAATAAATTTTGCATGTAAATAGTATCGTCTTGTTGATCTTTACTATCTTTTCGCCTAATCGCCCTAATGTTATATCTACCCATTAAATCGGAAATTTTAGAAATATAAGACGGCAATACATCATCTATTTGCAATAATACATTAACCGCAGCATTGCTTTTTTTATAAAATAAAATTGTATTTAGCACGGGCATATTTGCTTGCGCTTTAGCTACGGATTCCAACTCGTAATTAATACTTTCTTCGATATTTTGTATGCTTTGCATATCTTTTTTCTTTTCGCTCGGATCTTTTAAAATTTCCACTATTTTTTCTAATAAATTTGCATCATTTACCATTAACGTTGGTAAGACCGCCATTTTATCCCCGTAAAAATTAAAAGATAATTCCTTATCAATTGCCATAAAACCGTTTTTAACCACATTTGCATTAGCACTATTTAGAGGTAGTAATCTAACTTTAATGTCTTGTAAAGCAGTCGGTAACTCATTTACGGAACAAAACGCCAAATTCGCATCTCCACCGATACCCATACTATTTGTAAGCATATCATAACCATAAATTTTGGCAGTTTTACCATTATCGCTATCGCTTAAATGACTCGTAAAAATACTTTTAAAATACGCTGAAATCGGTCTACCCTCCCAAGATAATGCAAAAAAAGTAGCTACTTTCATGCCCTTTTTCTTAGGCTCTTCTTGTAGAGCTACAATTTCACTTAAAATATCATCAAAAAAGCTCTCGTTTAAGCCAGATAAATCCGTTAATATTTTATCATTTTTGATATCGACAGGATTGAAGCAAGAAAGCATATTTTTTATAGCTTTTAAAATCCCTTTTATAAATTTAGGCGTATCGTTTTTTACGGCTTTGCTAATGAATTGGACATTAGGGAACAAATTGCCAGAATTCGCGCCTATGCCAAATCTACAAACTATTAAATCATCTCTTGAAATATTGTTATTTACTGATATTTCTTTGCTTTTAATATCGCAAAGATAAATTTTAATAGCATCATATTCATAGCTCTTGTTGTTAATTTTAGTTTTTTGTTTATCATAAATCTCGCCGATACTAGAAAAAATTTTAACTATATCGCCCAAAATTTATCCTTTCTAAAATTTAGCGCAATTATATCTAAATTAAAATCAATATGTCAATAGTTACTATAATTTAATATAAAGTTTGATTTTTTAAAAATTTTATTATAGAATTGCTATAAAGCAAGCAAATATTCTTTTAGAATTTGAAATCTATACTTTAATATAGTCTTGCTTTACAACCTCCAAAACCCCTACTCCGTAGTTCATGCACCCACTTCCAGCGCCCGTGCCAAGGATCAAATTTATTAGTTCAGCCCTAGCTACAATTTTCCATCTTGCTTGCCACGCATATACCGGCTCGCGGTTGTTTCCGTAATAGAATTTCACAGATTCACCCGGCTTTTGCCACAATAAATTTAACTCCATTTCGCCATCATATTTTCGCCCCATAATCGTTTCAAATCGCTGTAAAATATTCGTCTTCATCATCTCTAAATGCCTGCTATCTTGCGGCTGCAAATAGACTTTATGCCCCAAAAGCCCGCTTACTGCGCACGCCACGTAGCCTTGCATAATAGCTTCGTTCTCGCAAATTTTATGATTTTTTGCTTCGACGGTAGTTTGCGTAAATAGAATTTCACCCAAGCTTAGCCCGTCTTTTAGTATTGCTAGTGCGATTTTACGTTCAAACTCCGGTTCGCATGAAGCAAATCGCACGCGCAAGTCCTCTCCTCGCAAGATAAAATCAAACACCGTGCGTTTAAAAATTTTACCGCTTGATTCGTGTCTATATCCTACGTGCTCTGAAGCCGGCAGATAGCGATAAAGAAAGCCCTGAATCAGCTGCGAGAGAGATTTTGTGATTTTTAGATTTTTAGTTGGTAATTTTGCGTTGATGATTAGCATTTGCGCTCCTTTGCGCGGTAAAATTCTGCCCAAGATTCGTGCAACCTTGGGCGAATGAGCTCTAAGCGGAATTAAAATCCTATCTCTTTGATATCGGCAAACTGCAAAAACGCGCGATAAATTTGCCCGATATTTGCGATACGATTTGCGCGTATCGCGGCATCCTGGACGTTTATCATCACATTATCGAAAAAATTATCAATCACGTCTTTAAGCCCAAATAGCGAGCGCAGATACCCACTCACGTCGTTTTCGTTGAGCTTAATCGCCCTGAACGCCACATTTAGCGCGCGCTCAGCATCGTGTTCGAATAGGCTTTCATCCACCACGCCAATTTTTTCGTCCTTGATGATATTGGCTAGGCGCTTAAAGGTCGCAAAATTTTCCCCGAAATCCGCTGCTGCTGCGATCTCGCCCAGAGCTTTTATAGCCTTGCTTAGTCGTAATAGATCGTTTTCGCCGCTTGCGATGCACGCCTTGATCACAGACGGATTTATCTCGTCAAAAATTCCGTATAACCTATATTTTATAAAATCCAGCAGCTTAGAAATGTCAAATTTCTTATAATTTGGCGCTAGCTTCTGCGCCAGCGTATTCGCATCAAAACTTAATCCTTGATTTAGTAAAATTTTAATTAGCCCCGTAGCTGCGCGGCGAAGCGCATACGGATCTTTATTGCCGCTTGGAACTTTATTGATGCTAAAAAGCCCCAGGAGCGTTTCAAATTTCATCGCTACAGCAATTATGCTACTAAATACACCGCTTGGCAGCTCGCTATCCTCGCCGCTAGGCAGATATTGCTCGCGTATCGCGCGGCATACATGATCTGCCAGTCCAGCATGTGCGGCATAGTAACTACCCATAATGCCTTGAAGCTCGCTAAATTCACCCACCATCGTACTGCTAAGATCTGCTTTACTAAACATTACGGCATTTTCCACATCCCGCGCAAAATCCTTTTTGCCGATCTCCGCCTCAATCTGCGTAGCATAATCCGCGCTCAGTGCCTTTGCTACCGCTAGCTCGCGCACTTGCTTATCATAAACTGAGCCAAGAGCTTGCATATAGGAGATTTGCTTAAGTTTTTCAGGGCTAAATTCCGCTTGCAAATCGCTTTTCCAAAAAAACATAGCATCGCTTAGGCGCGCGCGTAAAACTTTTTCATTGCCGCGTATCACTAGCTCGTCATCATCGGTGATCGCATTGCTAACGACAACGAAGTGATTGCTTAAGTTTTTACCCTCGAAAACTGGAAAATAGCGCTGATTCTCCTTCATCGAAGTGATAATGACCTCTTTTGGCACGCTTAAAAAATCTCGTTCAAAGCTGCCTAGCAGCGCCGTCGGATACTCAGTGATAGCCGTTACTTCATCTAGCAACGCAGGATCGACCTCGATCTTAAAGCCATGCTTTTTCTCGAGCTTTGCAAACTCGCTTAGAATTTTATCTTTTCTTTTTTGCTCGCTTAAAATTACGCCGTTACGCTCCAGCAGTGCGAAATAATCCGCAGCGTCTTTAAATTTTATCTTTTCATAGCCAAATTTTCGGTGCGGAAAAAATGCAGCCGCGCTTCGCACGCCATAAATTTCAAAATCTACGTTTTGACCGCCCAAAACGCAGGCTATGCTTCTTATCGGACGGATAAACTCAAACTTGCCGCTACCCCAGCGCATCGCGCGTCCAAAATTTAGCGATCGTAAAAACTCCTCTATCATTTCGCCTAGGATTTCACGACTATCACGCCCTTTTTGCACCGCAGCGTGGTAGAGCACCTCTTTGCCGCCTATCTGCCGAAATTCCAGCTCGTTTTCACTTATGCCGCATTTTTTAGCAAAACTTAGCGCTGCAGGGCTCCACGCACCGTCTTTGAGCGCGACGGATTTTGGCGCGCCCGTGCTTACGATCTGCGCATCATCGCCGCGTTGCGGAAAATCCTCGTGAAATAGCACAAATCTACGCGGGCTAAATTCGAAGCGAAAGTCGCTATTTATGCGGTTAGCCTCAAGCACCGCGCGCCATTTTGGCGCGATATTCGCACGCTCTTTTAAAAACGGGATCGCAGGCAGCTCCTCGACCCCAATCTCAATGAGTAGTTCCATCTTTATCCTTTTTTCGTTGATTTCGTTTTTCGTTTTTCTCCATCATTTCGCGGTTAAATCCTACGATCATAAATATCATAAAAAGCACGAAAAGTGCGGTTATAACGGCGTGTATCATTCTACTATAAATTCCTTTTGCCCTTTATAAATCGTAAAATAGGCATTTTTAAATTCTAAATTTTTGCCGTTTTGTACAGGAGCGCTTTTGCGAAAAATTCTAAACTCGCCCGCGCTTTTTAGATCAATTATGCCGTCTTCAACGTCGCCTTTAATCGCGCTTATCACATCTCCTGCGCGCAGCTGCCGCACCGATGCGCTAGGTAAAACGTATGGTGCAATAGAGCCTACGTTGCCGCTTCTAGCTACGATCTCAAAATCGTCGATCTCAAAGCTTTGTTTGTAAAATTTCGTCTTTTTTACTAGCAGATCAAGTTTGTCGCCTAGCTGCAGCCCGCTGCCGCCATAGACAAAAACTCCGCTCCCATCTTGGGAGATCGCAAAGCCATGGCGGTTTGTAAAGCTCACGACTACGCCTTTTATCAGCATAGGCTCGCTTATAATGCGCCCGTAAAGCTCCTCTATCGTGACGGCCTTTGCGGAACTAGCGGTATTTTTAGCTAAAAATTCTTGCTTTTTCGGCATAGATTTTAAAGCGCCTTCGTCGGTCAGAATGAAGCTAATCGGGAAATGATCGGAAGCGGTAGAGAATTTAGCAACCGCGAAGCTGTCCTTTTTATATCCCGGCTCGCTACTAAAAAAATCGTCGCTAAGCAAGATATGATCGAGCACCGCGCCACTTTCATGAGATTCACAAGAGCCAAAATGCTTTAACTGCGAGCAGGGATGTAGCGCCCACAAATCGCTAAATCCGTCGCGCTCGATAAGCTCGTTTAGCAAGGAATTTCGCCCGAAATTCGTATTAAAATCTCCCGCTACGATAGCGCGTTGGTGCCCTTGCAAAACCTCGCGTAAAAAGGCGAAATTTCGCCTGCGCTCGCTTAGCGGATTGCGTGCAGAGAGCATATGTACGACATAAAAGCTAAAATCAGTGCCGCCAAGCACAAAATCAGCGCGCAAAATATCTCGTGTTTTAAGCTCTGTCGGGCGGTAAGTTTTTTGAAATTTTATCGGTATGCGCGACATCACCGCCACGCCCGCAGGTGCAGTCTGCGCGCGCGAAAAAGCGTAGAATTTATAGCCCGCCTTCTGCGCAAGCGCTTTTAGCACCGCTTCATTTTCGATCTCTTGCAGCCCCAAAATATCGGCATTAAGCGCGCTTATCTCGTCCGCTACCGCTTGCAGCTTGCGCTCGTATTTTTGCTCGCTCCAGCCTCCGCGCCCGATCTCAAAGTCCGCGTACTCCGTGCCGTCGTTTACGCCGTCGAATAAATTTTGCACGTTAAACGATGCGATCTTCAGCTCCGCCGCACTCGCGCCGCAGAAAAACATCGCAAAAAGTAGCGCTAAAACTCGCAAACTGCGCTCCTAAAGTCGAATTTATCGATGTTTTGGCGGATCGCTTCGTAGGTTACGATGCCCACGCTAGTGGCTAAATTTAAACTGCGCCCCGCCCCACTCATCGGGATCGTGATGCAGTTTTCGCGGTTTGTGCGCATGATCTCAAGCGGCAGCCCATGCCCTTCAGAGCCGAAAATCAAAAAATCGCCCGGCTTGAATTTCGCCTCGTAGTAGAGCTTGTTCGTCTTCGTCGTCGCAAAAAAGAAGCGCTGCTTAAATTTCTCGTTCGCCGCCATAAACTCGTCCCAATTTTCCCAAATTTTAAGATCCAAATTTGCCCAATAATCAAGCCCAGCTCGGCGCAGATGCTTATCGTCGATTACAAATCCGAGCGGCTTAATCAGATGCAAAGGACACCCCGCATTGACGCACATACGCCCGATGGAGCCCGTGTTTGTGTGGATTTGCGGATATACTAACACGATATTAAACATCAAAAATCACCGATTTTGCATGAGCAGAATTTTGCGATTTAAAATTCCGCGAGGCAAAGTTTTGAGATTTAGAATTTTGCAAAGCCAAATTACGCGGCTTGGAATTTTGCGCAGTAAAGCCTTGCAAATTTAAATGGGCAAAATTCCATAATTTGAAATTCTGTGAAATAAAATTTAGGTTCATGATTTTGCGACGCTGCAGTACGTCAGATCTCTCCTTGTAGTAACACGGCTCTTGCGTTTTTCTGCGGTGCGGCGCGAGAGCTGCTCCCATGGCACAGGATGCGCGATAAAGCTCGCTAAATTTTGCTTTAATGCGTTTAATATGACGCAGGCTGTGAGATTTTGTGCCAAGATGCCCTAATCTGCAAAATTTCATCTCGCTGTAATGCGAGCCGTGAAATTCCGTCTCGCTGCTGCACGGCTCGTATAATTTCTCGCCGCAGCGATGTGATCTGCGAAATTCTCTCGATCCATAAAACTTCGCCTCGTGGATTTTCTCCATGTGGCGGCACGACGGATGGAATTTTAATATGTAAAATTCCGCGTCGTGAAATCCTACCGAGCTAAGCTTTGCGCTATGAAATATTACGCCGCAAAAATTTAAATTTCGCTCGCCGCAAAAGATAAAATCTTGCACAGCAAAAATCACGAGATTTCGCCTGCGATCAAAGCAAAAAACGCACTCTTGCAAAGACGCAGCATTCTTGCAAAACGCGTAAATTTCGTCGCGACGATAGAATTTTTTCATAAAACTAGCTCCTAAATAAAACGGCGATTTTACAAAAATCTCTCTAAATTTACGCTTTTAAAGCCGCCACAAACGCCCTAATCTCCGCTTCTTGCAACCTCTCGATCTCCTTGCCGATCGCAGCGCCACGCAGGTTGCGAGCGACATCCGCAGCGCAAACCAAGCTTTTAAATTTCTTATCCCAAATCCCAAGCCGCTTTGATGCTTGCACCCTACCTTTACAATACAGCCCGAGCCACTGCTTAAGCGGCATTTTTAGAGCGATTTTGCATAGTCGCTCGTCGCTTACCCGCTTAAAAAACGGCTCGCTAAGTAGCCTTTTATAAAGAGAATTTAGCCCTAAATTCTTTAAAATTTTATCTTTATCTAATCCTAAAAAATTCAAAAACGCATATAAAAAAAACATTTCATTTCTCACGAAAGATTCGCCGTGCTCTATGAATTTTATCAGTCGCTCGTGCGTGCGCGGATCAATCCGCAATCCAAAAACCCGCTCATAAAGCCCCAGCTCTTGCATTAGCATCATCCCATATCGGTGCGCGGGTGCACGAAAAAATTTAATCAGCTCCGCTTTAATGCGCTCGCGACTAAGATCGCTAACGTCGATACTACGCATAAGCTCTAAGGTGCGAGGCTCGGCGCGAAGCTCAAATCTCGCGGCAAACTGCACCGCACGATACACGCGCAAGCTATCCTCCACGAAAGTGTGCGGATCAACCACTCGCAAAATACGCGCGCGCAGATCCGCAAGCCCGCCGTAAAAATCGAGCACTTTGCCGCTTATAGCGTCTACCATCATCGCATTGATCGTAAAATCGCGCCGTCTGCTAGCCTCATGTTCGTCCGTAGCCAAAGCGACGCTAAAGCCCTTGTGTCCGATGCCCGTCTTACTCTCGATGCGCGGAAGCGAGATATCAAAATTTTTATATTTATAGACGAAGTAACTCTTGCCGACGCCCTGTGCGCCGAAGTCCTGCATAATTTGCTCGAAACGGCGCGGTCCCACATCGTAAAGCTCCACATCCACATCAGCACTCGCCCGCCCCAAAAAATGATCGCGCACGCAGCCGCCTACTAGATATATGCGTGAGCTAAATTTTTTAAGATAATCTAAAAGCGCGATGAAATCGTCATTTTGATAGATTTTCAAGTCGGTTTTCGATACTTGCAAGCAAAAATTCCATAAATTTTAAATTTAACTCCACGCGCGCGTTCAAATCACCCCGATCAAAAGCGTTCAGCCCCTCAAAAAGCACTAAAATTCGCTCTTTTATCGCGCTCAAAAACTCCGCCTCGCTTGAAATTTTAAAATCTGCATTTGCGAGATATTTTGATTTGTCACCCGCTTGTCTCGCGGCCCCAAGATGTCGCGCTTCCTCGGGCTGGTGCAGGGCGGAATTTAGAGCACCATAAGAGGCAAAACTTTCCGCTTGCATATCCTGTGCGGCAGAATTGCGAAGCTGCGGCGTGGCGAGCTCATCGTCTCGCACCCTATGCGTCGTAAAATTCTGTGACTGCGAAACGAAATTTTGCTGCTGCGCGGCAACTTTGCGGATCTCTAGTGCGGCGGAATTTTGAGCTTGAAGCGACGAAAAATCCTGCTTTTTAAAATGCGCCGCACCGAAATAATCGTCAACTTCGTTTTCTTTGAAATCAGAGCCAGGCCCAAAATCGTCATTGCTTAGCTCCTTAAAATGCGCGCCTAAAATACGAGGCGTCAAATCTTGCTCGCTTTGAGAGTCGTCATCCGTAGAATTTAGCGCTAATTCAAAATCTTTACTTTTGGCAGAGCTTTGCGCCATGTTTGCGTCCCTGCTTTGCGGCGAAGCAAACCCATTCATATCGCTACCTAAACTATCGTAAATTTCACCTGCGATGCCTGATAAATCACGCAAGCTTTCGTCAAATTTTGCGGCGGAGCTTTTTAAAATTTCATCGTTTGCAAAGGTTGAATTTGTGGGATTTTTGCTACTTGCAGAAATGGAATTTATAAAATTTCCTCCATTTAAAGAGACGGAAACCACGGAATTTTCACTGCTTGTAAGATCAGAGTTTTTAAAATTCTCCTCGCTGGAAAAAGTAAAATTTTCATCTTTTGCGGCAGATTTTTTTAAAGTAGCGTCCGCTGCAAATTCCGTGCTGCTAAGCGCAGAGCTCTTGCGTGTCAGGGCTTTTGAACGATCTAGGGCGGAATTTAAAGCGTCCGATGAAACAAAGCGCGAAGTGGAATTTTTAGTATCTAAGGAAGTGAAATTTTGCGCGTTTGATGAAGCGATATCCGGTGCAGATGTGGAATTTAAGGCGCCAGATGCAATGGGATCTGGCGCAAAAGAAGCGGGGCCTAAAGCATCCTGCGAAGCCTGCGCTTCTGCTTCAGCGCCGTTTGCATTCACAGCCCCCTCTTGCTGCGCCGCCAAATCTTGCGCGCGCTTTTGCGCTTTCATCTCATTTACTGCTTCGATGATATCTTCTAGTTCATTTTCATACATCAATTAGCCACCTCTTAAATTCTGCTTGTTTACGCGCATCGACGCTCAAAAAGCGCTCCAGCATCGCCATATTGACGCCCGAGCTTACCCGATGATTCAAATTTAGCCGTGCAAAAAGCACAGCCGCATCGCCATCTTGCGGATTATCGCGTAAAATACCGCGGCAAATCCGCATTGCGCCGTAGATATCGCCTTTTTTCTCAAGCTCCATAGCGTATGCTAGTGCGCCATTCAAAGCTGGCTCCTAAGCCTTAGCCGCGTAATCTGCGATGATCGAGCCGATCTCTGCGGTCGAGCAAATTTCTTTGGCGTCGTACTGCGCGATATCCTTGGTGCGGTATCCGTCGCGAAGCACGGCGCGCACGGCAAGCTCGATCGCGGCTGCGGCCTCATTTTCGCCGAATGCGTATTTTAACATCATCGCAGCGCTTAAGATCGTAGCGATCGGGTTTGCAATCCCCTGCCCCGCAATATCCGGCGCGCTGCCGTGAATCGGCTCGTAAATTCCTACCTTGCCGCCAATGCTCGCACTCGGAAGCAACCCGATCGAGCCGCAGATCATACTCGCTTCGTCGCTTAAAATATCGCCGAATAAATTCTCCGTCAAAATCACATCAAACTGCGCTGGCGCCCGCACTAGCTGCATCGCGGCGTTATCGACGTACATAAACTCTAAATTTATCCCAGCATAGTTTTTCGCTAGCTCGCTTACGACTTCGCGCCACAGCTGGCTTGTTTCAAGCACGTTGGCCTTATCCACGAGCGTTATCTTTTTGTTTCGCAAAAGCGCAGCCTCAAACGCGACCTTAGCCACGCGCTCGATCTCAGAGACGTTGTAGCACATCGTATTTAGCGCATCCTTTTCGTTTTTAACGCGCGGCTGCCCGAAATAAATCCCGCCCGTAAGCTCGCGCACCACCATTATATCGACGCCTTTGATGATCTCAGGCTTTAGCGTCGAAGCATTTATCAACTCATCAAAAATCATCGCGGGACGCAAATTTGCAAACGCTCCAAGCTCCTTGCGAATTTTTAGCAGTCCGCTTTCGGGGCGCAGTTCGCGCGGCAAGCTATCCCATTTAGCGCCGCCGATCGCACCGAAAAGTACCGCGTCGCTTGATTTAGCGGCATTTAGCGTCTCATCCGGAAGCGGAACGCCCATAATGTCAATCGCCGCGCCGCCCATCAAGCGATAGTCAAAATTTAGCTCAAAATTAAATTTATGGCTTACGGCGTCTAGCACTTTGATCGCCTCTTCGATGATCTCAGGGCCGATTCCGTCGCCTTTTATCACGCATACGTCATATTTTTTCATCCAAATTCCTTACAAGTTTATCTTTGTTTTTGCGTAATTTATCGCTCCGCCCGCATCGAGAAGCTTTTGCATAAACTCGGGGATTGCAGCGAATTTATACTGCGTTTTTTGAGTTAAATTTTTAATTACGCCGCCCTTTAGATCGATGCTAAGCTCGTCGCCCTGCGAGATCTTATCCGTCTCGTCGCATTCGAGGATCAAAAAGCCGGTGTTGAAGCTGTTTCGATAAAAAATCCTAGCGAAATTCTTTGCGATCACGCATGAAATTCCTGCGGCCTTAAGCGCCATTGGTGCGTGCTCGCGCGAGCTGCCGCAGCCGAAATTTTTCCCCGCTACGATGATGTCGCCGCGAGCAATTTTGGACGAAAAATCCTTGTCCGCATCCTCCATAATGTGCGTCGCAAGCACCGCTGCGTCGGAGGTATTTAGGTAACGCGCCGCGATAATAATGTCGGTGTCGATATCATCGCCGAATTTCCATACTTTTGCCATATTTCCGCCTTAAATTTTAAAATAGATGCGCGATTTTACCGACAAATTTATTAAAATCCGCTCAATCGCTCCGATATGAGGGCGGAATTCCTCGTTTGAAATTTAGGGCTAAATTTAAACGCAAAGCCGCAGAAATAGAAAGTGCGGAAGCGTTAAATTTTAAAGCGACAGCGCAAAGGAAACGGAATTTCGGCTCGTCGGTTTTACGTCTTGCGAACGCAGAATTTTAGCGAGCAGTCTTAAATTTAGCTAAAAATATAACCTAAATTTTAAAATTTAGCCTAGTTTCTAGAATTTCAAAAATTATTGAATTTAGATAGTTTGCACCGCATATAAGCAAAAATAAAGAGCGTTTCGGTATAATCCAATTTTCCAAAACCAAATACACAACGACACAAGGAGATTTTATGGCGAGCCCAAAAGACGCCTTAACGCCCATCGAGCAGTTCTTCGACGAAAATCAGAAAAGCTACATCACCTACGAAAGACTGATAAAATTTTTCGACAAAGCCCCCACCGCAACGGCCGTTAAGAAGGTCGAAGCGCTTACGAAAAAATTCGATGTCGAGCTGATCTCCGCCGCAGAAATCTCCAAAATCAAAAATTTAGAGGACGCAAAACTCAAAGAAGCCACGCAAAAAAAGCTGCTGGACGAGGGCTGGGACGAGGAGTTTGACCTATCCAGCGACGTCGAGCTTTTGGAGTGGAGCCGTTCGGACAGCCCGGTGCGGATGTATCTTCGCGAAATGGGACAGATCCCGCTGCTGACGAAAGAAGAAGAGATCGAGATCAGCAAAAAAATCGAGCTCGGCGAGGATATCATCATCGACGCGTTTTGCTCGGTGCCATACTTAATAGACTTCATTTTAGACTATAAAGAGCCGCTTATCAACCGCGAGCGCCGCGTAAAGGAGCTTTTCAAAAGCTTTGACGACAGCGACGAAGAGGGTGAAGAGGAGGACGAAGAGGAACTATCGGAGGAGGATTACGACGACGAGGAGGACGAGGAGAGCGCGGACGAGGCGAAGCAAAAGCGATCCAAAAAGAACGATAAGCGCGCTCTAAAGGTCATCGAAAGCTTCAAGGCTCTTGAAAAAGCAAAAAAAGACTGGATGAAATTTGCCGAGAAAAACGCCGAAGCGATTAAGCAGAGCAAAGGAATTTTATCTAAGCTGAACTTGGCGTTTAAAAAGAAAATTTTAAAAGAAAAGCTCATGGATCTGGGCCCAACTAGCAAGCTCATCACCGAGATCGTAAAATCGATGGAGACCGCGCTAAAAAGCGACGAGGGCTTCGAAAAGGAGCTCAAACGCCTGGAATACAAGCTGCCGATGTTTAGCGCCGAACTACGCGAAAATCACAAAAAAATTCTAAAAGAGATTACGAGGCTTAGCAAAGACGACATCATCGCGCGCGTGCCGGAAGCTACGATGGTCTCGACCTATGTCGATATAAAAAAGCTCTTTTTGACAAAAGAAGCAAGCAAAAAAAGCTTTAATCTCGAGCCCGAGCGGCTAAAAGAAATTTTAGAGCAGATCAAGCGTGGCAAGCGCATTAGCGACAATGCAAAGGCGCGCATGGCGAAGTCCAACCTGCGCCTGGTCGTCTCCATCGCTAAGCGCTACACGAACCGCGGGCTGCCGTTTTTAGACCTCATCCAGGAGGGCAACATCGGGCTTATGAAGGCTGTGGATAAATTTGAATACAAGCGCGGCTATAAATTTTCGACCTATGCGACGTGGTGGATCCGCCAGGCGATATCGCGCGCCATCGCCGATCAAGCGCGCACGATCCGCATCCCGATCCATATGATCGAGACTATAAATCGAATTAATAAAATCACGCGCAAATATATGCAAGAAGGCGGCAAGGAGCCCGATATCAACGTCATCGCGCAAGAGGTAGGCCTTAGCGTCGATAAGGTAAAGCAGGTCATCAAAATCACAAAGGAGCCGATCAGCCTAGAAGCGCCGATCGGAAACGAGGACGACGGTAAATTCGGCGATTTCGTCGAGGACAAAAGCTCGGTTTCGCCGATCGAGCAAATTTTAAAATCCGACTTAAAAGAGCAGATCGACGATATCTTAGAACAGCTCAACGACCGCGAGCGCACGGTGATCCGCATGCGATTCGGACTGCTTGACGACGAGAGCGACCGCACGCTCGAAGAGATCGGCAAAGAGCTCAACATCACTCGCGAGCGCGTCCGCCAGATCGAAAGCTCGGCGATCAAAAAGCTAAAACACCCAAAGATCGGCCGCAAGCTCAAAACCTATATCGAGAGCTAGAGCGAAACACCGATATAAATTTGCCCTTCAACGCTCGGCAAATTTAAAATCCATTAGATAGCCGGGCTTTGGCGTCGGTATGATTGATCCTGACGCACGACAATTAAATCCGCCAAAATCCAAGCCAGAGCCTTCAATAGTGTATTTTTAGTCTAAATTTATCAGGCGGAGTGCAAATTAAGCTGCAGTAAAAAGAAGCGGTGCTTTAGGCGCCGATTTTGAGATGCTTAAAGTTTGAAATCCGTAGGTTTCAAACTCTAACGGAGTAAATTTACACATTGCCGAATGGACGCACTCCATGGGTGATAGCCAGTTTCAAACCCCATCGGAGATAATTTACACTTTGCTTGGCAGATAAGCTAAAGCAATTTTTTTCATCTGAGTTTCAAACTCCATTGGAGGGAATTTACACGTTATTTCGATTTTACTGATGCTTTTATTTACGATGGTTTCAAACTCCAGTGGAGAGAATTTACACGCTCCTCAAGGAGTGCGTAGATGTGGGAGATCGAGTTTCAAACTCCAGCGGAGAGAATTTACACGAAAACTGCGCTATTTAAGCAAAAAATCGTAGTTAGAGTTTCAAACTCCAGCGTAGGAAATTTACACATAATCTCGACTGCTTTAGGAAGGGATTTGATTGCGTTTCAAACTCCAACGGAGAAATTTACACTTGCCACCTGTGCCACCTATATTGCCGCTAATCCTATGTTTCAAACTCCAGCGGAGGAAATTTACACCTTGGTATAAACCAAATGCCGCGCCCTTTACGAAGTTTCAAACTCCAGCGGAGGTAATTTACACAGGGTGTTTTGCGTATCGAGCAGGTCTTCCACGACGTTTTAAACTCCAGCGGAGAAAATTTACACAGAGCCAGAAATTCTATTTTTCTAGGCTATGAATATTTGAAGTTTATATTTTTACCACTTAAATTTTGATAAGCGATAAAGGCAGTTTAAAATAAAACGTCGTATTTGCGGTGTTTTGCAAATCTTAGCCAAAGCTTTATCTGCGTATTTATAAAATTCCGACTAAAACCAGGTAGCACGATTTAACGGCACAAAAGCCGCCGCCGTTTTGCCGCGCTGTCATTTCGCCTCGCACCATCTAGCTATCTTACTGCGCGCTGATGAACCGACAACTCGGCACCGGTAAACTTTTACACACGCTCAATCGCATCCCGCCGCCGCACTGCCTACTCTCAATCGCAGCGCCCATAAATTTACCGCATTGCCGTGCCGACAACCGCAACACTATCTAAATTTACTGCTTCGCCGCGTCGTCGTCCCACTCTTAAAATTTACCTTCTGTAGCCAAGGGTGCGCTGGATAACACGACGTTGGTATTTTTTGTCTCGCTTAAATTTACCTTCCGCCGCACCGCTAAATTTATCCGCGTCGCAAGCTGCGTTTTCTAAGGTAGCTGTAAATCCAAGCTCCGAGCAATAAAACCGCCGCAAGGCAATACATATAAAAGGCCGCGCCGTTTTCGTACTCCACGTCCTGCGCGGTAAAGACCTGCTGCGACATTTCAGGGTTTCGCGCCGCCTCGTCTGCTATCTGCGCCATCACCTCCTCGTCATGTACCTCAAGCGTGATCTTTCGCAGCTCGATGAAATTTGTCCGCTTATCCAGATGCCTGCCGCTGCGACCCGTGACGTAAACGCTATGCGAGTAGAAATTTAGATAGTAAAATCCCGCGTCGTCTTTCAAAAGCTTTTCCGAAATCTGCCGCACGGCGCCTTTAAACGGATTGTCACCCGCCCTTTTTAGCGCGCTTAGCTTACCGCCCTCCCCGCCAAATTTATAATAAACGTACCAAAGAGCGTCTTTTATCCGACCTTCGGCGCCGCTGCCGCGCGGACGATTTAAAATTTTATCCTTGCTTAGATAAAATATGCCGTTTTTGCTCGCAAACAGCATGTATTCTTGATGCCCGCTCTGAAAATTTAGCGGCGTATAGGGCTCGTTTGTAGGGTCAAATCTCTCGCCGTTCATCAGCACCGCGCCCGCCTTCGGATCATAAAGAAACTCTATGCCGGCGTTTAGCTCCACGAGATACATCTGCTCGCTAGGCGTGAAATTTAGCCTCTCGCCGTCCGCATAGACGCTGCGTCCGTCGCTTAGCCACCGATCGACCGGGCGAAAGTGCGCGGGCGAGCCGGAGCCGTCTTCGTGTATGATTTTTAACCTTATCTGTTTTAGATTTTTTGCGTCGGCACCCGCTAAAATTTTACCCTCGTAAAATACCCGCTCGCCGTCGGTGGCGACGTAAGGGCTCTCGGTCAGAGGCGAGATGGGCGCGCTAGTATCCAGCCTCGCGTAGGGGTAGTTGTACTCCTGCGGCCATTTAGAGAGCCCGAAGGCGTGAAAAAACACCTTGTAAATGTAGCTTATCGCGCCGCCCGTGCGCTGCGTGACGTCCGAGCAGA
>NZ_CALKZP010000023.1 GCF_938002845.1 uncultured Campylobacter sp.
CTTAAAAATCTTCAAATTTTATCCTTTTTGCTCCGCTTTAAATTTCGCGCGCGGCGCGCAGCTTGATTCCAAAATGTTGCGAAATTATAGTGAAATTTTGCTACAGCCCTCATAAAAATGCGGAATTTCTAAAGAAAAACGTGAAAAATTAAGCCCGTTTAAAAGGCTAAATTTAATGCTCTCCGCTTGCCGCGCAGAGCTTTTACGCTCCTTAAAAATTTCAAATTCCGATGCCGCGCCGAATTTGAGCGAATAATCAAAAATTCATTTCAAATTTGGTAAAATCAAGCGAATTTATTTTTAAGGAAAAACATGGACGAGGGAAAGAAAAAGACGCTGGATGCGGCGCTAAAATCAATCGACAAAGCTTTCGGCAAGGGCACGCTCGTGCGGCTGGGCGATAAGCAGGTCGAGCCGATAGACGCCATCTCTACGGGCTCTGTAGGGCTTGACATCGCGCTTGGCATCGGTGGCGTGCCGAAGGGGCGTATCATTGAGGTTTACGGGCCTGAGAGCTCGGGTAAGACGACGCTCACGCTTCATATCATCGCCGAGTGCCAAAAGGCGGGCGGAATTTGCGCATTCGTAGACGCCGAGCACGCGCTGGACGTCAAATACGCTTCAAATTTAGGCGTCGATACCGACAATCTCTACGTCAGCCAGCCCGACTTCGGCGAACAGGCGCTCGACATCGTAGAAACCTTAGCAAAGAGCGGCGCGATCGATCTTATCGTCGTAGATAGCGTCGCTGCGCTCACGCCGAAAAACGAGATCGAGGGCGATATGGGCGATCAGCACGTAGGGCTTCAGGCGCGACTTATGAGCCAGGCGCTGCGTAAGCTCGCCGGCGTCGTGCATAAGATGAATACGACGGTGATCTTTATTAATCAAATCCGTATGAAGATCGGTGCGATGGGCTACGGCACGCCAGAGACGACGACCGGCGGCAATGCGCTTAAATTTTACGCTTCGGTGCGCATCGATATACGCAAGATCGCTACTTTGAAACAAAACGAAGAGAGCATCGGCAACCGCGCCAAGGTCAAAGTCGTGAAAAACAAAGTGGCGCCGCCGTTTAAGATCGCGGAATTTGACATAATGTTCGGCAAGGGTATCAGCAAGGTGGGCGAGTTGATCGATTACGGCGTCAAGCTCGATATCGTCGATAAAAGCGGCGCATGGTTCAGCTACGGCGACACTAAGCTGGGTCAAGGTCGCGAAAATGCTAAAATTTATCTAGAGAATAACCCTGCCGTCGCTGAAGAGATCACGGCAAAAATCCGCGAGCAGATGGGTAGCGTAAATTTCAGCGCAGACGCGGACGATGAAGAAAATTTACAAAGTGGAGATGAATGATGATTTATATCGAAGATGTTTATGCGATAGAGGTGCTAGATAGCCGTGGCAACCCGACCGTGAAAGCGACCGTGGCTCTAAGCGACGGCACCGTAGCAAGCGCGATAGTCCCAAGCGGCGCAAGCACGGGCAAACGCGAGGCGCTGGAGCTTCGCGACGGGGGCGAGAGATACTGCGGCAAGGGCGTACTAAAGGCCGTTGAAAACGTAAATTCGCAGATCGCCGAAGCTGTGATCGGGCTGGATGCATTTGATCAAAAGGCGCTTGATGATGAGATGAGAGAGCTTGACGGCACCGACAACTACTCAAATTTAGGCGCGAACGCCGTGCTTGGCGTATCTATGGCGATAGCGCGGGCAGCGGCCAAAAGCCTTGACGTGCCTTTGTATCGCTACCTGGGCGGCGCAAACGCTAGCGTACTGCCGGTGCCGATGTTTAATATCATCAACGGCGGCGCGCACGCGAACAACAGCGTGGATTTTCAAGAATTTATGATTATGCCGTTTGGATTTGATAAATTTAGCGACGCATTGCGAGCGGCAACTGAAATTTACCACACGCTAAAAGGTCTACTAAACGCGGCGGGTCACAGCACGGCGGTCGGCGACGAGGGCGGATTTGCGCCAAATTTAAACGATAACGAAGAGCCGATCAAACTCATCATGCAAGCTATCGAAAAAGCGGGCTACAAAGCGGGCGAGCAGATCAAGCTAGCTCTTGACGTCGCAGCTAGCGAGCTGTATGAAAACGGCAAATATAAACTAGAAGGCAAGGAATTTAGTAGCGAAGAGCTGACCCTGCGATACGCGCAGCTTTGCGAGAAGTATCCGATATTTTCGATCGAAGACGGCCTAAGCGAGGACGACTGGGCGGGCTGGGCGAAGCTAACGAGCAAGCTTGGCTCTAAAGTGCAGCTCGTGGGCGACGATCTTTTCGTAACGAACGAGAAAATTTTGCGCGAAGGCATCGCCAAAGGCGTAGGTAACGCGATTTTGATCAAACCAAATCAAATCGGCACGGTTAGCCAAACTATGCAGACGATCCGCCTAGCACAGCGCAAAGGCTACCGCTGCGTGATGAGCCACAGAAGCGGCGAGAGCGAGGATAGCTTTATTGCAGACTTCGCCGTCGCGATGAATACGGGCCAAATCAAAACGGGCGCGACCTCAAGAAGCGAACGCAACGCCAAATACAACCGCCTGCTTGAGATCGAGCGCGAGACGGACGAGTTTTTAGGAAGCCGAATTTAAAATGTTTTTTAAAAAAAAGTCCAAACGGGGCTTAAAAGGCGGCGCGCAGCGCCTCTATACGGACGGAGCGGATTATACGGATACGCAAGGCGGATATTCAGACGCAGACTTTGACGAGGACGATTTTTTTGACGATGATGAATTTTATAGCGATGAAAATTTTGGCGGAAGCTTTAGCGAGGTAGAGGCTGGCTTCCGGAAAAATCGCAACGGAGCTTCGCGCGGTATAGACGAAACAGGCTCTGCCCCTGATGCCACAAGTGGTAACTCTAATTTAAGCGGCAAAAGCTTTGCTGCAAGCGGAAACTACGAAGGCAGCGCGCAAGCAGACGCGGGCTTTTACGGCGCAGAATTTATTGGGGGTGGCGATTTAAAGAATGCAGAATTATACGCGAAAGAAAACCACTTCCCAAACGACGCGGGTTTTGCGGCTCAAAGTGCAGACTACAGCTCTCAAGGCACGAGCTTTGCGGCGCAAGACATAAATCCTGCCACGCAAGGATTTTCTTTTGCGCCGCAAAACGCAGATCCTGTCGCTAAAAAAGCTTTAAAAAAGCGTAAAAATTTAAAAGAACGGCTGAATTTTATCAATCCGTTTTCGCCGCTTAAGCAGATTTTTGCAGCTCTTGCGCTGATCGTCTGCGTCGTTTTTGCGGGCATCTTTGTGGGTGACGTGCTATTTGGCAAACGATCGTTTGAAGTGCTGCGCCAGCTGCAAAAAGAAAAGGCGTTTTTATTCACCGACGTCGAGCGGCTAAAAGAGGAAAACGCTGAGCTGCAAAAGCTTTATTTAGAGCGTCGCTCGCTCGATCCGGACCTTAAAAAATGAAAAAAATTTCTTTGCTAATTTTAGGTCTTTGCGCTTTTTTAAACGCAGAGAATTTAAATAGCGCAAATTCCAACGCTACGAAACCTAGCATCGTCGCGGTAAAAGAGCAAAATTCTACCGATTTGGCGATTAAAGAGCCAAAGACAGGTACACAAAGCCCAAGCGCTAAAAAGCAAGCTGTAATGAAACCTGAAACATCTAAAAGCCCTACCGCAGCAATGCAAAAAAGCGCCGCAGAAGCAAATTCTAGCGTCAAAGTAAGCGTCGCCAAAAAAGCCGTGAGCGCACAGCTCTCGCAGACCGAAAAAAAAGCTCCTGCGCCCAAAGCGGGCATCGGCGCTCCTTCGCAGGTCATTAAAACGGAGCTGAACTCTTCTGCGCAGCTTTCAGCTGCGACGCTTCCGCCTCCTGATGAGTTACCGATCGTGCCAGAAGTAAGCGAGCCAAATTCTACGATAGCGCAAAATTTTAGGGCGGCACAGAATTCTACAGCGCAAAATTCTACGGTGCAAAACTCCACTATGCAACAAAACGCGCAATCTGCTCCGCAAAATTCCAATCCGGCGCAAAGCTCCGCCGCCACGTCGCAAAATACTCCCGCGCCTAAAAATTTTACGCAGCAAACCTTTGCGCTTCCCTCCGACGCCCTTACGATCGAAAGCTTAATTGTGCGATATAGGGACGACGACGGGGCTCTGCATGAAAAGATCGTTGATATCAATCGCTCGATTGACTGGCACGATGATTTCGTGCTAAGCGCGAGCGCTAAACCCGCGCTACATAGGGCACTGGACGTCTCGGTTACTTCGACTGATCCAAATTTACAAAAGCAGGCCTCGCAAAGTGGCATCACGCCTAGCTTCGCGCCGCGTCTGGAGCTACCGCTAGAGACGCTTAAATTTGACAACGGATTAAAATTTGTCATCCGCAAAGACAGCGTGCAGCTCATCACCGCAGACGATTTCAAAAGCTCTGACGCAAACGCTTCGGGCACGCTTGAAGCGGAGTTTTGGCGTCAAGAGATCCCGCTTAGCGGCGCGAGCTTTGCTGTAAATATCGGTGGCTTTAGCGATATTAATGTCACTAAAGAGGACGGCTACTACCGCATCGGCGTGCGCTCGCGCGAGGGTAACCTCAGCATCAGACGCAAAGATGGCGGGTATTTGATCTACAAAAATTCTAATTAAGGAGAGACTATGACACATTTAGAGATTATGAAATTTCGCCACGCGTGCAAAATTTTTGACGAGAACAAAAAAATCGGTAAAGCCGATTTTGACGCCATTTTGCAGGCAGGCATCTTAGCACCTAGTTCTACGGGGCTAGAGCAATGGGACTTTTTGGTTGTGCAAAACAAGGCGCTGCGCGAGCAGATCCGCGAAAAATCGTGGAATCAGCCGCAGATCACCTCTTGCTCACATCTGGTCGTGATTTTAGCAAAGATCAAGGACATAAAGCTAGGAAGTGATTATATCGAGCGAATGATTACGCGTAAAAAAGATGAAGCGCCTAAATATATCGGCGACAGGCATAAATTTTATCAAGATTTTTTAAGCGGTTATTTTCACAACGACGATGAGGAGCTATTTAATTGGTCGCACGCGCAGTGCATGTTCGCAGCACTTGCGATGATGAACGAGGCTGCAAGCCGCAGCATCGACAGCTGCCCTATGGAGGGCTTTGATCGCGCGGCGCTCGGAGAGATTTTGAATCTAAAATGGAATGAGCGTCGCGTGGCGCTACTCGTGCCTTTCGGCTACCGCGTAAATCCACAGCCGCAAAAGATCCGCCGTAGCATGGATGACGTAGTAAAGTGGATCGAATAAGCTGGCAAGCGCTTTTGAAGCGCTAAGCTTGAGGCGCAGTAAATTCCAAACCGAGTGCGAAAGCGCGGTACGCGCATTCTTAGGAATTTACCGCGCTTTAGCCTTTTTCTCGCCCATAAATTTTGTGCGGCGAGATTTAAAATTTTATAAAATCACCGAAAATTTAAACGAAGGAGCGAGCGTGAAAAAAATGT
>NZ_CALKZP010000024.1 GCF_938002845.1 uncultured Campylobacter sp.
TCTGGCTGATGTCGTCTATGTTTAGCCCAAGCTGCGCGAGCTTAGCCGAAACGCCCGCTACAATGCCAACCTTGTCCTTACCGATCACCGTTACGATCGCTTTCACTCTTACTCCTTTTTAAAATTTATTTAGCTATTTTGAGCGCGGAAGCCCTTTAAAACTACTGAATTTTGCCGCCGTTTGAAATTATTAGCGCAAACACAATTGCGACAAAAGCGTAAAATATTACCGCGAGCCATATCGCCCATCTATTCACGCCGCCGCCCCGTCTTAGGGCTTCATCGTCCTGTTTATCCAGCAATGAAACAAAACTATAGCAAACGAAATATTTCGCCATAGTTCCGCTACTGACGCTAATCGCCATTCCTATACTTCTATCATATTCATCCAAAAACGGAATAAAGCAGGAAATTAACACAACGGCAAATAGGGCTGCGGCAATTTTGTACTCCTTGCGGTACAGAAAAAAGAACAGCGTGCCTAAAAATCCCCACCAACTCCACGTGCTTACGTAAGTTAGTTCGCGCTGCTTGCCCGCGGCGAAAAATTTCTCGCAGGCGCGTGCGTAAATTTCAACCTTGCTAGGGGTTTGCAAGAAAATTTCCAGCTTCTGCCGAAGCAACTTGCCGTCAGATAAAATTTCTCTAGCGTAATCCGTCATCTCACTCTCCTTAGCGATAAATCCCTACGGCGGCGCGAACCTTTTGCATCAATGAAGCAGCCGTCGCAGCCGCTCTTTGCGCGCCCTGTCTTAGCATCTCATCTAAAATTTCGCGGTGACTTTGATAGTATTCGAATTTATCTCGCGCGTCTTTGAAGTAGCCCTGCACTAGCTCGTTTAGATACGCCTTGAAGTGCCCGTGCCCCTCGCCTCCGCGCTCGTAGCGAGCCTGCAGCTCCGCCTGCTCCGCCTCGCTTAAAAACAGCTTCGCGATATTATAGACATTGCATCCGCGCCACTGCTTAGGCGCCTCTAGCGGCTCGGAGGTCGTTACGATACTTGAAATTTGCTTCTTTAGCGTCGCGGCATCTGCAAAAATATCGATCGTATTGCCGTAGCTCTTGCTCATCTTCGCACCGTCTGTGCCCGGCACGATCGCCACTTCATCGTTTACTCGCGCTTGCGGAATAGTTAAAATTTCACCGTGGGCATTGTTAAATTTAAGCGCGATGTCGCGGGCGATCTCGACGTGCTGGATCTGATCTTTGCCCACGGGTACGACCTCTGCGCTGTATAGCAGGATGTCCGCCGCCATCAGCACGGGGTAGCTAAATAGATCATGCTTGCTCTCAAAGCCCTTGGCGATCTTGTCTTTGTATGCATGCGCTCGCTCGAGCAGCCCCATCGGCGTATATCCGCTTAAAATCCAGTAAAGCTCCAGCACCTCTTTCACGTCGCTTTGCACCCAAAACACCGTCTTTTTCGGATCTATCCCGAGAGACAAAAACGCCGCGGCGGCCTCGTAGGTGGAGTTTTTTAGCTTTGCGCCGTCGCTTACGGACGTGAGCGCATGGTAGTTTGCGATAAACATAAACATCTGCTCGCCCGCGTTTTGCGCATCTACCATCTGCTTGATGCTCGCGAAGTAGTTACCCAAATGCAGCTTGCCGCTAGGCTGAAGACCCGTTAAAATTCTCATCATTGCTCCTTTAAACCAAAATCAGATCGCCGTCCACAAAACCCACGGCGATGTGCTTGCACTCAAAAATTTTTGCATCTGACATCTGCTCTCGCAGCTCGCGCAGAGCCTGCACGAGTAGTTTTAAAACCTGTCGCCACGAAAGCTCATTTAAAAATTCAAGTTGCAAGCGCGAGCTTTGCGGATAAAATTCATCCTCGTCCTCGCACGCCCAGTCGTCGTCATCCGCGTCATAACTGCTCGATCCCGCTAGCTGTAGCGCATAAGGCTCGTAAAGATCGAAGTGCCACGCGATTACGCGCTTTGGAATTTCCTCGCGCTCTAAGCCCTCTAGTAGCTCGCGCAGCTTTTGCTTTAGCGCCTCTTTCTTTTCAAGCTTATCGCCTTTGCTCTCTTTGCCGTGCGGCTCGGAATTTTTGCCGCCGCCGGAGCGCTTCTGCTTAGACATCTTTTTCCCCTTTAAATTTAGCCTGTCGCAGGCGGAGCAAATTTCTTTTACGATCTTTTTTACGCTTTTATTTTCGACGTTGATTACGATGTCGGCCTTTTTTTCATACGCCCCGTCTCTTTGAGCGTGCAGCGCCGCGGCCTTTTGCAGATCCGCTAACAGCGGGCGTTTTGCAAATTTTTTCTCCGCGTTCTCGCTATTTTTTAAGCGATTAATAATCCCTTCAAAGCTTGATTTCAGATACACGACGGTGCCGATTTTGTTTAAATTTTTCACGGCGTAAAAGCCGCCGCCTGTAGAGATCACGGCGCAGCGGACGGACTTTTCTAAAAATTTCGCAAGGCTCGCTTCCATCTTTCTAAAGCTCTGCTCGCCCTGCTCTTTAAAAATTTGCCCGATCTTTTTATTGGCGTAGCTTTCGATCATATCGTCGCAATCAAGCGCAAACATCCCGCTTTGCGCAGCCAGTGCTCGCGCTACCGTGCCCTTGCCGACCCCCATAAAGCCGATGAGTACGATGTTACCGCTCTTCATCGCTCTCACCTTTTTTGCGCGGCAGCAGCACTAGCGGACTTCCCGAAAGAGCGAAGCTCGCGCGCAGCCTGTTCATCAAATAGCGCTTGTAGCTAAAATGTAGCGCACTTGGGCGGTTCATCACAAGAGCGATCTTCGGCGGCGCAAAGCCGATCTGCGCGGCGTAGTAAATTTTAACCGATTTGCCCCGCTCGCGAGGTATCGGATGCGCCTTTATCGCGGCTTCTACCACTTCATTGATCCTTGCGGTGCCGAGCTTGCGCGTGAAATTTGAATAAACTTCCAAAATGAGCGGGTAAATTTTATGTATCCGCTTCCTGTCCGTCGCGCTGACGCTGATAATCGGCGCGTAGGAAAGAAATTTAAACCTATCGCGCAGATCGCGGCAAAACTCGTCGTAATCGCGCTCGCAAAGATCCCATTTGTTTAAAATTATGATGAGCCCGAGTTCAAATTTAGCCGCAAGTCCCGCGATGCGCTCGTCCAGCTCGTTTAGCGGTTCGCTTGCGTCAAGCACCAAAAGCGCGATGTCGGAGTTTTGTAAAATTTTTTCGGTGCGATTTAGCGCGAAACGCTCGATGCCCTCGATCTTGCCGCGACGGCGAATACCCGCCGTGTCGATAAACTCGAGCGTGCGCCCCCCAAATTCCGTGCTTTCGTTCACCGGATCGATCGTCGTGCCCGCATAATCGCTCACGACCGAGCGCTGCGAGCCGACAAGCGCATTTAGAAGGCTTGATTTACCGACGTTTACCCGCCCGATGATACCCACGCCGATGGTTTTGCTAGCGTAAAATTCCTCGTCGCGCGCCTCTTTCGGCTCGCCCTCGTCGTTAAAGCCCTCTATGAAATCATCAAAAATTTCATCCTCGTCCTGCTGCGCGGGCGCAGGGTCTAAAAAGCCGTAGATCCACTCTTTGAGCTCGTCGATGCCGCTGTTATGCGAAACGGAGATCGGGAAAAATTTAACGCCGAATTCGTTAAACTCCCAGCTGCGCTCCTCGTCGCGCTTGCCGTCGATCTTATTGACCGCTAGGGCGATGGGCTTGCCAAGTCTCTGCAGCGAGAAAAATATCCGCCGCTCATCATCGCTCGGAAGCAGCTTGCCGTCCGTCATAAAGATTATCAAATCCGCGCTCTTTGCCTCGCTTAGCGTCTTAGCCTGCACGCGCGCAAACAGCTCGGAGGCGTCGTCCAGGCCGCCAGAATCGATCACGCGCACGCGGCGATCGAAAATTTCGGCTTCGGTTCTATTGGTATCGCGCGTCGTGCCCGCAACGTCGCTGGTAATGGCGATGCGAGCGCCCGCTAGGCGGTTAAAAAGACTCGACTTGCCGACGTTGGGGCGCCCGATGATGATCAAACTTTTCACGTTCGTCCTTCTGATTTTTGGCGCGATTATAACCAAAAATAGATTAAAGCCAAATTCTACGCGCTCGCTCGCGCAAGTCGGGCGGCAAAATTTTATGAAATTTAGGCGCTAAATTTAGCGAAATTTTATCGCGACACTAGCGGAACGCCGCCTAGATAAAAGGCCTTAAAGCGCACGATCCGTCGCCGCGGACGACGCGAAACTGGGGCTGCGCGTAAATTTATAAAATTTTAAAACTGAAGCCTGGACGAGAAAACTAGCAACCAAAGCGTGAAACGGGCGCAACCGTGCGAAAGCATAAAAGCCCGCAGCTGAGTAAATTTTGACTATTCCGCGCATACAAGCGCCGAATTACAAAACCGAGCCGTCGCACGGGGTGCGCAAAAGCAGGCGGCGCGGCGAAATATTAAAACGGCAGAATATTAAAATTTAATCATTATGCGTGTATAATTCCGCAAATTTAAAGGGACGCGATGAAATACAACAACTTCTTGCTGCACCATCTAAGCGTGTATTATATGCTGATGGCGTGCTCTTACAACTCTCTTACGGGCGTTTTTGCCAAGCTTTTGGGCGCGCAAATTTCATCGCTTGAGGTCGTGCTCTTTCGCAATCTGTCCGGACTTTTGATCCTGCTTTATAAAATCAAGGCTCGTTCCCGCGCGGCGCGCTTCGCAAACAAAGGCGGTCATCCTTTTACGCTCGCGTTTCGCGGTATTATCGGGATTTTGGGGCTGATGGTATTTTTTTATAACGTCGCAAACATCAGCCTCGGCGAGGCATTTACCTTTCAAAAAACTGCGCCCATTTGGACGGCGATCATTGCGTACTTTACCCTCGGCGAAAAATTCGGCGCGATGGGCTGGTTCTCGGTCTGCTTGGGCTTTGT
Organism: uncultured Campylobacter sp.; assembly: GCF_938002845.1. GTDB lineage: Bacteria > Campylobacterota > Campylobacteria > Campylobacterales > Campylobacteraceae > Campylobacter_B. The sequence goes on from NZ_CALKZP010000024.1 coordinate 4,885, forward strand.
GGGCATCATTTTGGTAATTCAGCCGCAGTTTGGCTTGCAGCCGAGCGATATTTTTGGAATTTTAAGCGGATTGTTCGCCGCGATGGCGCTTACCTCCGTGCGCGGGCTGCGCAAATACTATAGCTCCGATACGATCATCCTCTCTGCGCTTCTTGCCGGCACGCTGATGCCCGTAGCGCTTATGATCGCGGCGGAATTTATAGACGCGCCTGCGCTGAACTTTATGCTTTCTAAATTTAAAATTCCAAACGCACAGGGCTGGCTCTTTGCCGTGCTTTTGGGGCTGCTGGGGCTGTTTTATCAAACCTACGTCACCAAGGCCTACGCCGCGACGCGCAAAGCGGGCATAGTAGCTACGATCAGTTATGCGGACATCATCTTTTCGACGCTATTTGGGCTGCTGCTAGGCGACGCCCTGCCCGGTTTCATGGCGCTTGGAGGTATGGCGCTCATCATCGTCGCGGGCGCGCTCGTGGCGAACCGAAAGTAGGACGGCGTGAAGAAGAAATTTTACTCCGCGTTTTGGCTGAAACATCTGGGCGTTTATTACATGCTCGTAGCGAGCTTTTATTTTGCGCTAAACGGCGCACTAGCCAAGGTTATGGCGGAGCGGATGAGTAGCGCCGAGATCGTGTTTTTCCGCAACGTCGTAGGTATCGCGATCGTGCTGTTTTCGCTACGGCGGGTAAAAAACCTGGGCCCGGGCGGTAAGCCGTGGCTGCTCGCATTTCGCGGCTTTATCGGCAGCTGCGGGATCTTAGCGACCTTCTACAATATCGCCCACATCGATCTTGGCACCGCTTTTACCTTCCAAAAGACGGCGCCCATTTTCACCGCGCTATTTTCGGCATTTTTCTTAGGCGAAAAGCTAAGCTCCAAGGGTTGGTTTGCGATACTGCTCGGCTTTGGCGGAATTTTACTCGTCGTGCGCCCGCACATCGGCATCAGCGTAACCGATGCAGTGGGAATCTTCGGCGGCATGTGCGCGGGGCTTGCATACACGAGCGTGCGCGAGCTTCGCAAACACTACGCCACCAACCTCATCGTGCTGGTTTTCGTCTCGTCCGCTACCTTTCTAAGCGCGATGATGATGGCTGCGGGCTGGGCGCTTGAAGGTAGCGAGGTTAAAATTTTAGGACTTTTCAGCGGCGCGGATTTAGCGAAGCTCGCTTATTTCAACCCGCCAAGCCTTTTTGGCTGGGTGCTAGTGGCGCTTCTGGGCGTCAGCGGTATCTACTTTCAAATTTACATGACGCGCGCTTACGCCGCTTCGCGCAAAGCGGGCATAGTCGCCGCGATCAGCTACAGCGACATCCTATTTAGCATGGCGCTAGGAATTATGCTAGGCGATCATCTGCCCGGTCCGATCGTGCTAGCAGGCATTGCAGTAGTGATTTTAAGCGGAATTCTAATCGCCCGCGAGCGCTAAATCTAAATTTAAAACCGATTCAAACGCGGCGCGAGGCTAAATTTGAGCCACACCGCTAGGCTGCGCTAAATTTCAGCGATATAAAAGTCTTAAAAAGCTAAGATTGCGATAAAGTTCTACGGCGTAGAAATATCTTTCGACGGATTTAAATTTTATGCATTTTATCGGTATCGACATCGGATCGACCTCGTCAAAGGTCGCCGTTATGGACGAGCACGGCAGATTTTGCGAGCTGTTTTTGCTGCCTAGCGGCTTTAGCGCGGTTAGAGTCGCGCGGCAGATCAAGCAAAATTTAGAGCAAAAAGGCTACGGCGAGGGCTTCGTGACGGCTACTGGCTACGGACGCGTCAGCGTGGACTACGCGCAGCTTAGCATGAGCGAAATTTTATGCCATGGCCTTGGGGCGCACTTTTTGTTTGAGCCCGACTGCACCGTCATCGACGTGGGCGGGCAGGACACCAAGGCTATCAAAATAGAAGGTGGCAAGCCTACGGACTTCATCATGAACGACAAATGCTCGGCCGGCACGGGCAAATTTTTAGAGATCAGCGCGGGCCGCCTGGGGCTAGAGCTAAGCGAAATTTACAAAACCGCCCGCAAAAATCCCGCGATCAAGCTCAGCTCTATCTGCACGGTATTTGCCGAGAGCGAGATCGTCTCGCTAAGCGCAAACGGAGCCGAAACGAGCGAGATCGCCTACGCCATCGTGGACTCCTCGGCGCACAAGGTCGCCTCTCTCATCAAACGGCTGGAAAATCAAATTTATTTTTTAAGCGGCGGACTTAGCAACGTGCCGCTCTTTAAACGGCTTCTAGGCGAGCATCTGGGGGCTGAAATTTTTACTCACGAAAACGCAATCTACTGCGGCGCGATGGGCGCTTCGCTTATCGGCGCACGCAAAGCAAATGAAATTTCAAAGGAGACGAGATGAAGATGGATTTTGACGCGCTTAAAAAGCGCAACGCAATGGCTCTGCACGATCTAAAAGAGCAAGGCAAACACGTAGTGGGAATGTTTTGCACCTATTCGCCAAAGGAGCTCATTTACGCCGCGGGCGCCGTGCCGGTTGGGCTTTGTGCCTATGACGAGAGCCCGATAGACGCCGCTCACGCGGAGCTTCCGCGTAATCTTTGCCCGCTGATCAAGGCAAGCTACGGCTACGCAGTTACTAAAAAATGCCCCTATATGAACGCCAGCGATCTCGTCATAGGCGAAACGACCTGCGACGGCAAGAAAAAGATGTATGAGCTGCTGGCAAAACATAAGGACGTCCACGTGCTGCAACTACCGAATATGACCGGTGGCAAGAGCTTGGAGCTTTTTACCGACGAGCTTAGAGAATTTCGCAAAGTTTTAGAGCAAAAATTTGATACGAAAATCACCGATGAAGCACTGCTCGATGCGGTGCAAATTTACAACGAAGAGCGCAAGGTAATGTTGGAGCTTTTAGAGCTTGGCAAACTAAATCCGATGCCGGTAGCGGGCAGCGAAATTCATCAAATTTCATTTGCGAGCGACTTCATATACGATAAACGCGAAAAGCTTAAGATGATACGCGCCTACATAGCCGCCGCGAAGGAGATGACGCCGCCGAAAACTCGCAAAAAGCGGATCATCATCACCGGCTGTCCAAGCGGGGGCGTGTATGAGAAGGTTATCAAGCAGATAGAGGAGCTGGGCGCGGACGTAGTGGCCTTTGAAAACTGCTCCGGCACCAAAGGCTATCAAAACCAAGTAGAAACGAAGGGCGATCTAGTCGCAAATATCGCCGAGCGCTACCTTAAAATCCCCTGTTCGGTGATGTATCAAAACGACGCCAGAGGCGATATTATCAAGGAATTTATCCGCGAGTATCAAGCCCACGGCGTCGTTGATGTCGTGCTAAGCGGCTGTCACACCTACGCGATCGAGACAAACAGGATCAAAGAAGCAAGCCGCGAAGCGGGAGCAAACTATATGAGCTTGGAGACGGATTATTCCAAACAAGACGTGGGGCAAATTCGCACGCGGCTGGAAGCCTTTATAGAGCTGCTTTAGCAGGTCTTATTTGAAATTTTAAAAATTAAAAATTTTCTAAATTTAAAAACAAACCAAAGAAAGGAGAGGTTGTATGAAATTTAAGGAGATAGACGAATCTCGTCGCGGCTTTTTAAAAGGAGCTTTAGCGGCAGCCGCCATCGCCGGACCCGAATCGATGCTCGCCGGCTTCACGCCGTTTAAGCCCGATTCGCTGCAGGTTTGGTCGTGCGGAGGACTGTCCGAAGCATTTAACGAGCTAAACGCCATTTATGAGTCAAGGACGGGGCATAATATCCAGTACACCGGCGCCTTTGCGGGTGCGCTCGGGAAGTCGCTACTGGCCTTGCAGGGCAAGACGGAGGTTTTCGGCGCTCGCGTTTTGGAGCTAAGCCAAAAACTACGCAAGGCTGGCCTTAGCCTTCGCTTTAGACCGCTATGTTTTACCGACTATGTTTTAGTAGTGCCAAAGGACAATCCTGCGGGCGTTCGCGATCTAAAGGATCTAGCGGAACCCGGCGTGCGGGTGATGCTGCCGCTAAGGGCTTCGCCTCCTGGTAGCGGACCGGTAAAGGGAATTTTGAAAAATTCCGGTCTCACAGGGCCTGTTATGAAAAATATGGTCGCCAACGGCTCATGCGTCATCCAGATGATGTGCGATCTGGTAGATGGCAAGGGCGATGCGTCCATCATCGAAAAGCGCCTAACGACGCACGATAGATTTA
>NZ_CALKZP010000025.1 GCF_938002845.1 uncultured Campylobacter sp.
AAAGCCCAGATAGCGAGAAGCTAAACAACGTCGCCGATCGCTCGATCGAGTGCGAGGGGTGTCAGTAAAATTTCGAGAGATTTTAGAATTTTTTAAGCGCCGCCATAGAATTTTGTAAAAATTTAAGCGGCTAAAGTCGATAGTAAAGCAAAATTGCCTATTAAAGAATTCCTTGCCTTTCGAAGTAGTTTGATTTAATAACGGACGAGCAAAAAAGCGCAGCCTTGGCAAGAACTAAATTGTTTCAACGGCGCTCGCTCAAATTTAAAGCGTAGATTATTCCACCTGTCCGAGCTTTTTGAGATAGGCGAAAATTTTAGCGATCTCGATCATCTTATTTAGGCTTTCGAGCAGCTTCGCGCTTTGCGAGCTCGGCGCGGATTTGAAAATTTCGCTATTTTCAACGCCGATTACGAGGCTGCTTTCGCCCAGATAAAGCTCGGTTTTACCGAACAAATTTACGGTGATCGTCTGCATATTTTCTAAAATCTTTTTGTTTTGTAAAAATGCAGCGGCGGCGGGATTGTTGAGATAAACATCAAACGACGCGCTTAGGTGCGGGCTGTCTTTAAGCAGCTTCAGATCCGACGCGCCGAAGATGAACTCTCCGCGCGGCACGACTAAAATTTTACTATCGAAAGTCTCGCTAAAATCAAATTTTGCAAAAAGCCCGTCGAAGATCGCGGTATCGTCCTTTTTTTTAAGATGCAGAATTTTATCCAGCTCAAAGACCCGATTTTCTCTGTTTTTATCGAAATCGCGACTTAGGCAGATGTCACCGATTTTTATACCAAATTCGGGCGTCTTACCCACTATAGCGTGCTTGCAAGTGCATAGATTTGCCTCTTTACGGAGCGGATTTTTGTAAATTTCATCGAGCAAAAACGCGCCGAAAGGCTGAAAAGTAAGGCGCAGCTCCTTTGCGATCCAGAGTAGAAATTCATTCTTAAAGGCCTCTTCACTGAGCGCTTCAAATTTACGCGAAATACGCACGGCTAGGTATTTGTAAGCAGGATAAGCAAGAGCTAGCAGCACCAATAAAAACAGGAATGAGAAATCTCCGAAATCCTTGCGCATAGCAATAAACAGCGCCAGCACTACCGCCGCCACGCCGCCACGCGCCTTCCAAAGCGCCACATTGCGTGCTCCATCTAGTTTTTGCTTTTTTAATTCGTAAGAAACAAGGCTCATCGCTATCCCCGTGAGTGAAATTTGACGCTCATTATAGCGAAAAATGGGATTAAATCAAGCCATATGATAAGCGCGTTGCTATTTATAAGGCGGGTTTTTTCATAATAGCTCAAAAGCATAGAAATCGCCGTCTTTTTCTCTGCATTTTACAATATCGCCGTATTTGAATTCTAAAATTTCATCCAGTTCGGATTCAAATTTCGTCGTATCGGTAATTTTAAAAATATATTGTGCGATTTGAGCAGCCTTTGCCGGGCGCCATACATCGATATCTTCATTCAAAATTTTTATAAAAATTTCTTTATCGGTCGCGCTTGCCATATTAAACCTTTCCGCCCGGTTATCTAAAATTCTTTCTGCCTAGCCACAATTTAAGATATTTTAATACGGGTCTTAAATAATCATTAGTAGCGTTGGCTTTAAAGGCGCTTATGTCCGATTCTATCAAATACCAGCTATATCCGTCATCCTTTAAAATATTCATTTTGCGATGTTTGGCCTCAGCATTTGCGTCAGATATCTCTATATCCAGTACTTTATTTGCAATATTCATCTGTACCGATAGATTAGGGCTTAGATCATATATGAAGCGGTTAAGATCCTTGATGATATGGGTATTATATACGTCATCGATCATCTCGGCTCTTCTCTTCTTAAAAATTTCCTCCTCTATCGGATCTCCGTCAATAAGCTTTCCATAATGATCCGCGTCTGCTATGAGCTCTTCGTAAGACGCGGTAAAACATCCAAAAAATCCCCTATGCATCCCAAATTTCCAATTCGTAGGCACCGTTTCATCTATTACTTGAAAATATTCACTATTAAATCTACAGTAATCTATATCATCTGCAAACGGTAATATGCAATAATAAATCCGTTCCTCTTCATATTGGATACCATGAACAAAATAGGTTCTGTTTAACCCCAAATGCCCATGCTCGTCCTCTTTTATACATTTTACAATCATTTTTAATCGTCCTTAAATTTGAAATCATCTACGGCCTCTATGATGGGCTACCCGTCTTTATTGCCTATTATACTATTTCTAACAAGTTCTGTAAAAAATTCTTTGTTTTTGGATTTGTTGATTGCCTCTTTTATAGCATTAAAGGATAATTTTAAATTATTTAAATTGCCATCTATAATGCAAAAGCCGTTTTTCTCACACAATGATATTATGCCCCTTAATACGGCTTCGTACTCGGATCTAAAATCGATACGAAACGTAACGGACTCTATTATATTATTAGCATCAAAAAATACCTCTAAGCGATTGCCGTTTTCGCTTCCGTATAGATCCATTTCGCTAGACCAAGATTTTTCGGGCTTTAATAGGTGCGAAATTTCAGAAAATACCTCTTTTTTGATCTTTGCTTTTTTCCAATACTTATCGTCTTCAAAGAGCTTTATGTCGCTATATTGCGGATCGTATTGTAGATCGTAGGTATCGCTTTTGGGCAGAATAAAAAACGTACATTGCCAAATTGCCATATCTTCCTTCCTCAAATATTTTCATTATAAAATTTTAAAAGTAATACGCATAGCAGCCTCGGTCATCGTATATATCAAATAAAATCGAAAATTTCTCTTTATTGTTTGCGGCTAATTGAGCTCTGATATTCAAAGATGGCTCTTTTGCCAGCTCAAAATTAAAATGGTGCAGCAGTATGGACCTCAAAAAATTTGGATCAAACGCTTTTTCTTTTATAAAGATAACGCCCGCTCTGGCGCCGTTTTTATAGGGTCTAGCTTTTGTGTATCGCCCCTTCATGTTTTTAAGAAGATACTCCTCTATTTTCTCATCTCTTTCCCAAAAAAGAATTTTATAAACTAGGCTATCTAAGTGGCTTGCTTTTGAAATTAAAAACATAACTAGCCTTATTTTAGCCTCTACATCGATATTTTCAAAATCTATTCTCGATCTGGCTACGCCTCTTTTATTTCTGCTTATTTTCCTGAATTCTACGTCAAAATTACTTGGATTTATAACGTCTTTTATCATCGCCGCCGCCTTTTAAAAACCTTTTGTTGCGTGATTTAAAATCCCCATCTACTTTTTCCATTTAAATTTAAATCTCTTTCGCTTCATTTTTATAAAATTTTCCAGTTGCTTATCGGTAAAATTTAAAACCTCTTTTCGATTTTGTAAATTTACATAAGTGTGCCTTATATCGCAATTACCGACAAAGGCGGCTTCCCAGTTCTTAATTAGCCAACTCGAGCTTATCGCATATTCCCGTCCTTTATTCGAGCGCATTTTATCGCTATAGCCAATAGGCGCAAACATACCGGAATAAAACCCCTCCAGATAGGGTAGTCTCGGGCATCCTTTCGTATCGGTTGCGACGATAAATTTTATCTTTCGATCATATGGACGAAAAGCCTTGTGACACTCTATAATATCTCCATTTTTTAGATCGTCTTTGAATTCTAAAAATTTATAAGTAAATTTTGCAGGAATTTTATCATTTATCCTTTTGTATTCGGTCACAGAGCTATCGTAATAAGAAAATATGCTTATATTTCTGGATGGCTCGGTATCACATACAAAATCTAAATTCTCCAATATCCACTTTTTAGAAATCAGACCATTATTATTTTTCGCATTAGCTTCGGGCGGCAATACTATAAACTCCCCCGAATTATCGCCGTTTATACGTAGCAGATTATTCCAGCTACAAAATAAAAACCGCCTTTGACCGATCTGCAGTATATCGCCTTCCGCGAAAATTTTTCTAAAATTATTAATCGAAAATTTTCTTCTACCTCTTACGGGTATTATCTTTTTATAATTTCTTTTCATGATCTTTCTTCTGTTTTATTATTAAATCGCGGCACACTCGCTAAATTCCTAAATGCAAAATATATAAATCATTTTTAATTGCCGAATCGATTAGTTCCAATAGGCCGTCTAATTGCTCGATAACCGAGGATCTGTTTAACACACAATTTTTATCAAAAACAATTTGCTCATCCACGCTCAAGAAAAGCGATCTCCAAGAGCATATTATATCTCTAAATTTAGCTTTATCTTCTATCCAGCTATAGCCATAGTAATTTAGCCCTTTTTTCAAATTTATCTCATCGTTCCATGTGGTTTGCACCCACTCAAGAGAGTACGAAATGCGAAGTATCAGATCATCGCTAATTACTACGCAATACTCTTTAGAGAAAATATTTTCTTTTGTCTTTTTGAGTAAAAATTCATGTTTAGGCATAAGACTCCTTATTGTTTTAAAATATGACTTGAATAAAGCTCGACCTAGCTATTCGCCAAATTTCATCCAAGCAATGGCGTATTCTAGCGTTTCATTTCTAAAATATTTGCTAATTATCTTATATTCGTCTTCTTTCGCAATATTTACAATTGTTTCAACAAAGCCGGTGCAGAACGCCGTGCCGATATATTCGTCTTCGCTTGCCGCTCCCTTTTCCACAAAATCGAAAATTTCATTTCTTGTCTTTTCGTCCAAATCATCAAAAATTTTAATCGTAGTTTCTGCAAAAGATGCAAGCAGCCACAATAAGCCAGGTATGTACTCCATATCGAAAGGAAATATCTGTTCTTGGTAGGCGTTAAAATACGCCCTGTTTTTCTCTATAAAGAAATAGATATATTCCTCATATTTACCCAAATCGGTCTCTATTAAGCGCATTTGCCAATCCTTATAAAATTCCATCACAATACTTTTCTCCAAAATTTTATAGCGCTTTTTATCTCCTTTTCAAAATGTTTGAATGGTATATAAATTTCTTCTTGTTCATAGGATTTTAACTTTTTATATTTCTTGGTATGCGTAATTCTTGTAATATTTTCATAGTGTTTTTGTAAAAAATCTATGATTATTTTTACCTCATCCCTGCTAAATTGTTTCGCTCTCGCCCGCCGCATAGGCGGTGCAAATGCTTGAATAAACATATCTTCTATAATCGCTTCATCGCCGAAGCGCTCGTAAAAATCAATAAAATCCAGGATATAATACCTAAAAGTATAGTCATTGAAAACCTGCAAATCTCCCGATAAGAGTTTGATTGTGCTATGGTCTAAATCGCACAGATCTTTACCGCACAGATCTTGTTCGACAAGCTCATCCTTTTGTACCGGATTTGTTATAATTTCCGGCTTTTGCAGTTTAAGCCGCGCCTTTAGCGCCTTTATTCTATTCGATAAGTTCATTTTGTCCTCCTTTTTATAAAGCATAAAATTTGAGCCCAGCTTATAATACTCTTTTACTCTTATCAGATATATCAAATACAGGATCAATCCTATGATAAGTAGTAGTTACATAATGACGGATTGGGTTGTGGCTACGACATAGACTTTGCCTCCGCGATAACCGCCCTCCGTCAATAGCTTATGAAAATTTAAAGACGATAGGATAATAAAAAATATCGTCATTACAATTCTTACGGGCTTCATGGTTTCAAAATATCCTTATACAAAATTCTAAGGATAGATTGCCGTTTTTTGCCCAATCGGAGTCAAAGAATTTCATCGATAAATATGCCTTGCTCAAGATTCAAATTTATTCATCTAGGCAGTATATGTCGTTGTCCAAATCCACATTATTATCTGCTAATAGTTTCAGTAAATTTGCATTATAATATAGACCGGGCATGCTATTATAACTGTAAACTACGACTCTTAGCAGCTTTTTCACGCTTTGTAATTTTATACTCCTCGCGACATTTATATCTGCTAAAAATTTTTTAACTAGATCTCCCGCAAAAGGTATATCATAAAATTTTTCCTCTATGCTAAAGCCAAAATTTCTGTATTTTAAAATAGAACCTTTTAGTTTCAAATCTCCTTTTTGCCAGACTTTTGTTGCAGATATGCCGTTGCTGCTTATTGTTTCGGATAGATCCCTATCGCTTTCGATCGATAGGATTAGGATTACTTTGTTGCTTTTCAAGATCGCTCCTAAAAATCTTTTATATCCCATCTACGCATACATTAGCATTCAGTTCGGCACATATTTTTATATTTATTTGAATACGAGCAAAACCAACATATTCTGCATTGGAAGTTAAAATTTTCATTTGGACACCCGCCCGGGGCAAATGACTGGGCAATATGCAAAGTCATCTCCGTTTCTAGCGCGATAATTAGTGATATATTCGATCGCCAATTCGAATGCATCGTCATCTTCTGCTTTAATATTCCAGCCGTCGTATGTGATGATGGGCTCATCGCCGCTTAGGCGATATACATCCCCTCCGACGATAAGCATATCTCTATCTCTTGCGATTTTTAGCACCTCCATTACATCATCAAATCTCCAAGCGATTCCATAAATTCCGTACTCCTCCCTTAAGCGTATACCGCGCTCCAGCAGATCCTGCGGCACGATATTTACGTAATCTTCATCTATAAATGCCGCGCCATCTTCTTCAACTGACATAATCTCTCCTTCCATTAAAATTTAATTTATTGCAAAGACTTTTCTATATCGTTTATTAGGCGATGAAGCGTTTCGAGACGACTAGAACTCGGATTATTTTGGTTCAAAATTCTAAAATATCACTATACTTTATCGTATTTGCATCGCGCTCGTCAAAAGATGGAGGTATATATTTTTCGTTCATCTTAATGATTTTTGCGATATAGCTCTCGCTTATACCATTTTTCGTTTTTGTGCGATATATGCGCCAAAGGGCTTTTGGTCGATATTTATCACTCTTTCTGTAAATAGGTTTTTAACTAACCTAATAACTAACTGAATTATTTTAAAACAATTATAACATAAAAAGAAACAAAAATAATCAAAAATTACTAAAAAGCCCTAAATACCGGTATTGAAAGGAAGTAAAAGAGATTTAAAAGAAGTGATTAAAACTTAAAAATAGCTTAAATGGTGGAGTTAAGCGGGATCGAACCGCCGACCTCTTGAATGCCATTCAAGCGCT
>NZ_CALKZP010000026.1 GCF_938002845.1 uncultured Campylobacter sp.
CCTTGCAAACGCAAATCCTCCGCAATCCTTGATAATAAATAATTAAATTTGAGTTTATAGTTTTAAGTTAGAATTGTACCCAATCAAAGGAGAAAATATGAAGGTCATTACCATCGCGGTCGTTAACGGCAGGGTCGTAAACGAAAAGGAATTAATCGCGTCCATCGCCGATTATGACGATTTTACCGCGGTTGCCGAACAACTCCGCAAAGGGCTGAAATCAAGGTATTTTACATCTAGAGAGCATGCGAGGATCTACAAAAAAATCAGCGTCGAGACGGGCTTTAGGCGCGTACGATTCGACTACAAACCGTATAAAGATAGAATTTCAAACCTTATTGCCGAGGGCTACACCGTCAAGGCGATCCTAAAAAAGATCGGCGAGGAGGATGAAGCGTTCAAAAACGCCGTTACTGCGCCCGGGCTTACGCACTTCATCTCCGTGACGTTCAAAGATGAAAAAACAAGGCTTCGCGCAACCGCCAAAAAAAGCGAGGATTTCTTATACGCGTATCGCTTCGAAATCAAAAAAATGCACTTCCAAGGCGTTAGCAATAAAGAAATTTTAAAATATATGAAAGCTCATTACGAAAAGGATTTTGCCAAAGTAAGCGAGCGCGATCTGGCGGCTTTTATCGAGGCAAACGCCGTGCTTGATACCGACCGCAAACTCTCGCTGTATAAAAAGCCGAGCCTTTACGATCCGCATTTTAGCGAGATTATGAAGCTTTACGCAAGCGGTATGCGAGTCTATGATATCTGGAAGACGCTTAAAGCCAAATACCCCGAGCTAGCCAAGCTTCAGGCGCCGAGCCTTTATCAGTTCATCGCAAACAACGCCCTTGGCAAAGCCAAATATATGCAAAAAGACTGATATGCCCGCGCTTCTTTCAAATTTTACTTTCAAATTTAAAATTTCGCCGCGATAAAGATCGATGAAAGCCGGTGAAATTTCTATGAAAACCTGCGTCATTCTCTGCGGCGGTAAAAGCTCGCGTTTCGGCAGCGACAAAACGCTGTTTCCATTTCGCGGGCATCCCAGCATGACGCACTTTCTTTTTTCGCGCTTAAGCTGCGAATTCGAGCGGGTTTTCGCCTGCGCCAAAAGCTCTAAATTTAACCCGCCGCTTCCTATGATTTATGATGAATTTGAGGAATTTTCGCCGATGGGCGCGCTGTATTCGGCGCTAAAGCCATTTAGCGGCGAGCGCATTTTTATCATCCCAGCCGACATGCCTTTTGTAGAAATTTCCACCATTCGCGCTCTTAGCGAGCAAGAGGGGCAAATTTGCGTGGCGGGCGACGAAGCACACAGACATAGCTTGTGCGGATTTTTTGATGCAGCTCTTGCGTCGCGCGCGCTTGAGCTCTACCGCGCGAAAGAGCACAAGATCGGTGCGCTCATCGGATCTGCAAATTCCAAAGTGCTAAATTTCAAAAACAAAGAGCAGTTTTTAAATATAAATTATCAAAACGATTTAAAGGGCGTAGATGAAATTTAAAGCTTTAGCCTTCGCGCTTTGCGCCATAAGCCTAGCCGCGCAAGATCTATCCGAGCTATACGCAAAGGCTAGCGAATACGAGGCCAAGGGCGATTACAAAAACGCGATGATCTATTACAAAAAGATCGCCGCGGCAAATCTAGCGGAAAGCGGCGAAAAGTCGCGCCGAAATTCAGCAAAAAATTCTACCTCGTCCGCAGAAAACCGCGCTTCGCACGATGATACCGCCGTTTTAAACTCCGCTGAGTCGCAAAATTCTGTCGCACAAAATTCCGCCGCGCCAAAACCTGTCGAGCCACATTCCACTTCGTCAAATTTCGCAGACGCAGGCTCAGCTGTGTCAGACTCCGCGTCAAATTTAGCATCATCAAATTCCGCCTCGCTATCTCAGAATTCCACGACATCGAGTTCTGCGATGCAGGACGAACGGAATTTTCTAGCGCAAAATTCCGCGCCGCAAGGTGAGCAAAATGGCCGAAATTTTGGATTTTTAGGGCTTAAATACTACGAGCCGATCTATATGCTCTTTACTCACGATTTTAGCAAGAAACCCGATCGTAAGGCTGACGAGCTGCATTTTGAGTTTAGCTTCGAGCGCCCGATTGCCTACGACGTGCTGGGGTTTGGAGAAAAAATTTCATTCGCTTACGCGCAAAATTCCTGGTGGCAGATCACGCAGGATAGCGCGCCTTTCCGCGAGAGCAACTATCGCCCCGAGCTATACGTTAGCGCGCCGGTGCCGTTTGCGGACGAGTTAAAGATAGGCGCAATGCACGAGTCAAACGGCAAGGGCGGCGAGGAATCGCGCTCATGGAATAGGCTCTACGCCCAAAGCACGTGGAGTGCGGACGGATTTTCTATCACCCCCAGAGCGTGGTATGCGTTTTGGCTGGACCGCACGAACGAGGACATCGCGGATTATATGGGCTACGGCGATCTGCGCGCGTCATACACCTTCGGCAAGCAGCGACTTAGCGCTCTGTGGCGAAACAACCTTCATTTTGACGGCAGTAATCGCGGTGCAATCGAGCTGAACTACAGCTTTCCGATCTTTAACAGTGGATTTTACGGCTATCTGCGCTACTTCAATGGCTACGGCGAAAGCCTCGCGGACTACAAACGCAGCGTCAATAAGATCGGCATCGGGCTTTCTTTCGTAGAATTTTAAGAGGCGAAGCCTGGATTAAAAAGCTTGAAATTCTGCGGCAAAATTTTATCCGCATAAAATATAAAATTCGCAGCTTTTTGCTCTACGCCGCTAAATTTTAAAAAGCAAAATTTAGCGATGCAAATCGCCTTAAATTTTGCGGACGAAATTTCGCCTACCGTACCAGATCCCCGCCTGTAGAATTTCTTAGAAATTAATATTCTTTTAGCTAGAATTATAGATTAAATTTCATCAAAGGATCAAGAAATGGCACAAATTCAAGAGGCCGAGCTCATCTGGAAAGACGGCAAGCTAATCCCTTGGGCAGAGGCCACTACTCACGTTTTGACGCACTCTTTGCACTACGGAAACGCCGTATTTGAGGGCGTACGCGCCTATAAAACCGACAAAGGCTACGCGATTTTCCGCTTGGACGAGCACACTCGCAGGCTTGAAATTTCGGCAAAACTCTGCCTAATCAAGCTTCCGTTTGGCTTCGAGCAGCTCCGTAAGGCTCAGATCGACGTCGTCGCAAAAAACTGCTTCGATCAGACTGTCTATATCCGCCCGCTAGCGTATTTCGGCTACGGCTCGATGGGCGTTTCGTCTACGAACTGCCCGGTAAACGTCATCGTCGCAGCGTGGCAATGGGGCGCGTATATGGGCGAAGAGGCTCTACGCAAGGGGATCAAAGCCAAAATTTCATCGTGGATGAAGCCGGCGCAATTTTCGATGATGGCAAAAGCCAAAGCGAGCGCGAATTATTTTAACTCGCAGATGGCAAATTTTGAGGCGGTCGATGCGGGATACGATGAGGCGATACTGCTCGATCCGCAAGGCTTCGTCGCGGAGGGGCCGGGCGAGTGCCTATTTATCGTAAAAGATGGGCTCATCATCACTCCGCCGAACGATACCAGCCTGGAGAGCATCACTCAAAACTCGGTCATCGAAATCGCGCGCAGCCTGGGCTACGAAGTCCGCAGAGAGCGCATCGCTCGCGATCAGCTCTATGCCGCGGACGAGGCGTTTTTCACCGGCACCGCCGCGGAGGTCACGCCGATTAGTAACATCGACGGTAGGATCATCGGCAAGGGCGAGATGGGCGAGATCACGAGCCGCTTGCAAAAGGCGTATTTCGCGGTAGTTACGGGCAAAGACCCTAAATTTGAGCACTGGCTCACCTACGTTAAATAAGGACGCTCATGCCAGCGGATTTGAATGATTATTTTAATAAGAAAAATAGCGACAAAAAAGGCGGGAATTTAAATTTTAAAATTCCTAATTTCGGAGGGATAGGCAAGTTTAGCGGCGTGCTTTACGTGATAATCGCGCTAATCGCGCTGCTCGTGATTGCAAAGCCCTTCGTCACGATCCAATCGGGCGAAGTAGGGATCAAGTCAAATTTAGGTAAATACGATCCGACGCCTCTTGGCGCGGGACTTCACTTTTTCGTGCCGTTCATACAGGACGTATTCGTCGTAGATACTCGCACGCGTATCATCAACTACACCAGCAGCGAAGATATGAGCGCGGGTATCGCCACTAAAAGCGGTACCGCGGGCGGTATCATCAGCAAAAACTCGCTCTCGGTGCTAGACTCACGAAATTTACCCGTCAGCATCGACATCACCGTGCAATACAGGCTCAATGAAGCCACGGCGCCCAACACGATCGCCGAGTGGGGCTTTTTGTGGGAGGATAAGATCATCGATCCGCGCGTAAAGGACGTCGTGCGCAGCGTCATCGGCAACTATGCCGCCGAGGAGCTGCCTACCAAACGCGACGAGATCGCTAGAGCTATCGACGACGGCATCCGCAAAAATATCGAAGCGCTGGCGAATTCGCCCGTAGATCTGCTAGCCGTGCAGCTTCGCGAGATCATCCTGCCGGCTAAGGTAAAGGAGCAGATCGAGCGCGTACAGATCGCCAAGCAGGAGGCTGAGCGCACCAAATACGAGGTCGAGCGCGCAAATCAAGAGGCGCTTAAAAAGGCTGCTCTTGCCAAAGGTAACGCAGACGCCGTCAAAATCGAGGCTCAAGGTCGCGCCGATGCCGCTAAGATCGAGGCTGACGCGCAAGCTTACGCTAACAAAGAGGTCGCAAAGAGCTTGGACGCAAATCTTTTAAGCCTCAAGCAGATCGAGACACAGGCTAAATTTAACGAGGCGTTGCGCGAAAACAGCGACGCGAAAATTTTCCTAACGCCGGGCGGCGCGGTGCCTAATATCTGGGTCGATACGAAAGATAAGGCGAAGCAAAGCGCCATCGAGCGGGAAAATTAAAATTTCAGGCGGGCTATACGCCCCGATTTTGCGAACTAAATTTAATAGCAGGTTGCTTTGGGTGCATAAGCTTAACTCGCGATTTTATGGGTTAAAATTTAGCGACGAGCACGAAAGCTCAAAATGAGTAGAACTCGCGCCCGTCGCGGTTTAAGCTTGGCGGCCGCTTAAAATTTAGCCGCTAGATTTGTCCTTTAAATTTACTAGGCATGCCGCTTCGTAAATTTCAATAACTCAAATTCCGCGTACGGCGGCTAAATTTAAAGCGTGCGCGACTTCGCAAACTAAGGATCAAAGATGAAGGTAGATTGGCAAAAACTCGGCGGGCTACTCCCCGCGATCGTGCAGGACGCGGGCGACGGCGCGGTTTTAATGCTCGCGTATATGAACGAAGAGGCGTTAAATTTGACGCTGAGCACCGGCTACGCGCACTACTTCTCGCGCAGCAAGGGGCGTATCTGGAAAAAGGGCGAGAGCAGCGGACACGTTCAGCTTGTGCGAGAGGCGTTTTTGGACTGCGACAACGATACGCTGCTACTTAAAGTCGAGCAATGCGGCAGATCCGCCTGCCACACCGGCGCGCGAAGCTGTTTTTTCAAAGAGATTTCGCTGCAAAAATGCAGCGAAAATGTGGAGAACCCGAGCGTTTGCGATGTAAAAAATTCAACAATGCAAAATTTTACGGCGGCAAATTCCGCCGCAGAGCGCAGCGAGCAAAATTTAGACGCCTCCTCGCAAAATTCTACGCTCAAAAACTCCGCAGAAAAAAGCCCGTACGGCATTTTGGACGAAATTTATCACATCTGCTTGGATCGCAAGCTAAACGGCGAGTCCGCGCTCTCCTACGTCGCCTCGCTCTACGCGAAGGGCGAAAATGCCTATCTCAAAAAGATCGCCGAGGAGGCGTGCGAGTTCGCGCTGGCGTGCAAGGACCTCTCGCGCAGCGGGCTTTACGCAGACGTCGCGCGCGAGGGCTTCGGCGAACACAGAGCGGGCGAGCCGCGATACGACGTGATTTACGAGGGAGCGGATCTTTTATTTCACCTTCTGCTCGCGCTTGCAGCGCACAATATCCACCCGGACGCCCTGCTTGACGAGCTAGCGCGCAGGCAAGGACAAAGCGGCATCGAAGAAAAGCGCAGCCGCGAAAAATGACGCGTAAAATTTAATTGCGAAGGCGCCATGCCCGCTCATCCGCTTTGCGCGGCGAGCTAAATTTAAAAAGTAGTACCGAAACTCTACGCCGAATTTCAGCAACGAAAGAATGCTCCAGTCGCGCTATTGCCGTAAAATTTAATCGCAAAGCACGAACTAAAATCTGCGCGTAAATTTAAGCGCCTTGCGCAGATCGTAAAATTTCACTAAAATTTTAAAATCAAATTTAAAGGATAGCTGATGAGGCAGATCACGATGCAAGAGGCTTTGGACGCGGTTAGCGAGCGCTACTGCAAAGGCCATCACTACGAAAACGTAGCACTCACCGATGAGATGGTGCGCCGCATCTGCGAGGTAAAAAGCCTCGTAAATATGGGCTTT
>NZ_CALKZP010000027.1 GCF_938002845.1 uncultured Campylobacter sp.
TCGAATCTTAGATTTGGGATATTGAAAGGGTAAAAAATGAGCTTAAAAGATTTTAAATTTTACTTCTCATTGATGAGAGTGGATAGATACACGACGATCGGCGATTTTATCGCGTTTGTTAAATCTTACAATGCAAAGGACAAGAAATGCTAGAAATTTTAAACAAAATCCAGTGTGAGCTAAAGGCTCCCAAAACGCAGATAAATAAATTCGGCGGTTATGCGTATCGTAGTTGCGAAGATATCTTAGAGGCGGTAAAACCGCTACTGCAAAAATATGAGGCGGTCTTAACGATCGGCGATGAAATCATAGCCGTAGCCGACCGCATCTACGTAAAAGCGACCGCCACGCTAAAAGGCAAAGACGGCGAGGTAAGCGTAAGCGCATACGCTAGAGAGCCCGCAAGCAAAAAAGGTAGCGACGAAAGCCAAATTACAGGCGCAGCCTCAAGCTATGCTAGAAAATACGCACTAAATGGGCTATTCGCAATAGATGATGCCAAAGATGCCGACGCTACGAATATTCACGAGGACGCCCGCGATAAAAAAGGCGAATATCCCGCGCCGATGAGTGAGGAGCAGGTGGCGGATTTATTGCAACTTTGCGAGGCGAGCGGCACCGACCCGCGAAAGGTAGCCGCAGCATATAAGACAAGCGACATAGCGTTCGTGCCGTTTGAAAAAGTGCGCGCTCAGCTTTTGCAAAAGCTCGCAAAGGCGCAAGAAGTGAGAAAGGGTGCGTAATGAAATTTATAAATTTGCAGCAAGGTAGCCCCGAGTGGCTGGAATATAGAAAAGACAAATTTAACGCCTCCGAGGCGGGCGACGTTATGGGCTGCGGCTTTAACAAGCCCTATAAACTAGCCGAAATCAAATACGGCGGCAAAGAGGTTTTTCAAAGCGAGGCAATGAGGCTCGGCAAAGAGTATGAGCCAAAAATCCGCGAGTATATCAACAAGCTTTTAAACGCGGATTTTCAGCCCGTCGTAGGACTTAGCGACGATGATCCGAGATTTAGCGCGAGCTTTGACGGGCTAGACATCATAGGCGGCGAAATTTTAGAGATTAAATTTAGCGCGAACGAGTATGAGGTTTTGGAGCGCACCGGCAAACCTAGCGAAAAGTATTTTTGGCAGATCCAACACCAGCTTTTCGTTTGCGACCTCGCGAAGTGTATTTTTGCCGTCGGCAAGATAGATGATGATTTCGATCTGCAAATCCGCCACGTTGTCGTAGAGCGCGACGAAAAGGCGATTAAAAAGCTTATTAAGGCGTGGAACGAGTTTGAGGCGACCTATGCGGGGGCTGCTCCCGATGAGGAATGGTTAAGCTTGAGCGATGAAATTTCAACCCTTAGCGCGCAGAAAAAAGAGCTTGACGATAGGCTCGACGAGCTAAAAAAGCGCGCCATTAAAAAAGCTGGCGGCGTGGAAATAAAGGCTTACGGGCTAACTATCTGCAAATCAGAAATTAAGCCTAGCTATGACTATAAGGCATATTGCGAGCAAAGCGGCGCCGTAATCCCCGACGAGTTTTTAAAGGCGGGGTGCGAACGCTGGAGCGTGCGAGTTGCAAATTAGCGGGCAGTTTAACCGCTTTATGCACGGCGTAGTATTGGCGCAGATGCGATCTCTTAGATATTTATGTATCAGAGAGCATCGCATAGCCATTCGCCCGTTTTATCTTAGTGCCGATACGCTAAAGCAGCTTTTAAAAGCGCTGGATTTCGACTATCCGAGGCAGAAAGACGGCACGCCGCTAAGCTACACGCAACTAAGCACGGCGGATATGCTAGGGCACCTAGCCTATATTGAGACGCTTTGCGCTGAAAACGGCATAGAGCCCGAGTTTATAAAAGAATTTGAAAAGGAAATAAAATGAATAAAGTTATTTTAATCGGAAATTTAACCCGCGATATCGAGCTAAGATACACACAGAGCGGCTATTGCGTTGGAAACACGGGTATTGCCGTAACGAGGAAATTTAAGAACGCGCAAG
>NZ_CALKZP010000028.1 GCF_938002845.1 uncultured Campylobacter sp.
GTTTGAAATTTTAAGTCTGCGGCAGACTACTTGTCTAGCCTTGACTTAAAATTTCCGCACAACATTCAAATCCATCTCAAAAATACTTCGCCTTAAAATTTTTGCGGTAGTTTGTCTTTTTCCTTTATACATCGTTGGAAACTCGGTCGGCTTCGGTCACGTATTACATATACGCTCTCTCGCCTCCGTCGTTTCCGCCTAGTCTAAAGAAAAAATACTGCGCCTTAAAATTTTCGGCGGCTCGTCTCGCGAGTGCTTTTTCGAAATTTGGCAAAATTTTTATTCTGCAGGCTATATGACGGGACCACCCGCCGCAAATAGCAAATTTAAAAGGATATAAAAATGGAAAACCAGATCAAAAATTTTCTGCAAAATTGCGAGCAAATTGCTAAATCACAAGCAAAGCGATACGAAAGTCGTAGCTCTTTTGCGACGAAAATTCCACCCGTTTTTATACTGCCTTATGATGAATTTGAGAAAAAATACGGCTCAAATTTATATTTGGATCGTAATTTTGACGTGCTGATGTTTGACGGCGATCTTAGTCTTTCGGAGGACACGATAAATTCCGCTTGGCTTAAGGATAAATTTAGCGAAGCGGGTGGCAAAAATAGCGCACGAGCGATGTTCGTTAACGGAAATTTATCCACCGGCGGCGATATCATCGATGATGATTATCTGTTTTTGCAAGTCGCCAAAGATACGGCGTGTGATTATCTGCATTCGCAGGACGGCGTTATCGCAATCGGCGGCAATCTAACGGCGCTTTGGGGCATAAGCGGCGAATACAACGACGGAATGTTGCAGGTTTTTGGAAAAACGCAAGCGCCGTATATAGTCTCAAACGATCACGCAATGCCTGATCATAGCGCTAGCGAATGCGTCTATGTCCTGGACGGACGGATCGGTCAAAGCTACATGGATGCGCTTGATGGTTGGGAGTTTTTTGAAAATAGCGAGCTGATGTTTAAGGACGGAATTGGCGAAGATGAGTATCAGATCAATATTTCCGCCTTTTTTGAATTCGTAAAAAAGGGCGTTAATCCGCTGGTGGATTTTAAAACTTTTGAAGCTAGAAAAGCCGCCATGGATGAAGAGAATGAAGAGCAGGAGCCAGAATGCGCGGGTGATTTGCCTAAAAATTCCGAGACGATATATTTAGAAAATTTCAGCGGCAACGACGAGGAGCTATACGAGTATATGATGAGCGAATTCGAGGCTATAGAAAAAATCGGCGACGAAAGCGAAAAATATGCTTATGGCGGCAGAGCTTTCAAGCTGTCTATCATTGCGGCGAGGATGGCGGAAAATTGGCGGCTGATTACCCAGCGTTACTCTGCGCAGCAGATAGACGATCTGCGCAAAATCATCATCAAAAGCGCGACGAATTTAGCCGATTATTTTTTAAAAATCGGCGATAAAAAACAGCTTGCGTTCATCTATGAATTTTTAAACGATGATGCGGTAAGCATCGAAAAAGACGAGCCGTTTTTATACGAAACGCTGGTGCGCGCGGGCTTGGAGCTGCAAGATTACGATAGTACTTACGCGTTAGTGTCCGTCATCGATAAAAAGTCTGAATTTTTGCCGCAGGAGATGGCAGAAAGCATCGCGGACGTGATTAAAAGCGAAGGATACCGGGCTTGGCTAGAAAAGCAGTAAGCTCCGAAAAGCAAAATTTTAAATTTTTCTAAAAGATAAAAATCAAAGAGGCGTTTATAAAATTTCAATCTAAATTTTTTGCGCCATAATAAGCCGAACGTCTGCTATAAAGCGGGTTTAAGCAAGGCGTCAAAATTTTAAAATTCCGTCAAATTTAAGTGCGTAAATTTAAGCTCACATTTGCAGGCTAAAATTTTACGGAAAATTCTTATCCTTGCTGCTGCATAGCTCGTTTAAAAAGCACTCCTTGCAGTTCGGCTTTATCGCCTTACAGGTGTAGCGGCCAAAAAGCACCATGCCTTGGTGCAGCTTACCAAGATCTGTTTTAAAAGCCTCGCTCAGATCGCGCTCCGTAAGCTCGGGCGTCTTTGCACGGCTCAGTCCCAGGCGATGCGCGACGCGAAATACGTGCGTATCCACCGCCATCACATTTGCGCCCGCGCCCTCTAAAAGCACGACGTGAGCGGTCTTTTGCCCCACGCCTGCAAGAGATTTGAGTCCCGCTTCATCAAGCGGCACGACGCCGCCGAAGTCGCGAACCACCGCCTGCGCCATTTTGATTAAATTTACCGCTTTGTTGTTGTAGAAATTGCACGAGCTGATTAGCAGCTTAACGCTTGCCAGATTGGCCTTTGCAAGCTCTGCAACGCTTGGGAATTCCGCAAAAAAGCGTGGCGTGATCAAATTTACACGCTTGTCGGTGCACTGCGCGCTAAGCATCACGCAGACCAAAAGCTGATAGTTGTCTTTAAATTTCAACTCGCTGCGCTCTTCCGCGAAGTTTTGTAAAATTCTCTTTTTTATCTCTAAAATATCTTTTTTACTTCTCATTTGCATTTCCTCAAGGCGGAATTCTACCCTAAAATTCTAAAAGTACAGTTTGATTGTTAACAACTTTGAGTTATAATCGCCGTTAAAATTTTTTTAAGGAATTGTGATGAAAAAAGTTTTATTTACAGCACTTAGTTTGGCTGCCGCTATCAGCCTTAACGCTACCGTTTATGCTACCGTAAATGGCAAAGACGTAACTGAAAAAGAGCTCGCTCCACTACTTCAAGGCATAGGCAATGTAGATATCGCTGCTCTTAATGCCGATCAAAAAAAGGAGCTTATCGATAAAGGCATTGATCTGATGCTGCTAACGGATGAAGCTAAAAAATCGGGCGTTATGGACGAAGACGTTTATAAAAAAGAGCTTGAAATCGTAAAAGATAACTTAGCGCTTCGTGTATGGCAGGCTAAAGAAGCCAGCAAAATAAATATTGATGATAAAGAAATAGCTGATTTTTATAACAAAAACAAAGCGCGCTTTACCGAGCCTGCGAGAATCAAAGCGGCTCAGATCGTCGTTAAAACCGAAGCTGAGGCAAACGATATTATTAAGCAGTTAAAAGGGCTTAGTGACAGTGCACTATTTACTAAATTTGCAGAGCTTGCCAAAGCCAAATCTATCGATCCGCAGGCTAAACAAACCGGCGGCGAGCTAGGCTGGATGCCTAGCGATCAGGTCAAGCCTTTTGCCGATGCGATCTCTAAGATAAAAGATGGTCAAATCACTACTAAAGCTATTAAAAGCAGAGTCGGATACCACGTCGTATTAAAAGAGGAGTCTCAAGCTAAAAAGCAGTTAAGTCAAAGCGAAGCAAAGCCTTTTATTGAGCGCGTGCTTAGACAGCAAAAAGCGGCGAAAGTAGTCGAGCAAAAAGCGGCAGATCTTCACAAAAACGCTAAAATCGAGTATAAATAATATAGGAGCTAAAAATGGGCGTTTTAGATATAGTAAAACCGGGCGTTTTAAGCGGCGATGACGTAAGTAAGGTCTATGCGTATGCGAAGCAGCAAGGCTTTGCGATCCCTGCGGTAAACGTAGTGGGGAGCAACTCCATAAACGCCGTCTTGGAAAGCGCTAAAATTGCAAATTCGCCTGTAATAATTCAGTTTAGCAACGGCGGCGCAGCGTTTTATGCGGGCGCTACTTGCCCTAATGCCGCAGTTTTAGGCGCTATCGCAGGCGCACATCAAGTGCATGCTTTGGCGGCTCATTATGGCGTTGCGGTGATTTTGCATACCGATCATGCCGCAAGGAAGCTGCTTCCGTGGATTGATGAGCTTATCAAAGCTAATACCACTCATAAAAAAGCCCACGGCGTGCCGCTGTTTAGCTCACATATGCTTGATCTTAGCGAGGATGATTTGGAGCTAAATTTAGCGACCTGCGAGAAGTATTTGGAAATTTTAAGCGATCTTGGAATTTCGCTTGAGATCGAGCTTGGCGTCACGGGCGGCGAAGAGGACGGCGTCGATAATACCGGCGTCGATAACGCGCGGCTTTACACCCAGCCTGCAGATGTCGCGCTTGCTTACGAGCGACTTGGCAAAATCAGCGACAGATTTAGCATTGCGGCGAGCTTTGGCAACGTCCACGGCGTGTATAAGCCGGGCAATGTCGTGCTGAGACCTGAAATTTTGAAAAATTCGCAAAAATTCGTGCGCGAGAAATTTAATCTGCAATCCGAAAAGCCCGTAAATTTTGTCTTTCACGGCGGCAGTGGCAGCGAGACCTCCGACATCAAGGCAGCCGTTAGCTACGGCGTCGTTAAGATGAATATCGACACCGACACGCAGTGGGCATTTTGGGACGGCGTGCGCGCTTATGAGGCCAAAAATCGCGGCTATTTGCAAGCTCAAATCGGCAATCCGGAAGGTGAGGATAAACCGAATAAAAAATTCTACGATCCTCGCAAATGGCTGAGAGCAGGCGAGCAGAGTATGGTGGCGCGCTTGCAGGTCGCATTTGACAATCTAAATTGCCTAAATAGGAACTAATATGGATCGCCCGAATAACGAAGTGCTCGATATCACGCTACCTGAGGCGAAGGAGCGCTCGTTAGCGGGCGTTTTTTTTAAGATTGCAGCTCTGCCTATCGCGGTTTTTGTGGTGTTTTTGCTGGGCTATTTGGGGCTTATTGGGCTGAAGGTAGAGACGCACTCGATCCTAATGCTTGCGGTTTTGCTCATTATTGCACTAATTTTAGCTCGTCATAATGCAGAATATGGCTGCTTAAATTTTCAAAATAATATCGATGATTTCAAGCGAGAGCTAAAAAATTACATCGTCGCCAATCTCCTAAGCATTGGCGGTAAGAAAAAATCCGATGCCAGCTTTGATCTTTTTGTGGACGAATACGGCTACTCGCTGCGTAATCAAAACTACGCTTCCGTCGCGTCGGCAGTCTTTCCGATGCTTGGAATTTTAGGAACTTTCATCTCGATTGCGATTTCGATGCCGCACTTTTCCTCAAGCAATATCGATGGGCTCGAAACCGAGATCGCGCAGCTTCTAGGCGGCGTGGGCACAGCGTTTTACGTCTCGATCTATGGAATTTTCTTAGCGCTTTGGTGGATATATTTTGAGAAAAAAGGCATTAGCAAATATGAGCGTCTGCTCATCAAATACAAAAATTCCACTAAAAATTTTTTCTGGAACAAAGACGAAATAACACAGGGCTATCTGAGTGAAATTTTAAACGCTAATTCTGAAATTTCGCGCTCATTTGCGATGATGAGCTCTACGAATTTTACTGAAAGGCTAAACCGCCTAATCGATGAAAAAATCGGCGCTTTTGAAAGCGTGATGGAAGCCGAGAAGCGAAGTATGGCGATTACACAAGAAGAGCTTGAAAAGGCAGGAGAGATGATCCAAAGGACAAATCTCGCTCACGGTGAGTTAGATAAGAGCTTCGCTCAAATTTTATCTGCGCTTAAGTCCGTGTCTGCAAGCCTAATCGAAATTCAAAACGGAATTTCCGCGCAGTATCTAAGCCAGTCCAAGGCTTTAACGGACGGGCAAGGCGAGCTGGCTAACGTTACGAGTGCATTAAGCGCTCAAATCAAGAGCCTAAATGCTTCCTTGGGCGGGTTTGCGGGCGAAATTTCAAGTTCGCAAAATGCTTACGCCGCTAAAATTGACGCTAGCTTTAAGGGACTAAGCGCGGATTTGAAGGCACTTTTAGGTGGAGAGGGCGCTGCGCGGACGAGCAACGAAAGCATCATCGAAGAGCTTCGAAAAACGCTTGCGAGCATCGATGAAAAAGCACTTTTAGATGAAAACGAATAACGAAGAAAAAGAGACCTTTTGGATCGCATACGCCGATTTGATGGCGGGGCTGCTTTTTGTTTTCGTGCTTTTAGTAGGCGGCATCATCGTCAAATACTTCCTCACGCAAAGCAGCCTGCAGGAGAAAGAAAGTCAAATTTCAAGCGCTCTAGCAAGCCTGCAAAGCCAGGAGAAAAAAAGCGCCGAGCTTGAGGCGCTGAATAAAATTTTTAGCGACCAGCTCGAGAAGCTAAATATCGAAAACACCGACCTTCGCAAGCAAAATTCCATCTACTTCATACAGATCGAAGATCTAACCGAGATGGCTGAGAAGCTGAAAAAAGAGAATTTAGACATCAACTCGCTTCTGCAAAAAGCGCGCGACGACGCCAACGCTACGATCAGTCAAAACGAGCTTAAAATCGCCTTTTTGCTCGATCAACTCACGCAGAAGCAGAGCGATTTTAATAAAATTTTACAAGACCTCAACGTCACGAAAAATCGCATCCGTAACCTAACCGGAATGAAGGTCAAGATCATCGCCGATCTGAAGGAGAAGCTGGGCGGCAAAATCCGCATCGACAACGAAAGCGGCGCGATGACGCTAAGCTCGTCGATCCTTTTCGACAAAGGCTCAAGCGAGCTGAAAGAGGGCGCCAAAGAGACGCTCCGCTCGACGCTGCAGAGTTATTTCGCCGCGCTTTTGAATAACGATGAAATTCGCGAAAATTTAGATCAGATCATCATCGAAGGGCACACAGATAGCGACGGCGGGTATTTGTACAATCTCGAACTCTCGCAAAACAGGGCGTTTGCGGTGATGGATTTCATCAACTCATGGAATAAAGATGAGCGGCTGCAAAAATATCTCATCGCCAGCGGTCGCAGCTACACGCAGCCCGTGATGCGCAGAGGCGTCGAGGACAAAGACGCCAGCCGCCGCATCGAGATCAAATTTACCCTTTCAAACAAAGAGGCGATGGAGGAGATCAGGAAATTTTTGCAGTTCGACGCGAACGCTACGAATTAGTAGCTCGCCCTTAACGGCTCGCTCGAAATTTTAGCCTGCAAAAAAGAGGGCTTAAAATTTTAAAATTCTTAACGAATTCGCGAATTGCTTGAAATTTCAGCGGCGACGGAACGCATCCTTTTATTTTGACGCGAATATTATGAACGAGCGTCTCGCTAAATTTTACCGTAGCCCTTACGTGGCGTTTATGTAGTATCTGCTGCGGCGGAATGGGTTTAAATTTTAAACCCGCGTATTTTGCCGCGCTTTTAGTGCTGCTGTGCGCGACGATATAATTCAAATTTTGACCTTTAAATTTAAGTCGCAAATTTAAGCAGGTTTAACGGGCGGCTTAAAATTTATGTAGGTTAAAATCCTTGTTCGTTCAGTTTTCTATATCCGTCACAACCGGCTTGATCACCCAAATCGCAAGCCTTGCTGAAGTATTTTTTTGCCATACTTATATTCTGACTTATGCCTTTTCCTAAATAATATGAAATTCCGATATTATAGCATCCGCTTCCATCTTTTAAATTGCAAGCTTTTAGATATAGTTCATTTGCCTTTTTATAATCTTGCTTTACGCCTTTGCCAGAGCTATACAAAACTCCTAGATTATAGCACCCTTTGCCATATTTTAAATCACAAGCCTTAGAATATAACTCATTTGCTTTATTATAGTTTTGTTCTACACCTTCTCCTTGTTCATATAAAAACCCTAGATTGTTGCATCCTGCGTCATATTCTAGGTCGCAAGCTTGAGAATATAGCTTGCTCGCTTTTTTATAATCTTTATTTATGCCTTTGCCGTGTTCATATAAAATTCCAAGATTAGTACATCCTATGCCATATCCTAAATTACAAGCTTTAGAATACAATTCACTCGCTTTTTTATAATCTTGTTTTTCATATAAAGCCCCTAGATCATTACATCCTAACCCATATCCTAGATTACAAGCTCGAGAAAGTAAGTTTCTTGCTTTCTCGATATTTTGTTTTATGCCTTCGCCTAAATAGTGTAAG
Source organism: uncultured Campylobacter sp. (assembly GCF_938002845.1). GTDB lineage: Bacteria > Campylobacterota > Campylobacteria > Campylobacterales > Campylobacteraceae > Campylobacter_B. Next base: position 7,791 of record NZ_CALKZP010000028.1, read on the forward strand.
ACTCCAAGATTGTAACATCCTTCGGCAATTTCTAAATCGCAAGCTTTAGAATACAATTCGCTTGCTTTCTTATAGTCTTGTTTTATACCTTCGCCCGAGGCGTATAAGAGCCCAAGATTATTACATCCTGTGCCATGTCCTAAATCACAAGCTTTAGAATATAGTTCACTAGCTTTTTCGAAGTTTTGTTCTACATCTTTTCTTGAGTCATACCAAAGCCCTAATATATAGCATCCTTCGCTATATCCTAGATTGCAAGCTTTAGAAAGTAATTCATTCGCTTTTTTGTCGTCTTGCTTTATAGACGTACCTAAATAGTATGAAGCTCCAAGATTGTAACATCCTTCGGCAACTTCTAAATCGCAAGCTTTAGAATAGAATTGATCCGCTTTTTGGTAGCTTTGTTTTACGCCTTCCCCTTTTTCATATAAAATTCCAAGATTATGGCAGCTTTCGCCATGTTTTAAATCGCAAGCTTTAGAATATAGCTCGCTTGCTTTTTTATAATCCTGTTTTACACCTTCGCCCGAGGCATATAAAAGCCCGAGATTGTAGCATCCGCGGCCTTCTTGCAAATCGCAAGCTTTGGAAAGCATTTCGATCGCTTTTTTGTAATCTTGCTTTACTCCCTTGCCTGAGTGGTATAAAACACCCAGATTGCCGCAAGCTATGCCATTTTTTAAGTCGCAGGCCCTAGAATACAGTTCGGCCGCTTTTTTATAATCTTGTTCTGCGCCCTTGCCGTATTCATATGACGCCCCTAAGGTGGTGCAACCCCAGCCGTCTCCCAAATTACAGGCTTTAGAATTTAGCTCTTTTGCTTTCTCATAATCCTGCTTCACGCCATCCCCTGAATAGTATGCCATGGCGAGATTCACGCATGCTAAGGTATTGTTGCTATCGCATTCGCTTTGTAATCTGCTTATACCGGGATCTTCTTGTTCCGCCGATGGCAAAGCCGTGGCTTCTGCTATCGATAAAGCCGCCGTAGCGATCAGCGCTAAAAATATCTTTTTCATACATCGCTCCATTTAAAATTTCGGCTATTTTATTTCATTTTCGCTTAATCTTTTGAAAATCGGCGAGCTGTAAATTTACATCGCCGCGAGCTTAAAGGCGAAATTTAGCAAAAAGCGTTAAAATTCCAAGCATTACAAGGAGCAAAAATGAAAATTTTAAAAAGCACGGACGCAAATTTCAAAGAGGAATTTGCGAGGTTGGTGCGCCGCGGCGAGACGGATATGAGATCGGTAATGCCCGTCGTAAGCGGCATCATCGAGGAGATCAGAGCGCGCGGCGATGAGGCGCTAGCTGAACAGATTGAGAAATTTGACAGATGGCGCGTGCAGGGCGATCTGGCTATCACGCAAGAGCAGATGAGCCGCGCGTATGAAGGCTTAACCGCAGAGCTTAAAAACGCGCTACAGGTCGCATACGAGCGCATCTACGCTTATCATGAAAAACAGCTTGAGAGAAGCTGGTTTAGCTTCGATCCAAGCGGCGCGATGCTCGGACAAAAGATCACGCCGGTAGATCGCGCGGGGCTGTATATCCCGGGGGGCAAGGCAGCGTATCCGAGCTCGCTTCTGATGAACGCGATCCCCGCAATCGTCGCGGGCGTGGAGGATATCAGCGTCTGCACCCCCGCCGTGGGCGGCGTCGTAAACGAGCTACTGCTTGCGGCGATGCATGTGCTAGGGATCAAAAAGGCCTACAAAGTGGGCGGCGCCAGCGCGATCGCGGCGATGGCATACGGCACGCGCACGATCGGCAAGGTCGATGTCGTCACGGGCCCCGGGAATATCTTCGTCGCAACCGCTAAAAAGCTCGTGTTCGGCGACGTAAATATCGATATGATCGCGGGCCCTAGCGAAGTGGGCATCATCGCAAACGCCGCGGCAAATCCGCGCAACATCGCCGTGGATCTGCTCAGCCAAGCCGAGCACGACGAGATCGCAAGCAGCTTTTTGATAAGCGACGATGAAAAATTCGCCCTCGCCGTCGCCGAGCACATCGAGCGCGAGCTGCCTACGCTCGCGCGTGAGCCGATCGCTCGCGCCAGCATCCAAAACAAAGGCGCGATCATCATCGCGCGCGATATGAGCGAGTGCGTGGGGCTAATGAACGAGCTTGCGGTCGAGCACCTCGAGATCGCGACCGAGAACGCCTACGAGCTGCTTCCGCGCATACGCCACGCAGGCGCGATATTTTTGGGTCACTACACGCCCGAGGCGATGGGCGATTACCTCGCAGGTCCTAATCACACGCTGCCGACCGGCGGAAGCGCGCGATTTTTCTCGCCTCTGGGGGTTTATAACTTCATCAAACGAAGCTCGATCATAGCGCTAAATAAACGCGCCATAGACGAGTTAGGGGGCGCGTGCATGGCGCTAGCGGATGCCGAGGGGCTGGGCGCGCACAAAAAATCGGTGCAGATTAGATTTGATGAGAAGTGATTTTGCGCTGCAGCCCCAAGAGGCGGTGGGGACGGAATTTTAAAAAGCACTGGCGGCAGTTGCGAAACCGCGAACCGAAATTTTAAAATTTAAATATGCGTTAAATTTTAAAAAGCAGTAGCGTCTTAGCGAGGGCGAAATTTTAAAATTTAAAGACGCATTAAATTTTAAAAAAATAGGTGATATTTAGGTAAAATTTAAGGTAAATTTGCCAAGCCAGATGCTATACTTTCGCTGATTTTTTACAAGGAGAGAAAATGAAAAAATCACTTTTAGTTTTGGCTAGTTTTGGCTTTGCGCTAAGTCTTAGCGCCGCAGATCTTGCAGATAGCTGCAAAGAGTACTTCGCAGATCTTGACAAGATGGTCGATACCTACAAACAAGCAGGTCAAGAGCAGCAGGTCAAGATGTACGAGGATCAAAAAAAACAGTCCATGGATCAGATCAGCGCACTTCCTAAGGAGCAGCAAGAGGCCACTTGCAAACAAGCTAAAGAGATATTTAAGCAAATGATGGATCAGATGAAACAACAAGGCGCTATGAAATAAGCACCTTCGCAGGCACGATGATGCCTTCTTCAGTCGCGGCGATGTGATATCGTCGCGATTAATTCTCTTTAATCTCACATTTTTTTAAAAATTTTTAAATTTTAAAATTTGGATGTTTTATCCTCGTTGCTTTCAGGGCTTGCTAAGAATTTCAGATTTGATATTTAGCTTGTTGCAGGAAGTCAAAACCAATAAAGCGCTCGTCGTCGTTAAAATGCTCCGCAAGGCGACGCATCTTAGTGGGACGCTGCGGTGCACCAAAGATTTACGAGCCGTTTTGGCGCGGCTCGAAACAGCGCCTCATCAATATGATGAATTCGAGGCTCGGTTTAAGCGTTATTTTATCGCGATTTGAAATAGCCGGGGCTCATAGATAGAGCGAATTTACGTATAAGTTTGCGGCTCTGCCTATGAAATTTACGGCCAAAAACATCTCGCAAAATCGCCTCGGATTTTAATCCTTAGTAACGATCGCGCCGTTTTTTATTTCGTGCACGCAGACATTTCTGTGCAGCTCCTTGCCGGCATCTAAAGTATAGTAGTGCGTTGTTACTGTGCAGCGTAAATCGGCGTCGATGACGAACTCCTGCTTGGCGCGCATCGGCGGCTTGCTTTTACCGCAGTGCACGTAATCGGCGTAAATTTCGCGACAATCGCTTATATGAAATGCGTCGTTTAAAAGGCAGATAAAAACGTATTCGTGCCCCTGTTTGCTATCTTGAAAATCCATCAGATAAAGCCTTAGCAGAATTGTTTTGGCGCTCTTTTTTGGCAAACGACAAGCCCTTATGTCTCTGATCCTCTCCCAATACGCGCTTAGATTGTCGATTAAAAAATTCTCCTTTGCGAACGAAAACAGCTCATTTTTATCAAGTAAATTTTTATCGATAGCTGCTAAGGGCGAAATTTCTCCCGGATAGCGCATTGGCAGTTGCGCGATCGGTAGATCGTCGTAGATATTTTTCATACTCTGATAAATCTCTGGCCGCGGCGCATCGTCTTCCTTGACCGCGGCATTTTCCATGCCGCATAGCGCAAGTAGGCACAGCAAAAATATCCACACCTGCTTCATAACATTTCCCCTCGTTTCGGTCGCGATCTCTTTACTCCTGATCATACTGCAAATTTTAAAGCCTTAATATGAAGAAAAAAAGATCAAAAATCAAAGCGCCCTTTTTACAACCACTCTCGCGCTGTCTTTTTCTGCCCTTACTTTTGGGTTAATTTAATCAGAGTTTTCTTCTTGTGTGAAACGGACGATGCGCTGCTATTCGTCTTCCGTAGCCTTTTCGGTGAAGCTAACGATGCGCGGCGCTGCGATGCGCGCGTAATCCCGCGCGTTTAAAATGATCGAGTGATCGAGCAAGCCTGCGTTGAAAGCGATCTCATCAAAGCGTCCGAATAGCGACGGATCGGCGATTAGCAGCAGCTTGTCGTGGAAGCTAAAGGGTGGCACCGAGCCGATGACGCAGTCCGTGAGATCGCCCACTTCATCGGGGCTTACGAGCGATGCTTTCGTGCCGCCGAGCCCCTCTGCCAAGCGCTTTAGATCGGTTTTATGATCGGCTGCGAAGACCGCTAGGACGTAGATTCTGCCGTTTCTGCCCGCGGGTTTGTCGCTAGGAAGCTTCAGCTGCTGCGGCACGTTGGCGCAAATTTGATCGGCGGTTAAAGCTAAATTTGCTGCGCAGGCGCCGTTTTCGCAGCCTTGAGCGCTCGCAAAGCTGGAAGCGTTAGGGTTTTGCGCATCATCGACGTTTGCTAAATTTAAATTTTGCGCGAAAGAAATTCGCCCGTCCTTAAAGCCCTTGATCGTGCAAACTAGCGCCTTTGCGCCTTGTCCCAGCTGCGTGCCTCGGGCTTTGGCGACTTCGGCGGAGGTGCCCGCGCTTTGGTGAGCTACTACGCGGAAGTGCGCGCCCTGCTGCGTCAAAAGCTCTTTTAGACTTTCAAAAATTCTCTCTGACATGCTCTCTCCTTGTTTTTGCGAAATTATACTGAAATTTTAACTAAACGACGCATCGGCGCCAAATTTTGCAACCTCGCCACTTTTGTTGGCGCAATGCTTGCCGCCGCCGCATAGGCTTTGTATGTCGCGCATTTTACGGCTAAATTTTTAAAATTTAAAAGGCGGATAGGCTGAAGGCGCGCTAAATTTTACGGCCGCAATCTACGCAGAAGCGCGATAAGGTCCCGTCGCGCATAAAATTTACGCAAAGCCCGCGGTAAAATTTCGCGGTTAAAATTTGTGCAAAGGCGCAGCATAGTTTTTAAAAAGGGCGGTTAAATTTTCTACGCGCAGTTCAGCTCTTGCGAGCGATTTGACTTTTGTGAGCAGTTTGGCTTTTGCAAGTAGTTCGGCTAGTCGGCTCGTTTGCAAACGGCTAGGCTTTCCTTGCGGCGCGGACATCTATAGGCGGGGCTTAAAAGCAGATCGCGTATCTCTTTTGCAGGCGGTTAGGCTTTTCTGCGTGCACGCACCCGTGCGACGACCTGCCAAAGCCCTGTATCATTTCGCAGCTCCTTCCGCCACGAAAACGACGCCTCGCTCATCTATGAAAAGACGTAGCGCATCGCCCCCTCGCCGTTTTGCACGAGCACAATCTCCTCCGCTTCTTTGTGCGCGGTTAGGCGCAGCGCCGTGCCGACGCAGCCGTAAAAAATATCCCACGTCCCGCTTGCGGGCTCATAAATCCTTATCGTCGTGCCGTATTCGGCGTCCGGTTGCGGATTTGCGAGCCGCTGCGCGCGCGAGGGCACGATAAATACGTCCTGTACCGCGGATCCGTCCAAAACCCGCGCGAAGAGCCACTCGCCTCTGACTTCACGCGGCGTGCCGCTCTGCAGGCCGTCCGTCCACCATATGTCCCAATCGCCGATGAGCGGTGCGAAAAAATCGTGCTCGCTCGGTATCTTTGCGCTCCGTGCGTCGCTGCACAGAGCCTTTGCAAATCCGCTTTTTTGCATTAACGCTCCTTGTGAAATTATTTCATCTTGCGGATTTTAGGCTCTTTGCTCTCTACGAGCTCGTAAATTCTAAGCTCGACCTTGACGTCTTTGGGCGCTAAAATTCTAATTTCGCCGCCGTCGTAGGCGAATGGATGCGTAAGCTCGTAATAGATCCGCTTCTTTTGCTTCTTGCCGTCGCAGAGCATCAGCGTTTGAGCAAGCTCATCGCCGCCGCTAAACTCGTAATAAAGCCCGTCCGAGCCCTCTTTTTGCTCTATTTTGCCGCCGATTAGATACGCGTCGTTGCAGTCGGCCTTGATCTCTTTTGAAAAGATCGCTTCGACCTTAAATTGCTGCGGCGGCATCTTTGACGGCATTAGCTGAAAGACGTTTAGCTGCTTTTGCGCCTCGCCGCCGAACAAAAATAGCGGCAAGAGGAAAAATAAAACGATTTTTCTCATTTTTTACTCCTTGAAAAGATATTTTTATTCAAAATTTTAGCGAAATTTTTACTCATTAGTCTGAATTTTCAATTGACTTCGTTTTTGCCTACAATACAGATGATGTCTTTTAGCGCCTCCGTCTCTGATTTTAACGCCTCGCTATCGGTTTTTTGCGCGGCACTCTTTTTGTTTGCTAAATTTTTGCTAGAGCCTTGCGGCGAGGGTTTTTCGCGCGAGTTTAAAATTTCGGCGGCGTCGCGCGATATTTCGCCCTGCGTCTGCGCGATGGAAATTTCGCCGCTAGCCCCGCTGGCCTTACCCGTGCGGCGGCTTAGCACGCTTTTGACGCTTATCTTTTCGCCTGCGTAAAACGCCTCGCAAAGCCCGTCTCGCGCCTCATAGTCCGTCACCTTGACGCTGCCTTCTTGAAATTTATAAAATTTCACCCGTTTTGCTCCTCGTAGTTCTTCGGCTCCGCGCCATACGTCGCTCTGCGCATCGAGACCCGCGAGCGCAAATGCGCCGTCTGCCGCCTTATACATATCGCCGAGCCTTATCGGTATTCGTTCGCCGCTCTTTTTGGTAAGCACGAAGCCGATCTTTTCGCCATCTTTTGGGTGCGGGCGGAACTGCCCCGAGAAAAACGCCGTGAAAAACGCGACCTCCTTGATCTCGCCGTCGGTGCCTAGGTATCTCGTCCAGCCATCTTCGGGCACGTCGATCTCGGCGACGTCTCGCCCGTCTTTTGCGCCGCATTTTAAGCCCGCGCAGCCGCTAAGCGCTAATGCTGCAAGCGCGGCTAAAAATAAGTTTTTCATATTTTCCCTTCAAATAAATTTTGGCTCAGAGCAGGGCGCCCGCCCCGCCTCGGCGCGTAAATTTGCGCAAAATAGGCGCGCTAGCTTGCTCTGCGGTATTGAGGCGCTACCGCATCTAAACACACATAAATCGCGCGAGATAAGCGGTAGCGCGGAATTTTAACGTCGCTCGGCGCGTTTTGCAAGCGCTTTGCGGCAAATCCGCTTGAAACCTCGGGCGCGCAAAGCCCGTATTGCGGCTAAATTTATCAAGCCGACGTCGCCCAGATGCGTAAAAATCGCTGTCCGCTCGTCTCAAACGAGCACTCCTGCCAGTCCCAGTCGTTTTCGCCGCCCATTGCAAAATTTTGAGGTTCGCCTGATAGATCCGCCGCGCTCAAAGCAGCCGTTATCCGCTCTTTCATAAAATCATCGGGCTCGCAGGACTTGAATTTTTCAAATTTTATCTCGTGAAGGGAGGCGAGCCCAAAGTCCGCGCGCACGAGCTTGCCGCACTCTCGCGCGAACTCCGCCGCGCTGCATTCGTGCTTTGGGGCGTAGTACCAAACCTCCAGCTCCTCGATGCTTTCGCCCCCAAATTTTATGGATTTTATCATTTCGTCTTCCATTTCGCTAGTCGCGGCGGTTTAAATTTGATCGCTTAAATTTCACTTGCCCCATACGGCGCATGGCTTACGCGCAAGATAAAACCTTCGCCATTTGGCGCAAGCGCGCTGCGCGGTCAAATTTTAAATTTATCCGCCGCGCTTTAAATTTAGACGCCGAAGTCCGCCCGCATCCCCTCTTTGCCTTTCGGCGTAAAATAGCAAACGACGTAGCAGAGCATTCGGTCTTTGCAGTCGTATTTGGCTTCGAGAGCCTCGATAATGCGCGCAAACTCCTGCGGCGCTCTGCCCTCAAAGGCGCCTCGTAGCTCCTATGCGGCTATGTGTTTCGGACTAAGGAGCAGATATGTCGCGCCGCCGTCCTCATCCTCGCTTATCGCGCGTAAAATTTCACCGCTCGCGCGAATGCCCCTTGCCGTCCCACTCGCGCAGGCTTAAAAACGTCGTGCCGCCGTCAGCGTCCAAAGCCTTTTCGTTTAAAATTTGAGCGCGTAAGGCGCCTTCATTTAAGCTTTCCTCGCTCGCGACCTCGATAAAAACGTCCGTGCCGAGTAGATAGCTGGTCCGCTCAAACTCGCTTTCGTACTCCCAGCTGTCAAATTTAGCGACAAATTCGCGCACCCGCTCGTCTGCTTCGCAGCCGAACATCATCGCGTCGCTATCTGAAATTTTAACGATATAAGGCTCGTTCATGAGGCTTTTCTAAATTTTATTGCGGCTCGCATTTGCCGTAAACCCACTCGCGAGTTTCGTTTAACTTAAACTCGCCGTCTTTTAGAAAGTACTGCTTGCTGCTTTTGATCGCGTTTTTGCCCGCGGCTATGTAGTCGCCGATGAAGCCGCGATCCAGGACGTCGTGCGCTAAAATTTCAGGCTCAAAGACGTTTTGCGTCTTTTGCGTTTCGTGCCATTTGCCGCTCTCATCAGGCTCGCGCAGGGTGATCGAGATGTTGTTGCCCGCCTCGTCGTAGTCGTAGATATACTCGTACTGCTTGCCATTGGAAACCTGGCGATTTTTTATCACGTTGCCGCGCGCATCGTAGCTAAACTCGTTTTCAAACACGACCTCCCAGCGCTGCAGCTCCTCGCGCCAAAGCACGGTTTGCTCGCGTAGAGGCCTGCTTTCCTCGGTCTCCTCGTGTACGTTTTTGTAGTACTCCCTCCACTCGTTTTTTGCGGCGTCCCAGCGCGATCTTAGCTCGGTAAAACGCCTATGCTTAGGCTCGATTTTGCGCAAGATCTTTTCATCGCGCTGCCATGTGTCGTCCTTCCATATAAAATTTATCTCGCTGCGCGTCCCGTCCCCTGCCGTAAAGACGGTGTGTTTTGTAAGAGGTACCCATTTGCCGCGCCACGCGTAGCCTTCGGAGCCCGCGTAAACGTCGCCGTTATAGTGATATATCGATTTTTCGTATGGCATCCATTTTTTTGCTTTGGCGTTCCATTCATAGGTCGCTACGAAATTGTTTCTATCGTTTTCATCGACAATCCTTTTTGTAAGGTGCGTCGGCGTCCATCTGCCCTTTTTTAGCGTGAAATTTTGCAAAATTTCCGTTTTGCCTTCGCGCTTTTCGACGGCTTTTTCACCCTCGTATGGCTTGCCGTCCTTGCTTTGCAGGCTGAAATAAATTTTTGAGCCGTCAGCAGCGATCTCCTGCTTGCTCATCGCCGTTTCGCGCAATTTGTTTGTATTCGCGTCCCAGTCGTATTCGACATTTTCGATTTCGCGCTCGCCGCTTTCGTCAAATTTGCTAAAGCTTTTCGATACGGATACCCCCTCTTCGCCGCTCTTTTTGTAGATTTTTTCTAGGCGGCGGGTTTTGGCGTCGTAGTTTTGGCTCACTTCATATTCGTAGCGCGGTACGGCGCCGCCCTCTGTTTTGTAGCTCGTCTTTTGCAGGCAAATTTTATCCGTTCGCGCTTTGAAATTTGATGCCGTTTCGTGCGTCTCGCCCGTCTCGGCCGCGCCCACAGGCATCGCAAGCGCTAATGTCGCCGCCAAAATAAAGCCTGCTAAAACCGCCGTCCGCGCCCTCGAATTTACCGCCGTCCGCGCTCTAAAAGCGCCCGCCGAAATAATCGCTCGCGCCTTTAAATTTAGCGCTGCAAAATCTGCCGCACCCTCGGGCGAAATTTTAAAAACACCTCTCATGACCGCTCCTTTTATTGTCTAAATTTTAATCCATGCTATGTCCGCTAAATTTAAACGCAAAGCTCGCGCAACGCCGCGTCCGCATAAATAGCGTCGCACCTGCTAAATTTAACCGCGACGTTCGCGTAAGGCTGCGCAGGTAAAATTTATCCGCGAAATTTTACCTGCGCATCTTCAAACGCTACTTTATCTTTTTATATTTCCACGTCTGCTCCGTTATGAGCTCGAGTTTTCCGTTTTTAAGCTTAAATTCCTTAAAGCTCGTTATCGCGTAGATACTAGGCATCTCAAACATCATCAGCGCGGCTCCGTGCCCCACGCTGTCTGCCGGGATTGCGGTATCGTAAGTAGCCTCCGAGCGCCCGGTTTGCACCCATTTGCCGCTCGCATCAAGCTTGTAGATATCCATCGCCGTATTGCTGCCGTGCTCGTCGTAGCTATAGACGTATTTGCCGCTGCTGGAATTTGATTCGTAGCTTTGCACGAGCGGGCGCTCGCCCGATTTGTCGTAAATTTCGCCGTTTGAGTAGCTTTTGATCCAATCTTTAAGTTGTTCGTCCCACAGATACGAGGTCATATTAAGATCTGCGCCCTTCTTTATAGCGGTCTGTTTGCTCATATTATCCCACGCGCCCTTCTCGTCGTTCCAGATGAAGCTCGTAACGACCTCCTCGCCCTTTGCGGCATCAAGCTCATGCTTACTCATCGTCGCGTTTTGCCATGCGCCGCCCCTAAAAGTGCTGCGGATCTGCTCGTAGCTGCCGTTTCGATCGCCGTTAAGCATCTCTCGCTCGCTGTTTTGCCACGCGCCGTTTACAAACTCGTAGCTCACGTATCCGCTCATTTCTCCTGCGGCGTCGTAGAAAATTTCGGTTTTATCTTTGGGCTGCCAGCTCTTGCCGTCCCATTTGAAGCTTATCGTAAGCTCCTCCTTATCCAACGCGTTTTTTACGGATCTGTTCATGCTATCTTTCTGCCATTTGCCCTTTACAAACTTATATCGCACGTCCTGCGTCGCGTTACCGTCGTAGCTGGAGACGGTTTTACTCGCATTGCGCGTGCCGTCATCCGCTATCGAATTGCTTTCGCGCGTCGTGACGTTACCCTTTACGCTTTCCGTGTAGTCTTCTATTTTTTTCCACTTGCCGCTTTTAAGATCGAGGTTAAATACTTCAAATTTAACCATATCCCCCTTTTCGTCAAAGTAGCTGATCTCTTTGTAGCTAGAGCCTAGGCCGTCCGAGGAGTTCGTATCTCTTACCTGCTCCAGCTTGCGCGCCGCCGCGTCGTAGCTTAGATGCGTGCTCTCCTTGCGCTCCCCGAGTGAGCTGTAGCTCATGCTTTGCACCATATACTCATACTCCTTGGCAAACGCCGCCGCACAGAGCAGCGCAAGTATCGTAGCGAGCTTTTTCATCCTCTCTCCTTGGAAAAATTTTTGATAATTATATAATATTCGTATATAAAAACGGATAAAATTTCGGCGCGCGGCTAAATTTAAAAAACTTCGATTTCTAGGCGGTAGCGGTGGAATTTTACGTCGCCGAAGCGCCGGTTTTACTCAAATATGTGGCGCAAATTTTACGCAAGCCGCCAGGGACGCCTTTGGGTGAAATTTAAGAGAAATTTCTATAAAATTCGGCTCAAATTACATTAAGGAGCGCTTATGGGATACGTTTATTTGGGGCTTGCTATAGTTTTGGAGCTAGCGGGGACCAACTGTATGAAGCTCTCGGACGGATTTAGTAAGCTGAATTATTCTCTAGCCACGCTAGCGGCATACGGCGCGTGCTTTTATTTTTTAGCGCTTGCGCTAAAAACGGTAAAGCTTAGCGTCGCTTACGCTACGTGGGGTGGGCTCGGCATAGTATTAGCATCGCTGCTTTCGGTGTTTTACTTCCACGAAAAGCTCTCTGTGCCCGCGATATGCGGCATAGCGCTCATCGTGATAGGCACGGCGATGTGTAATTTCTTCGGCGCAGGACACTAAGGCCGCGCGCCTTTACGAGCTAGCAATGCGTTTAAATTTGGGCGAGGAATAGGGTGTAAAAGCGGATCGAATGACGCAGTGGCTAAATTTTAAGCCGCCCAATCTCGCAAAAATTTCTTATCGATCAGGTCGTAGTTTTTATACAGCCTGTGCAGCTCGTCTCGCACCTCCATCAGCGCAAAGCCGAGCAGATTTCGCTCACGCCTTTTCCTTAAAATTTTATTTTGAAGCATAGTTTGAAATTTGCCTAAATTTAGCCTGTAAGCTGAAATTTAGACAAAATACGGCTAAGCTAGCAAAGCCCGCCAGAGGGCAAGCTTAGCCGCAAATTTAGTCGCAGAAGCGCTCGTCCGTACGGTATTTCTTGCGCTCGGCGATGTAATCGGCTCTGTTTTTCGGATCGGCAAAATACTGCTTTTGCTTCTGCTGATCGGCTTTGAGCTTTTCTATCACTTCCTTTAGAGCCGCCTTGCGGTCGCTAGCCATGGATGGGAATTTATCCGAAAATATCGCCTTGTACGGATGATCCTTTACCCAATCGACCGCCTTTTCGACTATGATCTGCTGCTTATCGATGTCGCAAAACGCGTATGGGTTGATCACGTCGCCCGCAAGGTGCATGAAAGCGGAATTTGCCTCTACCGTCTCCATAAACATCGCGCCGCTGACGTCGATTACCGAAGCGAAAGAGATAAAGCGGTATTTGCCCGCGTAGAACCAAAACACCGCGTCGTCCTTGAGCCCTAGATCATAAGCGCGCGCAGCGACGGTCATCAGCGTGGTCGGAGCGACCATATCCGGGGCGTCCTCGATGATTTTGATCGCCTTTTTTAGGCTCGGCACGTCGTTTTTCATCAACAGATCGTCGATCGGCTCGTAAACATGCACGTATTCGGGCTTACCCTCCTTAGCCGAATAAAACGGCGAAACATAGATGTCGATCGAAGTGATTTTTTCCACCTTACCCTCACCCTGGTCTTGGGCGCTCAAAGTCGCAGCCGCCGCCGCGCAGAGTAGCAGTGAGCGAAATTTTTTCATGGTTTCTCCTTCGGTTAAATTTTGTAAATTTGCTTCGTAATTATACCTTGAAATTTAAGAGCGCGAGCTTGATTTTTAACGAATATATTTTTGCGGAATTTTAATTTTTGCGGCGGCTCTATTTTCTTTTTATTCGGCTTTATCGCGACGCTTTACGCGGCTAAATTTAAGCGCCGTTAGCTGCTAAATTTACATTTCAATTTAGCTCGCTCACGCAAATTTTATAAATTTTGGCGCCTTTTAAAAGAGCTAAATATTCGCCGTTCCCGTACGAGCCGCAGCCCTCATTTTTGTTATTTTTCGATCCGTCTGCGCCGAGAAAATTTAGGCTGATTTTTCTGTCGAATTCTAGCGTTTCGCCTTTAAATTTAAACAAAAACAGCTCATCTTTGTCGTTATCAGCCGGGCAAAACAGCACGCTTCGCTCATCCAGCGCGAAGTCGCGGCTCGCAAAAATATAATCGCTCTTTGAAAATTCTAGCTCGCACGTTTCAATAGCCGCGGAGCCTGGTTTATAAGAACTGATTTTCGGAGTATACGCCGTGGCTTGCCCGTCCTTGATACGAACGAAATCAAAGCTACTGCAATAGTGCGCGTAGCACGCGCCGCCAAATAGATTTATTGCGTAGCAGTCGTGAATCCGGCTGAGGTCAAATCCATAGAGCTTTTCGCCCGCTTCGTTCCAAACGGCGAGTTCGCACTCGTCTCCGCCGAAGTTGCCGAAGAGCCCGTCGCCAAAATATGAAACGTAGAGGTGCCCGCCTTGCGCTATGATCTTTGCTATGCCGTCGCCCACGCAAATTTTGCCCGTTTGGGCGCCCGGCTCATCGATAAATTTTAAATTTTCCTCGCTGCGTCTTAACTTCTCATCGTAGCGCGAGCGAGCGTTTAGCAGCGCCCAACGGTTTGGAAAATCCACGGGCACGGCGAAGCGGTAGCCGTTTTCGTCCGCGCCGGTTTTTATCTCGCGCAGCCGCCCGTCTCGCATAAATTTTATGACGTATTCGCCCGCATCCTCGCATAGAAAATATATCTCGCCGTGCTCGGTGATGCCGATGCTGACGAGCTCTCGCGCCTCTTTTGGCGTTAGTTCATAACAAGGGGTTAAATTTAACCGCGATTCTTTGATTTTAATGGACTTTGACATTTTGATTTTTTAAATTTTACCGCTAAAGCCCGTTTCCGCCGCGTCGCGGTAGAAATCGATCTGATCTTTTTTGATGATGCGGATGTAGTCGGTGCTGCCGGGATGACCGCTTTGAAAGCCCGCCGTCATCACATAGGTGCCGTCCTCTTCGATGAGCCCGCGCTGTAGAGCCTCGCTTATGATACGTGCGAGCAGCGAGTTGATGCTCGTTTTTTCCCTGACCATCGCTGGATTTACGCCCCACACGAGACTTAACGCGTGCGCGGTTTGCTCGTCGTGTGCGATTGCGATGATGTCGATTTTGGCGCGGTTGCGTGCGAGTTTGATCGCCGAACGCCCCGAGCCCGTGATCGAAAGTATCGCGCCCGCGCCCAGCCTTGCGGCAAGCGCTGCGGTGCTTGAGGTGATCATATCGGTCTCGTCGTAGAAATCGTAATCGTTAAATTTATCGTAAGGGTAGATCTTTTCGGTCTCGCGGATCGTCTCGCTCATCGCGGCGACCACGGCTGCAGGGTTTTTGCCGATGGCGCTTTCCTCGCTTAGCATCACGGCGTCGGTGCCGTCGAGCACGGCGTTTGCGACGTCGCTGATCTCGGCTCTGGTAGCGCGCTCGTGCTCGGTCATGCTAAGCATCATCTGCGTGGCGGTGATGACGGGCTTTGAGCGGGCGTTGGCAAGAGCTATGATGCGCTTTTGTATACGCGGGATCTCATAAAACGGCATCTCGATGCCCAGATCTCCGCGCGCGACCATTATGCCGTCGCTTGCTTCGATGATCTGCTCGATGTTTTCTACAGCGTCGAATTTTTCGATCTTGGCGTAAATTTTAGCCTTTGAGCCCAGCGAGTTTAAAATTTCGCGCACGCGCAGGATGTCGTTTTGCGACTGCACGAAGGAGATGCCTACGAAATTTACGCCGTGCGCCGCGCCCCAGCGCAGATCCTCGAGGTCTTTTTGCGTTATAACGTCGATATTTAGGCGGGTGTTTGGGAAGTTCACCCCCTTATTCGAGCTCAAAAAGCCGTCGTTTTCGAGCACCGCTCGCACGCCTTGCTCGCTTACCGCGACTACCTTGGCGCGGATTGAGCCGTCGTAGAGGTAGATAAACTCGCCTACCTTCATCAGCGGCAAAATTTCGGGGTGGTTGATACACAGCTCGTATTCGCCCTCTGCGGTCTTTTTGCCGATGATTTCGCGAGGAAGGAAGGTGATTTTATCGCCCGTTTTTAGTTTAAAATTTTCCTCGAGTTTGCCGACGCGGATCTTTGGGCCGCTGATGTCCTGAAAGACGCCTACGCGCACGCCCAGGCTCTTTTCTATGGTGCGGATTTTGTTTAAATTTGCCTCGTGATACTCGTGCGTGCCGTGGCTGAAGTTCATCCTAAAGGCGTTGCAACCCGCCTTTACCATCGCGCTCATCATCTCTTCGCCATCGCTTGCGGGCCCGATGGTCGCTAAAATTTTGGTTTTTTTAAGCATCTTTTCTCCTTTAAATTTAAAATTTATCGCCGCATTAGGCGAAATTTTACGTGAAATTTTAAAATTTCTAAATTTTAAAATTCGCTAGACGAAGGAATTTTAAAATTTTATGGCTCGAGAGAATTTCAGAATTCTACGGCATGGTGAAATTTTAAAATTTCATAGCTTGCTGTGTGGGTTAAATTCTAAAAATTCGCGTTTGAATGAAATTCAAAAATCCCCTATATATGTGAAGCGCGAGCAAAATTCTAAAATCCTCGCCGAAGTAAAATTTTAAAATTCTTGCCCGAGCGAAATTTAAAAATTCCTCTTTATCGCATCATTTCCGCGTCAAATTTTGCATCATCAAAGCTCACTCCCAAATATTCGCAGGCACTTTTTGCGTCGCGAAGTGCGTTGCCTAGGCAGCTCGTAGCGCCGGGGCTTGGGGTCATATTAAAGATAATCCCCGGATTTTCGCCTATTCTAGCTTCGCCTAAAAGCAGCTTTTTTTGCGAGTGTGAGATTACTTGTGGGCGCACGCCGCCAAAGCCCTTGGCATAATAAATATCCTCCTCGCGGATGCTAGGTATGATCTTGCGCGCATTTTTGACGAAAAGCTTTTTACCTAAAATCGGTATCTCAAAGCCTATATTGCGGATTAAGAAGTCCCTTACCTCGCTATCGCCAAAATTTTGCCAAATGACCTTGGCTACGTCCATGTCAAAATTTAATGATTGAAAAAATTCCGGCACCGAACGACAGCCCTTGTAGCGCTCAAGCTTCGGCATCGTAAGCGCGGTAGGACCAAATCTCGTGCAGCCGTCTGCGAGCAAATCCGGATCGCCGTGAAGCGCGGCAAATGGAAGCTTTGGGTTTTGTACCATGTAAACCTTGCCGTTTAGAAGTTTTTGCTTGGTTAGATAGAAGCTGCCAGCGATGCAAATCGTGCTAAGATCCTGCCCAAGCCCCATTTTGTGCGCGAGCCATAGCGAGTGAGCGCCCGCATCTACGACTACGAAATCAGCACTTAGCGAGAGTCTATTTGCGGTGCGGATATAGAACTTATCGCCTACTTTAGTGATGTTTTGCACCTCGGTGTTTAGGTACAGATCGCAGGTTTTACCCTCCACGTTTTTAGCGTTTTGCACGAAGGAATTCGCCATCGCGCCGTAATCGATCGTCGTGTAAACTCCCGATTGCACGCCCATTGCTACGATATCCTCCACTCGCTCCTCGCCGCGTCCGTCAAAAACTAACTTGGGCTCGATTTTTTTGAGCTCTTCCTTGTCGAAAAGCTGCAGATACGGATAAAGCTCTTTAAATTTTTCAAAGCGCTCTTTAATTAGCTCTACCTCGCTCTCGCCCACGCCAAGAGCCATTTTCTGCCCCTGAAATAAAAATTTATTCTCATATCCGTGCTTTTGGCAATATTTCACGATCATATCCGCCTTGCGCTTGACTTCGGTCGCTTTTTGCAGGTCGTAGTTGGTCTCGATGTCGCCGCAATGAATCGTCTGGGAATTTGCACTGGCTTTAGAATTCAGCGTCGCAAGCCCTTCGTATTTTTCAAGTAGAGCTATATTTTTGATTCCGCTAAATTCCGCCAGTACATATGCTAGCGCGCTGCCCGTGATACCGCCGCCTATGATGATTACTTCGTAATGTTTTTCTTGCATGCCCTTTCCTTATCGAATTTGGCTGCAATTGTGCGAAAATTTCGCTTAAAAGCTAGTTATAAAAGCGTGAATTTAGATGATTTTATATAAAATTCGCACCATTTCATTTTGGGAGTAGTATATGAAAAAATCGATTCTTGTCGGATTAAGTTTGATTATAGCCACGTCGCTGTGGGGCGCGGATAAGAAAGTTTATCACCTTAAGCTAGCTCAGACTTACGAGCTTAGTATGCCTATCGTAGGCGATGTCGCCAAGCGTATGGCAGATCTTGCAGATAGTATGTCTGATGGTAGACTAAAAATCAGCATCGACGCGCCTAGCAAGCATAAAGCGCCTTTTGCAATCTATGATATGGTCAAAAACGGACAATACGATTTAGGCTATACTGCGAGCTACTATTATAAGGGTAAAAATAGCGCGAATATGCTGTTTACGACGGTGCCTTTTGGTATGACGAAAGACGAACAGCACGCTTGGTATTACTTCGGCGGAGGCAAGGAGCTAGCCGATAAATTCTATGCTAAAAGCAATCTAAAGGTCTTTAATATCCTAAATAGCGGTATGCAGATGGGTGGTTGGTTTAAAAAAGAGATTAATACGCTAGACGATTTAAAAGGGCTTAAATTTAGAATTCCAAGCTTTGGCGGGGAGGTTATGAGCCGCCTTGGCGTCGCAGTCGCTACGATACCGGTAGGTGAGCTATATATGGCGCTAGAGATGGGCACTATCGATGCGGTCGAGTGGGCAAGCCCCAGCTTTGATATACCTCTAGGCTTTCACAAGGTCGCAAATTACTATTATACGGGATGGCAAGAACCCGCTAGCGAGCAGCAGATCGTGATAAATCTACAAACTTGGCAGAAGCTTCCTAAAGACTTGCAAAATATCCTAGAGGCTTCGATCGCAAAGGCGCGCGAATACGCAGAAAACGAGACGTTTTATAAAAATGTAATAATTTGGGACGAGATCAAAAAGAAATATCCGAACGTTCAGATTCGCTCTTTTTCGCCCGAGATCATGCGTGCGCTTCGCAAGGCGACGGATGAAATTTTAGCCGAAGAAAGCGAGAAAAATCCTGATTTCAAAGAGATTTGGGAGAGCCAAAAGGCGTTTTTAGCTAAAGCTAGAACGTGGACGAAGATGGGCGATTTTACATATATCGAAAAAACGGGCGACGTTGAAGCCGAGCAGAATTTCACCGCTTCGGTGAAAAAAATCTCTGTTCCTGAGCCCGTAAATAGCGCAGCCAGCGAGATAAATGCAAGCACTGCTGCGCCAAAAAACGAGGATAATCAGACGAAATAGTGCTTCGCTTTTAAGTTGCGTTTTTATGCCACGCGGCTAAACTAAGCGCCAGATAAAGGTGTATGCGACTTAAATTTGATCGGCAATTTAGGCGAGGTGCGGGTGATTAAAATGCAGGCGATTTACTTATTTGCAGCTGCGTAGTTCGGCAATATCTTTAAAATTTTAATTTATGAAAGCGGCGATAAAATTTTATCGCCGCTTTAGCATTTAAGTTAAGGCGTGCAATTCGCATCACTGCGTTTAAAGCCCAATTTAAAAGCTGCTCGGTTGCCGCCGCACAAGGCTAGAATTTTAGAAAGCTTTGAGCCTCCTCCTTTTGTCTTATTCTTTTATCTCTTATGTTATTTAATCTTGATATTTTGCCGTGCTTGCTTGCGGGTGACATTGAGCGAGAGAGAATTTAATCTTGCTTTTTCATTTCGCGTAGTTAGCGGAGGAGCTTTGGCGAAGCGCGCCAATCTGAGATTTTAAATTAGTAGCGTTCATAAATTCCACATTTTAAAATTTTAATGTTTTTGTCTTGCCGATACCGCTTTTAAATAGAATTTGCTTTGGGTTTTCTTGCTGTATAAAACAGTGAACTTCAAATAAAATGCAAAATTTTAAAATTTTGGGCCTGAATATCACAAGTAATGAGAATTTAAAATTTTGTCTTTCGGAGGTTAAGTACAAAGCGCGTTAGGAAAAATTTTATAGGTCAAATTTCATTTTAAGCGATTGCAGATTTAAAGCTTGTATGCAAATACTTTTAAAGCCTGCTCTAGTTAGAATTTATCACTAAACTAGACGGGCTTAGCCTTGGAATTTCACCGCGTCAATTTTAAAATTTTGCGCGAGTTAGGCTTAAAATTTTAAAATTCGATTCTACCTGCGAAAACTCTTAAATTCCACGGTTTAGAATTTTGATGGAGAATTTTGCCATAACGCTATTTCTTGGGATGCGATAAAACTACGCGGCATGCAAAAGCCGCGTAGAATATTGAGCTAGGCTCGCTGCTGCAAGCCTAGCGAATGTCGTAAGCTAAAAAAGGCGCTACTGCAAAGCGTAAAATTTTATTTCAAAGCCCTAAAAAGCTCCACGCCGTCAAGCTGCTCCCACGGGTATTCGTCGTTTCCGACTTGTCCGCGCGCTGCGACGTCGGCGTAGAGAAAGCTTTCTCTACCGGGGCGATCAAGACCGAATTTATCGATGATCCAGCGCGGCGTGAGCGGGAATTTTTCAAGCACGAAAGCGGACAACTCATCGTCACTCGCCGCGCCTAAGTTCGTCCCCATGCAATCGACGCTGACGCTGACGGGTTTAGCTACGCCGATTGCGTAGCTGAGCTGGACGATGCATTTTTTCGCAAGCCCCGCTGCGACGATGTTTTTGGCGATATAGCGCGCCGCATAAAGCCCGCTGCGATCGACCTTGGTGTAGTCTTTGCTGCTTTGAGCGCCGCCGCCGATCGGGCTGTAGCCGCCGAAGCTATCTACGATTAGTTTGCGCCCCGTTAGGCCGCTGTCGTGAAGCGAGCTATGATTTACGTAGCGGCCGGTAGGATTGATGTAGATGATCGTTTTGCTTTTGTCGTAAAGCTCCTTTGGAAGCCCCGCCGAATCGATTAAATTTCCGATTAGATCTCGGACTCGCTCGATACTCATGCTCTCGACGCATGGCGCTGAAACCACGATCGTATGGATGCTTTGCGGCTTACACTCCTCAAAATTGCTCTTCGTGCCGTAATCGACCGTAACCTGCGTTTTAATATCGACGCCAAGCTCGTTGGGATGAGATTTTGCGTAGGCATAAACGTGATCGCAAAGCGCTCTTGCGTAGGTGATCGCCGCCGGCATAAAATTTTTCGTCTCGCAGCTTGCGAAGCCGAACATTATGCCCTGATCCCCCGCTCCGATCTCACCGCCCTCTTGATCGACGCCTTGGTTGATGTCGGGGCTTTGCTGGTTTAAAAATACGTCCACTTGCAGATCCTGCGGATGCAGGCACTGCGCGCGCGTGAAATGAGGGTTGTCATTGTAACCAATCTCGCTAAGCGCGCCCTTTACGATGTGGCGGTAATCGTCGTGGGTAAAATCGATCTTGGCGTTTACTTCGCCGCCGATTACTACGTGTTTGCCCGCGATGAAAACCTCCGCCGCGACGCGCCCGTTGGGATCTTGCTTTAAAATTTCATCCACGATGCTGTCTGCGATGATATCGGCGCATTTATCCGGATGTCCGGGGCTTACTACTTCGCTTGTGAATAGATACATATCTGCTCCTAATTAAAATTTCGGGGCATTTTATCTAACGAGGTTTTAAGATTAACTAAAAATTACGAAATTTCGCCCAAATTTAAATGTGCTTAAATAAAATTTCGATATATTTCAAACGACGTTTTGATTGAAAGGTAAAAAATGAGTTCGATTCAAAAATTAGTAGCCAGCTACAAAGATAAAAATCTAGTTCTGCGCATAGTTACAGGCTTGATAATAGGCGCCATTTTGGGCTTTGCTGCGCGTTCGACGGCGGGCGATATTGCGGCAGAGCACGCTTCATTTTTAATAAACGTAGTAGCTTTTGGGGAAATTTTAGGAAATTTATTTGTAGGTGCCCTTAAAGCGGTAGCTCCGATTTTAGTTTTTATCTTGATTTTAAGCTCGATCGTAAATAAACAATACGGCAGCGCAAGCGGCTTAAAACGCGTGGTTGTTCTATATATCGTAGGCACCTTTTTAGCCTCGTGCGTGGGGGTAGCAGCCAGCTTTTTATTTCCGACGGAGCTTGCTCTAAGCAATGTCGGTGCGGCGGAAAATGCGGTCCCTGCGAGCGTTTGGATCGTGCTAAAAGATCTGCTTTTTAAGGTCGTAGATAATCCGCTAAACGCTATCGCGCACGGAAACTATGTAGGAATTTTAACCTGGGCGATAGGTCTTGGCGTCGCGCTTAAATTTTGCACTAATGAAACAAAGAAGATTTTTACCGATCTGAGCGAAGCGGTAACTAAAATCGTGCAGTTCGTAATCCAGCTCGCGCCGTTTGGAATTTTCGGTCTAGTAGCTTCTACCGTGTATCAAACCGGCGTCGATGCGCTGCTTGGATACGTGCGAATAGTAGTCGTGCTAGTAGGCGCGATGGCGTTCGTAGCCCTCGTGGTAAATCCGCTCATCGTCTTTGTGGTGATTAAGAAAAATCCGTATCCGCTCGTATTTACTTGCCTGCGCGAAAGCGGCCTCACGGCGTTTTTCACCCGCAGCTCGGCGGCGAATATCCCCGTAAATTTAAATTTATGCAAAAAGCTCGGCATCAGTGACGAGCTAAGCTCGATCTCGATACCTTTGGGAGCTACGATAAATATGGCGGGCGCTGCGGTGGTAATCGCGATCTTGGCGCTTGCTGCGGCTCATACGCTTGGCGTGCGTCCCGATTTTTGGACGGCGCTACTGCTTTGCGTGGTCTCAGCAGTCGGTGCGTGCGGCGCTAGCGGCGTGCCCGGCGGCTCATTGATGCTGATACCGCTTGCGTGCTCGCTCTTTAATATCTCAAACGATATCGCAATGCAAGTAGTCGCGATCGGCTTTATCATCGGCGTGATCCAAGACTCGGTAGAAACCGCGATCAATAGCTCCACCGACGTGATTTTTACGGCGATCGCGTCGCAAAGTATGCAAAAATAACTCACCTTAAAATTTTACCGCGAATTCCGCTGGAGCGGCGGATCTCGCGGTTTTTAACATTTTACTTATTCTTTTTTGATAAAATTATCCAAAAATTTTAAAAGGAAATCGATGAATTGGAATTTAGGCGAGCTATTTGCAAACGAAGCGGAATTTAGTGCCGCGATAGATAGTGCGGCCGCGCAGGCTAGGGATTTTGAGCTTAAATTTAAAGATAAGCTGCACGCCCTTAGCGCGGAGGAATTTTTAGGCGCGCTTGAGCTTTACGAGAGCATCAGCGAGCAGATCGGCAAGATAATGAGCTTTGCGCATCTAAGATTCGCGCGAGATACGAGCCTTGGGGCGCAGCAGGCTAAGACGGAGCAGGCTTGCAACGACATTTCGCAGAGCCTGCTCTTTTTCGAGCTCGAGTTTAACGAGCTTGACGCCGCAAAACAGGACGAGTTTATCGCGCAAGGCGGTAGGTTTAAATATTATTTGAGCCTGCTTAAGCGGCGTAAGGCCCATCAGCTAAGCTTGCCGCAAGAAAGCGTGCTTTTAAAAACTTCGCCCGTAAGCGGCGAGGCGTTTTCGCGGCTTTTTGACGAAAGCATGGCGCGGATGAGCTTTGATTTTCGCGGGCAAAAGCTTGGAGAGGAGGAAATTTTAAGCCTGCTTCATAGCCCTGATCGCGAGGTGCGAAAGGATGCCGCAGCCTCGCTAAGTGCGGTGCTGCAGCAGAACTCCCACCTACTTGGCTATATCTACAATATGATCAAAACCGATCTTAAAATTCGCTGCGAGCTGCGGGGTTACGATAAAGCCGAGTCGGTGATGCACGAAGAAAATCAAATAAACATCGCAAGCGTCGATACGCTGATCGCAGAGGCGGAGCGAAGCTTCGCTCTGGTCGGCAAATTTTACGCCAAAAAGCGCGAAATTTTAGGCTACAACGCGCTGTATGATTACGACAGATACGCGCCGCTCGGCGGCGATGAGAGCGAGTTTAGCTTCGAGCAGGCTAAGCAGATCGTGCTTGCGGCGTTTGAAAAATTTAGCCCGAAATTTAAGCAGATTGCGCTGATCGCGTTTGAGCAAAACTGGATCGACGCGATGCCCGCGCAAAATAAGCAAAGCGGCGCGTTTTCGCATTCGGGCTCGCGCGATACGCACCCATTCGTGCTTTTAAATTTCACGCGCAAGCGCCGCGACATATTTACCCTCGCGCACGAGCTGGGGCACGCGATACATCAGTATCTAAGCTACGGCGTGGGCTATTTTAACTCCTTCACGCCGCTAACGACGGCTGAGACCGCATCGGTTTTCTGCGAGATGCTGGTGTTTGATTATATGCGCGAAAATTTTTCAAATTTAAGCGGCTCTCAAAATTTAAAAAGCGCCGTCGCCTCGGACGACTCGCAAAATTTAAAGTGCGATGCTTCACAAGAGGCTCAGAGCGGTGAAATTCCAAACGAGCACGCCGTAAAAAATGCCGCTTCGCAAGGCTCTGCGGGTTCGTGCGAGCTTGCAGCACGCGATACGGATACGCCATCGCAGACCGCAAGCGATAAGACCGCGCTAAGAGCGATGCTTGCGGCAAAGATCGAAGATATCTTCGCTACGCTTTACCGCCAGATCGGATTTACGACCTTTGAACGGCGCGTGCATGCGAGCGCGGATGAGCTAAGCACGGGGCAAATAGATGAGCTTTGGATGGAGGAATCGCGCAAGATGTTTGCGGGCGAGCTGATCTTGCAGGATCATTACAAAAGCTGGTGGAGCTACATCCCGCACTTCGTTCACTCGCCGTTTTACTGCTACTCCTACGCCTACGCGCAGCTTTTGGTGCTCGCGCTTTACGGGCTGTATAAGAGCGGCAGGCTCGAAAATTTCGTTCAAATTTACACCGAGTTTTTAAGCTCGGGCGGCAGCGACGCGCCGCAAAAGCTAGTGGCGAAATTCGGGTTTGACATCAATAAAAGCGAGTTTTGGCGCATCGGCATAGAGCAGGTCGCGGCGCTTGTAGATGAGTTTGTGAGGGGTTAGGATGATAGATAAAATTTTAAAAGACGATAAATTTATCGCTGCGAGCAGCGCGAATATAGGCGCGGTTTTGGATTACGTTTTGGCTCTTGGATGCGGATTTGGCATCGTTGTGAGGACGGATCAGATAAAATTTGACCCGCCGCTGCCGGAGGAAATTTTAAAAAGCTTCAAAATGCCCGCGATCTTTTTGCAGCTGGAGGAATACACGCTTTCTAGCGCGCATCTTAGCAAGGATGAGCTGGTTTTCGAGGCGGGATTTGGACCGCAGGATTTTGCAAGCACGCTTAGCGTGCCGTTTTACGCGGTTTTGCAGATCGTCGTGGACGGCAAGCCCATCGCGGTAAATTTTTCTCGTCCCGAGTCCGAGTGGCTTAAGCGCGAAAAATCGCGTAAAATTTTTTCAAAATGAGCGATATTTTAGAAGGTCTTAATCCCGCTCAGCGCGAGGCTGCGAGCCACGTGGACGGAGCGATGCTAATCTTAGCGGGTGCTGGTAGCGGCAAAACCAAAACGATCACCGCGCGCCTTGCCTATCTGCTATCAATCGGCGTGCCTCCGGGAAATACTCTCACGCTTACGTTTACGAATAAAGCCGCCGCCGAGATGCGCTCGCGAGCGCTTAATCTGATAAGCGGGTTAAATTTAAGCGGCGTGCCGCTTCTGTGCACCTTCCATAAATTCGGGCTTTTGTTTTTGAAATTTCATATTAGCGAGCTTGGTCGCAGCGCAAACTTCCAAGTAATCGATACCGATGATAAGAAAAAGATCATCAAGGGCTTTGAGATAAATTTGCCCACATCGCTATTAGCGGCTAAAATTTCAACCTACAAAAATTCTCTGATCGATCCCAAGGATATCGACGAGATTCTAAAGGGCGAGGACGACGAGCTAAGCAGGATGTATAGCGGATTTTACGCGCATTGCGCTAGAGCGTATAAGCGCTACGAGGCGTATTTGGCGGCGAATAATCTTGTGGATTTTGATGATCTACTGATCTTGCCGTATAAAATTTTAAGCGCGAATGAGCGACTATGCGATGAAATTTCGCGCCGTTACGCCTACATCACGGTCGATGAGTATCAGGACACCAACGACATTCAATTCAAACTGCTGCAAAAGCTCTGCACCGCGCACGAAAACCTCGTGGTGGTGGGTGATGACGATCAGAGTATCTACGGCTGGCGCGGCGCGCGGATAGAAAATATTCTAAATTTTAAAGATCAGTTCTCAAACGTAAAATTTATCAAACTCGAGCAGAACTACCGCTCCACGGATGAAATTTTAAATGCCGCCAACGAGCTCATCTCGCATAACAAAAACCGCCTCGGCAAGAGCCTTACTAGCATGAACGGCGGCGGCGAAAAGATCGAAATTTTGCGTTCAGACGAGGAGAGTATCGAGGCGGCAAAGATCGCAGAAGCTATCAAAAAGCTGCTTTCAAGCGGCGTAGCGCCCTCTCAAATCGCCGTGCTTTACCGCGTAAACGCTCTTTCGCGCGCGCTGGAAGAGGGGCTGAATCGCGCCAAAATCCCGTACAAAATGGTAGGCGGCGTGAAATTTTACGAGCGAGCCGAGATCAAGGACACGATCGCCTATCTGCGCTTGGTAAACGACGAGCACGACGACTTTTCGATGAGGCGGATCATAAACGTGCCCAAGCGCGGCATCGGCAAGGTCTCGCTGGCAAAGCTCGAGGAGCTTTCGCGCCTGCGACTCATAAGCCTATTTGACGCTTTTAGCGAGCCGGACGCGGGGCTTAGCGCCAAGGCGGCGCAGGCTCTAGCGGAGCTTAAAAGCGGCATCGCTTCTATCTCTGCGCTAGCCGATACGATCAAAAAAATAGAGGCTTTGGAGCCCGCTTTCGGGCTAAAGGCTTACTACGCCTCGCTTCCGGACGGCGCCGATCGGGTAGCGAACATCGACGAGTTTTTGGCTATGCTAAAGGATGAAGCTAGCAATAAGCCCGATTTTGATCTGGCGGAATTTTTAAACGAGCTGAGCCTTCTTAGCGATCAAGACGCCATCATGGGCGATGCGATAAATATAATGAGCGTGCACGCGAGCAAAGGGCTTGAGTTCGAGCATCTTTTCGTAATCGGACTGGAGGAGGGCTTTTTCCCGCTTTTGGGCGACAGCAATGACATCGAGGAGGAGCGTAGGCTCGCATACGTAGCGATTACGCGCGCCAAACGCACTCTCACGCTTAGCTTTGCCGCTAGCCGCTTTTATCGCGGCAAGCGCGAGAGGCTTGATGCTAGCAGGTTTATAGCCGAGGCGGGTTTGGTGGCTAAAGAGCCTCCGCGCGAGCAAAGCAGCGGCTTTAGTAAGGGCGAGCTGATCAAACACAAACTCTTCGGTATCGGACAGATCACGGCGGTAAACGGCGATCGGCTCACTATAAATTTCGGCGGAATTTCGCGCGTGATAATGTCAAATTTCATAGAAAAGATCGGCTCTTATGAATAGATTGTTTTTGGCGGACAAGCCCGCGGGCATCGGCAGCAATAAATTTTTAAGCGCTCTTAAACGCAAATACGGCGTGAAAAAGGCTGGCTTTAGCGGTACGCTCGATCCCTTCGCAAGCGGCGCGCTGATCGTGGCATTCGGGCAATACGCACGCTTTTTTAGGTTTTTGAAAAAGGAGCCAAAAGTCTACGCCGCGACGCTGTGGCTGGGCGCGCAGAGCCCAAGCGGCGATAACGAAAACATCGAGCGCGTGAAGCAAATCCCGCCGCTTTCGCGCGAGGTTTTAGATGCCGCGATGGCGCAAATGCGCGGCGAGATAAAATTTATCCCACCCGCTTTCAGCGCCAAGAAAATTGACGGCGTGCGCGCATACAAGCTCGCTCGCGCGGGCGAAGAGGTGAGCTTGAAAGAGAGCTCGATGCGGGTTTTTGATGCCGAAATTTTAAGCTATGCTCACCCCTTCGTAAGCTTTCGCGTAGCACTCAGCGAGGGTGGCTACGTGCGCTCTTACGCGCAAATTTTAGCAGAAAAGCTAGGCGTTTGTGGCACGCTAAGCGCGCTTAGACGAGAAAGCGAGGGGGTTTTTGATTTGAAAGATCCGCGCTTTGCGGACGAGGCAGCGCTAAATCCGCTCGAGTTTTTGGACCTCGCGCCGAACTTTTACGACGGCGACGCGCGCGACGTGATCTTGGGTAAGAAGCTTGCCGCAAAGGATCTGGCGAGCCGCGCGGACGGCCGCTATCTGCTTATCTGCGGCGATTTTTACTCGATCATCGAGATAAGCTCGGGCGAGGTGCGCTATCTTTGGAACGACGTTCCGATCGCAGGCGGCATGTTTTAATCAGCGGCTCTAGCCTGCGGCGGAATTTTGATCGGGCGGCCCTGGCTTGAAATTTGAGCGGTTATAAA
Organism: uncultured Campylobacter sp.; assembly: GCF_938002845.1. GTDB lineage: Bacteria > Campylobacterota > Campylobacteria > Campylobacterales > Campylobacteraceae > Campylobacter_B. The sequence continues at coordinate 35,440 of NZ_CALKZP010000028.1, forward strand.
TACGGTGCGTTTTAAATTTGCTCGCATAGCGCGCCGCCATGCGCGGTTAAATTTTATCACGGGCGGCGGCGGGATTGCGCTCTTTCGTTGCGAGCAGATCGCAAATCGGCATCGGGCGGAGTAAATTTAAAATTTAAACATGCGGCTTCTTGGGCGGCGCTCGCTCGTGAAAGGTATAAATCCGCGGGGGCTAAATTTAAACGCGGCGAAGCGGCGTTTAAATTTGCTTTTGTCGCGCGATGGCGACGCGCTGCGAGATTAAAATTTCTCGATTTAAAAAGCGCGTAGGTTGGAGCTTAGTGCCGTGGCAAGCGGTCTTTGCCGAATAAAATTCCGGCTCGCGGCGGCGCATAGTATGCAACGATAGACTTGATTGCGGCGTACCGATAAGCTAAATTACGATCTATCGCAGCGCGCGGCTGCACGGTCTTGGTTTATAGCGAGGCTTAGAATTTTAATCACGCAGATAGATTTGCACCGCGAGTTGAAATTCGGCCGCATGCGTTGCGGATTAAAATTTCGCGCTTTATAAAATTTACGTATCAGGCGCCGCGATCGCGGGTTAAATTCTGCGGTGCGCGCTTCACGGTACGCGGTTTTAATTTTGATTGCACTGGGCGGGCGCGCCGCAGGCTGAAATTTAACTCGCGCACGGATTGAAATTTTAATCGCGCTAGATAAGCTCGCCGCCGGCTAAATTTAACGCAAGCGCGCCAAAGCGTGGAAGGAGTAAAATTTTGAAAGCTTATGCAAAGATTAACGTTTTTTTAAAAGTCGTCGGCACGCGCGGCGGCTACCACGAGATCGCCTCGCGCTTCGTGCTGCGCAGGGAGCTGTTTGATGAGATAAGCTTTGAGCGCGCGAGCGGCTTTGCGCTTGAATGTGACGCCGCGCAGATCGCGGATAATATAATTTTAAAGGCCAAAGCGGCGCTTGAGCGGGCGGGCTTTGCGCGCGAGCTTGCAGAATTTTTCAGCTCGCACAAGATCGTGCTTAAAAAACATATTCCGATCGGTGCGGGTCTTGGGGGCGGTAGTAGCGATGCGGCGGCGTTTTTGCAGCTTGCGAACGAGGAATTAAGCTTAAAAATTCCGCGCGAGCGGCTTACTAAAATCACGCAAAGTATCGGCGCGGACGTTGCGTTTTTTGTTAGCGGGCTAGAGGCCGCAAACGTGCGCGGCATCGGCGAGATCATCGAGCCTTTCGAGGACCGGCTGCCCGCGATCGAAATTTTAATGCCCGCGATCTTTTGCTCTACCGGCGCGGTTTATAATGAGTTTCGCGCAAGCTTTATGCAAAATATAAACGCCGCGCAGGCGCAAGAGATGTTGCGTTTAAGCAGCGAGCAGCTGCTGGCACGATACGGCAGCTTTACGTTAAATGATCTTTTCGCGCCGTGCATAAAGCTATATCCGCAGATGAGCAAGTATCGCGATATGTTTCTAAGCGGCAGCGGCAGCAGCGTGTTTTTCTTAAAATAAGAATTCCAAGGCGCGCGGTTAAAATTTAAAAGCTAAATTTAAAGATAAAATTTAAAATTTGCTCGCCCGCTTTTAAATTTAAGCAAAAACGGGCTAAGCTTAGGACTAAATTTAGAAGGAAAAAGATGAAAGAACTGAGTAAAAATCGCAAGGCATTTCACGATTTTACGATACTTGAAAGCTTTGAAGCGGGCATCGTGCTAAAGGGAAGCGAGGTCAAAGCTCTGCGCGCGGGCAGGGGCAATCTCAAAGATAGCTTTTGTCGCGTGATCCGCGGCGAGCTGTTTTTGCTAAACGCGCATATCAGCTATCTTGAAAGCACAAACGCTCACTTTCGTCCCGATGAAGGAGCTGCGCGAAAGCTTTTAATGCACCGAAAGCAGATCGATAAACTGCTTGGCGCGGTTAGCAAAGAGGGCCTTACCATCGTGGTTTTGTCGCTGTATCTCAATGATAAAAACCGCGTAAAGGCACGTATCGCTTTAGCAAAAGGCAAAAATCTGCACGACAAGCGCGAATCGCTAAAGCGCAAGGAAGCCGACCGCGAAGCGCAAAGCGCGATGAAGCGATACGACAAGCATTCATTTTAAATTCACAAAACTTTGGTTAAAATGCGGGCTTAAATTTAAACCCGAAGGAAATGCAATGAAGAAATTTTTACTATTATGTTTGGCGATTTTTGTTTTAAGTGGCTGCGGAGATGATTCGCAGAAAAAGACGGGCTCTGCTGGCGAGAATCCTGCCGCGAGCGAGAATCAGATGGCAAAAAATTCCGCTCAAGATAAAAATGGCGAGCGTATTGGCGGAGAAAGTGGCGAGGAGGTAGCTTTTGCGCCGTTTAAAACGGGCGAGCGCCTTACGCTTAAAAGCGTCGTAGGCGGCGAGGTAACGATTGAGCGGACAGAAAAGGGCTTTAAGCTTGCGGACAGCGATAAAATTTTAATGTTTGATATTTTTGGTACGTACTGCCAGCCGTGCCGCATCGAAGCGCCGCATCTGATGGACTTTCAGTTAAAAAATTCCGCGGATTTTCTAATGGTCGGCTTGATTTATTTTGAGGACATTACGGACGCGCAAGTGATCGAAAATTTTACGAAAAAGTTTAATGCGTATTATTTCATCTCCAATTCAAAACAAAACGAGCGCATAGTGGGTCAAATTTTAAGCGACATCGGTTATCGTCACGCGCTTTCGATCCCTTTTAAGGTAGTACTTAAAGATGGAAAATATCAAAGGCTTACCGACATCAATGAGGGCGATGAGCGGGGCAAGCCGTATTACTTAGGCATGGTCGATACCGATGTGATAAAAAGCGATATTGCCAGGATAAAAAATGGCAACTAAAACCGGTGTGCAGATTCACACTCGCGCCAAAACAAAATCTTTCGTGCCTCGCCCGTATAAAGTAATTTTGCTAAATGACGACGTGACGACGATGGATTTCGTGGTTTATATTTTGATGGAGATTTTCGCCAAAAACTTTAACGACGCCGTAGATTTAATGATGAAAGTTCATAGGCAGGGTCGCGCGGTTTGCGGCGCGTATCCCAAAGAGATAGCCGAGTGCAAGCAACAAGCGGTTTTACAAGCGGCAAAGGCCGCAGGATTCCCTCTTAGATGCGAGATCGAAGAGGATTAAATTTAAAGGAAAGCAATGATAGGATTTTTTTTAAACAAACATTTTGAACAAGCAATCAGCGTCGCAAACGACGGCGAGGATGAATATATCACCACTTCGCACGTAGTTTATGCGATTTTTAAATACAATAAGCCCTTCCATGGGCTCATCGCCAAAGAAATTCCGGATATTAACTACCTAAATATCTTGGATAATCTGGGCGGGCTTTTGGATATGATGCCTAAATCAAGCGGCAAGGCTCCGGCGCAGACGATAGAATTTAAGCAGTTCTATACTGAATTAAATAACGCTAAAGAGCCTAAAAACGAGCTTGATTTTATGCTTAAAATTCTAAATGATAAGGAAAACGACTGCACTAAAATTTTAAATCACTACGGTATCAATGCCGCGATTTTTGAGCTCATCGTGCGAAAGTACAAATCCGCTTTCGATCACCGTGATGAGGTCGTTTCTCGCGACGAAGCCGCAGCGATTAAGCTAAACTCATACGATATCGATGATATCACGCATGCGATGAATTATGACGAAAGTCGCAGGCAGTGGCAGAATACGGAATTTGAGCCTGCGTTTGAGGGCGAAAAGGACGCCATAAACGAGCGCGATATTAAAAAGGACTCGCCTAGCTCGCTTTATACAGCAAACCTCAATAAAATTGCGCTTGAAGGTAAGATCGATCCACTCATCGGACGCGAAAAAGAGATCGAAAAGACGCTGCAAACCCTCTGTCGCCGCAAGAAAAACAATCCGATCTTAGTGGGCGAAGCAGGAGTTGGTAAAACCGCGATCATTGAGGGTATCGCGCTAAAAATCGTCCGCGGCGAAGTGCCAGAAAAGCTAAAAAACAAGGTGATTTACGCCCTTGATGCTGGCGCGCTGATCGCAGGCACTACGTTGCGCGGTGAATTTGAAGAGAGGCTAAAGGATCTCATAGACGAGTTTAGCGCTAATCAAAATGCGATTTTATTTATCGATGAAATTCACACGATCGTGGGTGCAGGCACGGGCAATCGCAACGAGCTTGATATGTCAAACATCCTAAAGCCTTCGCTTGCAAGTGGTGAGCTATCGGTCATCGGCGCTACTACATACGGTGAATACCGCTCGTTTTCGCAGGATAAAGCGCTTAGCCGCAGGTTTTGCAAAATTGACGTGAGCGAGCCTAGTATCGACGATAGCGTCGAAATTTTAAAAGGCGTAGCCAAAAAATATGAGGAATTTCACGGCGTAAAATTTAGCGACGAAATTTTGCGTGATAGCGTAACGCTTGCTAAAAAATATCAAAGCGATAAATTTCTTCCCGACAGCGCCATTGATCTCATCGACGAGGTGGGCGCGAGCTTTGCGTTTAAGCCGCATGAAGCTCCGCTTGAAATCAGCAAGGACGATTTAGTAAATACGCTTTCGATTAGCGCAAATATCGCAAATTTAAGCAGTAGCGTCGATAATAAACAGGTACTAAAAAATCTGGAAGCTAATATCAAGCGTGAAATTTTCGGTCAAGACGAAGCGGTTAGCAGTCTTTGCAAGGCGCTTCTGCGCTCTTACGCCGGGCTTGGAGGCGCAAGCTCCCCAATCGGCGTATTTTTGTTCGCAGGTAGTAGCGGCGTGGGCAAAAGTGAGCTAGCTAAGGTCTTAGCCGCGCAGCTTGGAGTACATTTTGAGCGCTACGATATGAGCGAATATATGGAAGCTCACAGCGTCTCTAGGCTCATCGGAGCACCTCCTGGATACGTGGGCTTTGAAAATGGCGGAATTTTAACGAATAATATCAAAAAGCACCCTTACAGCGTCATTTTATTTGATGAAGTAGAAAAAGCTCATCCTAGCATGACGAATATTTTTTTAGGAATTTTCGATAACGCAAGTCTTACCGATAACAACGGCGTTACGACCGATTTTAAAAATACGATCATAATAATGACGTCTAATTTAGGCACGAAAGAAGCGCCGCAGGTCGGATTTACAAAAGACGAGAGCTATAAAGTAGATAGCGCCATAAGAAGCTTCTTTGCGCCGGAATTTCGCAACCGCATCGATAAAATCATAAATTTTAACCGCTTAAGCGGCGAAATTTTAGAAAAGATCATGGATAAAACTATCGGCGAGCTAGAGTCGCAGCTAAAAAATGTAAAGATTAGTCTAAACAAGGAAGCAAAAGATTTGATTATCTCGCGCGGCTATTCGGACGAGTTTGGCGCGCGAAATTTAAAGCGCGAGATCAGCTCTCAGATCAGCGATCATATAAGCGGCGAGCTGCTTTTTGGCGCGCTGCAAGAGGGCGGCTTAGTTAGCGTGAGCGTAAAAGATGGCGAGCTAAGCTTTAGCTTTGCTTCTACGCCTTTGCCGCAGATAGAAAAAAAGCAACCCGCACTAGCTCAAAGCAGTGTCGTTAAATAATGGCTCGGTTTTACGATTTTCCAGATCCTATGGATGCGCCCGATTTTGCGCCGCTTGCAAGTGGCGGCGATCTGAGCGAGGATTGCTTGCTTAGCGCTTATAGCGCAGGGATATTTCCGTGGTTTAACGAGGATGAGCCGATTTTATGGTGGTCGCCCGATCCGCGCGCAGTGCTTGATCCACGCGAAGTGCGTGTGCAAAAGTCCATCAAGCCCTATCTTAAGCGATATGAAGTGAAATTTGACGCAAATTTTAAGGGCTTCATCGAGCGCTGCAAAGACGTACGAAAAAAAGAGAGCGACGGCACGTGGATCAGCGAGCAGATCGTGCAGGCTTACTCGCGTTTGGCAGCAGACGGCTACGCTCACAGCGTCGAGGCGTACGAGGACGGCGAGCTTGTGGGTGGGCTATACGGGCTAATTTTTGGGCGTGTGTTTTGCGGCGAGAGTATGCTGAGCCTAAAGAGCAATGCTTCGAAAGTCGCGCTGATTAGGCTTTGTGAGGTGCTTGCAAATTTCGGCTTTCTAATCGATTGTCAGATTATGAACGAGCATCTGAAATTTATGGGTGCTAAAGAGATGCCGCGAGCGGAATTCCTCGCTCTATTTGCTGAGCTTAGTGCGCAAGATAGCGGCTTTGAGCGCTTTGCGGATCTTAAAGTTCCGCGCGGAGCGCAGCATTGAGTCAAAGCTTGAGATGCAGCAGCGTAAAAAATGCGCGGAATTTAGAATTTTAAAGAAATAAGATGTGGCAAAGAGATAAAAGCTCCTCGGTCGGTATGATTATTGTGATGTTTATATTCGTGCCGGCGGCGCTTTTTGTATTTTTGGCGATTTTATATTTTTGGGGCAGCACTGAGCGCAAGCTACCGCGCCTGGATGTCAATGAAACCAACAGCGCGATCCGCGGCGCGATAATCGCAAAAGATAATTATGTCGCGGCAAATTCCGTCAAACTCTATAAAGTTAGCGTCGATGCGCGAAGCATCGATAAAAACAAGCTTGATCTTTTCGTGCGGCTTTATTGCATCTATACGGGCGATAGCGAAAAGCGTGTCAAAAGCGCGATCGAGGGCTCTGGCGGCACGACCGTGCTGTCGTATAAGATCGACGCCAAAACCGCCGTGCATCTAAAAGAGCTTGCATATAAGCTAAATTTAAAAAAGGTCTTCGTCAGCTTCATGGGCTCAAACGGCAGGTTAAATCCGCCTATCCGCATGAGCGTGACCGAAAGCGGCGAGAAGCGCAGTTACAATGTCGGCGATTCGCTCACTCCGTTAATCGGCTATATCAATAAAAAAGAGGTTGATGGCATCACCAAGGTTAGCGGCATCAAAGGGATCGAGAAGTACTATGAGTATTATCTAGCGCCGGTTAGAGATGAGTTTATCGTGGGTCCGCGCGATATCGGCGGCAATATCATTCTAGAGCGCAGCAGCAAAAAAACGGGAAGGATCGACGGCTACAATGTCCGCCTAAGCGTGCCGCTAACGCTGCAAAGAAAGATAGAGCGCCTAAGCGATGAGGGCGCTGATAATTACGATGCGCGAGAAATCGTTGTGGGCATTATGAACTCCAAAACGGGCAAAATTTTATCTCTTGCGACCAACGCTCGCTATGATCCCTCAAACATCACGAAAAACGATCTTAAGAATTTAAATTTTACCGCGAGCGAATACGCCTACGAAGTGGGCTCGATTATGAAGCCGATAATTTTCGCAATCGCCTATGATGCCAAAGCCGTCAAACCGGGCGAGATCATTAATACCTATAACGGCAGCTATAAGCTTGGTACTCGCACGATCCGCGACACGCATCCTGCAAAGCAGATGAGCGGCGAGGAGATCATCATCCACAGCTCAAATATTGGAATGATTAAAATTTCAGAGCGGCTGGAGGGGCAGGCTATTTATGACGGGCTGATGAATTTTGGTATGTCGCAAAAAACGGGTATCGATCTGCCGTATGAGCAAAGCGGAAATATACCTAGTATCAAAAGCCTGAATAATAAAATTTACAAAGCCACGATCAGCTACGGCTACGGCGCGCAGATGACCTTCCTTCAGATGCTCAATGCCTATACCGTCTTTAACAACGGCGGCGTCATGATTAGCCCGCGTCTAGTCGAAAATCTAGAAAATAACGGCAAAACTTACATCGTCAACGAAAGCGAAACCCGCCAGGTCATCTCTAAACCTACCGCCGACGTAATCAAAGGAATTTTAATCAAAACGGTTGAGAGCGGCACTGGGCGCAAGGGGCGGGTAGCGGGGCTGCAAATCGGCGGTAAGACGGGCACTGCGCGTATCGCCAAGGGAGGCGGCTATTCGAGCGCCTATAACAGCTCGTTTTTCGGCTTTGCCAACGACGCGGACACCAGCTACACGATCGGCGTTTTGGTGCGCGAGCCTAAAAGAGGCAGCTACTACGCCGCTCAAAATGCGCTGCCGATCTTTAAGCGAGCGGTAGGAATTTTGATTGAGGAGGGCTATCTAAAGCCCGCAGCTGACGCAAACGCTACGCAAAAGGTTGAGATCAAGGATGAGGCAGTTGAAATTAAAGATTAAATTTGCTAAATTTCGCGAGGTTTTTTAAAATTTTGCGACTTGCGACGACGAAAATTCGCGGAATTTGGCGCGGCTTTTTGAAATTTTACGGCGTTTAAATTTTATGGCGCGGAATTTTGGCGGCATAGAATTTCGTGGCGTAAATTTTAACGGCACGAAGATGGAATTTTATCGCGATGCGGGATTTTGGCGCGGTAGTAAAATTTTATCACGGTTTGAAATTTTGCATGGCGCCGCTCGCTGCACTAAAGCAACTGAATTTTATCGTGATGCGAAATTCGGTGCGGCATAAAATTCCGTATCAAGGCAAAATTTTAAATTTGCCGCCGTGCAAATAAGCGCAAGTAAAACGGCGAGCGAGCTTGAAATGTTAAATTTAAGACGCGCAATGTATCTGCGTAGCCCTGAAATTTAGCGAGTTTGAGAGCGAAATTTAACTATGAAATTTAACGCAAAGAAAAGAGGAAAATATGAAAGCAAATGAGGGAAAAATGAAAATAGCGATAATCGGACTTGGCTACGTGGGGCTTCCTTTGGCGGCGGCGTTTGCCGCAAAACACGAGGTTGTGGGCTTTGACGTCTCGCAAGAGCGCATAGAGGAGCTGCGCGGCGGGCACGACCGCACGCTGGAGCTTAGCGACGAGGAGCTTGCTGCGGCGATTCAAAACGGACTTAAATTTAGCGCAAATCTAGATGATATGAGGCAGAGCAATTTTTATATCGTGTGCGTGCCGACGCCCGTAGATAGGCTAAATCGCCCCGATCTCACGCCGCTAATCAAGGCCAGCGAAAGCGTTGGAGCCGTGCTTAAAAAGGGCGACATCGTCGTGTATGAAAGCACCGTCTATCCGGGCGCTACGGAGGAGGACTGCGTGCCGGTGTTGCAGCGCGTAAGCGGGCTAAAATTTAACCGCGATTTTTTCTGTGGATATTCGCCCGAGCGTATCAATCCGGGCGATAAAGTTCACACCGTCACGAAGATCAAAAAGATCGTCTCGGCAAGCACCCCAGAGGCTCTGGACGTCGTAGATAGCGTCTATCTTAGCATCCTGCAAAACGGCACCTTTCGCGCTAGCAGCATTAAGGTCGCCGAAGCCGCGAAGGTGATCGAAAACACCCAGCGCGACATCAACATCGGCTTTATCAACGAGCTTGCGATCCTGTTCGGCAAGCTCGGTATCAACACCAACGACGTCATCGACGCAGCGGCTACGAAGTGGAATTTCTTAAGCTTCCGTCCGGGGCTCGTCGGCGGACACTGTATCGGCATCGATCCGTATTATCTGGCGCAGAAGGCGACCGAGGTGGGCTATCACCCCGAAATCATCCTCTCAAGCCGCCGCATTAACGACAATATGGGAAGCTACGTCGCTACGGAGGTCGTTAAGATGATGATAAAATACGACGAAAAGGTAAAGGGCGCGAAGGTCTTGATCTTGGGGCTGACGTTTAAAGAAAACTGCCCCGACACCCGCAATACGCGCGTCGTGGATATGATAAACGAGCTTAAAAATTTCGGCTGCGAGGTAAGCGTCTATGATCCTTGGGCGAGCGCCGCCGACGCCAAGAGATACTACGACATCGATCTGCTGCAAAAGCCTGACTTGCGCAAATTTGACTGCGTCGTAATCGCCGTAGCGCATAAGCAGTTTTTCGAGCTTGATTACGCGGGCTCTCTGGTTTACGACGTGAAAAACGTCTATAAAGGCGCGCAAGGAAAGCTCTGAAATTTAGCCGAGGTTTAAATTTAGATTTTATCAGTGCGGTTTACTTTTTATGTTTTGAAGCTCAAACATAATGTAAGCCGCAAAATAGATAAAATTTTGTATAAGTGAAAGTTAACCCTTATAGTTATATAATCGCGGCACTTTCGGGGAAATAAAACGAGTTGTCGCTTTAGGTTTTGTTTAAAAGCTAAAGCTCTTTGCAGGCTAGTGTTTTAAGGCTAAAGGATCAAATTTGAAGACCTTTTTGAAGACCTTGCTTAAAATCATAAAAAACATCTTTAAAGGTATATTTTATATAGTTGTTTTTATAGGTCTTTTTGCCTTGGCGCTCAAAGTTCAGACCGGCAGATTTAAATCAACCTCCCATCACTATACCGTCACTGCAAATACCAAAGTAGATCCTAACTCCGAGCTAGCTAAATACGTAACACAAAAGGAGATAAACGCAGTTGGCTATAGATATTGGGATATAGACGAAGAGGAGGTTAGAGATAACCCCACGATGGAACTTTTACGCAGGAGTTTAAAATCAAAAGATACGGATAAAATTTTAAAATTTATGCAGGATAATAATATAAGCGTAGATACCCCTCTTCATTTCGGCGTTACCCCTTTGATGTACGCTAGCTTTTACGATGACGAAAAGACAGCAAAAAAGCTGATAGAGATGGGTGCCGATCCTCATAAGAAAGATAATTACGAGCTATCTCCTATGGCATACGCTATGGAAAATAACGCCACTAAGTCGGTTAGGCTTTTACTAGATAGCGGAGTTAAGTTTGACGAAGTAGAGATAGTGCAAGAAACCTACGGCATTAGAGATGTCGAAAATTGGATAGATTCTGTAAGCTTTGACGAAAACGCTACTCCGATCATACATTACCGCACGAAAGAGGTTCTTTTTAGCGGCGGAGGCGAGCCATATTATTTTATCAGCCACCTAGTTAGAAACAATATGTACGATATAATGAAAATGGTGCTAGAGAGTGGTTATAGACCGTATACCTACTCCACTTTCAATATGGGAGAGGTCTATGTTTCAAATAAACTAGAGGAGATACCGAGCTATAGAAACATAAAGAATACCCATAAAAGATATGGAGTAGAGGAGTTTAGGCTTTATAAATCGGTATATGGCGATCTGTTAGACGTGCCCGAGCCCGGAGCTATGATAGATCTACTTTTGCAATATGATATAGGCGGAATCCCAAACGATGAATTTTTAAAAAGAATGTATGATGATAAATGCTATAAAGAATATAGGTATGATATAGAAAGCGAATATTATAAGAAAGCAACTAAAGCTAGGTTCGAACTTGCTTTTTTACAAAAACATTGTTCCGACAAGAACGCTACCTTTAAAAATATCAAAGAGTATATACTATTTGCGGTAGAGCGGAAAAAAGTTCGCGTGATAGAATTTACGGCAGATGAAAGAAATATAAAAAATCCCAACTTCCATATATCTAAAGAGGAAGTCGAGAGGCTAACGAACGATTATAAAGAATATAAAAGAAATTTATTTAGTAAAGAAGCGGAAGATCAAAAATAATAGGCGGCTAGGCAACCCGCTGTGAAATAATTAAATTTAAAGCCCCATCTAATTACCGAAAAAGATAAAATTTCGCCGATTTTATCGGCATTGTATTTGGCCTGCGAACTCCGCAAAAGTATAAAAACTCGAATAGAAAAGTTAAATTAATCTCTAAATTTACAGCGCCTGCGCGAGTATAAATTTTGCAAAATCCTCGCGGGAGTTCGGGCATTTGCACACTTCGTAGTATTCATAACCCAGCTCGCACGCCTGGGCCCTATAAAAAATATCCAGCTCAAAATCGGTCTCGGAGTTATCCACGCAAAACGCGATCGGAAATATCAGCGCTTTTTTGCTCTGCAGATCTCGCAAAACGTCCGCGACATTGGGCTCTAGCCACTTCACGGGGCCAAGGCGCGATTGATACGCCAAAATGATCTCTTTAAATTTAATCCCGCGCGCAGCCAGCAGATCTTTTAAAATTTCCACGTGTGCTTCTACCTGCGCCTCGTAAGGATCGCCCGCGGCGATCATTTTTACCGGCAGCGAATGGGCAGAAAATATGAGTGAAATTTGCGAAATTTCATCCGCGCTAAATTTTGCGACGCAGCTTGCGATTAAATTTAGCAAAATTTCGTTGTAAGCGGCGTTGTCGTAGAAAATATCAACTATCTTATAATTTTTTATACCGAGCTGTTTAAGTGCCGCCTCGGCAGAGCACAGGCTCGATTGCACCGTAGTTTTTGAGAAGTGCGGATACAAAGGCATCAAAATTATCTCATCAAAATCCGCATATTTTTTAAGCACGTCCTCCGCAAATGGCGGCGTGTAATTCATCGCATAATCGCAAATTAACTCGTCTATCGGTTTTTTATCCCGCGGCGCCTCGTTTTGCAGCGCCTTGCCCTGCGTCGGGGCGTCTTGCGGCGGCTTGCTCTGCAATGAAATGTCTTGCGGCGGCTCATTCGCGGCGCCCGCATCCGCTGCATTTTCAAATTTTAATCCCGCGCCTAATTTTGCTCGCGCGAGTAAATTTACCCGCTCGCAAAGCGCTTCGGTGATGGAGCATATCGGCGAGCGCCCGCCCAATTTTTCGTAGTTGCTGCGCGCCGATGCGGTTCTGCTTTTTACGATGAGCGCGGCTAAAACGCTGCGCCAAAAATCGCTCTTAACGCCCAAAATAAAGGGGTCGTTAAACATATTTTTTAAAAAAACTTCAACCTCGCTCAGATTGTTCGGACCGCCCATGTTGAGCAAAATTAGGGCTTTTTTCATGAGATGATTTCTCTGATTTTTATCGCATCCTCGACGCTTGCAAGACCTGCGTTAGTACTGCTGTCGCACATCGCGCAAAATGCTTCGTGTTCGCGGCGCAGCGAAAAGTCATCGCGATCGACGCGCAGATTTACGCGCCCGTCAGGCGTAATTTTAAAAAGAGTTATTGAGATTAGATCGCCGAAATACACACCGCTGTCGGTGCAAATCTCGATACCGTGGCGTCTGATCGGATAGAGATTGGACTGCATTAGCGTGCAATAGCAGCCGCTTTTTGTGTGAAGCGTCGCGCATGCGGCTAGAGTGCGCTCTTTAGAGATATTTTTGCTAAGTTCTATGCAGGCGATCTCGCTGTGAGAAAGCAGCCGCACAAGATCGATATCTCTAAAAAGGGCATTGGCGACAATATCTGCTCTATCATCGTTTGCAAAACCGCTTACAAAGCTCATCGAAAAAATTTTATCCCCCTTGGCAAGCTCGCGTAGCAAGGATACGATGACGGGATTGTAGCGGTCGGAGTAGCCTACGGCTAGGCGCGTACCGTTAGTAGTGACTGCGTAGTTTATCTCTCTGGCTTCGGCTAGGCTTTGTGCGAGCGGAGATTCTACAAAGATATTTTTGGTAAACGGCAGGCATTTTAAAATCAGCTCTTTATGCGATGGCGGGGGAGCCGTTATGACTACGGCATCGGGCTTGGCGACGTTAAAAAGATCGGTTAGATTATCAAAGATCGGATAGCGCGGGCCGAAATTTTCACTGCTGCCCTTATGATAAAGCGCTACAAGCTCGAAATAATCGCTCCTTCTTAGCTCGCTGAAGTGCTTTTGACCAAGCTCGCCCATGCCTATGATCGCTATCTTTTTTTTCATCGCCATGCCCTAAATTTAATCTTTCGCGCCATTATAACTAAGAATGGTTAAAATTTTATAGTTTTTAAAATCTAATTTAGCTAAAATGCGCCTTTAAAATTTAACTTGAAATAGGACAAATCATGGATATTAGAAGCGAATATTTAAATTTCTTTGCAAGCAAGGGCCATCAGATCATCCCCAGCGCGCCGTTGGTGCCCGATGATGATAGCTTGCTTTTTACGAATGCGGGCATGGTGCCCTTTAAAAGCATATTTACAGGAGCCGTTCCGCGTCCGACGCCGCCTATCCGCACGAGCTGTCAGACCTGCATCCGCGCCGGCGGCAAGCACAACGACCTAGACAACGTCGGCTACACCGCGCGCCACCATACGTTTTTTGAGATGCTTGGAAATTTCAGCTTCGGCGAGTATTTTAAAGAGCAAGCGATCGCCTATGCGTGGGAGTTTATCACTGAAATTTTAAAGCTTCCCAAAGAAAAACTCTACGTCACCGTGCACGAAAAGGACAACGAAGCTTACGAGTTCTGGGCGCGCCACATAGCACAGGAGCGCATATATCGCTTTGGCGATCACGATAACTTTTGGGCGATGGGCGATACCGGACCTTGCGGACCGTGCAGCGAAATTTTTTACGATCAGGGTGAGGAGCATTTTCACTCATCCGAGGATTATATGGGCGGCGACGGCGACCGCTTTTTAGAGATTTGGAATTTAGTTTTCATGCAGTATGAGCGCAGCAAAGACGGCAAGCTTAGCCCGCTTCCAAAGCCTAGCATCGACACGGGCATGGGGCTTGAACGCGTCACGGCGATTAAGGAAGGCAAATTTAGCAACTACGACAGCTCGCTTTTTATGCCGCTAATAGACGAGGTTGCAAAGCTTTGCGGCAAACCTTACGTTTATGAAAGCGGCGCGAGCTATCGCGTCATCGCCGATCATATCCGCTCGGTTACGTTTTTGCTAGCGCAGGGAACAAATTTTAATCGCGAGGGCAGAGGATACGTTTTGCGTAGAATTCTGCGCCGTGCCGTTCGCCACGGCTATCTGCTCGGCATCAAAGAGCCCTTTATGTATCGCCTTGTGGATAAAGTATGCGAGCTGATGGGCGGGCACTATGCCTATCTGAACGAGAAAAAGCAAGCCGTAAAGGAGCAGATCAAACTCGAAGAGGAGCGGTTTTTTGCCACTTTGGCAAACGGTATCGAGCTTTTTAACGAGGAGCTTAAGCATACTAAAGAAATTTTTAGCGGCGAGGTCGCGTTTAAGTTATATGATACCTACGGCTTTCCGCTCGATCTGACCGCCGATATGCTGCGCGAGAAAAATTTGCGCGTGGATGAAGCTAAATTTGACGCGCTTATGAGCGAGCAAAGGCAGATAGCTAAAGCCGCATGGAAGGGCAGTGGCGATAAAAATGTCCGTGGCGATTTCAAGGCGCTGTTAGAGAAATTCGGCGAGAATAAATTTAGCGGTTACGAAGAGCTTAGCCGCACGAGCAAGGTTTTAGCACTACTTAACGAGGATTTTGCAGAAGTGGATGAGCTCAAAGCTGGCGATATCGGCTGGGCGATGTTTGATATCACTCCGTTTTATGCACAAAGCGGCGGTCAAACGGGCGATAGCGGCGAAGTGGAGTCCATAGCCGATGTGTTTGATACGCAGAAATTTTATGGGCTAAATTTATCCCACTTGCGCCTTAATCGTAACCTGAAAATCGGCGATATCGTCGGGCTTAAAGTTTCTGAGGAGCGTGAGCAGATTGCACGTCATCACAGCGCGACACATCTTTTGCACGCGGCGCTTCGTGCGGTGCTAGGGGCTCATATCGCTCAAGCAGGAAGCTTGGTTGAAGCGGACCGCTTAAGATTTGACTTCTCGCATCCTAAGGCACTTAGCGGCGAGGAGCTAGCTAAAATCGAGGAATTTGTAAATAATGCCGTTTGCAAGGGCTGTGCGGCAAAAACTGAGATTATGGATATAGATGACGCTAAAAACAGCGGCGCGATTGCGCTTTTTGGCGAAAAATACGGCTCAAAAGTGCGCGTTGTGAGCTTCGGAGAGATTAGTAAGGAGCTTTGCGGCGGAATTCACGTGCGTAATTTAAGCGAAATAGGACCGTTTTTTATCGTCAAAGAAAGCAGTGTAAGTGCGGGCGTTAGGCGTATTGAGGCAGTTTGTTCGCGCGCTGCTTTAAATTTGGCGCTTCAAAATCGCGCTAAGCTTGCTGAAATTTCTGCGGAGCTAAAGGGGATTGAGCCTCTCCGCGCGATTGAGAAATTAAAAGATGAGATTAGATCGCTAAAAGATCAGATCAAGCATGCAAGCAGTTCTCATGCACTGGCTTTTTTAAATGTCGGCGATACCAAACTTTGCGTAGCCTCGGTCGAAAGCGGTGATATAAAAACTATGATAGATGAGTTTAAAAATAGCCACGAAAAGGCGGCGATAATGCTGATGCAAGTGGGCGCGGACGGTAAAATTTCAATCGCGGCGGGCGTTAAAAACGCGCCGATCAAAGCTGGCGAGTGGGTTAAGCTCGCGGCACAAATTTTAGGCGGTGGCGGCGGCGGACGCGACGATTTTGCGACCGCGGGCGGTAGGGACGTGCTAAAAATCGAAGAAGCGATCAAAGAGGCGATCTCTTACGCAAAAGGTAAAATTTGAACGAAATCGATACTGGCTTCATCAAAGCCTCGCAAATTTTGCCGCTGATTCACATTTTAAGCGTGATTTTTTTGGTCTGCGCGCAGATCTGCGTATTTTTGATCGCGCGGATTTTTATGAATTTAAGCAGTAAAAGTCAAGCGGATGCGAAGGATGTAAAATTTGCAGAAATTTTACGATATATGAAACGCTATGAACAGTTCTTTGCACTATTTTTGGTGATCGTTTGCGTAAGTGGATTTTTTCTTGCGGACGGCGGAAGTTTTAAATTTTCAGATCCTATGGTAAAAGGTGCGATTGCCACGCTATGGGCTGGCGCCGGCTTTATACTACTAAATTTTATCTACATGCATTATAAAATTTCATCTTTGAAGCGAGCTTTGGATGCAGGAGATGAGCTTGAGGCGAATGAGCATTTAATCATCGTCGTTAAATATTTCATCCCACTAAATATCGTAGTTACGCTGATTTGCGTTTATTTGGGCGTGACGGTGGGCGAGTTTTGATGATCTATTTAGCTTCCAGCTCGCCTACTAGGGCGCAAATTCTAAAAGATAACGGCGTAGAATTTACGCAAATTCCTTTTAATTTCGACGAAAGCGGCATTAGTAAGGACGATGCACGCACCTATGCTTACCGCGTTGCCGTAGCCAAGAAAGTGCAGTTTTTTAAAATTTATAAAAATTATGATAGAGTGCTGTTTGCCGATAGCTCCGTACTTGCCGGCGGCGAAATTTTAGGCAAGGCGCGGGATGAAGCGGACGCGTTAAGGATGCTGCGGGCTCAAAGCGGTGCTAGCTGCGCTGTTTATACTGCGATGATTTTTTGCAGTAAGGCGCTAGAACTTTCGGCACTTAGCGTCGCAAGCTTTGAATTTGCAGAATTTAATGAAGCAGATTTAAAAGGCTATATCACTAGCGGCGATTGGCGCGGCAAGGCGGGTGCGATGAGTATCGAAGGCTTTAACGAAAAATATATCAAAAGCTCGCGTGGGTCGAAATTTACGGCGATGGGGCTTGATCTGGAAATTTTAAAGAGGTTTGTATGGTAAGAGTTTTATTTAGTTTTATTACGGTTTGTGCGTTTGCCGCAGGCGGGATTTTTTTGTATTTTTACTCGCAAATCCGCTTGGAATCGGACTCTATCATCGATTATCATCCCGAGCTTACGACTAAAATTTATGACCGCAACGGCAATTTGATAGCCAATGTTTTTAATGAACAAAATAGAATTTACGTAAAATTCGACGAGATTCCAGGCCGCGTAATCGAGGCGCTCGTAGCTATCGAGGATACGGCGTTTTTCGAACACGGCGGCGTGAATGTCGAGGCGATTTTTAGGGCGATTATTAAGGATGTCAAAGCGATGAAATTCGTCGAAGGGGCTTCTACGATTACGCAGCAGATCACGCGAAATTTAGTTCTTTCGAGCGAAAAGAAGCTTGATCGCAAGATCAAAGAAGCGATCCTATCGCTTAAGATAGAAAATGCTCTAAGCAAGGAACAAATTCTAGAGCGTTACTTTAACGAAGTGTATTTTGGGCACGGATATTACGGCATTCGCACGGCGGCTTTGGGATATTTCAAAAAGGATTTGCAAGATTTAAGCCTTAAAGAGATCGCGATTTTAGTGGGTTTGCCGAAAGCTCCTAGCAGCTTTGATCCTACTAAGCACCTGGATTTGTCGCTTTCGCGTGCCAATAACGTGATTTATAGGATGCATGAGCTCGGCTGGATAAATAAGACCGAATATGAGCTTGCGATGAACGAGCAGCCTACGATCTACAACGAAACGCTCACGCAAAACGTAGCGCCGTATGCCGTAGATGAGATCATAAAAGAAGCGGAAAAAATTCTACCGGACGTCCGCACGGGCGGATACCGCATAGATACGAGCCTTGATTTAAAGGCGCAAGCGATGGCGCAAGAGGCATTAGTTTTCGGCTACAATGAAATTTTAAAGCGCAATAAAGACGCCAATGCAAGCAACGTAAACGGCGCTATGGTCGTCACGCATCCGCAAAACGGCGAAATTTTAGCCTTAGTAGGCGGCGTGGATTACGCGAAATCAAATTTCAATCGCGCCAGCCAATCCCAGCGCCAAACTGGCTCCAGCTTTAAGCCTTTCGTCTATCAAATCGCCCTTGATATGGGCTACTCGACGATGACTGAGGTGCCCGATATAGCTAGAGAATTCGACGACGGCAGCGACAAAACGTGGAAGCCGAAAAATTACGACAAGACTTACAGTGGCTATATCACGATCAAAGAAGCTTTAACTCGCTCGCGTAACCTTGCCTCGATCAATTTGATGCAATCTATCGGCGTTGATCGCGCGGTAAAAAAGCTGGGCGAGTTCGGCTTTAAAAACGTTCCGCCCGCCCTGTCGGTGGCTATCGGCAGCTACGGAATTTCGCCGCTTGAATACTCCACGATGTATTCGATGTTCCCGGGGCTTGGGATTACAGCAAAATCAAAATTTATCGTTTCGATTACCGATAAGGACGGCAAAACTCGCTTTATCGAGCCTGAGAGACGTCGCGTGCTGCGCCCTGAACAGGCATATCTGATGACCACACTACTAAAAAATATCGTGCAGCGCGGCACCGGTACTCGCGCGCGCGTGCAAGGCATCGACATAGCGGGCAAAACCGGCACCTCAAACGATAGCATAGACGCGTGGTTTTGCGGCTTCACGCCCGATTTGCAGATCATTATATGGTACGGCAACGACGATTATAAACCGATGCGAAAGGTCGAGGGTGGCGGGCGTACTGCAGCACCAGTCTTTGCGCGCTTTTTAGCAAACTACCTCAAAGAGTATCCGCAAACTAAACGAAATTTCACGGTTCCGGACGGCGTCTTTAGCAGCTCATACAACGGCAAGGAGGAGTATTATACTAAAATTTCGCCGCTTCCTAAACCCCGTGAAAGCAGCAGCGACGGATCATTTTAAATTTGGATGGAAATCTAAATTTGATCCACTTTCGGAAGCCCTTGCATGAATTGCGTTTATTACACAAACATAAATATGCTAATTTTATAGTTTGTTTAAGGTTGTAGGCGCTAAAATGCGTAATCATTTTATTTAGGGGTTAAGATTGCAGGATTTAGAATTCGAAAGTAAAAAGATAAGAATAGAAAATACTCGTGTAAAATTCGGCAAATTTTTTACGAAATTATGTTTTATATATTTTTTATATTCTCTTAGCGCCTTTATAATTCCTAAAAATATTTTAGATATTTCTCCTGCGTGCTTGAATTTCGTAAATTTTATGAAAAGCTATTTTCCAAATATCGAAATTATCGGTAGTATTAGCCCATACACCCAACTTTCTGAATTTTACGTTAGTATTATGTGGATATACGGGATTATTATTTTTGCGGTTTCTAGCTTATATTCATTGGTTTATTATATTTACTTTTGCAGATATGATGATGATTTTATATTGCTTTCAAAAAAGAAGTGTGAAAACGATTGCCCGTTTTTGTTGCTTCCGTTTATGTTTGGTCTTGGTATTTTTATGTTTGAGGTTTATTATACCGGATATTTTGCAAGCAGCGGTATAAGCATAAGAACAAGCCATTTTATGCCGGAATTTCAAAGTAGATTTTCAATTTTTGGATATATTATTTTCTTTCAATCTGGTTTTTCTCTTTCTGGTTCCGTAATATTAATGTCTGCATTTGAATTTATTTACAAAATATATTTCTATTTAAAAGAAGTGAAAGATGCAGAGCAAAGTCAATGAAAAGAGCGGTGTATTGAATTAAAAATTTGGAGTATTATCGTATGGAATTTCAAAGTTATAAATCTGAAATGCCTCTTTTTATGATCAAAGATTATTGGACTAAAATCAGCACAGAATGTTATTTAATATTAGCTGTATTTTTAGTTATATTCCTATTTTTCTGCAGAGGAAGTGCTTGGGCATACCAGTTTTTAGGAGCCGTTACTTTTTTGGTGGGAATTTTATTTATTAATAAACATAAATTTTTAAATTTCTATTCCGATAGAATAGAATATAATTCTTTATGCAAAAATTATAACGATGTATATTCGGTACATAAAAGTGTAAAGACTTCTAATTTCGATAAAATCGCTATTTATAAATTTTCTGGACTCGTGATTGAAGACGCGTGCAAATACAATGCCAATATAACTAGGTTTAAAAAATTTCTCTTGCTAATTTTATCGTACGCTCTACATCCGATAAATCTTCTTTGCTTCGGTGTACTTAAAATTTTAAGAAGAATAGATAGCATAAATTTAAATGTTCTAATTTTATTAGATAGTACTCATAGTAATTATTTTGCCATTCCGCTAACTATGTTAAGTGAGTATGAACGAGTAAATTTGAAAAAGTATTTAAAAGACAAACTAAATCTAAATCTTAATAATATCGAGGTAAGGGATAGATTTATAGATATAAATTTTATATAAAATTTTTTAAAACCCTTTATTTCAGTATATTTTAATAAATTCCAGCTTAAGCAGATAAATTTTATCTTTTTATTGACGAGCCTCAATGCTTATCGAAATTTAAATAGGTAAAATTCTCTCCTAATTTCAGTTAAAGGAGTGAGAATGAGAGAATATAAAAAGCTCTGGATGGCGCTTGTAGCGGTACTCATCGTGGGCTTTAGTTTCTTGGGTTTTTACGGCGGCGAGGTGTATAGACAGTCTCCGCCGGTGGTAAAATTTACCGATGCTAGCGGCAACGAGTTAATCAGCACCGAGCGCATTTACCGCGGGCAGGAGGCCTGGCAGAGTATCGGCGGTATGCAGGTAGGCTCGATCTGGGGTCACGGAGCGTATCAGGCGCCTGATTGGAGCGCGGATTGGCTGCATAAGGAGCTGGTCGCGTTTATGGATATCAAGGCGCAGGAGCGTTTCGGCGCTAAATTTGACGCCTTAAATGACGAGCAAAAGGCGCAGATTAAGGCGCTTACCAAGGCTGAGTACCGCACCAATACCGTAAAAGACGGCACCGTCAAGCTAAGCGATGATCGCTTGAAAGCTATGGCGGTCGTAAAAGACGAGTACATGGGCGTTTTCGGAAACGATCCGCGCTTTAAAAAGCTTCGCGAGGATTACGCGATGAAGGAAAACACGCTCGCAAACGAGCAACACCGCGCCGAGCTCGTGGATTTCATATTTTGGACTGCTTGGGCTGTTTCTACGGATCGTCCGAGCGGAGAGGCGACCTATACCAATAACTGGCCGCACGAGCCGCTGATAGACAATGTCCCTACCACGGAAAACGTCATTTGGACTATCGTAAGCCTCGTTGTTTTGCTT
Source organism: uncultured Campylobacter sp. (assembly GCF_938002845.1). Lineage (GTDB taxonomy): Bacteria > Campylobacterota > Campylobacteria > Campylobacterales > Campylobacteraceae > Campylobacter_B. The sequence continues at coordinate 56,895 of NZ_CALKZP010000028.1, forward strand.
ACCGGCATCGGCTTGTTGGTTTGGTTTGGAAATTTCTACGGCAAAAAGGACGAGGATTTCGAGGCTCCTGCGAAGCTAAATGCAGATCCGATCGCCGCTTTAGCGCTTACGCCGTCGCAAAAGGCGCTCGGCAAGTACCTTTTCGTAGCGATTGCATTGTTTGCATTTCAAGCCTTTATCGGCGGCTTTGTTGCGCACTATACGATCGAGGGTCAGTCCTTTTTCGGGCTTGATATTTCGCAATATATCCCTTACTCGCTAGCTCGCACCTGGCACGTGCAGGCATCCATTTTCTGGATTGCTACGGGCTTTTTGGCGGCGGGATTGTTTCTAGCTCCGATCATCAACGGCGGCAAAGATCCTAAATTTCAAAAGCTCGGCGTGGACGTGCTTTTCTACGCGCTTCTTTTCTTGGTCGTCGGCAGCTTCGCGGGCGAATATATGGCGATTGCGGGCAAGATGGATCCAAGCAGCAGCTTCTGGATCGGACATCAAGGATACGAGTATTTAGACCTCGGTAGAATTTGGCAGCTGATACTGTTTGTGGGCCTTGTGATCTGGATGGTGCTCGTGCTGCGCGGCTTTATCGCGGGCTTCAGAGCCGAGGGCGATAAGAATTTATTGGCGATCTTTACTGCTTCGGTTATCGCCGTAGGGCTTTTTTACGGCGCAGGTCTGTTCTACGGACAGCGCTCGCCGATCCCGGTGATGGAGTACTGGCGCTGGTGGGTCGTGCACCTTTGGGTCGAGGGATTTTTCGAGGTTTTCGCGACGGCGTCTTTGGCGTTCGTGTTTGCGTCCTTGGGCTTAGTAAGCAAGAAATTTGCCACCTACACCTCGATTGCTAGCGCGTCGATTTTCCTAATCGGCGGAATTCCGGGTACCTTCCACCACCTCTATTTTGCGGGCACCACTACTCCGATAATGGCTGTGGGTGCGAGCTTCTCGGCGCTTGAGGTCGTGCCTTTGGTGCTTTTGGGTTCGGAAGCGTTTCATTACTACAAGCTTCAATTTGCGCAGGATTGGGCTAAGCGTCTAAAATGGCCGCTTTACTGCTTCATCGCCGTAGCGTTTTGGAATATGCTAGGCGCGGGCGTTTTCGGCTTTTTAATTAATCCGCCGCTTGCGTTATTTTACATCCAGGGCTTAAACACCACCGCGGTGCACGCACATACGGCGCTATTTGGCGTATACGGCTTTTTGGCGCTCGGCTTCGTATGGCTCGTGGCGCTGTATATCTACAGAGAAAAGAGCTTTGACGATACGCTGATGAAGATCGGCTTTTGGGCGCTTAACGCGGGTCTGCTTCTAATGGTGCTGATTTCGCTATTGCCTGTCGGAATTTTGCAGGCATTCGCGGCGATCGACGTGGGTATGTGGTACGCAAGAAGCGCGGAATTCTTGCAAAAAGACAGCCTCTACGGGCTTCGCTGGGCGCGCATCATCGGCGATACTATCTTTTTGGTAGGAAGCGTGTGCTTCTTGCTTCAAATCGTGCGAATGATATTCTCACGCGCTAAATAGAGCTTTCGCGAGCTCTTATCGCTTGTTTGCCTCGCAGGAATTTTATTCCTCGCGGGGCTTTTTAAATTTAGCGCACTTCGCGCGAGCTTTTTTCCGCAAAGGGGAGCTGCGCGCGAGTCTTTGCCGCAGACGGTACCTGCGGCTAGTTTTAAATTTAGCCGCAAATCGCGATCAATCTTTAAAATTTTAAAATTTCATCCCCTTAAATTTACCCGAGCCAAATTTTAAATTTGCTAAAATTACCGCCGAAATTTCAATCTAAAGGAGTGAAAAATGGGTGTGCGAGAGCAAATTTTAGAAGACATTAAAACGGCGATGAAAAGCGGCGATCACTTCCGCAGAGACAGCCTTAGGATGCTTAACGCCGCGCTTAAGCAGGTCGAGGTGGACGAGCGCATCAGCCTTAGCGACGAGCGCGTCTTTAGCATACTTCAAAGCGAGATCAAGCGCCGAAACGACTCCGCGGCGCAGTATCGCGCGGGCGGTCGCGACGATCTGGTGCAAAAAGAGCAGGGCGAGATCGAGATCATCGCGTCTTATCTGCCCGCGCAGCTAAGCGATACCGAGCTTGCCGCCGAGGTTAGCTCGCTAATCGCTAAGCTCGGCGCGAGCGGCGCAAAGGACATGGGGCGCGTGATGAAAGCCGCCAAAGAAGCGCTCGGCTCAAGCGTGGACGGCAAGCGGCTGAGCGAGGCAGTCAAAGCGGCACTGAAGTAGCCTGCGTTTGAGGCTAAATTTAAGTCCGGCTACGGCTAAATCGTATCGGCGCAAAATTTCGCTGCTGAAATTTTTTGAGATAGAGCTTTGGCTGCGGAATTTATACGCTAATTTAAAATTTTAAAGGATCATCATGAAAAAATTTATCGCGGTTTTACTAGCTGTCCTGCTTGTGGGGTGCCAGTGCAAACAAAACGTAGTGCCTGGGGCGAACGAAACGCCCGAAAAGATCACGGCATTTTTCATAAACGATGGCAAGGAATACATCGTAGGCGAGAAACTCAGCTATGTCCTAACGAACGGCTCGTCGCTTAAGAATATCTCGGAATTTTACGATGGCGGATACGCCAAAGGGCTTAAGCGCGAGTTTGTGCAGATCGAAGTAACCGATGCTAAAAACGGCGAGGCGCGCGGTAGTTTCAGCGCATTTTTGAATTCCGCAGCCGGTGCAGACGTCGCCAAAATCAAAGCTCTGGCGAACCGTATCGAAATCGATGAGAAAAAGGGCGAGATAGAAGCGATTTTCTACTTCGATGCGCGCGTCGTGCAGATCAAAAATCTGAGCGAAATAATGAAGCCAAGCGATAGGCTGCGCTCTCCGATCCCGGCAAATATCGAGGTTAAACCTGAACGCTGCGAGGGCAACGCCCTGCTGGATACGCTAGGCATCATCGTGGCTATACCAGTGGTAATCGTGGGCGTAGTGCTATTTCTGCCCGTCGGGGCGATGGAGGCACTGGCGATGCAGCATAGCTCGCGATAATAAAAGCCGTGAAATTGCGTATTTTGCAGCGAAACTTACAATGTAATGATCGATGAAGCTCGGCGAAATTTGGCATAACTTAGATCGTAAGTTCGATCTATTTATGATCGCATTTTATTTGGCGGCGATGTGGTACGGATTTCTTTTTAGCTTGAATCCTAAAAGCTTAGATGATCTGAAAATCGCAAATGGAATAATCATGGATGTCAGAAGCGATGATGGGCGCGAATATATGCAGATTTTTACGGATGAGCGCAAATTTATCAAAGTCTTTTTAAATGGCGATACGGATAACTTAACCTCTTTTTATAAAAATAAAATTTTGCTCAATGCAGCAATTGCTGAAGCTAATTTTAAGCGCTCAGGAGCGGACGAGTGGCAAGGTGTAAATATCAAGCCTTCTATCTCGCTAATCGCACACGAATGGCTGGAAGGCAAGCGAGTTAAAGCTTGGTATCAAAGCCGTCCGTTTCCGTTTCGGGGTCGCGGTACGGCATATCAGGTCTTATTTTTGGATTATAATGCGAGCGGCGATCCGCCGCAGCGCGAGTATCTGATGAAATTCAGATATGACAAATACGCTACGACGGATGATAAATTTACAGCTACGATATTTGGAGCTTTGACGCTCATTTTTCTTGCGATAATGGCGGGCAAATTTTATCAAGCATGGCGCCAACTGCAATAAACATTGCGCCGCGAAATTTTAATTAGCATCGGATAACCTGAAAACACGGCACGCAGTATTGATACGAAGCATTTTAAAAGGCGCTAGGCTTGCGGCGTGCATTTCATTGCGAATAGCGGCGCGAGCAGGATAAGCTTACGGCGATAAATTTAAATCGTCATCAAAAACAGATCGAAACGAGATTTAAAATTTTGATAAATAGCGTGCGCCGAGTTTTGAAATTTTGCGACTCTAGCTACCCCGGCTAGCGCTAAATTTTAAAATTTAAACTGCGCGAGATTTCAAAATTTCAAAATTTTAAATCTCGCGCTCGTTTAGCAGTATCCATAAATTCCAAACGCCAAATGGGAGCGAATGGGCTAAAATAGCCCATTTATCAGCCCTTTAATCGCGTCTGACTGCTCCTTTTTCGCGTCGTTTTTGCTGCTGTTATCGTCCTTTTTCACGCCGAAAAGCTTGTCGATGCCCTTGCCGATCTGTTTGTCGAGCTTGCCCTTTAGATAGTCTGATTGGATATTGTATTTCGGCTCTTTGATCGTGCCGGTGATGTTTATTTCAAGATCGGTTTTTTCGATGTTTGCCTTAACCGGCACCGAAATCGCGCCCGTTTTGCTATCCAGCGTGCCGCCTGTAACGTTTAGCTTGCTTTTTTGCGCGCTCATATCGGCGTTGAAATTGATTAAATTTTGCTTGATCGTGCCGTTTACTTTGGCGTCGTTATAGACCTCGCCGCCTAGATCGCGGCCTAAAATTTTGCCGATTTTATCGATCAATCCACCGCTAGGAAGGCGGCCGTTATTGATGATCGAGTCAAATTTTCCGCTGTGCGAGCTGGTATTATACGTAAGATTCGCATTGCCCGTGCCGTCGTAGACGTGATCGATATTTAAAAGCGTCGTAAGCTCTTTGACGATGAAATTTTGAATTTTAAAGCTTGCCTCATCGCCCGCGATCTGTCCGTTCAGCTCGCCGCCCGCGACCTTGGAATTTATGGTCGCAAACAGGCTCTTGCCGTCGTGCGAAAGCTCGCCGGTAGCGGCGATCTTGCCGTTTAGTCTGCGATTTAAGAAAAACTCCAGTCGCTGCAAGCTCGGGATCAGCAGCGCGTAGTTTGCCTTAAGCGCTTTGTTTTTAAGCTCGTAGGTGCCGTTTAGGCTCTGAAGCTGCGCCAGATCGGAGTTTACGCTAGCGCTAAAGGTCGCGACTGAGTTTTTGATATTTGTCTGCGCCTGCGCGTCCGCTTTTAGATCGCTCGGGAAGTTCTTGCCGCTCACGCCGTCTAAAAATTTCTTAAAAATCACGCCGTTAGCGAGCGAAATTTGCGCCGTGCCGTTAATGCCGTCCTTTAAGCTTAACTTCGCATCGCCGTTTATCGTGCCGTTTCCGATCGCGCTGCCGTAAAACAGAGCCGAAAGTACGACCAGATTTAGATTGCTCGCTTTAAGCTTAAGATCGCTTAAATTTCCGTTCGCATTCAGGTTGCCGCCCATCGCGTTTAGATTTAAGCTTAGATTTTTAAGCTCATTTTGCGCTAAAGCCGCGCTAAGCTCGCCGTTTGCCTTGCCTTGCAGCTTCACCCCCAGGACGTTTTGCAGCGCGGCTAGATCGTTTGCGTTTAGCTTCGCGGACAGCTCGCCGTTTTTGTTTTTAAGATCGTATTTAGCCTTCGCATCCGCTTTAAGCGCGTCTTTAAACGCCGAAATTTGCGAGTTTAAAAGCTCAAGCGTAGAAAAATCGGTCTTTAAATTTCCGTTTGCTTTAACGTCGCCAGAAATTTTGCGCCCGATAAGGCTTTCGAGTTTCGCTAAATCGGGCAAATTTAGATTAAAATCGGAATTTAAAGTTTTGTTTTTCAGATCAAATTCCGATTTTTCGGCGCTGATCTTGCCCAGCGTCGAATCGATCTTGCTTGCTGCTCGCAGGACGTCATTTTGCGCCGTGATGTCCGAGTTTAACGTGATCTGCACGCCCTTTGGGATGGAGATATTCATATCTTTAAACGCAGATTCGTTTAGGATCAAATTTGAGCTTTTGATGCTTGCGTTGCCCTCTGCGCCGCTACCACCGGCTTTGATATCCGAGAGCACGTCGATATTTCCTTTGGCGTATATCGGTAGCGAAGCCACGGCAAGGGCTTTTTCGACGTTTAGAGCTTTAGCGTCGATTTGTAGATCAAGCGGACTAAGGTCTTTTAAATTTGCTAAAAATTTTACGTTGCTATCAAAAATCCGCCCGCTGCCGTTGATGCCGAATTTGCTAAGATCGCCTAAAATTTGCCCTTTAAGGCTTAGCTCTTCGTCCATTTTTATGCCGAGCTTGGCTAGATCGTGCGCGTTTGCGTCGTAGCTAAGATCGAAGGAGCGCGCAAAAAGCGAGTATTTGCCCTTTACGTTTACGCTCGCAGCATCATTTACGTTGGCGCTAATATCCAAATCGCCGAAATTTAGATCGAATTTATCGAGCTTCACGTCAAGGCCGCTTTTTTCTTTGATCAAATTTTCTATGTAAGGCTTGGTGAGATTGTTGCCAAAATCGCTGAAAAATAGGCAGCCGGCGCCTACGATAAGCAGGATTAAAATTCCTGCGATTATGCCGAAAATTTTCATTTCGTCCCCTTAAAATTTAAAATTTGAAGGTATTATAGCCCTTAAAATTTAACGTTTGAAATCTCAATACTTGAGTTTAAATCACTAAAGTTTTATAAAAATTTTTCATAAACTATTGACAAGAATATAAATTTTGCATATAATCTTAGCACTCAAACACATTGAGTGCCAATTTTAGAAATCACAAATCAAAGAAAGGACTGAAATGAAATTTCAACCACTTGGCAAGCGCGTTCTAATAGAGCGCGAGGAGGAAACAAAAAAGACCGCTTCGGGCATCATCATCCCAGACAATGCTTCAAAAGAAAAGCCCTCAACTGGCAAAATCGTAGCCGTCGGCAGCGAATGTGAAGGCGTCAAAAATGGCGATATCGTAGCGTTTGCAAAATACGCAGGTAGCGAGATTAGCTTAGATGATAAGAAATTTCTTATCTTAAATTTAGAAGATGTTTTAGGCATAATTAAATAAAAAGGATTGAAAATGGCAAAAGAGATTATTTTTTCAGACGACGCAAGAAACAAGCTTTACGCGGGCGTTAGGAAGCTAAACGACGCTGTAAAAGTTACGATGGGACCTCGCGGTCGCAATGTCTTAATCCAAAAGAGCTTCGGTGCTCCGGCGATCACAAAAGACGGCGTAACCGTAGCTAAAGAGATCGAGCTAAAAGACACGCTAGAGAATATGGGCGCTTCTTTGGTGCGCGAAGTAGCGAGTAAAACCAACGATCAAGCAGGCGACGGCACTACGACTGCGACCGTGCTAGCTCACGCGATCTTTAAAGAGGGCCTACGCAACGTAACTGCGGGCGCAAATCCGATCGAAGTTAAGCGTGGTATGGATAAATTTAGCGCTGCGGTTATTGAGGAGCTAAAAAAATCCTCTAAAAAAGTAAGTGGCAAAAAAGAGATCGCTCAGGTCGCTACGATCTCTGCCAATAACGACAGCGCGGTGGGCGATCTGATCGCAGACGCTATGGAAAGAGTCGGCAAGGACGGCGTTATCACGGTAGAAGAGGCAAAATCTATTAACGATGAGTTAAACGTAGTCGAGGGAATGCAGTTTGACCGCGGCTATCTAAGCCCATATTTCATTACAAATGCCGAGAAGATGCTAGTCGAACTAGGCTCGCCGCTAGTTTTGCTATTCGATAAGAAAATTACAAATTTAAAAGACCTATTACCAGTTTTGGAGCAGGTTCAAAAAAGCGGCAAACCCCTTCTAATCATCGCCGAGGATATCGAGGGCGAGGCGCTTGCGACCTTGGTCGTAAATAAACTTCGCGGCGTGTTAAACATCTCTGCGGTCAAAGCCCCAGGATTTGGCGATCGCAGAAAGGCGATGCTTGAAGATATCGCGATTTTAACGGGCGGCACCGTCATCAGCGAGGAGCTTGGCAGAACGCTAGAAAGCGCTTCTATGGCTGATCTCGGACAAGCCGAGCGTATCGTGATCGACAAAGATAACACCACTATCGTAGGCGGCGCGGGCAAGAAAAAAGATATCGACGCGCGCGTTTCGCAGATCAAAGCTCAAATCGCCGAAACTACGAGCGATTACGACAAAGAGAAGCTTCAAGAGCGCATGGCTAAGCTTAGCGGCGGCGTTGCGGTCATCAAAGTGGGCGCTGCGACCGAAACCGAGATGAAAGAGAAAAAAGATCGCGTGGACGACGCCCTAAACGCAACCAAAGCAGCCGTAGACGAGGGTATCGTAATCGGCGGCGGCGCTGCGCTAATCAGAGCTGGACTTAGCGTAAAACTAGCTCTAAGCGGCGATGAGCTTATCGGTGCGGACATCGTTAAGCGCGCGCTTTTCGCTCCACTTCGCCAGATCGCAGAGAATGCGGGATTTGACGCGGGTGTCGTAGCAAATAAGGTCGAGCAGGGCTCAGACAAAAAATTTGGCTTCAACGCCGCAAACGGCGAGTATGTCAATATGTTTGAAGCAGGTATCATCGATCCGGTCAAAGTCGAGCGCATAGCGCTTCAAAATGCGGTCTCCGTCGCAAGCCTGCTTCTAACGACCGAAGCGACCGTCAGCGAGATTAAAGAGGAGAAACCTGCAATGCCTCCAATGCCTGATATGGGCGGAATGGGTGGCATGGGCGGAATGATGTAGTCCCATAGGAGCGTCATTCGGCGCTCCTATGCCATTACAACGGCGCTGTGAGATTTTGCAGCGCCGCGAAATGCTTTATGCGCGGCGATGCTTTTGCTGTGCGCCGTAAAATGCGATGTGCCGCGTTTTGGATATGTCTAAGGCGCGGCGATTTATTATGAATTAGCGATTAAGTGGTGTGATTTTTAGTCACTGCATGATCTCGCAAATTTCGTATCTCGCCGCAAATTTGCGGTCTTGCTGCATTATCCTTTAAAATTAAAAATTTTATCTGAGCTTGCTTTTTACCTTAAATTCTGACTTGCCGCTCAAAATCTAAGCGCAGAATTCTAAAACTTTAAAATTTTTCAGCTCTCCTTCTTAAACGCTTACAAGATAAAATTTTGCTGTGGCGTCATATTTTTAATGTGATAAAATTCTATTGCCAAACAGAATCCTAGCTGTGGAATTTTTACAGCTTAGCCTTTATCAATGTTTTTATTTGGCGATACGGCTTGGAATTAGAGCTGAAATTTCATAGCCTCACTCATTAAATTTAACGCGGCTTAATCTAAGCTTTGCTAAATTTCGCCTAAAATCCATGGAAAGGAAAACGATGAAAAATTTAGCTCGTATTTTTTTAATTGCGTTCATTTTGGCGAGTTTTTCTAGCGCTTTTGCCGCTCAGCAAAGCCATAAATCGCCCGCCGCGTTGCAAAACCATAAATATAAAATTTCATCTCAGAATTTACGAGCCAAAGATCATTCGAGCAAAAATATAGCGGCAAGATCCTCTGCCGAGCCGCATGCTAAAAAATCTGCAAATGCTAAAAGCCTTTCAAAATCCAAGCTCACAAAAAATACGCGTGCGTCTAGGAAATCCGCTAAAAATTTCACGCGAAAAAGTGCGAAAAATTTTACTAAAAATCCCGGGCAAAATTTCGCATCGCATTCTGCGAGAAATAAAGCATCTAGGCGCCCGACTAATCAATCAAGCAGCCAGAATGAAGCTAGCAAGAGTCTAGTTGCGACGCTGATGCGTTTGCCAAAGACCCGCATCTATGAGGACGAGGCGCCAAGCGCTCGCGATACGGAGCAAACTTACAGAGGCGCAGATATGCGGAGAAGCGTAAGCGCGCAAACTCACGGAGGCGCGGATGAGCAGACCGGCAAAACCGTAGACGCACAAGCTCGAAAATTAACGACGACTCGAATTGCACAGCCGCAAGCTCGCTACGGCTATAGTGCAACTCGTTCTGGCGCTATGGGGCATACAGCTGCATCTCATTCGAGCGCCACGAAGTATACGGCTCGTAAAAATGCCCGCGCGCCCTATCTTCCCACATCTGCTCGCTCTAGCCGTGCGATAGGGCGCTCTGGCGGTAGCGCGCTTGGTAGGATGCCGTCGCCAAAGCGGGGTAATGCGTTAGGACAAGGTGCTGCGATGCGTTATGATGAGCGTTGGGCGAAGCCCGCTCCACAGCCTTATGAGCCTGCGCCTGAGACTGAGAAAAAGCACGGGCTAATATTTTCGTCGCAGTGGGGCCCCGCCGCGACGAAAAGCAAGTGGCAGCAGCACGAAGCCCCGACGGATGATGCTTCGTCGCGCAATGAGTCGGTGATGGATATGCTGCAGGACAAGATGAGCAGGGTCAAGGTGAATATGGAGCTAGTGCGCTAGCCTAGGCGGCACGCTAGCGCAATTTATATGCATAGGCGGTTTAAATTTTGCTGCCTCTATAAGATCGCGATACTGGCGCGGTGTGCTAAACACGAACGGCTGACGTTTTTTCGGCTTTGCCGCCGTGCGAAACAATGCCCTAATGCTGCAATTAAAGATAGAATGTTCATATTTCATCTACTTGCTTTGAATTTCACGGCTGCATGCCGCGCTGCTAGGATAAACCATACTGCACTCGTTTTGTGCGAGTGAGCGCTGCGACGATACTGCGGTTAAAATTTCGCGGAAATTTCAAAAGCTTAATTTTGTAATTTTACGTCGCAGGACCTCGCTTACCTGCCAAGTTTGCGGAATTTTGCTTGGCTACGTGGTTTATTAAATTTCGCTTGCCATAAAATTTTGTATAGTTTTATTTGCTACCGGAATTTTTAGAATTTTATTAGATGGCGGAATTTTATAGAGCTCTATTCGCTAAAATTTCGCGGCGAAATGAAATTTTTCGTAAGTGCGAAAGCAAAATTTAGTGGGTAAAATCCTGCAGGCGAAATTCTACGGCGGCTAGCGAGTGCGAATTATTAAATTTTAACCCCGTTTTGAATAAAATAGCGCAAAAAATTCTAAAGGCTTAAATTTGAAAAATCGCTATCCGACCCGCCAAATCTCCGTCGGCTCCGTCAAAATCGGCGGCGGCGCGCCCATCTCCGTGCAGTCGATGAGCTTTTCTAAAACGAAGGACGTGGAGGGCACGCTAGAGCAGATAAACCGCCTGTATTTCGCGGGCTGCGACATCGTGCGCTGCGCCGTGCTCGATAAGGCGGACGCGGATGCGCTCGCACAGATCAAAAAAAGCTCGCCGCTTCCCATCGTAGCGGACATCCATTTTAATTTTCGCTTGGCGTTGCAGGTCGCGGAGTTTGTCGATGCCATCCGCATCAATCCCGGCAATATCGGCGGCAAGGAGCGTATTAAAGAGGTCGTGCGCGCATGTAAAGCTCGCAGCCTACCTATCCGCATCGGCGTAAATTTGGGCTCACTCGAGGAGCAGTTCGAGCAAAAGTACGGCCGCAGCGTGGAGGCGATGGTACAAAGCGCGCTGTATAACGCCGCGCTGCTGCAGGATGAGGACTTTAGCGACATCGCGATCTCGCTTAAGACCTCCGACGCGCCGAGCACGGTGGCTGCGTATCGCGCGCTGCGCCCGCTGTGCGAGTATCCTTTTCATCTGGGCGTGACTGAGGCGGGGACGAAATTTCACGCGAGCATCAAGAGCGCGATCGCGCTTGGTACGCTTCTAATGGAGGGGATCGGCGATACGATGCGCGTGAGTATCACGGGCGAGCTTGAGGAGGAGATCCGCGTCGCGCGTGCGATCCTGCAGGACGCGGGCGTGCAAAAAAGCGGCGTCAATATCATTTCGTGCCCTACCTGCGGGCGTTTGCAAAGCGATCTGCTAAGCGCGATCAAAATTGTCGAAGAAAAAACCGCGCATATCAAAACGCCGCTAAATATCAGCGTCATGGGCTGCGTCGTAAATGCGATCGGCGAGGCGAAGGGCGCGGACGTGGCGATCGCGTTCGGCAACGGGCGCGGCATCGTGATGCGCCACGGCGAGGTGGTCGCTAAACTCGATGAGAGCAAGCTTGTGGAGCGGTTTTTGCAAGAGGTCGAGGACGAGGTGCGGGCTCGCGAAGGAGCGTGAGAGCTGCGGAGCGTCTAGCCGGTTAAAGCGGTTAAAAGCCGCTACGGCGCGCGGCTCAGCCTCGCGGCTCGGCGTTTCAGCGCGCTGGACTCACTGCGGTTCGTTTAGGCTCATCAATACAGCGTGTCTTGGCGTAAAATTTTAAAATTTAATTCCGAGGCAGCGCTTTTAAATTTGAGTCTTTGGGAATGCGGCTTGGAATTCCGGATTTAAATTTTAACTCTGGAATTTTGTTTTTAAATTTTGGGTTTGAAATTTTAACTTTGCAATTCGCCGTGAAATTTTATTTTAAAATTTGAGCCTCGCGATTCGGTGCTAAATTTGCGGCGTGAAATTTCGATACGTAAAATTTTAAACCATAGAGCTCAGCGGCGTAAAATTTCAAGGCACGGCGCGGGAGTCGGGCCGCATTAAATTTAGCGTGACGGACGCACCGTTTGCGAAACAGCGAGCGAGCGTTAAATTTAAATGCCGCGGCATTTGGCTCATTGTTTAAGGCATTTGAAAAATTTCAGATCGCGACGCTCGGTTTAAGTTTAGAAAGGTTCGCTCGCCGCAGCTCGGGCGCAAAATTTAATGCCCGAGCCGGGGGCGCTAAATTTTAATAGGCGGGCTTAAAATTTTAAAAAATTCTAAGCCCTAGCGAAATTTCAAGCTCTATGAAATTTCAAAATTTTAAATCCGCCGCGGCAGCCTTTGGGCGCAGCCTTAAATCGCCGCAGTATATGCGGCATAAGAGCGTAGCGGCTTAAAATTGCGTGGCTTTTTGAAGCGCGAAATTTTCAAAGCTGCGATAGTTCTAAGGTCTCGCGACGAGCGTTCAAAGCCGCATCGCTTTTCAAAAGCGCGTACCGGGGCTGTGGATTAAAATTTACGATTTTATAGAGCTTAAAATTTAGACGCGCAAAAGCGCGCGAAACGAGGGGAAGCGATGGCAACGAAGCAGAATGTGCCTGCAAATTTATACGATCTGGATATGGAGCGCGCGATTTTAAGCTCGCTTTTGCAAAACGAGGACGCATACGGCGAGCTGAGCGAGATAATCTCGGTCGGCGATTTTTTCTACAAGCCGCACGCCGACATCTACGAGGCGATCGTCAAATGCTCCTCGCACAACGAGCCGATCGCGCCGAGCTTCGTTAAAAAATGGCTAGCCGAGCGCTACGACGATGGCGCATTTACCGAGGTCGTAGCCACCAGCGGCGTGGTCGATGCCCCAAAATACGCGCTCGAGCTGCGCGAAAAATCGATCAAGCGCTCACTAATCAAGGTCGCGCACGAGATCCCTTCGATGGTAAACGAAGCCGTGCGCAGCAAAGATACCGCCGATAAGATCAGCTCCAAAATTTACGAGCTCATCGACGAGGAGCGTCACGGCGGCATCAAAAAATCGCACGAGATCATCGCCGACGTGGTAGAGGAGCTGAAGCGCCAAAAGGCGCTCGCAGGCTCGGAGCTCGTGGGGCTGGATACCGGCTTTTGCTTCCTAAACGACTGCACGAAGGGGTTGAAACCGGGTGAGCTCATCATCATCGCCGCCCGCCCAGGTATGGGCAAGACCGCCTTTGCGCTAAATTTGATGATGAAAACGCTGCAAAGCGGCAAAGGCGTCGTATTTTTCTCGCTCGAGATGCCCTCCGTGCAGCTGATGTATCGCATACTAAGCGCGCTTAGCTCGATCCCGCTAAGCGACATAATGAGCGCCAAGCTTAGCGACGACGACTGGACGCGCTTCAACGACGCTTGCGACGCGGTGCTGAATATGCCGCTTTTCGTCTATGACAGCGGCTATGTAAACATCCACCAAGTCCGCACCCAGCTGCGCAAACTCAAATCCGCAGACGCCAACATCGAGCTTTGCGTGATCGATTATATCGGACTTATGACGAGCACGAGCAACTACTCCGAGCGCCACCTGCAAATCGCCGAAATTTCGCGCGGGCTCAAGCTTTTGGCGCGCGAGCTAAACATCCCGATCATCGCGCTGTCGCAGCTAAACCGCTCGCTCGAGGCGCGCTCGAACAAACGCCCGATGCTAAGCGATCTACGCGAAAGCGGCGCGATCGAGCAGGACGCCGACATCATACTTTTCGTCTATCGCGACGAGGTTTATAAAGAGCAGATGGAGCGCGAGCGCATTTCGCGGCTGGAGGCCGAGGGCAAGGACGCGGGCGAGCCCGTGTTTAGGCGTAATGACTATCAGGAAAAGGCCGAAATCATCGTCGGCAAAAACCGCTCGGGCGAGGCGGGCAGGACGATCGAGGTTGGCTTTCAGGGCAGATTTACCCGCTTTGTCGATACGAGCTTCGGCGGCGAGCCCAGCGAGAGCGCGATCTTTAACGAAAATGACAATCTCGACTACGTCTCGCAGCTGCAAGATCAGGGCTTTGAGGAGCCAGTTGGGCAGCATCCCGATACAGTGCAGAATTTGCAACAGAATTTAGCGCAAAGCTTTAACGGCGCGGAGAATTTTAACGAAGCGCAAAATAGCGGCGTAAATTTAAATACAAGCTCCGCTAGCGCTCGAAACCCCGGAGTAAATATCGATTTTGACGAGATGCCTAGCTTTGGCCAAAGCGGTGAGCAGGACAGCGAGGAGATAGACGGCGAGTCTAAGCTTAGCGCAGAGCAGGGCTTGGCAGAGGTACAGCGCGCGGCACAGAATGCACTGCAAAAACAAGAATTTGAGGAGCAAAATTTAGATGATACGAGAGCGGGCGGTATCGCACCTGAAATAGATGCGCATAAAAATTTAGCGGGCACTCCACGAGGCGTAAAAGACACATTGCGGGGCACGAAAGGTGCGCGGCAAGGTGCAGAGGGCGCATCGCAAGGCGCAGAGAACACGCAGCAAGAGAATGCTGCGTATTTTGAAAACGGCGATGGCGATGAGCCGCCTTTTGAAGCGCAAGAGGACGAGGCGAAATTTAAACCCGCGCCGCCTTTAAATATCGAAGAGATGGGCATTCCAAAGATCAATGAGGCAAACAGGCTCGATGACGACGACGCGCCGCTGGATCTGTGAAATAGCGCTTAGGCTAGCGCTGATCGTTAGCGTTTTTTGTTTCGCGCTTTACGCGCAGGATTTCAGTGACGCGGGCTTTTGCGCGCTGGCGACGTTTTGGGCTTATGCGCTATTTCGGGTGCTATTTAGCTTTTTTTACGAGGCGAAGCAGCGCGCCAATGCGGCGCTATTTCGCAGCAGCGGGACTTTGATTAAAATTTTTAGAGGCAGGCTCATAAGCGGGGTTTTAGCCTTCGCGGGCGCAGTCCTCTTGAGCGTCACTTTGGCGCTAGGCCTAGCGGATCTGCGCGGCGCGGAGCTATTCGTGACGCTCGCGGCGCTGCCTGCAGCTCTTGCTCTGATGCGCCTGGCGGTGCTGAAGCTCAGTCTAAAAGAGATTAAAAATCCTAGAATTTTATCGCTCAAACTTAGCATTTTGCTGCTCGCCGCGCTTGCCGTAGCGGTAAATTTCGCTATAAATTTAGCCTATTTGCAGCTTGCAGACGCTACGGGTTCAGCCGCACACTCTTTAAATTCCGCGATAAATTTTACTCCGCTTACCCGCACCGTTTCATTCGCCGAAGACTTCGCGAGGAATGACGCTTCCGCACCCGTCGGAAATTTAGCAGCAGATAATTCCGCTAAGAATTCCGCGGCGAACAACGCCGCCATGGTTGTGCGAAATTCCGAGACTGATAATGCCGTCAAGCCCGCGCCAGGTGCTGCCAAAAATCCTACCGCTTCGCCCGCAAATTTTAAAGCGGGCTCCGTCAGGGCGGTGCAGGTCTCGGCTGAAAATTCTAAGGCAGATCCCGCCGCTGCGCCGCAAATCAACGCTAAAAATTCTACGGCAAGCTCCGCCGCAGCGCAAAATTTAAATTTAGCTCCAACTCCCGCCACGCCGAACGCGTCCGCCGATAATTTGGCTGAAAAATCCGCGACAAGCTCCGCATCAATCCCTGAAATTTTTGAAATTTTAAAATCTACCGCGCCGCAAGCGCACTTCAGATCCGCTCTGCTAAATGAAATTTACGCTTTGAAATTTTACAAAAACGCGCTGTTTGATCTGGCGCTGTCGCAGAGCCCTAGCGCGCTAAAAATCGCTCTTTTGTTTCTGATCTGCGCGGGAGATTTCCTCTTTTACTGCGCGATTTTGCATCTTTGCGCCTTCGTGCTTTTTATGCCGCGAGCCACGTCCGCGCCCAAAATAGGGCGCTTTAGCGGCACGATCTTCGCGCTTGCCTACGTCACGCTGTGTTTGATCTGCGCCGCGCAGACGCGCACGGCAGGCAGCGGCTCGGAGAGTGTGTATCCTAAAAGCACGGTCGAGACGGGCGTACAGATCGTGCTGCAAAGCGGCGAACGGCTGATCTTAAGCGCGCGCGAGGCGGATGCGCTAAGAGGCGAGCTAAACGCCACGCGCTTCGCTGCGGAGGCAAATGCCGCATCCGCGCTAAATAGCTACATCGACGCCGTTTACGACGAGGGCGCGAGGCTTAGCGCACAGAAAATGGCCGATTTCAATTACTCGTTTCTGAGCGATTATCTGGTGCTGTGGCACGGCGTGTGGGACGATGACGCGGGGGCGTATCTGAATGAGAAATTTGCGGGCTTCGTAAGTGAAAGCTTCCCGAAAGATTTTGGCGAGAACATCGCTAAAATCGCTGCGGCAAACGTCAAAAATTATGAGAGCTCGCTAAATTTTACGCTCAAAAAATACGGCGCGAAAATCGATCTCAATGTCACGCAGAGCTTCAGCCTAAAAAGCAAGGCGTATCGCGCGAGCGGGACGGGGCTAGGGGCGCTGGGCGGCGTGCTGGGCGCAAAGCTGATAAGCAAGAGCCTCGCTAAAACTGCGGCTAAAACGGGCGCAAAGACTATTACCAAGGCGGGCGCCAGCGCGACTAGCGGTAGTGCGGGGCTCGTGTGCGGCCCGGGCGCGGTGGTATGCGTGCCTGCGTTTGCCGTGGCTACGTGGTTTGGGCTGGATTTTGCGTTTGCCAAGGGCGACGAGGCGCTCAATCGAGAGGAGTTTGAAGCTGCGATCGTGCGCGATATGATGGCGGCGAAAGAGGAGCTAAAGCGCGCGCTGGCGGAGGATTTCAACGCGACGATAGATGAAATTTCGAGTGAAATTTTAAATTTAGACGGGAAGTAGGGCGGCGTATTATGCCCGCGCAACTTAGATCCCTTGCGAGCGAAATTTAGCGGTGGATTATGGAGTTTTCGTGCGTAGCGGGCGGCGAAATTTTAAAATTTCATTTAAGTGTGGGCGGCGGGCGGGATTACGGCGCATTTATCGCGCCGCCGCGCTCCTTAAATTTAAGAGCTAACTAAAAATTTTTAAATATAATCGCCGCTTAAAACAAGGAGTGCTAATGAAAAAATTCTATCTTAAAATTTCGTTATTTACGTTTATAGCGGCATTTGCGGCGATCCCGGCTGCGGCAAAATTGATAAAGTTAGAGGATTTAAAGAACGAAGAACAAAGAGTGCTTTTTAAATCCTGCGATTACGGCGAAGGTAAATATAGCTCATGCAATAAACTCGTTGAAATTTTATCTAAAGAGTGCGAGGATGGTAATATGCGCTCATGTGCTACACAGAGTGAGCTTTTACTATCATTACGCCGAGTAGAGGAAGCTACGAAATATCTGATTAAGCTGTGTGATGCTGATAGTACATATCACTGTTTTATATTGGGTACGCTAATAAATATATATCTAAACGGTAATATGCAAGCAGCAATTAAAAGTCTTGAAAAAGTTTGTAATAGCGATCTTAAAGATAGAGATATAGTTTGCAAAAATATCGAGGAACTGAAAGCCTGCCTAAAAGACAAAGAGTGTAACCCTATAAAAAAAGGTAAAATTATTTTTGAAGGTGTCGAAAGGAAATTGTATGGGGAAAATTAATTTTGTATTTTATTCTATGATATTTTTAGCTTCTATCGTAATGGCTGGCAAGCCTACGGCTGAAGAGGAAAATCTTTATAACGAATGCGATAAAGGAAATGGCAAATATAGTTCGTGTACTAAACTAATAGAAATTTTATCTAAAAAATGCGATGGCGGAGATATGATCGGATGCTCGGATCTTGGTTATATATTAGGTCCTAAGCTTGGTATGCGTGAAGCTTCTATCACTCCTTATGAAAAATCTTGCAAGGCGGGTATTGCGGAGTCTTGTTTTGCTCTTGGAACACAAGACATAGGTTTAAGAGGCAACATTAAAAAGGCTGTTATAAATTACACTACGGCTTGTGAAAAATTTACCGATCAGAAAAAACTATTTAAACTAAGATCTTGCGCGTTGAAGACGGCTTTAGAAAACTGCTTACGAGATGAGGAGGAACACGATCCCGTAAAGTGTGCGCTAGAAGCATTTAAAGAAATAACTGATAAATACAACGCAAATTCAACAAAGGAGTAAAAGATGGCAAATCTGAAGGAGGCAAAGAGCGATAATGAAAGAATTTTATCCCGAGATTTCGACGCTTTTGATCTTAATGATGCCGGTCGCGGCAGAGTGCAATCAAAGTGTAGCCGCTAGTAAAAAGATAAAATTTACGTCGCCTGCCGATCTAAATTTAAATTTATATCATTCGTAAGGATTAAAATGAAAGCACTATTGTTTATACTCGCGTCGGTTCTGTTTTTAAAGGCTGAGAGCGTAAGCAAAATTTATTCTCTAGGGGTGCCTGCATGCGATACTTACGATTTAAATTTTAAGAAATGCAGTAGCGGCGACGGCAAAGCATGCTATTTGGCGGCTTTAATTCTAAATAATAGATCTTGCGCACAAAAAAACGACGATTTGGCATTGGAATTTTTTGAAAAATCATGCAGTTTGGGATATGCCAAAGGCTGCATTTTTATGGGACAAGCGTATTCGCTTACTTCTTTGGACGAAAAACACGCGAAAATCAAGACATATTACGAAAGAGCTTGCGAGCTGGACGCGAAATTTTGCGACGATTACGGGCTTTTATATTTTTACGGCGAGGGCGTAAAAAAGGATGAGCTTGCGGCAAAAGAGTATTTTAAAAAATCCTGCGATGCGGGAAATCCCGCAGGATGCGGGCACTTTGCCACATCGTTAAACAGAGAGAATGAGAATATAAATGAGGTTATGAAATTTTATGAAATCGGCTGCAACGGAGAGCATTACCCTTCGTGCTACGCTTACGGACTGCTGTTGTGGGCTAAAGTAGATAAAAATAAAGGCAAAAATTTTTGCAAGAAGGCTTGCGATAAGGGTAATATAAAGGAAGCGTGCAAATGGGTGCTTGATATGAGCGAGGAGGAGGAAAAGCAAATTTTATATTTGAGGCGGTATTTAAAGCTGGGCTGCAAAGACGGCGACACGCAAATGTGCAAGGATTTAGGAAAAATAGGGAATTAGGGCAGAATTTAAATTCTAAATTGCCCCACTTGCAAGCTCATAAAATTTGGGCTTTAAAATTTAATCTTAATTGGGCTATAATCTTAGAATTAATATTTAAAAAGGAGTTTTTATGCAAACACAAAATAATTTTATAAACCGCGAGCTAAGCTGGCTACGCTTCAATACCCGCGTGCTGGAACAATGCAAAAAGGATATCCCGCTAATTGAAAAATTAAAATTTCTAGCGATTTACAGCACTAATTTAGACGAATTTTATATGATCCGCGTGGCGGGTCTGAAGCAGCTTTTCACCGCCGGCGTTATAACCAGCGGCGATGACGAGATGACGCCTCTTGAGCAGCTACGCGCGATCCGCTCCTATTTAAGAAACGAACAAACCGAGCTTGAGCAGCAGTATTTCGGCATACAAAAGGAGCTTTGCAAAAACGGGCTTTTTATCAAAAGCTACGACGAGCTGCAGCCCGAGCTAAAGCCTGCGGCGGACGAGTTTTTTTTCTCGCAGATAATGCCCGTCATCGTCCCGATCGCAGTCGATGCGACCCATCCCTTCCCGCATCTAAACAATCTCAGCTTCTCCCTCGCAGTCAAGCTCTGCGATGAGGGCGCGTCCGAGTCGGTGCATTTCGGGATGATTAGAATTCCGCGCGTGATCCCGCGCTTCGTGCAGGTCGCGCAAAACACCTACGTGCCGATCGGCACTATCGTAAAGCGCCACGCGGAGGAAATTTTTCCGGGCTACAAGCTCATCAGCTCCGCAGCCTTCCGCGTCACGCGAAACGCAGATATCGTAATCGAGGAGGAGGAAGCGGACGATTTTATGATGATCCTGGAAGCGGGGCTTAAGCTGCGCCGCAAGGGGGCTTTCGTACGGCTTCAGATCGAAAAGGACGCCGATGCCGAGCTTTTAGAATTTCTAAATTCTCATCTTAAAATTTTTTACAAAGATATATATGAATGCGCCGTGCCACTTACGCTGGACGGGCTTTGGGAGATCGCCTCCAATAAGGATTTTTCCTTTCTAGCCCATCCTCAGTATCTGCCAAAGACGCTGCCCCCCTTTAACGAAAACACCTCCGTTATGAGCGCGATGGAGAAGGAGGATATCCTGCTGATCCATCCTTATGAGAGCTTCGATCCGGTGCAAAAACTCATCAAAGAGGCCGCAAAAGATCCAAAGGTCATCTCGATCCGTATGACGCTGTACCGGGTGGAGAAAAACTCCCCGATCGTTCAAAGCCTGATCGAAGCCGCAAGCGACGGCAAGCAGGTAACGGTGATGGTCGAGCTTAAGGCGAGATTTGATGAGGAAAACAACCTGCACTGGGCGAAAGCGCTCGAAGACGCCGGTGCGCACGTGATCTACGGCATCACGGGCTTTAAGGTCCACGCCAAGGTAACGCAGATCATCAAAAAAGAGGACGGCAAGTTAAAATTTTATATCCACCTAGGCACGGGCAACTACAACGGCTCTAGCGCTAAAATTTACACTGACGTGAGCTTTTTTACCTGCGGCGACCGCTTCGACAAGGATACGACGAATTTCTTCCACATCCTCTCGGGCTACAACAAAAACCGCAAGCTGGATAACCTCTCTATGTCGCCGATGCAGATCAAAGAGCGGCTCTTAGCGATGATAAAAAATGAGGAAAAGCAAGGCTCTGCCGGCAGGATCATCGCTAAGATGAACGCTCTTGTCGACGGCGATATGATCAAGGCGCTGTATAAAGCAAGTGCGGCGGGCGTGAAGATCGATCTCATCGTGCGCGGCATCTGCTGCTTGCGCCCGGCGCTAAAGGGCGTTAGCGAAAATATCCGCGTGATCTCGATCGTCGGCAAATACCTGGAGCACGCTAGAATTTTTTATTTCGCGCACGCGCAGCCCAGCCTATACATCGCGAGCGCGGATTGGATGCCGCGAAATTTAGAGCGCAGGCTGGAGCTGATGAGCCCAATTTACAACGAAAATTTGCAAAACAAACTCAAAGAAATTTTAAAACTTCAGCTAAGCGATAACGAGCTCGCATTCGAGCTGCAAAGCAGCGGCGAGTACCGAAAGATCGTGCCGAAAAAGGGCGAAGAGAAAATCGACGATCAGGAATTTTTAGAAATTTATTTCAATAAAATTTATAAAAATATCCGCAAACACGACGAAAGCGGCACGGCGCTAACCAAGCTTTTGAAGGAGAGCTAACGCAGTTCTGTTCGGCTTGTGCCAGGGCTGGCTGTGCACCTAGCCCGCGCGCAAGCCGAGCTTGTAAATGCTAAATGAGGAATTTTACGCCGCAAATGCGCGAGTAGATTTACAGAAATTTCAAAGGGATTAAATGAAAAGATATCTTTATCTAGCCGTTATAGCTATGTTTTG
The DNA here is from genome assembly GCF_938002845.1 of uncultured Campylobacter sp. GTDB lineage: Bacteria > Campylobacterota > Campylobacteria > Campylobacterales > Campylobacteraceae > Campylobacter_B. Next base: position 78,447 of record NZ_CALKZP010000028.1, read on the forward strand.
TATGGGCGGAGTCTTTGAAGACGCGGACAAGCTCTATGAGGACGGCGATTATTCTAAAGCGATAAAAATGTGGCAACGCAGCTGCGACGGCGGAGATACGCGAAGTTGCTATAGGCTTGGAAACTTATATCGATTCGGCAGGAACGTCACTCAAAAATATCAAAAAGCGGCGAATTTTTATCAAAAAGCCTGCGATGACGGAGATATGACCGGCTGCTATGAACTTGCAGGACTATACTTCGAAGGCTATGGCGTTAGACAAGATTATCAAAAGGCGGCGAGCCTGCACCAAAAGGCTTGCGACGGCGGTAATATGTTTTCGTGCAATTTGCTTGCAATTTCATACGAATCCGGTATCGGCGTCTCAAGAGACAGGCACAAGGCTATGGTTTTGCGTCAAATGATTTGCGATAACGGTGATGCAGATATGTGCAATAACCTTGCATATTTATATAAAAACAGCGACAAGGTCGAGCAGGACTTGCAAAAGGCGGAGAGCCTATATAAAAAAGCGGCTGTTTTGCACCAAAAGAAAGCTCAAATAAATCAAAAGAAATGCGATGAAGGCGACTTATATGAGTGCCAGCGCCTAGCGGATCTATATATAGACGGCAAGGGCGTAGAGAAGGATTTCAAAAAGGCTGCGGATTTATACCAGAAGGCTTGTGATGGCGGCAGGGCGGCGGCGTGCTTGATTCTGGGAGACTTATACAAAGCAAATAATTACCAAAAAGCAGAAAGCCTATATCAAAGCGGGCTAAATTTGCTTAAAAATACTTGCGAGAGCGGGGATGCGGACTCGTGTAGTTATCTCGGGGATTTATACAAAAATGGATGGCATATTAAACAAGATAGATCCTTAGCAAAAGAATTTTACGGGAAAGCATGCGATTTAGCAGAGCAGATCGGCTGCGACGAATACAAGCAATTAAACGAAGCAGAACTCATCGATGATAAGCACGGCATCGCACCGAGCGCGCCTTAATCCGTGAAGCTTGCATGCTTGCGCGCAAACAAGGCTACGCAATCAGCGAGCTATCAAATTTTTTAGAATTTTAAAATTCTAAATTTTATAAATTATCTTAGGCGCAGCTTCCTAGAAATACTAATTTGCCATGATGCCAGCTATATACTACGGGTAGATAAAATTCCGCTCACTTATGATAAAATTTTAAAATTTCTCAAGTTAAAATCTTAAAATTTACTCACTGTCTCATCGTTTGTATTTCATAAAAATACTTTTAAATTTAAAGTAAAAATTTGTAATTTTAAAAAATGTAAATTTAAGAGATAAAGACGTAAGCCTGGGAATTCTTTAAATTTAATTAAATTTTATAACTATAAATGATAAATAAATTCTTTTTAATTTAAATTTAAAGAATTTTTCACTAATATACTGCTCTTTTTAATAACGCCTATGAGAAATAGTATTATAAAAGGATCAAAATGAGCTTATTTAGGTTTTCCATTGCAGCGGCGGGAGCGCTTTGCTTATGCGCGGCCACTTTAGCTGCACAGGATGATAGCGAAGGTGGCTCCCAAAATTTAGGGCAGATCAATGTTACGGGAAACGTAGAAAGCGACCCGCTTACCAAAAAAGTCGGCGAAACCAAAAAGAGCGCCAAAACGCTAGAAAAGCAGCAAGTCTCCGACACTAGAGACCTTGTAAAGTATGAAACGGGAGTTAGCGTCGTAGAATCTGGCAGGATGGGCTCTAGCGGCTACTCAATCCGCGGAGTGGACGAAAATCGCGTCGCTATCACGATAGACGGACTTCATCAAGCGGAAACTTTAAGCTCGCAAGGCTTTAAAGAGGTTTTTGAGGGATATGGGAATTTTAACAACACCAGAAACGGCGTCGAGATGGAAAACGTCAAACAAGCGACCATTACCAAGGGCGCAGACTCGATAAAAGCGGGTTCTGGCGCACTTGGAGGCTCCGTTATGTTCGAGACCAAGGATGCACGGGATTATTTAATCGATAAAAATTGGTTTTACGGCTTTAAAGCGGGCATTTCCAGCAGAGATAAGGAAAAAATGAGATCTCATACTCTTGCTGCGAAAGTTAATTGGTTTGATTTTTTAGTAATCAGAACCGATAGAAATTCTCACGAGCTTAGAAACTACGGATACGGCACTTACGACGATAGCGTAAGAGGAAGGGAAAGGGAGCAAACCGATCCTTATACCATTAAAAAGGAAAGCACCTTAGTTAAAATAGCTTTTCAGCCAGATGAAGAAAATAGAATTACCCTTATGAACGACGATTATAAAGGTAGATCGAAAGGCAACGACTACTCATATACTCTCTATCCAAGATCAATCACCAATCCCGATTTTTTCGAAAGCAAGCTCGGAGAGAGATACACGGACGATCTTAGCAAGAGAGAAAATAGAGGTATCGCTTACGAAAATTTTATCGAAACGCCGCTTTGGGATAGCGTAAAATTCTCGTTCTCGAATCAAAGAATCAAACAAAGAGCAAGAACGGAAGAGTATTGCAGGGGCGATAATTGCGCAGAAATAGCAAACCCTATAATAAAAAGAGATGGCAACAATAATATAGTAGACTCAAACGGAAACGAATTTAACATAGATAGAGGCGGTCCGGGAGGAATGACGAGATTAATTGATTCAAATGGAAAAACGTATTTATCGGGTTATGCCATTCCAAATATAAGTAATATGAAATTAAACTGCGAAGAATTTAACTGTAACGGTCCGTTAACGCTTTATAGAATTCCCTTCAATTCTGATCCAATAGAAAAAATGAGTCTGCCTCTGAATAGTCCAACCTATAATTTTACGGGTTCAAATGGAAAGAATTATGAATTTGATATACACGAAGAGACCTTAAACGGAAAGAGATATAAGGTAATTAAACCTAGTTATACTAATGGCATAGTCAAACAAGATTCTAATGAATTTAATATGCTTTTACCAAACTCACAGGGCTATCTTGATAGAGACTGGAAAGAAAGGGATCTAAATACCGATACTAAGCAGTTTGATCTGGATTTTAGCAAAGATTTTAATTTTTTGAGTGTGGAAAATAGCCTTTCATATGGACTAAAATATATAAAAACCGATAAATCTATGGTAAATAGGGCGGGTTTTGACGCTACGAATCCTCAATGGTGGGCAGATACCGCTCCAGGTGACTGCCAAGGTGCAGATGCATTCAATGCACTGAAATGCCCTAAAACTGAGCCTGAAACATCATTTTTAATACCGGTCGAAAGCAAAAACGGAGTCTTTCACGTAGCGGACGACGTTATAGTAAATGACTTTTTTGATTTCAATCTAGCCTATAGATACGATAGAGTAAGATATAAACCGGGCTATGTTCCGGGCAAGACCCCAAAGATCCCCGACGGTATGGTAGAGGGTCTATTTATACCGCTTGCTAAAAATCCGCTTCCGGAGCCCAAGTGGAGCGACTATCCAAATTGGTCGGATTATGTGGCAGCCAGGAACGCATACCTAGCAAAGCAAGCCGAAGTAGATGCACTAAATGCAACGAATGCCGAGCGAAATATAGAGTATATGTCAAAGCCGAAGGAGTATAAAAACAACTCCTACGCCGTGGGTTTAAATTTTAATCCTCTTGAGTTTGTAAGAATTCAAACGAAGTATTCGAAAGCCTTTAGGGCGCCTACTACGGATGAGCTATATCTAGCGTTTAAGCATCCGGATTTTACGATAAAACCCAATGTAGATCTAAGGCCCGAAATAGCTAAAACCAAAGAGGTAGCCGTTACATTTCATAGTGAAAGCCAAAGTTATATTACGATTAGTAGGTTTAAGACGGACTATCAAGACTTCTTAGATCTGGAATACCAAGGCACAAAAAGGGTCAATACGAACGCGAATAGCGCGCTTGATTTCGATATGTATCAAAACGTAAACAGACAAAGAGCCAAGGTAAACGGCATAGAGATAAGCTCTAAATTTAACCTAAGCGATATCTCCGATAGTCTGGGCGGATTTTATGTAGGATATAAATTTACGAAACAAAAGGGAAAAATTTTAACCGATGATGACGGTTTAGTGCCGATGAATGCGATACAGCCAAAAACTTCGGTATATAACGTGGGCTATGCCGAGAAAAATGACAAATTCGGAGTTGATATATACCTTACGACCGTATCGGCTAAAAAGCCCGAAGATACCTACAATATGTTTTGGAAAAACGAAAAGCAAAGCGGAGATCCTATAAACGGACGCCCGGTAACCGATTACAGAGCGCACTGGCTAAGCTCTAGCTACAAAGTGCTAGACCTGGTAGCATACACCAAGCCTACTAAAAATTTAACCTTCAGATTCGGCTGCTACAACATAACTGACGAAAAATATCTAACTTGGGAATCGGCTAGATCGGTAAGATCTTTCGGCACCACAAATATGGTCCGCAAATCAGATAGTTTGGGCATAAACCGCTTCTACGCTCCGGGGCGAAATTTTAAGCTGACCTTCGAGCTTACCCTGTAAATTTCAATAAAATTTGGACTAAATTTAATATCTAGTCCAAATTTTGATCTTTAAAATTTTTAAACGGCTCGGTAAAACCGCAACTCCTTTTTAAGCGTATCAACAAGGGTATTGTTTATCAAATCTCCCGACTGCTTTCTAGATCGGCAAAAGTTTATATAAAAAGAGTGGGTCAAATTTTATTCTGCGACGATCTAGCGAAAAATTTATAGAATTTTACAAAGCACGTAACCACACAGATGCCGCTACGCTTTCGGTAAAGAAATTTTACCGCTATCTGAGGCTTGCCAATTACATGGTATCGTCTGATTTTGTGGTGTTTTTAAATTTTAAAATTTTACGTAGCGCGGCAGCCCAAAGGCTCATGTCTGCTATGATGTCAGCCCTGTAATTTTGCAATGACGCCCGCGATTTTTCCCTTGCTTCGAGATCGAATTTTTGCCCGTGTAAATTTACCGAGCCGGAAAACATAGCGCCCGTATGTGCTAAAAATTTCGCAGGCGCACAGCCCTGTACTACGCAAATCGCAGGGGAATTTTAATGCCGTAATCCGCAAGCGTATCATCTCGCTTCCAAGCGAAGATAGCCTTTTTGCGGCAATGTGCGCAATCTAGTTCTTTCGCTCTATCTCGCCCGCTTGTGACGACAAATCTTATAAACGCAGTGGTCTTTTAAAAAATTTAACTTCAAATTTTGCTCCGAAGCTCGCTAAATTTAAGGAAGAGCCCACACAGATAAATTGTTCTATTTTTATGAGGCGCACGAGGTTTTTAAATTTGCGGTGCCCGTATGAAGCTTTAAAGTTCGCTAAGTTTCGCCGTCGTTAGCACGCAAGGCTGATTCGGCTAGCGATCTTTTGTGCGGTTTATCTCCTTGTATTACTTGCTTAAATTCCCGCCGCGGTATATGTCGGCGCCGGACAAATCATAGCTTCGTTTTAAATTTAATACTCATATCCTCTAATGCTAATATGCCTTCCCTCTATCTTAGGAACTACGGGCTTCTTTTTAAGCTTAACGCCATACAAATTAATACCGTAAAGTTTGCTAAGGCGGATAAAATCGACGTTAAGCTCCTCTAAATCGGTATCGCGAAGATCAATGTATTTAAGGCTTGTCATATCGTTTATGCTCTGCGGTAATTTTTTAATTGCAGTCTCGGAGAGATCTAAAATTTCTAAATTTTTTAAATTTCCTACGCTTTCCGGGATCTGCGTAATATTTTTTCCGTGGATGTAAAGCTCCTTTAAATTATGTAGGTTTCCGATGCTCTCAGGGATTTTCGTAATGGCTTGGCTGTTAATTTTCAGCTCTTCCAAAGCATCAAGCATGCCGATGCTCTCAGGCAGACTCTCTTGCTTATATCTGCCAATATCGAGTTTCTTTAAGCTTTTTAATGCGCCGATACTTTCAGGAATTTCTTGTAAATTTTCAGACCAAATAGAAAGCTCCTGCAGATTATGCAAATCCCCTAACTCAGACGGGATCGTTTTGATATTTGAACTTATATGAAGCCTTTTGAGCGACGGGATTTTCACGGCGAGCCGTAATCTCTGCTCGTCCATATGACCCCACTCCTCAAGATTTGGTAAATTTACGATGTTTTCAGGAGGAGAGGTAAAATCTTCGCTTAGTTCCTTTAGACTCGGCATTCGCGAAACCTCATCGGGTAGCGCCTCTATATGCGTGTTCGTAAGATATAAAATTTCCAGGTTTTTCAGCTCTGCTAGATACGTAGGCAAAGTATGTAAAAAATTACAACTATAACAGTGGAGCTCTCGCAGCTTGCTCATCCCTGTAATCTGCGGCGGCAATTGCGAAATATGCGTTTCATCCAGTTCGAGATATTCTAAATTCTTTAAATTCGCTACATTCGCGCTCAACTCTTTTACGGGGCAACGATCCAAAATCAGCGTCTTAAGATTCGGAATTTTAGAGATATTTTCACTAATCTCCGTAAATTTAGTAGCACGTAAACCTAAATACTCGAGCTTTTGTAAATTTTGCACGCACGAAGGCAGATCCGAAACTCTCGTGCCTTGCAAATCGAGCTTTTTTAAATTTGAAAGCAAGCAAATCTCGGGCGGAACCTGCGTAACCTCATCCACTTTAATCGGCGAAACGGTCATAAAATTCGCGTTTCTGCCGAAGTCTAGTTCTTCAATGTCCGCAAGCTTTTCATACAAATCCCACGTCGTAGCGATATCGCTAAAGAAGCTTATACCATAGTAATTCTCTCGCCCTTTATCGCTAAAGCGTAAAAAATTCGCCAAGTTTTGCATCTGCGTATTTTGATCCTCGCTTAGCTTTGGGCTAAACTTCAGGCGGATGTCCTGCGCATCGTTTGGCATACTAATTTTAATGCCTTTAAAATCGAAGATTGATTGCATGCAGAGCGAAAAAGCAACTACTATAAATAGCGCGATATAAATCTTTTTCATTTGAGTCGCCTTTTTAAAATTTAAAATTTTAGTATCTAGCTGCGCGATATTTATAAAATTTAAGCGAGCGCTTTGCAAGCTTGATTTAAAAATCCTCACATCGCTCTGCGCTTCGCAAATTCCATCAAATTTTAAAATTTCGGAATTTCGCGCAGCGTCTTAAAGGCGGAGCGAAATTCCAAATCAAAGGACGCTTGTAAATTTTATTTATAAGCCTTGATCGCTTTGTCTAGGATTTTCTCGGCCTCGGCAGCGCTTGCAAAATCCTTTACTTTGACCCATTTATTCGGCTCTAAAAGCTTGTAGGTTTCGAAGAAATTTTTGATCTTATCCAGCGTCGCTTTAGGCAGATCGGAGACCCCTTTAATGCCCTCATATCGCGGATCGATCTTGCTAACCGGCACGGCAAGCAGCTTCTCGTCCATTCCGCCTTCGTCCTCCATCATCAAAACGCCGATTAGGCGGCACGGGATCACGCTGCCTGCGGCAAGCGGGTATTCGTTTAGCACCAAAACATCCGCAGGATCGCCGTCGTCAGCCAAGGTATTGGGCACGAAGCCGTAGTTTGCGGGGTAAAACATCGCGCCGTAGAGCACGCGATCTACGCAGAGCGCGCCGCTTGCTTTGTCGATCTCGTATTTGATGTTCGAGCCGTAAGGGATTTCGATCACTGCGTTGATTTTATCGGGGTTTGAGCCCACTTTTATCTTTGAAAGATCCATGGTTTTCCTTTATTTAGAATTTAAAATTTTGATATTTTTCACGTCTATCGTCGTTTTGGTAAAATCTTTGTCGATCTCGCCGCTAATTCGCACGAGCGTATTTTCATCTACGCTCACGTCGCGCCAAACGTCATCGTCGATCTCGACCTCGATGCTATCGCCGTTTTGATCCACAAATCTATAATGCTCGTGTTTGAGCTGAGATTTTATCTTGCCGTCTATTACGACAAAAGAATCATCTCTTAATTTAAGCGCTTCTTTGACGCTTGACGGTTGAGTTTGTGCCGTCGCGCCGCTTGGGGCGAACCCGCCCGCGGCGAATGCAGCCGCACATAAAGCCATGCTAAGTAAAAATTTTCTAACCATATCTATCCTTAAATTTTAATCTCTGTATCCGCAAACAGATCTGAAATTTCATTAAATTTAAAAGCCGCTCATATTTAACGCTCGCATTAAATTTGCGGCGCGAGCTTTTAAATTTACGCTTAAAATTTGGCTATTTAGCGCGACGGCAAGCTATAAATTTAAAGGCGCACTCGTACTAAAAAGCGCGTCTTAAATTTAAGCCGCCATCCAAGCGCGCTAGCCTAATTTTTCGATCTGCGCGGCGATTATAGCGTTTATGTCCGCTACGATCTCCTCGACTGTGCGCTCGCCGTTTACGCTGTAAAATACGCCCGCGTCGCCGTAAAATTTACGGATATCCTCGATCGGCTCTGAAAATACCGCCATGCGGTTTTTAAAGACCTCCTCGTTATCGTCTGCTCCGCGAGCGCGTCCTAAAACACGCTCCTTGGCGATTTCCTCGCTAACGCACACTTCGATGACTGCGCTAAGATTTACATCATCGTCGCCTCGCAGCACCTCGTCTAGTTTGCTCATCTGCTCGACACTCCTTGGATAGCCGTCGATGATGATGAAGTCTTTAGGCGAGCTTTTAATCGCGCTAACGATAGCATTTACGACGATATCAAGCGGCACGAGATTGCCTTTAGAAATGAAGCCATCTATCTGCCTGCCCAGAGCGCTGCCGCTTGCTACCTCGGCGCGTAGCAGATCGCCCGTGGAGTAGTGCTCGATGCTTTGATTCATCTGAGCGATCATACTCGCATCGGTCGTTTTGCCGCTGCCAGGAGCGCCGATGATTAAAAAAAGGCTTTTCATTTTTGCTCCTTCTTATGAAGCCTAAGACCTAGCTCGCGAAGCTGCTCGTCTGTAACGACGCTAGGGGCTTTGGTGAGCGGACACTGCGCGCGCTGCGTTTTAGGAAACGCGATAACCTCGCGAATACTGCTTGAGCCGGTAACCAGCATCATCAGCCTATCAAAGCCGATCGCGATACCTCCGTGCGGAGGCGCGCCGAAGCTTAGCGCATCAAGCAGGAAGCCGAATTTCTCCCTCTGCTCCGCAGGCTCGATCTTAAGCAACCTAAAGACCTTTTCTTGAATGTCCGCTTTGTGGATCCTGATACTGCCGCCGCCAAGCTCGATGCCGTTTAACACGACGTCGTAGGCGATCGACGTGATATCCTCCAAATCGGGCTCATCGGGATTGTTCGGCATAGTGAAAGGATGGTGCATCGCAGAGTAGCTACCGTCGTCGTTTTGCTCAAACATAGGGAAATTTACGACCCACAAAAACTCAAGCCTGTTCGGATCGATCAGACCAAGCTCGTTTGCAAGGAAAATTCTAAATCTACCCATATAATCAAGCACGATTTTCTTTTTGCCCGCGCCGAAAAATACGACGTCGCCGACCTTTAGCTCGCAGCGCTTGATGAGCTCATCGAGCTCACTTTTTTCAAAGAATTTTACCAGCGGCCCCTTTAGACCGTCCTCTTTTACTTGGATAAACGCAAGCCCTTGCGCGCCGAATTTTTTCACGTATTCCTCAAAACCTTGCATCTGGCGCTTGCTAAATTTCAGATCGCCGCCCTCGACTTTGAGCGCTTTTACGCGGTTAGCTTTGCGGTCTTTGGCTAAATTTGAAAAAATTTCGTTGCTCGATTTTTCAAAAATATCGGCTACGTCGATGAAAGGCATATCGTAGCGCAGATCGGGTTTGTCGCTGCCGTAAAGCTCCATCGCGTCTTTATACTCCATATGTCTAAAAGGAGTGACGATCTCGCGACCGCAGGATTTAAAAATATCCTTTAAAACCTCCTCGGCTACGCGCATTACGTCGTACTGGGTATTGAAGCTCATCTCGATATCGATCTGCGTAAATTCCGGCTGGCGGTCGGCGCGCAGGTCCTCATCGCGGAAGCAACGCGCGATCTGGAAGTATTTATCAAAGCCCGAGCACATCAAAAGCTGTTTGAAAAGCTGCGGACTTTGCGGAAGCGCGTAGAAACTGCCCGGATAGACGCGGCTAGGCACCAGATAATCCCTAGCGCCTTCAGGCGTCGCGCGCGTTAAGATCGGCGTTTCGACCTCCACAAAGCCTAGCCTATCAAGAGCATTTCGCGCGGCGATCGCAGCCTTGGAGCGCATCTTAAATTTATCGAAGCTCCCCTCGGCGCGCAGATCCAAAAAGCGATATTTTAGCTTCGTTTCTTCGTTAACGCTTTTATCACCGATTACGAAAGGAAGTGGCTTGCTTGGATTTTCGATCTCTAAGCTTTCTACCACGACTTCGATGTCGCCGGTTTTTAAATTTGGATTTTCCAGCCCCTCGCCGCGAGCTCGGATCTTGCCGACGGCTTTTAGAACGAATTCGTTTCGCACGGTATTTGCTACCTCGTATGCCGAGTGGCTATCTTTGGGATCACAGACTAGCTGTAAAAGTCCGCTTCGGTCGCGCAAATCTATAAAAATCACGCCGCCGTGGTCGCGGTAAGAATTTACCCAGCCGCACACGGTTACACTTTTGCCGATATCGTTTTTACTCAAATCGGCGCAATAATGACTTCGCAATTTTACTCCTTTAAATTTATTTGTAAAACGCAAGTATAGTTAAATTTTGCTTTTACAAAGCTAATTTTTTATAAAATAAAACTATGGAAAACAAAATTCATAAAAACCTTAAATTCGCGGGGCTAATAGCCAAAAAATCAGAAGAGATTCGCCCCGTCGTGGAGCAAATTTGCGAAATTTTAAAAGCGCAAGGTATCGAGCTTTTACTTGAAGAGGACGGAGCGGAATTTTTCGGCCTTAAGCCGCATACGCTTGCAGAAATTTTAAAAAAGACCAATTTTTTAATCAGTCTCGGCGGAGACGGCACGCTTATCGGACTTGCGAGGCTGCTAAGCGACAAAAACGCCTTTATTTTGGGTATCAACGCGGGCACTCTCGGGTTTTTAACGGACGTACAGCCGAGCGAATTCGCAAAATTTTTAAAGGAATTTCTGCGCGGCGAATACGAGATCGAGCGCCCGTTTTTACTCGAAGTGATACTGGAAAACGGCGGCGGTAAAATCGTCCGCAAGACCGCATTTAACGACGTCGTAATCACCCGCAGCCGCATCTCTTCAATGGCGAAGATCGACGCATTTTTAAATAGAAAATATTTCAACACCTACTACGGCGACGGCGTGATCGTAAGCTCCGCCGTGGGCTCGACCGCGTATAATATGAGCGCGAACGGATCTATCGTCTATCCGCTGTGCGACGTGTTTTGCGTCACGCCGATCTGCTCGCATAGCCTGACGCAGCGGCCTTTGATCCTGCCAAAAGAGTATCTTGCAAGCTTCAAAAACGCCGGAAGCTCCGAAGTTAGCGTCGTCATCGATGGACAAGACGTTTTTGATATGGCGGAATTTAGCAGCGTAAGCGTTAAAATTTCACACGCCAAGGTAAATTTAATAAAACGCAGAAGCTACGATTATTTCGACGTTTTAAAAGCCAAACTCAGATGGGGGCACGGCGGATGCTAGAAAGAATTTATATTAAAAGTAATCTAGGTTTTTGCGAGAGCGAGCTTAGTTTTGGCCCGGGACTTAGCGTATTTACAGGCATCAGCGGCGCGGGTAAATCGGTATTAATAGGTGCGATTTTAGCGGTGTTCGGTCTTAACGAATGCGAGGCTGAGCTCATAGAAGCGGACGTAGAGCATCAATTTGATATGGAAAATTTCGGTTTGATAAACGATACGCCGAATATTTTTCGCGTCCTAAAAGAGCGTAGCTTGCGATACTTTATAAATTCCCAATCGGTCTCGAAAAAAAATCTAAGCACGATAGCCAGCGAATACGTAAAATTTTTAGGCGCGAAAAACGCCGGCGAAATGAGTAGCGACAGCTTGCTAAAATTACTTGATTTTATCGCCGCGAAAAAAGATGCGGCGCACGCGCAAAGCCTATCGGAGCTTCAAAGCGCTTTTGTGGAATTTAGCCGCACAAAAAAGCAGCTGGATGAAATTTTAGATCAAGAGCGCAAGATTGAGGAGTTAAAGGAATTTGCTCGCTTTGAGATTGAAAAAATCGAGCGCGTATCGCCTAAGATCGGCGAATACGAGGAGCTTTTGCAGATCAAAAAAAAGCTTAGCAAAAAAGATAAGATCGAGGAACTTTGGGCTAGGGCGCAGGGCGTTTTTGAGCTGGAGCGCAGCGTCATCGAAGCGCTAAGTCTTAGCGGGCTGGATAGTGCGTTTTTTGAGGATGCAATGAACGAGCTGCGGCTAAAGCGAGAAAGCTTGAATTTAGACGAGCTAGAAAACATCGACATAGAGAAAATTTTAGATCGTATTGAAGCTCTTAGCGCGCTAAATAGGCGCTACGGAAGCGTAGAAGAGGCTTTAGCTACGCTTGAAGCGCGCAAGAAGGAGCTTGAGCATTACGATCAGTTAAGCTTTGAAAAAACCAAGCTACAAGCGGAATTTAAACGCCTTAGTGAAAGCACCGCTACCCTTGCCGAAAAAATCAGCGAGGCTCGCAAGGGCACTAAAAAACGGCTCGAGGATCTGATAAATTCCTATCTAAAGCAGCTTTATATGGACGGAGTGGAGCTTAGTTTTAAGCCTACGGTGCTTAGTGAGTGCGGCACAGACGAAATTTGCGTCAGCTTGTGCAAGACGGAATTTAAAAATTTAAGCTCAGGCGAAACGAACCGCCTACGCCTTGCTTTCATCGCGGCAAGCTTGGAGCTTACAAATAACGGCGAGGGAATTTTGATCTTAGACGAGATTGATTCAAATTTAAGCGGAAAAGAGGCGATGAGTATCGCTAACGTGCTGGTAAAAATTTCAAAATTTTATCAAATTTTTGCGATCTCGCACCAGCCGCAGCTTAGCTCAAAGGCTGCGTCACACTTTTTAGTAAGTAAAACGAACGGCAAATCTAGCGTGAGATTATTAAGCGAAAATGAGAAAATAACAGAGCTAGCTCGTATGATAAGCGGCGAGACTATTACTGCAGAAGCCCTGGAATTCGCTAAAAAACTAAGGCAAAGCTGAAGGAATTTTAAGCTTAAGTTTAAATCTGAAATTTTTTGCTACAATACCGCGTTTAATTTAAATTTAAGTGTGATTTTGCAAAACGACGTAAAATCCGCTTCGAAAAATTTTATCAAGTGAGTTTTATGATTATAGATACACATTGCCATTTAGACGATGCTAGTTTCGGCGCCGATTTGGACGCGGTGATTGAGCGCGCCACGATTGCAGGCGTGCGTAGCATCATCATTCCCGGTGCCGATGTAGCAGACTTAGATAAGGCATGTAAAATTTCGCATGCACGGGATAATGTGTATTTTGCCGTAGGGGTGCATCCATACGAGATAGATTCTTTCGATATGGAGGTGCTGAAGCGGTATGCTGACGATCCCAAATGCGTGGGCGTTGGCGAATGCGGTCTTGATTACTTCAGACTTAAGCAGCAAGAGAGCAAGGAAACCAAAGCCTTAGAAATCTCCCGCCAAAAAGACGCCTTCATCTCACAAATCGATCTAGCAGCACAACTTCAAAAACCACTTATAGTCCATATCCGAGAAGCAAACGAAGATAGCTTTGGAATTCTAAAAGATCGCGCCGGCGATTTATGCGGCGGTGTTTTGCACTGCTTCAATGCCAGCAAGCTTTTGCTAGGTCTTAGCGAATACGGATTTTACTTCGGTATCGGCGGAGTTTTGACATTCAAAAATGCAAAAAACTTAGCTGAGATCTTACCGCAAATTCCGCAAGAGCGCCTTTTAATCGAGACGGATGCACCATATCTAACCCCGCATCCGCATCGCGGCGAGCGCAACGAGCCTGCATTTACGAGACTCGTGGTAGAAAAAGTCGCGGAAATTTTAAGCCTAAGCGTAGAAGAGGTCGAAGCAATAACGACTCAAAACGCCTGTAGGCTTTTTGGCGATAAAATCAAAGGAGAGATATGAAAGCCATAAAATTTATACTGCTAGCCCTGCTTTTAGTGGGCGAAGCGTTTGCGAGCCAGCCCGGTCTGATGCGCGCAAATCACGACTATATTTTAAATCAATTCGGCATCGAAAATAACGAATCGAGCAAAAACGTAGTTGCGGGCATATTCCGTGCGATCAATGCAAGCGATCGCAAGCAGTTTAAGCATATCGTGACTTCGCAGTCGCACAATGCCTACTTAGTCAAATCCGAGGTCGATAACATCGAAGCTCCGGAATTCTTATTGTATTTGGCAATGGTAGAATCTCATCTTAAAAACACCGTAACTTCGGGCGCTAGCGCAGGTGGTATGTGGCAGCTGATGCCGGCAACTGCGAAAAATTTCGGTCTTAGAGTAGATAGCGCCGTGGATGAGCGTCGCGATCCCGCAGCCTCTACGGATGCTGCGTTTTCGTATATTTTGCATCTGAAGCAAAATTTTGGCAAGTGGTATTTAGCGCTAATGGCGTATAATTGTGGCGATCAAAAGCTTAAAAATGCGATTGCAGCTACTGGCAGCGATGATCTGGATCGCTTGCTAAAAAGTCCCGCACTTCCTAATGAGACTAAGAATTTTATCAAGCGCATTATTAAATACGCTTACATTGCTCAAAATGAAAATATGCGTAAAATTCTGCTTTTTGAAAGCGAGCCGTGGGGGCTAAAGCGTATCGCAGTAGCTCCAGGCACAAAGCTAAGCGCGGTTGCAAAACAGATCGGAATTTCGCCGTCGCAAATGCAGGATTACAACGCGCATATTAAAAACGGAATTTCGCCGCTTAACGGCAAGTACTTCTTTTATATCCCACAAAGCAAATATGCAGAATTTGTCGTAAATCAAGGCGCGTTTCAAGCGTATGAACCACGTCTGAAGCAGCGCAAGCCAGGACGCGTGTTAGCAGGTTTGGCGAACGAGCTTAGCCTCAAAGATAAAAACGAAATAGCGCTAAATAATATAAAATTCAACAAATAAGATCGGATCGTAGGTGTCGTACCAGAAAATCGCTCTTTTTAGTGCGCTTTTTGCGCTGATTCTTGCCGGTTGCTCGTTTCGCACCGCACCGTCGTCTAGATCGTCTACGGGCGGTGCGGGCAAGATCGGCAAAAACTCTCCCGCCACCATGCGCCCTTATAAAATTAACGGCAAAACCTACTATCCCGAACAAGTAAGCGTCGGTGACACTCAAATCGGCATCGCCAGCTGGTATGGGCCGAATTTTCACGGCAAATACACCTCAAACGGCGAAATTTACGATATGAACGGCATGACTGCCGCACACAAAACCTATCCAATGAATACTATGGTAAAGGTCACGAATCGCGATACCGGCGCTACCGCAACCGTGCGCATCAACGATCGCGGTCCATTCGTGGATGGTCGCATCATCGATCTTAGCAAAACAGCTGCTAATTTAGTGGGCGTATTTGCCAAAGGTACGGCGCCGGTAAAACTCGAAGTAGTGGGCTTTTATGGGCATACTATCGCCAAAGGCTCGCCGAAAGCAACCATTGTCGGCGGAAATTTTATGGTGCAAATCGGTGCGTTTAGAAACAGAAGCGGCGCACAAATTTATCAGCGCGATTACCACGGCACGGCGGGATATCCTGCGATCATCAAAGAATTTAGCATAGATGGCGCGCCAATTTATCGCGTCTTTTTAAGCGGATTTAAAAGCGAGGATGAGGCGAGAGATTTCGCGCATAATGGCAAGTTTACTGGAGCTTTTATCGTAAGGGAGTAGCAGTTTTATTTGACGGCTTTTACCTTCGTTTTTTGCTTGATAAGGGCTTTGTTAAATTTATTTGTGAGCTACTTGCAGTAAAATTTCTCGTCATCTAATAGTTATCTGCTTTAGCTGCGGCGGAGTGCGGGCTACTTGCAAGCTATTCGTAGCAAAAAGTGCACCTGCTTGCTTGAGCTTTGTTTTTTAATAGGGCGCCGCAGCTGATAAAATTTTATATTGCTAGGGGATAAAGCATGCAAAAATATCCGGAAGTTTATAGTTTAGAAAAGAGTTTGGCTATACTTGAAAAATATAAAGACGAGCTGAGCGCAGAACAATACGAGCAAAACGCATCTATCATCTGCAACCACGCGATAGAGGGTATGTTTGCAAACGAGCAAGATATAATCGATCTTATCAAGGTCGATAAGGGAGAAAAAACGCCCGATGAGATAATAAACGAATATAAAAAAGAGTGGGGCGTTTTATAGCGTAGTAGAAAATTTAAATTTGATAGTGAAATATCAGAAGTATTTTGGCGCAGCTCATCGTCTGTTTGAATTTTAATCATGCAGAAAAGTTACGACTTCATGTTCTTTTGGTAAAAATTTTCTGCCATCGATACCATCATCTCCGTATTCCAATAATGCTTCATTTAAAATTTCATAAATTTCATCCATTGAAATATCTCCAATGTCAGAATTTACGCTTTGGAATTTATATTTGATTTTAAATGGATTTTCCGTGAAATATTTACTCGTAGTTTCGTCATAAATTCGCCTTATATCAAGCTCGATATTTTTACCTCTATAATGCAGTAGCCAAATAACTTCTCCCGTAAGACCATCTCTTGGGTCTGGCAAAGGCACTCTGCAAACAAACATAAACCAGGCATCTCTTTGTCTATCTATAACCCAATCCAGCTTATCTAGGTAGTAATCATCATAGACTATTGAGCCATATTTTAGGCAACAATTATTTATAATATTTGCAACATTGTATCTTTCCAAATCAACTTTAGAAATATGCTCCGCAATAAACGCCATTCTCTCCTCCTTAAGGAATTCTATAATTTAAAGTAGCTCGCTCGTATACAGACCGAACAAAGATGAGATTTCAAATTTAATCCTTTTACTGACGAGAACTTATCGTTAAAGCTGCCAATTTATATGCGATTATCATCAATTCTTACTATAATTTTTCGTAAAATTCGTTATGAAATTTAAAAATTTCAAGTGCTTTGTCGCTCGCCACCTCTTTTAAATTTAGCGTCCAAAAATACGCAGAATTTCACGCCGTATAGGTAGAAAATCCAGCTTATGTAGATCCACAGAAAGAAAAATAGCGCGACCGAAAACGAGCCGTAGATGCTAAGATAGGTTTTGTTATAAAAGACGTATTGCGCAAAAACCAGTCTTGAAAGCCACCATAAAATCGATGCTACGAGCGATGAGGCAAGCACCGCTTTTGCGCGGATCTCGCGGTTGATCGCCGTAGCATAAGTAATCGCAAAGATCCCCCAAACGATTAAGTAGGGTAGAATTTTAAGCAAATTTATCCAGCTTGTAAGCTCGGTTTTATTTAGCAGCTCCTGGAGCTCGCCGCTGATATAAAACGACGCTCCAAGCCCCACAGGAGCGAGCGTCATCAGCGTCCAGTAGGTGCTTAGGCTCTTAAAAAAGCTTCGCTCGGGTGAATGCGAAATGCGCGCAATTATCGCTTCAAAATCTCCGAAAAACAGCACCGACGTAACTAACACTGCGCAAAAGCCCGTTACGCCAAGGCTTAGTCCGTTTGCCATAAATTCCTCGATATAGTGCGCCATGCTCGCTTGATTTGCAGGCAGGAAGTTTGAAAAGATAAAGCCCATAATCTTATCGTAGTAGCCTTTGAAGCTTGGTAGCTGCATAAAGACGCTAAGCGAGACCATCAGCACCGGCAGTAGCGCCAGAATCGTGTGAAAGCTAAGGCTTGATGCATGGTGCATGAGCTCGGTATCGTAGAGGCGGTGGAAGTTTTTAAGTCGGTTTTGTGCTTGCTTAAGCGCCGGTATTAGTTTTTTCATACGGGCGATTTTACATTAAAAATTTAGAATTTCATATAAATTTGCGCAATTTTTCTTTTGTATCTCAGTATATCGTCTATGAAATTTTAAACTGCAAAAATGCGACTACAAATATATAAATTTATATCTCGAATTTAGTCTAAATTTAGGAAAGTTTTTCTAATATGCTAAAAAATAATATTAAATATATCCATAACGAAGGGAAAATAATGGAACGAAGGAAAACGATGAAATTTAAAATTTCATTAGCGGCATGTATGTGCCTACTATGCGGTAGTTTGGCTGCAGCGCAAAGTGGCGGTAATTCTGCGCCTGAAAAGTCGCAGAATATGGGCGTAATCGAGGTAAATTCCGTCGGCGATAATATCAGCGAGAGCGGTATCGACGAGGGCTTTTTGAGCAAAAACGTGCAACAAGGCCTGCTTGCGGGCAAGCGCGCACTTGATCTTCCCTATCAGATCAACACGATCAGTAAGGAGATCATAAATCACCAAGGCGTCACCGGCTACGAGGAGGCGGTCAAATACTTCCCCTCCGCGCAGATTCAGATGCGCGGCGGCGCTACGGTCGGACGCCCGCAGACACGCGGCTTTGAGGGTAGCGTCGTAGGCAACAGCTTCTGGGACGGCTTTTATACGATTTCGACGACGGCGATTCCGATGGCGATGTTTGAGAGCTTTCAGGTGCAAAACGGCGTCGCAGGCTCGCTCTACGGCGCACAAAACCCGGTTGGCATTTTCAGCTACACGCGCAAGCGCCCGGTAAAAGATCAATACATAATTTGGAGCGATTATATGTCGCGAAGCAACCTAGGTCTTGGTCTTGATCTATCCGATAAATTTGAAAAATTCGGCTACCGCGCGGTATTTTACGGATCAAACGGCGACAGACAGCCAAAGGGTTCAAATTTACAGCGCCGCTTAGCCAGCGTCACGATGGAATTTTATCCGACGGGCGATCTAACGTTTGAAACCGCAGCGAGCTATTACGAGCACAATACTAAGGGCTTTGCAGGGCAGTTTGCTCTGGGCGTGCGAGACGGCAAGATCGTAGACGGCATGGAGCTTCCAAAGGCGGTGGATTCCTCAAAACGCGGTCTTGGGCAGAGCTTTGGAGGAATGCATCTAAAAACCA
Organism: uncultured Campylobacter sp.; assembly: GCF_938002845.1. Lineage (GTDB taxonomy): Bacteria > Campylobacterota > Campylobacteria > Campylobacterales > Campylobacteraceae > Campylobacter_B. Next base: position 97,359 of record NZ_CALKZP010000028.1, read on the forward strand.
CTACCGCAAGCGCGAAATTTAAATACTCACCGACGGATAGGCTATATTTCGAGGGCGGCTTTCAGTTTCAGCGTGCCGATCGTGATACTCACGGCGTCGTAAACTACATCTTGCCTAGCACGCATCCGCAATATACGAAGCCGGGTGATTATTATACTCAACACAGCGGCGGTGCTACGGCAGCATATAGATATGACCTGCCAAGCGGCTATCTCAAGGCCAACACGCAGTTTGACACGGGCAGCGTAGGGCACGATTTTAGCGTGCAGACCAACGGCTATCACTGGACGCAGGATAGATATAAGATCGCAAGCACCAACTACACCTCGCCTACCATCGGCAATATCTACGATCCTAAAATTCTAAATTACACCGGCGCTAGGCGCGGAAGCGGGTTATATCATTTCGCAGTCATAGATATGTATAACGTCTCGGTGCTAGACGATATTACGATAAACGATAAATTTGACGTGATGTTAAGCGCATCTAAGGCGTGGATGAGGCAGGAATCCTACAATAAAAACGAGCAAAGACTTGTCAAAGCCTATAGCGATTCGGGCTATAGCTGGGCGGGCAGCTTGATCTTTCATCCGATAGAGGACGCTAGCATCTACTACACTTACGCAGATAGCTTACAGCAGGGCTCTACCTATGTTTATCCGGCGAGCAGCCCATATGTGGGCGAGGTCGCCTCTACGTCGCCGTATCGCTCCAAGCAGCACGAGATCGGCGCTAAGATCCGCGTAGCCGATATGATCGATTTTAGCGTGGCGTATTTTGATATCCGCAGACCTATCGCGTATCTAAACAGCTCTACCGGAATCTACGGCATAAACGGAGAGCAGCGCAACCGCGGATTTGAGTTTATGAGCGGCGGACGAATTACGCAAAATTTAAGCGTGCTGGGCGGCTTTACCTACATCGATCCTAAGATGCATAACGTAAGCATCGCGGGCGCTAACCGCAAGGTCGCAAACGGCATCCCTAAACTAAATGCAAATTTAATGCTTGATTACGTGATCCCCGGCACCAATAAACTTGCGATCAGCACAAATTTCCACTACACCGGCAAGATGTATCTGGATGATCTAAACACCCAGAGCACGCCTAGCTTTTTCGTTACCGATCTTGGTATCAGATACACGAGCGAGCATCTTTTGGGCGATAAGACGACGCTGCGCTTCAACGCAAATAACGTATTTAACAAAAAATACTGGGCGGGAATGTATCCTGCGAGCGCCGACGGTGCGGGCGGTCTTAACGTAACTAGCGTGCTAGGCTCGGCAAACGGCGTAACGCTCGGCGAGAGCAGAAGCTTCATGCTCTCTGCGGAGGTAAAATTTTAAAATCTAGCGGGTTTAAAATTTCTAATTGAGCGGCGCGAATGATTATGGCGTCGCTTTTAAATTTATGAAATTTTATCGCTCTAAGCGGCGAGATTAAATTTAACGAGGCTTAGTTTTAATTCATTTTAAAATTTAAGCCTCGGATTTTGAAATTTTAAACCTTGATTTTAAAATTTAAATCTTTAAATTTTTAGATCGCCGCGCCTAAGCTCGCCCGCAAATTTTATCGCGCGGTTTAAAATTTAGCCGTTTTTGGTTATAATCTTTGCAAAACCACGAAACGGAGAGCAATGAAACAAGTTTTAATCATCGCAAGCGGAAAGTTTGCGCGCCATTTTTTATCCCAGGTTTATAAGATCAAAGACGTCGTACATAATTACCGCGTCGTCGCAAAAAGTGCGCTTAGCGTCCCCGAGGCGCTGCAAAAAGAGCAAAATTTCAGCATCGAAATTTTTGATCCCACGAGCATTGAGCGGCTACGCGTGGTGCTGAGCTTGGCGGAATTTGATCGCTGCATAATGATAATGGATGATGAGTTTGACGCCAAGGTGACGCTAGAAAATTTAAAGACGCTTGCTCCCGATCTGGAGCTTTACGCAGCCGATTTTTGGGGGCTTTTGCGCGAGAATAAAAACGAAGCTCACGTAAAAATCGTAAATACTCTCGCGTTAAATTCCTCGCGCTTCATCGGCTTTTTGCCGGACAGTCCCGTTTTTGCTGATAACATCGGGCTTGGACGCGGAGAGATAATGGAGGTAAAAGTGCCCGTAGGAAGCTCGTTCGCGTATAAAAAAATCAGCACGCTTTCTAATGCCAAATATCAAATTCCGATGATCTACCGTCACAATAATTACATCGTAACGACGCCCGGCTCGCGGATATATCCGAATGATACGATTTTAGTCGTTGGTGAGCCTAGTGCGCTGCGAGCGGTGTTTGCTGAAGTAAAAAAGCAAAGCGGGCAATTTCCATCGCCGTTTGGGCTAAATATTTTCGCGCTAATCGATATGAAAAAAATGAGCGGCGACGAGATAGCTAGGACGGTTAGGGCGCTTGAGTTTTTGGATTTGCATATTAGAAATCATAAAATTTATCTGCGAATTTTAAATCCTCTGCTAAACGACGCTTTTGGCGAGCTTAAAGCTCTGTGTGAGCGGGATAAATTTGAAATTCTCATCGATTACTCGGGCGAGCTAAATTTAAAGCGCGACGTGAGCGAAAATAAAGCGGGTTTGGTAGTTTGCTCAAGCGGAGTTTTCGAGGCGAAAAAAGCAGCACTTAAAGCGCTTGAAATTCCGGTGTTAAGCCTTGGAGAGGGCGAGCTAAAAGATGTGCGTAAAAGCGTCGTGCTAAGTGCCGGCGAGCGGCTTCGCGAGGAATCAAGTATCGTCTTTGACATCAGCTCGCAGCTAGGGCTAGACGTGTATTTGTATCTTTTCGGCGAGAGCGAAAAGGGCGAGTTTGCGCAAAGCTACGTGAGCTTATCGAAGCTTTTTAAGCAGAGTTTATTCGTGATTCCTTGCGAGCGACAAAATCCGATTTTAGCGTTAGGCAGCGAGCGAGATCTGCTGCAGTTCGTGCCATTTAATGATAGAATTTTGGCGCGCAAGCTCACATCTATTTTCAATCAGGATTTGGATCAGATGTATTTTAAACTCGGCAAAAATCATCAAATTTTTATCCCGAGCGATTACGGGTATGAAAAGTAATCGAAATTTATGTTACAATTACCCAAAAATCAAAGGCTAGCGTATGAAAATCGATCTTAATTTAGGTAAAAAATACAGCGTTTTTATCGACGAATTGCATAGTTTAAAACTTAGCGGTAAGGTCGCTATCGTGACAAATCCCAAAGTGGGGGGGCTGTGGCTTGATTTCTTACTGCAGCGGCTAGATTGCGAGCAAAAATTTATCATCACGATCCCGGACGGCGAGGAGTATAAAAATACCGCGAGCGTGGAGCAAATCTTAGAGCAGCTTTTCAGCTCCAAGCTTGACCGCAAAAGCACGCTCATTGCTCTTGGCGGCGGCGTCATCAGCGATATAACGGGCTTTTGCGCGAGCATTTATGAGCGCGGTATCGATTTTATCAATATACCTACGACCCTGCTAGCGCAAGTAGATGCAAGCGTCGGCGGTAAGACGGGCGTGAATAATCGCTTCGGCAAAAATTTAATCGGCTCATTTTATCAGCCGCGCGCGGTTTATTGCGAGAGTAAATTTTTATCGACGCTTCCTGCGCGGGAGTTTGTCGCAGGCGTTGCGGAGGCCGTAAAGATGGCGATATGCTTTGATGTCGAACTATTTAAATTTTTCGAGACTCACGATCTAAAAAGCGCCGATGAAATTTCGCACGTAATCGCTCGTTGCGTGGAGATTAAAGCAAACGTTGTAGAGCGAGACGAGCGCGAAAGCGGCGTGCGTGCGGTGTTAAACTACGGACACACCTTTGCTCACGCTATAGAAAAAATTACTAATTATAAAAAATTTTTGCACGGTGAGGCTGTAGCGATCGGCATGGTGATGGCAAATGCTTTGGCGCGGCGTCTCGGTAAACTAAGCGGCGAACAGGAGGAGCAGATCCGTAAAGTGCTTCAAAAATTCGCGCTTCCGATAAAATTTCACGTAAAGGATGCGGCGGAATTTTACGAGCTGTTTTTTCTTGATAAAAAAAGCGAAAATGGCAAGATAAAATTTATCCTGCCCGATGGTATTGGTAAATTCTACGCTTCCAAAGAGATCGCAAAAGATGAAGTAATCGCAACGCTGAAAGAGTTTGAATGAGAGCGCTTGCAGCTATTTTTTTGATTTTTAATCTTGCATTTTGCGAGGCAAATTCTACGCTCTCCGCCGCGCATACGCGCTTAGAATCTAACGCTAGCTCCGCCGCTAGTGAGAAGAAAGATGAAAATTCCAAGATATCCGCGTCGCTAAAAGATCAGATCCGTGTTATTGACGATGAGATCAAAAATAATATCTGGGTCTCTCGCTTTTCAAATTTCATCGGCTATCAAAATTTACAAAAGCAATCCAGCCAGCTCGAAGCGGAGCTAAAAAAGAGCGCCGGCACCGATAAGATCGCAGAGATTCAAAAAAGACTCCGCGCCGTAAAAGAGCAGCTCATACTGCTAAAAGAGTATGAAAAATCCCCGTTTTTAGATATCATCGCGATGCCCGAAACTCCCGAGCCCGCTCGCATTACAAATCCTTTTTCGATAATTTCGGGTTTTTCTACGATTAGAAATTTGCAAGCTCAAAAGATGGAGCAGAAAAACGCCATCGAAAATATTAAAGCTTTAATCGATAAACTTGAAGCAAAAAGGGCGCTATATGAGCGTTTGATGCAGATTGATACGGACGCAAGCGCCGCGGCGGAGCTTAAAAGCTTAGATTACGAGCTTAGCGAGTTTAGCTCCGCGTACGAGATCGCGCAGACTACATACGACGTTTACGAAAAAAAGATCAACTCCCAAATCGCCGTGCAGACTGCGGATATAAAAGCTCAAATCAAGCGCGCGGGAAACATCGCCGTATGGATACTCGTAGTCATTGCGCTGTCGTTTTTATGCAAGGTAGTGGCGAAAAAATATATCAAAAACGACGAGAATTTTTATATCGTAAATAAAGCTATCAATGTTTTAAATTTCACGCTGATTGCGCTGATACTGCTATTTTCTTACATCGAGAATATGACGCATTTCGTAACGGTTCTTGGCTTTGCCTCGGCAGGTCTTGCGATTGCGATGAAAGATATGTTTATGAGCTCTTTAGGTTGGCTTACGATCGTGCTTGGCGGCAGCTTTCGCGTGGGCGATCGCATCAGGGTGCATAAAAACGGCGAGACCTACGTAGGCGATATCATCGACATTTCGGTGCTTAGGATGACGATTTTCGAGGACGTTACTATGACTACGTGGAGAGAAAATAAACGCGCAGGCAGGGTAATTTTCATACCGAATAATTATATTTTTACCGATCTTATCTCAAACTACACCCACAGCGGACTTAAGACCGTCTGGGACGGCATTAGCATACTTTTAACATTTGATAGCAACCATAAAAAGGCGATGTATCTCATAAAAAACATCGTGCGAAAGTATTCCAAGGGCTACACCGACATCGCCAAAAAGCAGATGGGCAAGCTTCGTTCGCAATACAGCATCAAAAATCCAAACGTCGAGCCTAGAATTTTCAGCTTTTTTGAGCCATACGGCATTGAAATTTCGGTTTGGTATATGACGAACTCTTACGCGACGCTCGGGCTTCGCAGCAACATTTCGGCTGAAATTTTAGACGCCCTAAGAAGCGAGCCCGACATCAAGATCGCCTATCCTGCATACACGCTTTTTAATGGTAAAAACTATATGGCGGCAGGCGGAAATTTTGCGGCGCAAGATCTCGGCTCCGAGCAGCAAGGCTCACAAAATTTAAACGCAGCGGCACAGGGCGCGGGCTTTGCCACAGGAAGCGGATCCGGGAGCGAAATTTGAAAATTTATTTTAAAACGTTTGGATGCCGCACAAATATCTACGACACGCAGCTTATCAAAAGCAACCTCAAATCGGGCGAGATCACGCACGACGAGCAGGGCGCGGACGTCGTCGTGATAAACTCCTGCACCGTTACGAACGGCGCCGACGCAGATGTGCGAAACTACGTAAATAAGATGAACCGCCTCGGCAAAAAGATATTGCTAACCGGCTGCGGCGCGGTATCGCGCGGCGAGGAGCTGTATAAAAACGGCGCGGTTTTCGGCGTGTTTGGGATGTCGCAAAAGGAAAAGATCGACGAGTTTTTAGGCTCGGAGTCGAAATTTTACGATATCGGAGGTCTTGACGGCGTCGAAAAGAATCTGGTAAGCGACTACGAGGATCACACCAAGGCCTTTATTAAAATTCAAGAGGGGTGCGATTTTAACTGCAGCTATTGCATAATCCCCTCGGTGCGCGGCCGCTCGCGAAGCAGCTCTGAAGACGCGATCTTAAAAGAGGCGGCGAGCCTTGCCGCAAACGGCTTTAACGAGATCGTGCTAACCGGCACCAATATCGGAAGCTACGGCAAAGCCGCGGGCACGAGCCTGGGCGCGCTGCTTCAAAAACTGGGCGCGATACGCGGAATTCGCCGTATCCGCCTAGGCAGCATTGAGCCCTCGCAGATAGATACGAGCTTTCGCGAAATTTTATCCGAGCCGTGGCTCGAGCGGCATCTGCATATCGCGCTTCAGCACACTTCGCAAAAGATGCTAAGCATAATGCGCCGCCGAAATTCCGCGCTAAGGGATTTGGAGCTTTTTTGCGAGCTTACGGAGCGCGGATTTGCGCTGGGGACGGACTTTATCGTCGCGCATCCGGGCGAGAGCGAAGAAATTTGGCTCGAAGCGGTGGAAAATTTCAAAAAATTCCCGCTCACGCATCTGCATGCTTTTATCTTTTCGCCGAGGCAAGGAACCGCTTCGGCGTCGCTAAAAGGCCGCATAGACGGCAAAACGGCGAAGGCGCGGCTAAAGATGCTGCAGAACATAACGGCGCTGAATAATTATAAATTTCGCCTTTCGCACAAGGTACCGCTAAATGTGCTGATCGAGCGGAAAAACGGAGAGTTTTATGAAGGATATGATCAATTTTATGATAAAATTTGGATCAAAAGCGATGAGGATTTGTCGAAAAAATGGATGGAGATAAGAGATTATGAGGTTAAATTTGATGGAAATTTTGCATAAAATCAAAAAAAGCAAGCTAAATATAGTTCTGATTTTTTTAGTGCTGCTTATCGTTTTGCTCTCGATCGTTTATTTTAAAGACGATTCGCGATACATCACCGAGCGCGAATTTAGCGAGCTAGTCCGCACAGATCAGATCAAACGCGCGCATATCGAGGACGGCACGCTAAGCTTCGTTTACGACGGCAAACGCTATAAAATTTTAACCGATATCGTTAATTTAAAAGAGCTCTCCAACCACGCTTTGATTACTAAGGAAGAGGATAACGAAAGCGGCGGTATCAGCGCGATCTTGGTAATTTTTACGTTCGCATTTTTTCTCTTCGTGTATTATTTTGAAACCGTTTTGGCGCGGCGCCGCAGGATGGACGGCGTAGGCACTGCGCGTCAAGGCGGCGCAAATGCAGAGCTCGGCGATCTTTCGCCGAGCGTTAGCGACGTAAGATTTAGCGACGTCGCGGGCATCAGCGAGGTCAAGGACGAACTCATAGAGATCGTGGATTTTTTAAAAAATCCCGCAAAATACCGAAATTTCGGCATCAAGCTGCCGAAAGGAATTTTAATGATCGGCGAGCCGGGCGTCGGTAAAACGCTTATCGCAAAAGCCGTAGCCGGCGAGGCGGACGTGCCGTTTTTTTACCAAAGCGGCGCAAGCTTCGCCGAGGTCTTTGTGGGCGTCGGCGCTAGGCGGGTTCGCGAGCTGTTTGCGAAGGCCAAATCCTGCGCGCCTGCGATTATTTTTATCGACGAGATTGACGCGGTCGGCGGCAAGCGCGGTATCGGGCGCAACGACGAGCGGGAAGCGACGCTAAATCAGCTGCTGACCGAGATGGACGGATTTGAGGAAAACAGCGGCGTGATGGTAATCGGCGCGACCAATAAAATAAATTTGATCGACGATGCGCTGCTGCGCTCGGGGCGCTTTGATAGGCGCGTTTTCATCGGGCTTCCGAACTACAAAGACCGCATCGAAATTTTAAAAATTTATCTCGAGGGTAAAAGATGCAGCGCGAATATCAACAAAGTAAGTCGCCTCTGTGTGGGCTTTAGCGGCGCGGGAGTAGCGACGCTGGTAAATGAAGCTGCGATCAACGCTCTTAAGCGCGGCAGCGATACGATCGAGCTTAGCGATTTTGAAAATGTGCGGATGAGGGTCTTTTACGGCGTGCAAAAAAGTAGAATTCTAACCGAATACGAAAAGGAGATCCAGGCGTTCTATCAGGGCGCAAAGGCGCTTAGCGCGTATTGGTATTCGTTTGATTTCGAAAAAATAGAGCTTTTAAACGATAAATTTTTAAACGAGGATTTCGAGATCGAATCCAAAACGCAAATTTTAAATCAAATCAAAGTGCTTTTAAGCGGCATGGCGGCGCTACAAATCCATAAAAACGACGCTTTTTCAAATTCTGCTAGCGACGTAAAGCAGGCTATCGCGCTGGCGCAAAAGATGGTTTTTGAGCTCGCGATGGGCGATAGTTTCACCCCTAGCGCGCAGAGCGTGAATAAAATTTTGCAAGATTGCTACGACGAGGTAAGCGAGATAATCCGCACGATGCAGGATAAGCTAAATCAAATTTCAAAGCAAATTTTCGTCTATGAGTTCATAACTTTCGAGGATGTTCAAAAGATCTGCGAATCTGATGGTGTGGAGCAAGAAGGCGTCTCCGCGCAAGAGCAAGATTTGCAAAAGCTGGAAAAAGATAGCGAAAGCTCTGAAGAAAAGCCGCAAGACGGCACGCTAAATTTCGATTAAATTTTAAAATTCCAATAAAGGAGAGGAAAATGGTAAAAATAGGTGTTTTAACAATAAGTGATCGCGCTAGCGGTGGCATTTACGAAGATTTGGGAGGCAAAGAAATAATTGCCGTTATGGATGATTGGCTAACTTGCGAGAAAGAGTATTTTTATGAAATAGTTCCAGATGAGCTAGAGCTGATCAAAGATAAGCTGATTTATCTTTGCGACGAAGCGGGTTGTGATTTGGTGCTAACTACGGGCGGTACGGGCCCTGCTCCGCGCGATGTAACGCCTGAAGCGACCGAAGCGGTAAGTGAGAAATTAATGCCAGGCTTTGGCGAATTAATGCGCGCAGAGAGCCAAAAGATCGTGCCTACGGCAATTTTATCGCGTCAGATAGCAGCGATCCGCAAAAAATCTCTGATTATAAATTTACCGGGTAATCCAAAAGCGATTAAAGAGTGCCTTCTACCAGTGTTTCCTGCCGTGCCGTATTGTATTGATCTAATGGGAGGGAATTACATAACAGCGGATGAAAATAAGATAAAGATATTCCGTCCTAAACGCAAATAATTCGCAAAATTTAGCAGGAATTAAATGATTTATGATATTATTTGGGCACAAATTTAAGGAAAAATATGAAAATAAATCACAACGATATTTTGGAATTTCATAAATATTTTAGCAAAATCAGCCACAGCAAAGGTCGTATTCGCATCCGCGTAAGTCCTAAAATTAGGGAGTTGCGAGATAGCGTAAGCGAGGAGAGTCTGAAAGCTAAAATAGCTGCAATTCGCGGGATAAAAGAGTATAAATTTAACTCTCTAATCGGCTCGCTGACGATTCATTACGACGAAAATATTTTTCCGATGCACCTTTGGGAGCAGTTTTTAAGCGGCATCAGTTCGCCTGAGCTAATAGCGCTTGTAAATTCCAATATAGAGGCGATTTCTTGAGCGAAGAAGCATTACGTAGTACTAAAAAATCGCGCAAAATTTTTAATAAATCTCGGAATTTAAATGAGGCACAAATTGCAGATATCGCTCTTTTGCTTGAAAAAGAGGCGCAAATTTTGCAGTTTTATTCGCTGGGTGCAGTTAAATTTCAAGATAAAAAGTTAGGAGAAATTCTATCTTTACGAGCTGGATTACTTGAGCGGATGCTAGACTTTGCAAATTCTTGTGGGCTTGGCGCTATACCTCCTGAAAATAGCAGTGAGGCACTGGTTGCAAAAGGTATGAATGAGTTTTTGGCTTCGGCGCTTTTGATAGAAAAAAGCTCTATGATGTTTTATGACGATCTAATTAATTCGTGCAAGAACGCGGAATTTAAAGAGCTGCTGTATAAGGCACAGGCGGTTTCGTATAATGAAATTTTGCCGATTTTAAAAGAATTAAATTCTAAATGCGAGGCTGATTTAAATTCTTTGAATTTCGCTGATTTATTAAACGAAATTTTTAAAAATCCGCAGGAATTAGAGCGGATATTTCAAAAATACGATTTGCAAAATATCTTAAATAGCGCATTTTCCAATTTAATTAAAGGAATTTTGCAGAAAAATTAAATTAGGATTGCAAAAATCTAAAAAAGTCGCTATAATATCAAAATCTATGTAAAGTTGATAAAATGACTTTATAATCTTAACACAAGGAGAATGAAATGCCGATCCCATTTCTAGCAGGTTTTGCGCTTGGTTGCGCGGCGGTTTATGCTTATAACAATCGAGATAAAATTAAAGAAGGTGCGAATAAAATCGTGAGCAGTAAAAGCGTCGAGGAGCTGAAAAATAGCGTCAAAGGCGGAGCGGAAAAATTAAGCAAAAAATCGAAAGAAATTTTTGCGGAAGCCAAAGAAGGTCTAGACGATGTCGCTGAAGCGGTAAAAGGTAAAAGAAAGTCTGGCGGTAAAAAAGCTGCGACAAGTAGCGCCAGCACTGAGACTAGCACTGCAAAAAAAACTAGAAAAAAACCGGGACCGAAACCGGGATTTAAAAGAACTAAAAAATCCACTGCGAGCGCTAAGACTGGCGTAACACCGGTAGGTGAGACATCCGCAGCATCTGCTACTCCGCTTAATATCCCGCAGATCGTAAAAATGGACGACAATTCTTCGGCTAAATTTACGTCCGCAGACGACAAATCAGAAAAATAGAGGCCTAAATGAATAGATCACTTACGACACAGCGTTCGCCGCTGGATCACGTTTTAAGCGGCGCTATAGCAGGGGCGATCGGCGGTTGCGCCGTAGAGCTCGTTAAAGCCAAAGAAGGCAAGAGCAAATCTAAAGCGATTCGCGATGCGTTAGATATCGCGCTAAGCGGCGGTATCATCGGCGGCGGCGCGATTTACAGCGCAAATAAGCTCGTACAAGGCGAGTATCTACGCGCAGCGGCAGGCGTCGCAGTATGCGTAGGCGCGCTCATTGCGGGTAGAAATTTTATTCTTAAGGTAGGCAATGAGTAATCCATATATCACAAAAAAAGATTTGAAAGAAATTCTAGACGATTACGATTTTGGTGGCAACAAATATGCTGGCGGCTCTGCGGGTAGCTTTGCCGGCGATGAAAAGCTCGGCGGTTGGGCCAAATGGATAAACGAGCGGGTAAATTCTACACCTTTTAATAGCTCAGCCTCCGACAATGGCTCGGATAATAAAGATTCCGCCGCTCAAAGCTCAAGTGATGTAAATTCTACTCAGGGCTCCGCTTTCGGTGGAATTTTTAATTCCTTGGGTGGCAGGCAAAACGCGAACGGCTTATTCGGTAACAACTCATTTATCACAGGTATCGTTCTAGGGGCCGCAGCGACTTATTTTCTCACCGACGAAAATGCGCAAAAAAAGCTTTTTAAGCTCATCGCAAAGGGCACCGAGATGTTTCAGATGGGCATCGAAGAGATGAAGGAGCGATTCGAAGACGCCAAGGCAGAGATGCAAGAGTAGTCAATGCAAAATTTTAAAATTTTACATGAGACCAAAACTAGACTACGCATAAAGGTCGCGGGCTTTAAAGGGCTCGATACGAGTGCACTGCAAAGAGTCGCTGCGAGGCTTGAAGGCGTAACGGAAGCTAGATTTAACGCTAAAATCGGCTCTTTGATCCTTAGGCTTGACGCTGGTGCGAATAAGGCAGGAATTCTAAAGCAACTTGCGGCTTTAAATTTAAGCGAGCTAAAATCAATTATCCCCGCTAACCATAAAAATTTGCCAAGCAAAAATGAATTTATCTTAGCGCTTCTTGCGTTGGGCGGAAATTTAATCTTCCGCGCTTCGCCTTTAGCGCGCGCATTTAGCATCGTGGCGTGCATGCCTATTTTAAAAGAGGGCATTAAAGAAAGCTTTCATCACGGGCTTACTTCAAAGGGCTTGGAGGCTGCTGCTGTAGGGATTTCGCTCGCGCGCGGAGATATCTTTGCTGCAAACAGCACCAACGCGATGCTCGCTCTTGGCGAATACATGGAGGAAAGCACCGTTTATAAAAGCGACGATCTAATCCGCGAGCTAGCCCGCCCGGACATCGCCGAGGCGTGGGTCGAGATAGATCAAGACGGCAAAAAGATCGAAGTCAAAATCGCAACTTCCAAGCTAAAGGTGGGCGACATTGTGGTCGTGGGCGCAGGCGACGTCATAGCCGTGGACGGGCACGTCGTAAGCGGCGAAGCGATGATAAATCAAGCCAATATGACGGGCGAGTCGGTCGCGGTGAAAAAATCTCGCGGCGATAGCGTGCTAAGCGGCACGATCGTGGAGGAGGGCAGGATCCGTATCTGGGCGGAAAACGTCGGCGAAAACACCTCCACGCAGCGCATCAAGCACTACATCACGGCATCTCTTAACGAGCGCTCCAGCATCGGCATGCATACGACCCACCTAGCCGACAAGCTCGTGCCGGTAACCTTCGGGCTTGCGGGCGTGTCCTATCTGATAAATCGAAATTTTATGACCGTGGCTTCGGTGCTACAGGCGGATTACTCGTGCGCGCTTAAGCTACCTACGCCGGTTGCTTTTAAGTCAAGCATTTCAAAGGCGGGCAAAAACGGGATTTTGATCAAAGGCGCCAAGGCCCTTGAGTCGCTTGCGAGCGCCGACACCTTCGTATTCGATAAGACGGGCACGCTTACGTACGGCAATCTGGAGGTCGCAGAGATCATATCGTTTGACGAGAGCTTTAGCAAAAACGATATTTTAAATTTAACCGCGAGCGCCGAGGAGCATTACTTTCACCCCGTAGCCGAGGCGATCGTGGATGCGGCTAAAAAGCACGGCTTTATCCACAAGCACCACGACGAGGTGGAATTCGTCGTCGCTCACGGCGTAAAGACCAGTATTGAGGGCAAAAAGCTCATCATCGGCTCGCGCCACTTCCTGGAGGATGACGAGATGATCTCGTTTGCGGCGCATGAGCAGACCGTCGATCTTGCGATGCAAAAGGGGCTCGCGCTGCTTTACATCGCATTTGACGGCAGACTTTTGGGGCTCATCGGACTTAGAGACGAAGTGCGCGCAAACGCCTGCGCCGTCATCGCTAGGCTCCGCGAGTTGGGCGCTAAACAGATCGTCATGCTAAGCGGAGACGTAAAATCAAAAGCCCACGCCGTAGCCAAAAAGCTCGGCGTAGATCGCTATTACGGCGAGCTGCTGCCGACGCAAAAGACCGAAATTTTAGAGCAGTTAAAAGCCGAGGGGCGAAAGGTGGTCTTCGTGGGTGACGGCATAAACGACGCGCCGAGCCTGATGAAGGCGGACATCGGCATCAGCATGCTAAACGGCGCAGAGATCGCCAAGGCTTCCGCGCAGATCGGACTTTTGAAAAACGACATCGAGGGCGTCGCGCAGGTAAAGGCGCTGGCTAACGACACACTGCGGCTCGTAAATCGAAATTTCAACGCCACCGTGGGGATAAATTCGATCATTTTATTTTTGGCGACCTTTGGCGCGCTAAGTCCCGTAGCTACGGCGCTGCTGCATAACGGCACGACGATAGGCCTACTACTGAATTCTATCAAAGGGGTAAAATTTGAGCATTGAAGATAAAATTTTGGATCTAAATTTTCAGCGCAAAGCAGCTAAAACGGCGCTCGGAGTGAGTATGGGCATCACGGCTCTAACCGCGCTGAATATGAACTCGCGCATGTCACAGCTGCATAAAATTTCCGGGCTAGTGATGCTGGGATGCGCGATCTGGCACGCTAGCCTTTACGGCTCGCCGTACAGCGAGTTTTTGCAAAATAGAAAAGCAAAGAGTCAGGGCAGAAAGAGATCCGTAGCAAATTTAGCCTTGGAAAATCTGCCGGACGGCAAAAGCGCTCCTGCAAAAAGTGCTCCCGCGAAAAGAAAGCCTCGCGTGCGCAAAAGCGCCTAGCGGCATAGTGCGTCGCGGCTTTTGAAAGTGCAAAGATAAACTCTAAAGCCGCTAAATTTCTTTAAACGCAGCCGCCGAATGAAACGTCGCAAGCGGTGAAATTTGCGCCGTTTGCGACTAAATTTACTATTTTATTAATTATTTATCTATTTATCCATACAATTCCATCAAAATTTTAAGGAGAGACGATGAAATTAGTTTTATTGTTTTCGATATTGGCTAGTCTTGCTTTGGGGCTTGATTGCAACGCCAAGACCTATTGCTCGCAGTTTAGCAGCTGCGAAGAGGCGACGCGGTATCTGCGAGAGTGTGGCAGGGCTCAGGAGGGCGGCACCCAGCATACCGATGGCGACGGCGACGGCGTGCCGTGCGAAAAACAGCTGTGCGGCCGTAATGGTCATAAATTTAGCGGATTTTCTAGCGCGCGCGATGAAAAGAGCGAAGTTTCAAATTTAAAGGGCGCTGCCGACTCATGCGGTGCGGAGAAATTTAATGGTAGCGTTATAGCTATAAAATTTGCTTCATAAGTGCGAAATTTTATCTCGGCGCATCTTTAAATTTATAATATAAAGCGCGCCGCGATCTAATGCCGCTGTCCCGTCAAATTTGCATCGCTAGATTAAATTTCATTATAAGCGGGCCGATAAATTTTATGTTTATCGGCTGCGGGCAGTATCCGTTACCGAAATTTTGATCCCAAACGCCTCATAAATCCTTATAAATTTACCAGCCTTTACCTGCCGCAAATTTAAATTTCGCTACAATCGCTTTTTAAAATTTTGCGCCGAGTGCGCGCAAGAAGCAAAATTTAAAGGATCAAGATGGATTTTACGATAGACGCCGCGGACGGCGCGGCGCGCGCCTGCACGATCCGCACGGCGCATAGCACGATCCGTACCCCCGTTTTTATGCCGGTCGGCACCGTGGGCGCGGTCAAGGCGCTCGATGCGACGGACGTAGAGCGGCTCCTGGACGCGCAGATCATCCTCGCCAACACCTATCATATGTATCTGCGTCCGGGCTCGCGGATAGTGGCGGAGTTCGGCGGGCTGCACGGATTTACGAAATTTCCCCGCAGCTTTTTGACCGACAGCGGTGGCTTTCAGGCTTTCAGCCTGCGCGCAAACACCAAAAACGACGAGGGCGGCATAAAATTTAAAAGCCACATCGACGGCAGTATGCATTATTTCACGCCGCGCTCGGTGCTGGATACGCAGTATGAGCTGAATTCCGATATTATGATGATTTTGGACGATTTGGTGGAGCTGCCGCGCGAGCCTGGCGCATTGAGCTGCGATGATAGATCGCGGCTTAAAAAGCGGGTCGATCTAAGCGTCGCGCGCACGATAAAATGGGCTCGCGAGGCGATAGATTATCACGAGACCATGAAATCTCGCGGTCTGCACGCGCATCAAAACATCTTCGGTATCATCCAAGGCGGCACCGACCCGCAAGCTCGCAAATTTTGCGCCGAAGCGCTGTGCGAGATGAGCTTTGACGGGCTTGCTATCGGAGGGCTCAGCGTGGGCGAGAAAAACGAGCTGATGTACGACACGGTAGAAGCTATGATGCCATACGTCGATGCGGCGCGCCCGCGATATTTGATGGGGGTCGGCACGCCCGAAGATCTCGTCGAAAACGTCGCTCGCGGCGTGGATATGTTCGACTGCGTGATGCCTACGCGAAATGCGCGCAACGGCACGCTATTTACGAGCTTCGGCAAGATCAGCATCAAAAACGTGGGCTTTATCAGCGATCACGATCCGATCGATCCGCACTGCGACTGCTACACGTGCAAGCGCTTCAGCCGCGGCTATCTAAATCATTTATTTCGCGCGCGCGAGCTTAGCTTTTACCGCCTCGCGAGCATTCACAATCTATACTATTACCTGCGCCTTGCCGCAGATATGAGAGAGGCGATCGTGCAAGGGCGGTTTGCGGAGTTTAGGCGTGAATTTTACGCCGCACGAAGCACGGCGCGAGATTAAATTTCAGCAGGCGAGGGCGTTTAAATTTGATATGCTAGTCAAATTTTACGCCGTAGCTGCGGTGACGGGGCGGAATTTAATACGGCGTGCGGGCAGCTAAATTTAAACGCGACAAGATGCGCGGGCGATGAAATTTAATTAGCTGCGGAGCGAGGAGCTTATAGCGCGAAATTTAAAATTTTAATGAAGCGGGGCGTGCCGGTAGGCTTTTTGAAATGAACCGCGTTAAGGCAAAATTTAGCCCCAGTTAAAATTTAGAGGGCTAAATTTAAATTTCATGAATCTATGGGCGGCAGAAACTCTCGCTCCACTAAATTTAAAAGGCTAAATTTAGTTGCGCGAGCGCTAGCTTAAATTTTAGCCTTTTTTATGCGGCGCAAACAGATGAACGAAAATATATAAAACGGCGCGGAGATTGCGAAAATAACGATGTGTTTCCACGCCATAGTATTAAAATCTATGCCGGTGCTTTGCGCGATCTGTGTCGGAAGCCCCGCAAATGCATCCATTAAGCCGATTGCGATAATAGCGCAAAGCTCCACCGCAAGCGCGATGAGAAACGGCAAGGAGCCCTTGGTCGTGAAGATGAGATACAAAAACGCCTTGAGCTTATAGCAATACGACAGCAGCCCAAACAGCGCCACGGCGATGCTAAAGATCGCTATGTAGGCGTCAAGTCCTATGGTTTCGTTCTGCAAAACCGTGGCGACGACGCAGATTATCAAAAATATATTGTAGCTCGTGATCTGCCGCACTGCGTATTGATCGTGCCTGGCGGCCGACAGGAAGATAAATACTTGATTTAGCGGCAGGATGTAGCTTAGCGCAAAAATCAGATATATAAACAAATCAAAGGTAAGCGAGACGGTGTTTTGATTGACATACTCTTCGATCTGCTTAAAAGACAGCAGCGACTCGGTGATCTGGGCCCTAAAAATCAAAGCGATGCCGATTAAAATAAGCGGCATAATGTAGGCCTTGATACCGCTCATCCGGATAGGGTTGGTGTAAATTTTACTTTCGAGGCTCTCGCCCTCGCGTAGATCATCGGTTTGGACGAACTCAAATCCAAAGAATTTCGGTTTTTTTGCACTAGCAGGCTTAGCTTTGCGGTTAAATTTAAATTTATTAAATTTTTTTGCGACCTTCGTTTCTTTTACGGCAGATATATCGTTTGCAATATTTTCGGTAGAGCTTTGAAAGAATGGCGCTTCGGATACATTGTTTTCTGCGGAATTCTTATCGCCAAAAATTTCATCGTTTTGCTTTGCAGATTCTTTTGGCTGTGGGGCTACTTTTTGCGTTACGCGGTCTTTGGATTTAGAGCCCTCGACGCGCTTTATATTTATCGCGCTGGATGCTAGCGTGTCGAAGCTTACTTCATCGCCGTCGGTTAGGCTAGGATCGCGCTCGCCTAGCATTTCGTAGCTATACTCGACCCCGCCCGTGGCGACTATGACATTTTCACCTCTGATAAATCCGATAAGTCTCATATACTAACATTCCCCGATTTTTTAATGAGAAATATTAGTCAAAATGAACTTAAAAAACGATTATTCTACGGTGACGCTTTTGGCTAAATTTCGCGGCATATCCACGTCATTGCCAAGTCTGACGGAGATTTCAAGAGCTAGAATTTGTAAAATTATCATCATCTCAAAAAACTCGCTCATCGCGTGGCTCTGCTCGCTCGTTTTGATAAAATCATCCGCGATCTCTGGTTCTTCCGGGCTGATGGCTAAAATATACGCATCGCGCGCGGCAAGCTCTTCAACATTGCTTTTGGTTTTTTCGTAGAGCAAATGCTTTGGCATCAGCGCAACCGTAAAGAGATTAGAATCGGCAAGAGCGATCGGTCCGTGCTTCATCTCGCCGCTTGGATAGCCCTCCGCGTGCAGATAGGAGATCTCTTTGAGTTTGAGCGCGCCCTCAAGAGCGAGCGGATAGAAAATATCGCGCCCGATAAAGAAAAAGCCGTGTCCGTGCAGATAGTGCTTGCTCATGCGGTAAATTTTATCCTGCAAGCCGTCTTTGATCTTTAAAATTTGCGGGATATGAAGCATCGCCGAAATTTCAGCGGAATTTGTGCGCGCCGAGATGACTTCGCGCAGATTTGCAAGATACACGACGAACATCCATAGCACCATAACCTGCGTCGCAAAAGCCTTCGTGGAAGCTACGCCCTTTTCGATGCCGGCGCGAGTGAGGATCACGCTGCCTGCCATGCGCACAATCGAACTATTATCGACATTGCAGATCGCAAGCGTCCTAAGACCGGCTTTTTTAGCGATATGCAGCGCCTCTAATGTATCGGCGGTCTCGCCGCTTTGCGAGATCACGATAAATAAGGAATTCTTGTTTAAAAATGGTTCTTTATAGCGGAATTCGCTAGCAACTTCCACTTTCGTGCGGATTTTAGCGATGCGCTCGAAAAGATACGAACTTACGAGCGCGGCGTGATAGCTCGTGCCGCAGGCGCATAGCACGACCTCGTCGATGCCCTCAAACATCGCCTCGTCAAGTTCGTCAAATTTTATCTTGCCGCCCTTTATTACGCGCCCCATCATCGCTTCGGTTACGACTTGCGCTTGCTCGTAAATTTCTTTTTCCATAAAAAATCTAAAGCCCTCTTTTTGCGCATAGCCTTTATCTTTCGGAAGCTCGCTAAAGGCGCAATTATGCGGTTTAGAGTTTTTAAAAATGTCGATTTGCCCTAGTTTAGCGACGCCGTAAATTTGATCATCCAGATACGCGGCCGTATTCGCAAGCCCGATGAGCGGAGCGTCCGAGGAGCTAAAGAAAATTTCGTTTTTATCGTTTTTTGCGACGATCAGCGGAGCCGCGTTTTTAGCAAAGAAAATTTCGCCGGGTGCTGCCTTCGTGATCAAAAGCGTTGCGTATGCGCCTTTTAGCCGTTTAATTGTGGCTTCATATGCCTTAAATGCGTCGTTACTAGCCTTGAAATTTTTTTCAAAAAGATGTACGATCACTTCGGTATCGGTCTGGCTTAAAAATTTCACGCCGTCCGCTTCGAGCTCATCTTTTAGCTCGATGTAGTTTTCGATGATGCCGTTATGCACGACGAAGCTAAAATCTCCAAAATGCGGATGCGCGTTAAGCTCGGTGGGCTTTCCGTGCGTCGCCCAGCGAGTATGTCCGATCGCAACGCCAAAGCCTTGCGAAGTGAAATCTTTCATCTTTTCTTCGAGATTATTTAGCTTGCCGACTGCTTTGAAATACTTTATATTCGCACTTTCGTCCATCACGGCAAGCCCTGCGCTGTCGTATCCGCGATACTCAAGTTCTTTCAGTCCGTTTATTATGATTTTTTTCTTTTCGGCATTTCCTATGTAGCCTACGATTCCACACATTTTGCTTTCCTTATTTGAAATTTGGCGCCCATTTTACTACGCTATTTTAAATTAACAAAATTCGGCTCTAAATTTAGTCCGCTTATCCGTTTTGTAAGCAAAAAATTATATAATTAGCACAAAATTTGGCTTGGGAAATCGATGGAAATTTTAGAAAAATTACAAAGCGGCGAGAGATTAAATTACGAAGACGGCGTGAAATTATGGGATTTGGATCTTTTCGATCTGGGCAAATTCGCATTTAAAATTCGCAAAGAAAAAAACGGCAAAAACGTCTATTTTAACGCAAATCGTCATATAAACCCTTCGAATTTATGCGCAGATACCTGTAAATTTTGCGCATTTTCGGCGCACCGTAAGAACGAAAACGCTTACACGATGAGCGATGATGAGATCATGCGTATCGTGGACGAGACGGTAGCGCGCGGCACGAAGGAGATTCATATCGTAAGCTCGCACAATCCATTCGTTACGCCGCAGCAATATTTAGGAATTTTTAAAGCGATAAAGCAAAAATATCCGCTTTTGCACATCAAGGCGATGACCGCGGCGGAGATCGATTACTGGCGGCGAAAGTGGAAGATGAGCTACGAGGAGACGATAGAGCTGATGATGCAAAGCGGCGTGGATTCGATGCCAGGCGGCGGCGCCGAAATTTTTGACGAGGATGTGCGTGATAAAATTTGCAAAGGCAAGGTCTCAAGCGAGCAGTGGCTGCAAATCCACTCGCTGTGGCATGCGCGCGGGCGCCAGAGTAACGCCACGATGCTCTTTGGTCATATCGAAAGCCGCGCTCACCGCATCGATCACATCTTGCGCATCCGCGCGCTGCAAGATGAGAGCCTGGCTCGCGATAACGGCGGCGGTTTCAATGCCTTCATCCCGCTCGTGTATCAGCGCGAGAATAACTACTTGGATGTGAAGGGCTTTTTGGGCTCGGTCGAAATTTTAAAAACGATCGCGATTAGTAGAATTCTGCTTGATAACGTCACGCATATCAAGGCTTACTGGGCGACCTCGACGTTAAGCTTGGCCCTCGTAGCGCAGGATTTCGGCGCGGACGATCTTGACGGCACGATTGAGAACGAAAGTATTCAAAGCAGCGCCGGCGCCGGCAGCAAAAAAGGGCAGAGTAAGCGCGATTTTATCGATATGATCAGCACCGCAGGCTTTGTGCCGGTAGAGCGCGACAGCTTGTATAATCAGATCGAAATTTACGAATAAATTCTAAAGGAGGAGCAAGTGGAAAAATTCTTTCATCTCGCCGCCGCGAAAACGTCGGTAAGGCAGGAGCTTATCGCAGGGCTTACTACGTTTTTGGCGATGATTTACATCGTGCCGGTAAACGCTAACATTATGAGCATCGCAGGTATGCCGTTTGATGCGCTGGTTACGGCAACCGCGCTTATTACGATAATCGCGACGCTATTTAACGGGCTCTTTGCAAATACCCCCGTTGCGCTTAGCGTCGGCATGGGGCTAAATGCGTATTTTACCTTTGCGTTGTGCGTGGATGCTAAGATGCCGTGGCAGAGTGCACTTGGCATCGTAGCGATAAGCGGGACGCTTTTTACCGTGCTTTCGTTTACCAATTTTCGCGTTTGGGTTATTAAATCTATCCCACTTGATCTGCGTCGCGCCATAAGCGCGGGTATCGGCGCTTTTATCTGCTTCATCGGACTTAAACAGATGGGCGTCATCGCGCCTAGTCAGGCGACGCTAGTAACTTTAGGAAATTTAAAAGATCTAAACGTTTTGCTTGGAATTTTAGGCTTAGCGGTCGTGCTGGTGCTTTTCGTGCTTAGAATCAAGGCGGCGTTTATCTTAAGCATTTTGATTACTTCGTGCGTTGCGTGGGTGGCTGGAATTTCGCCCGCACCGCATGGCATAGTAAGCGCGCCAAGCGGCATAACGCCGATATTTGCTAAGCTAGATATCCCCGGAGCGCTAAAGCTCGCGTTCGTGCCTTTTATAATCACGTTTTTTATTACGCACTTATTCGACAGCATTGGCACGCTCACCGGCGTGGGAAACCGTGCGGGGCTTTTTGGAGAGAACAGCAAAGACGGCATGAAAAAACTATCTAGAAATTTAACCTCCGATGCGATAGGCAGCGTTGCAGGCGCCGTTATAGGAACGAGTACGGTTACTGCATTTGCCGAGAGCGCCAGCGGCGTGGAGGCGGGCGGTCGCACGGGACTTACCGCGGTATTTTGCGCTATGTTTTTCGTGCTGACGCTGTTTATGCTGCCGCTATTTAAGGCGATCCCGGCAAATGCGATCTATCCGATCCTCGTAATGGTCGGGGTTTTAATGTTTAGCGAGCTTGGCAAGATCGATTATAGCGACGCGGGAATTCTAATCCCTGCGTTTTTTATAGTATTTTTGATGCCCTTTACCTACTCGATCACCAACGGCTTAAGCTTCGGCTTCATCGCATATATCGTAGTTAGACTCGCTCAGCGCAGGATAGGGGATTTAAATTTCGGCGTTTTGACGCTTGGCGCGATTAGCGTTTTAGTATTTTTAATGCATTAAATTTTAAGGAAAGATATGAGATTTTATAGTTTTGAAGAGATGGATCGCGACGCAAGAGTTATAGCAAAGCAGGTTAGGGACGAATTTATGCCCGATGCAATCGTGGCGATCGCTAGAGGCGGGCTTACATTTGGCCACGCGCTAGCCAACGCGCTTGATATGCGGACGATATTTTCGATAAATTCTATCCACTACGCGGACACCAAAAAGCTCGACACCATCGACGTTTTCAACGTGCCCGATCTGGAGCTTTATAAGCGCGTGCTGCTGGTGGATGATATCATCGACAGCGGCGACAGCATGGTCGAGATCAAGCGCGTGCTGCTGGAGAAATTTCCGCAAATAGAGCTTAAAACGGCGGTGATTTTTTACAAACCCAAGGCGCTCATCCAGCCCGATTTTAAAATTTCAAAGACGGATGAGTGGATAAATTTCTTTTGGGAAAATTATACGATAGAGGAATGAAGCGGCGCGCGGTTAAATTTAGCGGCTAAATTTTAAATGATTCGGCGGCTTAAATTTTATAAATTTCGGCCGTAAAATTTAGGCTGTAAATTTAAAGCGCCCGCAGCGAGGTTGAGAGTGAAGAAGCTTTATCAAAACGAAATTTTCGTAATCTCCGTAATGTGCCTGTTTCAGGGCATATTTTTGCTTTATGCGATCTCAAATTTAAGCATCAGCTACTACGAGGCTGAAATTTTTTAC
This sequence comes from uncultured Campylobacter sp., assembly GCF_938002845.1. GTDB lineage: Bacteria > Campylobacterota > Campylobacteria > Campylobacterales > Campylobacteraceae > Campylobacter_B. The sequence continues at coordinate 120,122 of NZ_CALKZP010000028.1, forward strand.
GATAAAAAATCCCTCGTTTCGCTAATAGCAAATTTAAGCTGCGAAATTTTTGGGCGCAACGACTACGCCTTGCGCATACCGTTTATTTTGATCCACTTCGCAAACGCCGCGATGATCTATAAAATTTCAAAATTTATTCTAAAGCGCCGCTTCGATAGAGTGGTCGCTACGGCGCTATTTATGGCGCTTCCTGCGTCGATGAGTAGCGCGATTTTACTAAATCCGGCGGGCATCATCGTTTTTTTCACGCTGCTGGCGATCTATTTTGCAAAGAGCGAATACAATATCGCGCTTTTCGTGCTTCTATCCGTTTGCGCCTTGATCGATCGAGCGTTTTTTATGCTCTACGTAGGCTTTGGAATTTGGGCGCTTTATACGCGCAAAAAGGAGCTTTTGCTACTTTGCATAGCGCTATTTAGCTTCAGCGTGATCTTTTACGACGTAAGCTCGGAGGGCAAGCCGAAGGGATATTTTTTAGACACCGTGGGCGTTTTTGCGGGCGCGTTTTCACCTCTCGTGTTTTTATTTTTCATCTATACGATCTATAGAATTTGGATCAAAGAGGAAAAGAGCCTGCTGTGGTTCATCGCCACGAGCGCGCTTTGTCTGACGATGCTTTTTTCGCTAAGACAGCGCGTGCCGCTTGAGATGATGCTGCCGTATTGCGTCATCGCTACGCCTTTGATCATTCGGGTTTTGTTTAATTCATACCGTGTTAGATTGCCTAAATTTCGTACCTTTCACAAGATCGCCGTGGGTGTGACGCTGGTAAGCTTAGCGGTAAGCTATTTTGCAGTGATTTTTAGCGATGTGATGTATGAGGCGATGTTCGCAAACAAGCCGCAGCGGCATTTTATCTATAAATTTGACATAGCTAGGCAGCTGGCAAGTGAGCTAAAAAATCGCGGAGTAAAAAGCGTAAGCTGCGAGGACGAGAGGCTCTGCCTGCGCCTGAAATTTTACGGACTGCCTAGCGGAAGCGGCGCTTTTATCTACGCGGATGAGCCGGAATATGTCTCGGATCATAAAAATTCGATACAAAATATAGATATTTACAAGCGAGGCGTGCGAATTGCAAAATTTTATGTTAAAATATAAACAAAATTTTTATGAAAGGTAAAAATTATGAAAAAAGCATTTACTATGATAGAGCTGATTTTCATCATCGTGGTGGTTGGAATTCTAGCGGCGGTGGCGGTGCCTCAAATCAATCGAAATAGCCTTGTGGAGGCGGCAGATCAAGTAGCTGCTCATATTCGCTATACTCAGCAGCTGGCTATGAATGATAACAAATTCGATCCTGACGATCCTAATTGGTTTAAGAGATTTTGGAGGATTCAATTTACCGATCAAGGAGCACCGGGCTCTGCAGCAGGATGGCGATATAATATATATTGGGATAACGGAGCTTTCCCGGGTTCAAACGGACAACCAAATAGCCTAAATTCTATGGCAGCTGATCCGCAGAATCCTAACAAACTGCTTACTTCGGGCTTTGCTAGGCAACCTGCCAATACTGATGGTGCAAGAATGAATCAAAAGCTAAATTTAGGAGCAACATATAATATAAGAAATATACAATTTACTAATTGCGGTAATGGAAACAATCACACCATCTCCTTTGATTCTTATGGTCGCCCAATGGGGCAGTTAGCGAACTCTAATGTGCCATATGATAGGCTTTTTGTGGGCCAGTGCGTTATTACGCTTACCAATGATGCGAAAGAGACCGCTAGTATTACTATCGAGCCGGAGACCGGATACGTAAGATACACGCTAAATTCTAATACCGGCACAGCCGCGCAATAGGACTAATAAAATTTTTACTCAAATTTAAGTAAGCGCAAGGAGAATGATGAAAAAATATATAATGACGCCGATTTATTACGTAAACGACGTCCCGCACATCGGTCACGCATACACGACGATTATTGCCGATACGATGGCTAGATTTTACCGCCTGCAAGGACACGAGGTCTTTTTTAAAACGGGCACCGACGAGCACGGCCAAAAGATCGAAGAGGCCGCAGCCAAGCACGGCAAAAGCCCGAAGCAGTACGCAGACGGCGTGAGCGCTAAATTTAAAGACCTGTGGGACGAGTTTGACATCAGCTACGATATGTTTTCGCGCACTACCGATGCCGCGCACGAGGCGGCGGTGCAAAACGTATTTCGCAAGATGTATGAAAAGGGCGACATTTATAAGGGCGAATATGAGGGCAACTACTGCGTAAGCTGCGAGAGTTTTTTTCCTTCCAATCAGCTAATCGACGGCGAGTATTGCCCGGACTGCGGCAAAAAGACTAAAATTTTAAAAGAGGAGAGCTATTTTTTCAGACTTAGCGCCTACGCAGAGCGGCTTTTGAAATGGTATGAGGACGAAAAATGCATCCTTCCCCTAGGCAAAAAAAATGAGGTCGTAAGCTTCGTAAAAGGCGGTCTGAAGGATCTTTCGATCACGCGAACGGGCTTTGATTGGGGCGTTAAAATTCCGCCCGAGCTAAACGATCCAAAGCATGTGATTTACGTCTGGCTGGACGCGCTGATGGATTATCTCAGCTCGCTCGGATTTTGCGCGGGCGGCGAGCGGATGGAGTATTGGAGCGACGCGCTGCACATCGTGGGCAAGGACATTTTGCGCTTTCACGCCGTCTATTGGCCTGCGTTTTTGATGAGCCTGGGGCTAAATATGCCGCGCAGCGTCGCAGCTCACGGCTGGTGGACGCGAGACGGCAAAAAGATGAGCAAAAGCCTAGGCAACGTCGTGGATCCGCGCGAGGTCGCAAACGCCTACGGGCTGGAGCAGTTTAGGTATTTCTTGCTGCGCGAGGTGCCGTTCGGCCAAGACGGCGATTTTTCGCAAAAAGCGATTATCAACCGCGTAAATTCCGAGCTTGCCAACGAGCTTGGAAATCTGCTCAGCCGTATCGTCGGCATGAGCGCGAAATATTCGGACTACATCATAAATTCCAAAGACGTTATGAAATTTTTCACCGCCGAGATCGAGGAAGCGAACTCCTATCTGAGCGCCGCACTTAACGCGCTTGAGGAGGTCGCTACCAATAGATATTTGGAGGAGCTTTGGAGGGCGCTTGCTCTTGCGAACGCTTCGATTGCGAAATACGAGCCGTGGAATTTGATGAAAAACGGCGAACAGGCTAAGGCGCTAGCTCTCGTCGCATTGGTCACAAATATTCTGGCTAAAGTTGCCGTGCTGCTAAGCCCCGCGATGCCGAAGACGGCGGCACGTATCGCAGACACGCTCGGCTTTGAAATATCCACTCCGCTTTATGAGAAGCTAGTGCTTCGCGGCGAAATTTTAGATTTTAAGGCTAAGCCGTGCGAGCCGCTTTTTACCAAGATCGATCACGAGCTAATGCCGAAGGCGGACTACGACAGGTTGGATGGCGCTGCAAATTCTGCAAGCTGTTCGGGTACAGACGTCGCGGTAAAAGGCGCGCCAAATTTAAATGCAAACGCTTCCTGCTCGGGCGCTACGGCGCAAGAAGCCAAAGGCGCGGCATCTGAAACTCAAATCAAAATCGACGATTTTAAAAAATGCGTTATAAAAGTCGGTACGGTTTTGGAGTGCGAAAACATTGAGGGCAGCGAGAAGCTACTGCGATTTATGATCGATTTGGGCGAGGAGAGGCCGCGCCAAATCATCAGCGGTATCGCGAAATTTTACGATCCTGCCGCGCTCATCGGCAAGCAGATCTGCGTGCTGGCAAATTTAAAACCCGCTAAAATTTTTAAACATAGCAGCGAGGGTATGATTTTAAGCGCCGAGGACGGCAGCCTTACGCTGCTTAGCACTCTCGCGCCCGTAAAAAACGGCGCGATCGTAGGTTAGCGATGAGGGCTCTAGCGCGCAAGGCTTCGAAGCTCGCTATCTACGGCGCGGCTGGGCTCTGCGCGCAAAAAAGCGCCGCTTCGGATAAAATTTTAAAGCTTTGCCGCAACTCCTCCCTTGCCGCAAAGATCGGTGCGGGCGGACTTGTATGCGCGACACCATTGGCGCTGAAGCTCGGTGTGGGAGTTGCTTTAAAATTTGCAGCGCGTAAAATTTTAACATTCGGAATTTGCGAACTGTCGAAGTTCGTCGCTTTAAAATGTGCAAAGCTCGGCGCGCGCGCGGTTGTGCGCTCATTTTTTCGCACCGATAAATTTACGGATGAGCGCACGAAAAAGCGCGCAAGCGCGGATAACGAAAATTTTAATGCAGGCGTTACGCCGCACAGAAAGCACACGGCGAGCGTTTCTAGCGCGAGCATTAAAAAGGACGCCTCACTTTCCAAAAGCATCTCTGCTAAAAAAAATTCAGCGACAAAAACCGTGCCCGCAAAAAGATCTCCGCTCGCTAAAAAACCCGCATCTGTCGCAAAACCTGCATCGACCACTAAAAGTATCGCGCCCGCCGCAGCTTCCGTATCTGTCGCAAAATCAGCGTCCGTAAAAAGCACCGCGCAAAATAAAATTTCCGCAGCTAGCGTAAAATCGGCAGCGGCTAAAAATGCCTCTCGGAGCGCAAAATCTCGCCGTATCGCAAAAAATACTGCTACGCCTGTCGTAATCGCCGCAAAAGACGCTGCCGCGTCCGGCGCAACCTTCGCATCTACCACAAAGCATCCGCGCCGCGCCGCAAAGAGCGCGTCCGCCAAAAGCTCCGCCGTAGGGAAGTCGTAATGGTAAATTTATTAAATTTAACCCGCATCGTAAACGGAACGATGCTAAATAATCCTGCGATCTCCGCTGTCGAGAGCTTTGCGATCGAACCCGCAAAGGTCGCGAAAAAGGGCGCTTTCATCGCACTCGGCGCAAACGAGCGCGACGTGCGCACCGCGATCGATAACGGCGCGTATGCGATCATTTTCGATAACAATTTCAAGCCGCTTAACGACGAGATCGCCTTTATAAAGGTCGAAAATTTATGCTCGGCGCTCGTGCGACTGATAAAATTTTTGGGCGAGACGTGGCGGCACGGCTTCGTGCTGATAAACGAGGTGCAAAGCGAGATCTTGCGATACACGAGCGTGCCGAAAAATTTGATGTTTGCGCCGCGCAGCAAGGGTGAACTTTTTATCAGCCTGATGAATGCCAAAGAGAAAAATACCTACTTCACCACCGACGCCGATCTTTTGCAAAGCCTCGGAATATCGCCAGTCACGATTCCCGCGAGTGATGATTTTAGGCTGCTTTACGGCGGCTCGATATTTTACAGCAGCTTCGTTTTCGGCGGGCTTTATTATTCAAGCTTAATCTTTCCGCAGCTGTTTTTACCCGAGCTATGCGGCGTGATCGAGTATCTCTCGCGCAAAAACATACCCTTTAAATTTCAAAGCTTAAGCGCATTCGGCCATTTCGAGCCCATTTTTGTGGATCGATTTTTTAACGTTAGCTCGCTTGGCGGAAGCTACCGCGCCTTTATCGCCGAGAGCGATCCTGAGCTTTTTGCGCGCGAGGCGGATTTTTTGCGGGCGAAATTCCGCGAAAAAATTATCGTCTGCGCTAGCTGGGAGGACCGATTGGACGGCGTTAAGATCGACTTTCGCTTCAATAAGCTAAGCGCGCTAAAGAGCCTTCCGGAGTTTCACTACGCGCTGGTTTTTGCAGAAAAGAGCGCGATCTTGCAGCTTCTAAATCAAAAACCGCAAGAAAGAAATCTATTTTAGCCTCAAGGAGATCGGTATGAAAAGACGAAATTTTATTAAATTTGGCGCAGTAGCGGCTATTGCGCCGATAGTATCAAGCGCTAAAACCACGCACGAGGATAAAATAGAGCAGAATAAAGCCGCTATGAAGCGCTTTGAGACGGCGATAAATACCGCGGACGAAGCGCTTTTAAACGAGCTTGTGGATCCCGAAGCGCCGTTTGTCACGCCCGCATCGAAAGATCCGCTTTACGGCGGCAGCGGCTACAATGCGATCATAAAAATGATGCGTGCAAGCTTCCCTGATGTGCAGTGGGCGATGCAGGACATGGTCGCGGACGAGAGATGCGCGGCGGTGTATTGGCTTTGCAGCGGCACTCACAAGCATGATTTTATGGGCATCGCGCCTACGGGGCGAAAATTTAGCGCGCGGGTGATGAATTTTTATTACTTTAACGAGCGCGGCAAGATCGTAAACGATGTCGCAGCCGAGGGGATGATCGCCATACTGCGCGCCATCGGTACATGCGATAAATAATATGGCGAGAGCTCATTATGGGATTATTGAATTGAAAGAGGGCGATGGACTACATTAAAATTCTGCGCGAAAATGGGCTATTACGCGAGGTAAAGGAGCAGATCGGCACCGAGCTTGAGATAGCGCACGCAAGCTATATCGAGGTTAAGCGCGAGCACTCGCAAGCGCTGCTTTTTACGAATGTGCGAAACGCGCAGGGCAAACGGATGCCGCCGGTGCTAAGCAATATTTTCGGCTCCTTCGAGGCGTTAAATTTAATCCTCGGTCGCGAACCTGACGAGATCGCCGCCGAGATCGAGAGCCTGCTAAAGCCGAAACGTCCGCAAAGTTTTAGCGAAAAGCTTGATTTTTTGACGCACTTAATCACGCTGCGTAAAATTTTTGTAAAGCGCCTTAACGGTCGCGGCGAGTGCCAACAGGTCGCGCATCTGGGCGCTGATGTAGATTTGGGCGAGCTTCCCGTGCTTAAGACCTGGGAGGGTGACGGCGGCGCCTTTATCACGATGGGGCAGGTTTATACGAAGGATCTGAACTCGCAAACGCAAAATCTCGGCATGTATCGCCTGCAAATTTACGGGCGCGACCGCTTGGGGATGCACTGGCAGATACACAAAGACGGCGCGGGCTTTTTTGACGAATATCGCAAAGCGGGGCGCAAGATGCCCGTATCCGTGGCGATCGGCGGCGATCCGCTCTATATCTGGTGCGGTCAGGCGCCGCTACCGAAGGGGATTTTTGAGCTGCTACTTTACGGCTTCATCCGCCGCAGCTCGGCTCGCCTCGTAAAATCGCTTACGAATGAAATTTACGTTCCCGCGGACGCTGATTACGTGATCGAGGGCTTTGTCGATCCCGCAGTAAGCGAGCCGGAGGGACCTTTCGGCGATCACACGGGATATTACACGCCGGTAGAGCCATTCCCAGTGATGGAGGTTAGCGCGATCACGCACAAGCGCGCGCCCGTATTTCACGCCACCGTCGTCGGCAAGCCGCCGCTTGAGGATAAATTTATGGGATACGCGACCGAGCGGATCTTTTTGCCGCTGTTTCGTACGAGCGCGCCCGATCTGATCGATTATAAAATGCCCGAGAACGGCGTATTTCACAACCTAATTTTGGCTAAGATCGCCGTGCGCTACCCCGCTGCGGCTAAGCAGATCATGCACGCGTTTTGGGGCGTGGGGCAGATGAGCTTCGTAAAACACGCCGTTTTCGTGCCGCAAGACGCGCCGAGCTTGGATGAGTACGAAGCGCTTACGAAGTACGTCCTAAACCGCATAGGCGCGCGCAGCCTCGTTTTTAGCGAGGGTGTGTGCGATCAGCTCGATCACGCAAGCCCGAACTCCTGCTTCGGCGGCAAGCTCGGCATCGATGCGACGGCGGATTTAAGCTCGCAGGCGCCGCAAATTTTAAGCGACGAGGAGCTGCTAGCGAAATTTCAAAGCGGCGAGCCCGCTATTTTGGCGCTTAAGCAGCACTTTTGCGATACGAAAAACCCGCTCGTGCTGATAAACATAGACAAAAAAGAGCTTGTGGAGCGGAGCTGGCGGCGGCTTTTGAAATTTAGCGAGAATTTTAAAATTTTGATTTTTACAGATGCGAGAAACGACGCGAGCAACCTCTATATGAGCGTTTGGCGCATCGTAAATAGCATCGATGCGCTGCGCGACGTGTTCGTGACGCAGGACGATCGAATCTGCATCGACGCTACGAGCAAGCACGAGTGGGAGGGCTATACGCGCCGGTGGCCGCAGGAGACGCTCTGCAGCCGAGAAGTCGTAGCAAGCCTCATAGAGCGCGGCATCGTGCAGGATGAGCCCGAGTTATTTAAGAAATTTGAAATTTTTTGAGGGCGCGGGGCGGAATTTTCAGGGATTTGAAATTTTAAAATTTAGCTTTGGTTTTAAGGGCTGCGCGTTAAATTTAGATAGAATTTCATCTAAATTTACGGGCTCTAAGCGGTAAAATTTCATAAAATTTACCACTTCGCGAAGGCTAAAATTTTAAGGCGTAAAATTTGCTGCGGCGTAAATTTTAAAATTTCAAAAATTTTTTAAAGCGGTACAAAAGCCTGGTATAGCGCAAACAGGCACAAAATGAAAGGACATAAATGATAGAGTGGATACAAAATTTTTTTAGCGGAGTGATTCCGAAGCTGCTACTAAACGCGACGCTAGAGACGCTGTATATGACCTTCGTAAGCACGGCTTTGGCGTTTATTTTGGGGCTCGTGCTTGCGATCGTGCTTATCCTTACGCGTCGCGGCGGGCTGTGCGAAAACCGCCTCGTTTACGCCGTGCTGGACGTCGCGATAAATACGCTGCGAAGCTTTCCGTTTATAATTTTGCTGATCGTGCTCTTTCCGCTTACAAAGCTTCTTGTCGGCACGAGCATCGGCACTACCGCGGCGATCGTGCCGCTTACTATCGGCTCGGCGCCCTTTATCGCGCGGCTCATCGAAAGCGCGCTGCTGGAGGTAGATAGCGGCGTGATCGAGGCGGCGAAGAGCTTCGGCGCGAGCAAGACGCAGATAATCTTCCGCGTGATGTTCGTCGAAGCGCTTCCTAGCATCATCGGCGCGATTACGCTGACGCTCATCGTCATCATCGGATTTACGGCGATGGCGGGCACGGTCGGCGGCGGCGGGCTCGGCGACGTGGCGATCCGCTACGGTTTTCAGCGCTTCCGCCCCGATATAATGTCATATACCGTCGTAATCCTGATCGTGCTCGTGCAGATCATACAAAGTATCGGAAATTTACTTTATAAAATTACGAAAAAGTAGGCTTAAATCCATAGCTTAACGAGATATCAAATATTTTCTATTAGTATAAAATTGCAAAAAGTAGATCTTAAACTATAGACCGTTCATTTGTATAATCCGTTTACCAAACTATAAAATTATAAGAAAGGTAGGTTTGCAACGCTATGAATACCGCTTGAAATTCTATAATCGTAAGCAGTTAGATTTACCTGCCGTCAAGGTTTAAATTTAAGGTTTTGCGTAGCTAAAGCAAAGCTCGTGCCAAGACTTGTTTTGCGTAGAGTAAGCTTTATTTTTATAACAGGTCGCATCTTTGAAGCGGGCGATCGAAACTATGCTGGATAATTTTAAAATTTCATTGTCTAAAATTTAAAATTAGCCTAAATCTTAATGAAAAGCGTAAGTTGAAATTTGAAATTCTAAGGCACGGAATTTTAAAATTTTAAAATTTTAGACCTTACGAAATTTTGCTTATAAATTCTAAGACAAGCAGTTTTAAAATTTTATAATTTTAAG
>NZ_CALKZP010000029.1 GCF_938002845.1 uncultured Campylobacter sp.
GCACGAGCCAGTCGGCGCTGACGCCTTTTTGCGTGAACAGATACTGCCCGCAAACACTGCTAAATCCCCATAATACGCCGCCAAGAAGCGTGATGAAAACGCCAAAAAATTCGCTCTGAGATCTCATTTGCCGCCTTAAATTTAAAGCCAAAGTATATAGATTTATGCTTAAGCTGGGGTTAAATTTGAGCGAGAGTTGGCGGAGCGAAGCTAAATTTGATTAAACAAAGTTAAACGGCGAAAACTCTAAAATTTAAAAACAAAAGGGAGAGAATTTGGGCGAAACGACTTTTACGGTTGTATTTTTCTGCGCTTGCGTGCTATTTTTATCTGCAGTCGGATACTTTGCTTTCAGCGTTTTGGCAAAATTTTACGCGTTTATTAAATTTGCCGTCCGACTTTGCTCGCAAGATCCTAAATTTAGCCTCGCCGTGTTCGCGCCAGCGCGCATTTTATCGCTTTATATCGCCTGGTTTCGACTGATATTTTTAGCATTTACGTCCCGTGTGCAGAGATTTTACTCGTATTTTGCGTATGTTTTGATTTTTTGTGCCTAAGCGCGGCAAAGGCTAATGTAAAGCTGCTAGAAGAGTTAAGCGCGAAAAAGGATTTAAGAGAACCCGAAAAACTCGCCAAAGAGGCGCTAAAGCGGCTCACAAACTCGCCGAATAAAGAAGAAGCGCTACTACAAGCAAATTTTATCAGAATAAAACTAAAGCAAATACGCCGCGCGGCTTAAATTTATGGTTTTAGCCGTTTAAATTTAGCGTTTCACGCGTCAAATTTGAGCTAAATTTGCGCTCATTTATCGACGAGTACGGTCAAATTTAAACAAGCTTTAACGAGTCGGCTAGTGTTGCCTAAATATCCGTCCGAAAAACACAGCCGTTTGGTGAGCCCTAAGCAAAATGAATGCCCGCAGCTGCCTACAAATCTGTATAATAAGATACGCCGATATCATCACGCAAAAATTCGCAATGCCAAAGCCGATCATTTCATAGTATAAAAATAATTCTAGCCTCACCTGTGCTATGAACTCTCGTGTCGGGCGATAAGAGTGCCATATGCTATAACCCGAGAAAAAATCATCAAGTCCGCCGAATACCAAAAAGCATACGATAAGCGCAAGCAAAATAATACCTTGCGAAAGCGCCTGGGCGTTATTTTTGTTTTCCTCAAGCCTGCCGGTAGCTCCTTTTGCCACGCCGTAAAGTCCCGCAAGCACCAAACAAACTAGCATAAAAAAGCACAAATAGCTAAGATGAAACGACGCTACGTCGCCAAAGGCGGTTTTAGTCTGCGCTACGTTTATAGCAGGATAAAAATCCGCCATAAATGCCGTAAAATCTCTAAAATCTGCGTGAGCGGACAAGATGTCTTCGGGCACGATAAATAGGCTCAAAGCAGCCAAAATATAAGCGATCAGGCTAACAAAAAAGGCGATTTCAAGCTTCCTTGCAGCCAATCTTAATCTTGCTTTTAGTCTTATCATTTTCTTGCTTTATATTTTGATCGCAAACGGCGCAAGCGGGAATCTAAAGAGTTTTAAAATTCCGTGCGCCTTGCGGTAGGATTTTAAAATTTCAGAGTCTATGGTAGCGCTCAGCCAAATTTAGAATGCAAATTTAACATCTAAATTTGGCTGAATTTATGGACGTCAAATTTGGCGGCTAAATTTGACGCGCAAATTTGACGATTTTAGTTTTTAGCCTCACTCGCCGCCCAGATACTCCTGTAGGCTCTTAACCTCCAACGCGCGACTAAAGCGGCTAAAGCGGCGCTTTAAATTTAGACTAGCGCCAGCTTCAGCACCTCTTCGATCCGATCTACCGGCGTTATTTTCAGATCGTTTTTGACCTCGTCTGGGATCTCTGCTAGGTCGCGCTCATAGTTTTTGCGCGGGATCAAAACCTCGGCGATTTTGGCTTTGTGCGCAGCGATGAGCTTCTCCTTAAGCCCGCCGATCGGCAGCACCTTGCCGCTTAGCGTGATTTCGCCCGTCATCGCCAGATCGGCGCGCACCTCGCGCTCGCTTAAAATCGACGCGATCGCCGTGCTCATCGTGATGCCCGCGCTCGGTCCGTCCTTCGGCGTCGCGCCCTCGGGCACGTGGATGTGAAGATCGAATTTATTATAAATCTGCTCCGAGCTTTCGGAATTTCCCTCCGCGCCTAAATTCCGCGCCGCCGAGCTTTTAGATGCGCCGCCATTTGCGCGTAATGCGGAGTTTTTGCCGGCGCGCGAGGCTTTTGCCGCACCACTCTCCGCGTCTTGAGCGGCTTTGAGCTTGCCCTCGTCGATTAGCACCTTTACGACGCTAAAGGCGATCTGTGCGGATTCTTTCATTATGTCGCCGAGCTGGCCCGTGATCGTCATCGCGCCCTTGCCTTTGATCTTGACCGCTTCGATCTTGAGCACGTCGCCGCCTACCGCGGTCCACGCAAGCCCGTTTACGATGCCGATTTGATCGCACTTTTCGACCTCATCGATCTCGAAAACCTTTTTATTTAGAAATTCGCTTAAATTTTTCGTCGTAACGACGATTTTTTTAAACTCTTTGTCTTTTAAAATTTTAACCGCGACCTTGCGAAAGATCGCTGCGATCTGGCGGCGCAGGTTTCGCACACCACTTTCGCGCGTGTACTCTTCGATGATCTCGGCAAGGGCTGCCGGGTTTATCGCTACGTCGGCTGATTTTAAGCCGTGGCGTTGCAGCTCCTGAGGGATAAGATAGTCCTTGGCGATCTGAAATTTCTCCTGCGGCGTGTATGAGCTAAGCTCAATAAACTCCATCCTATCGCGCAGCGGCGCGGGTATGAGAGATACGTCGTTCGCCGTGGCGATAAAGATGATCTTGCTAAGATCGATGTTGAAATTTAGATAGTAATCCCTAAAGCTCGAGTTTTGCTCGGGGTCTAAAATTTCAAGCAGAACCGCCGTCGGATCACCCTTGTATGAGCTTGAAATTTTATCGATCTCATCAAGCACGATGACGGGGTTCATCTGATTTGCCTCGATGAGACCTTGCACGATGCGACCCGGCATCGCGCCGATATAGGTGCGGCGGTGTCCGCGTAGCTCGTTTACGTCCTCGAGCCCGCCTAAAGCGATGCGGATAAGTTTGCGCTTAAGCGCGGTCGCGATAGAGTTCGCAAGGCTCGTCTTGCCTACGCCGGGAGGGCCGTAGAAACACAAGATTGCGCCGCCGTTTTTGCCGTCCTCTTTGCTTTTCTTGCCGCTTGTGCCGCGAAGCTCTAAAAGCTGCTTTAGCGCGAAATACTCCTCGATACGCGCCTTGGGCTTTTTCAAGGAGTGGTGGTCTTTATTCAGCTGAGCGGTAACGCCCTCGATGGACATCTTATGCTTGGCGGTCTTTTCAAAAGGCACCTCCAAAACCCAGTCCAGATAGCTCTGTACTAGCCCCGCATCGGCGCTATCGGGGTGCAAGCGGGCAAATTTATCGATCTGCTTTTTGATCTCTTTGTAAGCATCCTCGCCCAAATAGGGCTTTTTGGCTTCCAGCTTTTTGCGGTATTCCTCGATCTCGACGTCGCGGTCGGCATCGCCGCCGAGCTCTTTTTGGATCTGCTTGAGCTGCTCTTTTAAAAAATACTCCTTGTTTGTCTTATCGATCTTGGAGTGGACCTTGCTTTTGATCTCCTTTTCGAGCCTCTGCGCTTCGATCTCGTCGGAGATGTAGTTGATGAGGTTGAAAAGGCGCTTTTGCAAGTTGCTCTCGGTAAAAAACGAGTAGGCTACCTGCTTTTTTAGCCGCAGTGCGCTTAAAATGAGATCGCAGACGCGCGCAGCGTCGGTGCCGTCGTCGATGGTCTTTAGCAGATCGTTTGGGAAAAAATGCGTAAGCGTGCTAAGCGTCTTGGTTTTTTCCTTTAGCACGCTTACCAGCGCGTCTAATTTTTGGTCATTGCCGCGCTCGTCATGGATGATATCGACGGTAGCGATTAGCGGATCTTGCGAAATTTCTTTTACGATTTTACCTTTTAGCGCGCCTTGGAATAAAATTTTAACCCGACCGTCAGGGAGCGGCACGGTTCTCATCACGGAGCCCACGACGCCTGCGTTATAGATACCGCCAAAGCTTCTATCGCCGCTAAATTCCGACTTTGAGCTTACAACCATTATCATAGATTCGTTTTTGGCGGCTAGATCAAGGGCTTTTTTGTTATGCTCGTCGCCGATGAAAAGGGGCGCTATCATAAAGGGATATAAAAATAGCTCGTCCTCGACGATGATAGGTAGATCGCTAGGGAAGGTTGTATTTTGCATCAGTTGCATCGCTCCTCCTACTCAAAGATCGCGCGATACCAAGGCGAGCGCGGTTTAATTACGTCGGTGCCGTTTAGCGGGGATTCCTCGATGCGCTGCTCGTAAATTTTAGCAGAACTTTCGCGGTCGGTGCGCTGGTAAAGATCTTTGATGTCGATATTTAGCTGATGCTCGGCAAGGCGTAGTTTCGTTAGCATCGTCTCAAGTAGCGGACGATACTCGCTCTGCGGATATTCAGCTATAAATTTTCGAATTTCGTCGATGCTGTTTAGCATTAGCTTTTGGTTGCGATTTGGGCGGCTAAAGGAATCGAAATTTGCTCTGATCTTTAAAAATCTTGCATATTCGATCTTTTGCGTCGTGCCGTAGAGACGGATGTATTCGTCTAGGTATTTGTTTGCTTTCTCGTAGTTTTCATCCTCTACAAAAGCCCACGCCATAATGAGCGTCATCTCCTCAAGCAGCGGAGAGGCGATATGTTCGCTCGAAAAGCTGGTGTAGTGCTTCTCGGCATCCTCCATATTTGCGTTGTTAATATCTTCTAAAATTTTAGAATACCATGCCTCGGGGCTTAGGTTAAAAAGCTCGCCGTCGCCTTTACCACTGCAGCCGCCGATAAACGCGATAAATAGGAGAGCGGATAGAATTTTACTTAGATTTGTCATAAAAAATCCTTGGAATTTATTTAGCTCGTAATTTTATAGTCTTTGAGTAAATGCAAGCTTAAATTCCGCGTCCAAATTTAAAAATGGAATTTCTTTAAAATTTTTATGCGTTCGGGTTTAAAAATCTTTGTAAACCGAAAAAATTTACGCGATAAATTCTAAATTTAAGTTTAACAATAGTATAATTAGCGCCGATAACGCAGAGTAAGTTTGCGTTTCCGTAATTTCAGAATTTTAAAGAAAGGATGTAAGATGAAAAAAGGTTTTACTCTAATCGAGCTGATCTTTACCATCGTGATTTTGGCGATCACGACGATGGCGATTCCGCGTATCGTCGCGCAGACGACAGAGCTAAATGCCCTTGCGATCAAAGAGGAGCTTGTATATAACGCTAAAGCTTTTATGTCTCGTATATCTAAAGCGCAGTGGGATAGCGCATACGCAGGAGATGCTAGCTGCGGAGGCGATACTGGCTGCATGAAAAGAATTTTATCGGTAAATCCGTCGATAAAGTTACCGGATAATAGCACTATGGAAGCTAGACCGGGAATTTTAGATGAAGCTAGTAAGCGCGAGGTCAGCACTCAAGCTCCGGCTACGAAAGGGCAATTCGGCAAAGGAGATAATAGAATTTCTTTCGGAGTCGGTCGTTATAATGATATCGACGACTACGACAAGTTCGCGACCAATATAACGGTTGGTGATTTGGTGGGCTCTAGTAGTAAGGGTGATTTTATTCTTAATACTGGAATTAATGTCGACGTAGATTATGTAGCAGAGCCTTTTACTGCGGAAGATTATGCTAAGGGTACCGATATAAACGGAACCCTTAGTGATCAACCAGCCAATGGCTCCCCTACCAATATAAAGATGGTTAGGGTTGCCGCCACGGATCTAAACGATGCCGTAGCTAAAGATGGTACTGCCAAATCAGTAGTTTTAAAAGCGTTTTTATCCAATATCGGCGTCGGCGTTCAGACAGCCGTCACTAGACGATATTCCCGATAGGAGCGCGAGATGAAAAAAGGTTTCACCCTTATAGAGCTTGTATTTGTTATCGTAGTATTAGGTATCATCTCGATGTTCGGCGCTGATCTATACACAAAGATATATAAATCCTATGTTCATGTACGTGCAGTAAATCAGCTGGAAGCTAGAACACAAAATGCAATAATGCTAATAACAAATCGCTTGGAAGATAGAATAAAAAGCTCTACTATAGGCAGAGAACTTAGCTCAAACCAATTTGTGCCAATTAGCGCTTTAGATGATCCAAAATACGATATATTAGAGTGGATCGGACAAAGCGTAGAGACGAGAAATATAAATAAGAGAACTCCCGGTTGGAGCGGCTTCATGTCGATGTCTCAACTCCGAGATGACAAATGGAAAGCAGGTACAGAAGATGCAGGCTACATTGGAAATACTAGGGCTGAATTTAATATGGTATCTTTAGGTAGTGATTTCCCCCAAGTGGCTAATATAGTTGGAAATTTAAGGGCTACTGCGTATAACACTCCGTCTAATAATACTCAGGTTGCTGTTATATTTAAAGTCGTCACGAATGATGCCTCTCCTACTAGCGTAGGTATAGGCTTTGGCTACGATAGAAAGGTCGACGTGAACGGTAGCAATCGCGTGCTGATCGCCGTAGGCACTCCTAGTACTACGGGTACCAATAATAAAGAAAGCGAAACTATTACTATCAACCAATATCCATTAAATCCAAATAACGATAAATCGCAGGAATTCTCCGAGCAGTACTATATAGCTCATAGTGCCTACGCGATTGTTCCAGATCAAGTCGTAACATATATGAAAAATAATGCAGGTAAAGTATTAAGTAAGAATTTTAATCTAGTTTTGCGGTACAACTATCGTCCATGGAGCACTGTTGCAAACGATGCGAACTCATACAATGTTGCTAGCAGTGCGTTACTAGCCGAGGACGTGAGCTTATTTAGATTTAAAGACGATAACGGCGCCGTTGCGCTTAAGCTATGTATGAGGGATGACGGCAGAAATTTTGATCCTGCAGAGCTGGATCTAAACGTTTGTAAAGCACAGGTGGTGTACTAATGAAAACTATGCGAAAAGGCTTTGCTCTAGTAGCAGCCATATTTTTTATCATCATTGTAGCGACTACGGCGATTACGGCACTATCTATCGCGTCTATGACGGCTCGCGATGTCAATAATATTCAAGGCAGAGAGCAGGCGCTACTGCTAGCTCAGAGCGCTACGGAGTTAGCAGTCCTTGCTATGCAAAAGCATCAGTATCTAACTACTGAGCTTAAGGAGAAGAACGCTACGGCTACGACTAATCCTACATTAAATACGATTACGCTAGCATATCCGTCGAATAATGCAGGCGAAAAAATGTTCGACATCACCGTGACATTCGGATATTTCGATAGACAGCTGGGTGCGCCCGGCAATCATACCGTCGCATATAGTAATTTCGGGCAAGGCTCGTCCGAAAGACTTGCAAATGGTAGTGTAGGCAGAATTCTAAGCCATGCCGCGCTTGTAGATGTAGTAGTAAAATCCAACGTAGAAGTTATGGGAAGGCCACAGATTACATATCATAGGCGCACTATTCAAAAACCATAATGCAAAGGAGAGACGATGAATTTAAATATCGTAGGTAAGCAGTTTGAGCTAACGGAAGCTATCAAAAATTATGTCGAAAACGCATTTGAAACGCTAGAAAAATATAATCTCGACATTATCTCGGGGCGTTGTGTAATTTCTGCTGACGAGAAGCAAGGCAAAAAGGGCTTCGTGGTGGATTTCTCATTAAATTTAGCGCATCAAGACACTATCGTCGTGCGCCAAAAAGATAAGGATCTCTATGCCGCCGTCGATCTCATCGTAGAGCGCGCCTCAAAAGTGCTTCGCAGATACCACGATAAGGTAAATTCTCACAAAAATCGCGACGAAATGAAACAAAACGCCGTAGATAATGCGGTCGGTGCCAATAAGCCAAATTTAAACGATGAAGTTGATGAGATCGTCCCTACCGAGCTGGATCTATATAAGCCGCTAGAGATCGATGAGGCGCTAAATAAGCTTAAAGAAAGCACCGATCAGTTTTTGGTTTTCAATGATATGGACGCTAAAATGCGTGTGCTTTATAAGCGCAAGGACGGTAAATTCGGTCTGTTTTAGCTAAATTTCATATTCGGGTATTTGAAATTTCAAGCGCTCGAGTTCTGATGAAATTCGGATCGGGTGCTTTTTTAAATCGTCTCTGTTATAACATAGCGCCGATGAACTTTGGAAAAATAGCTGGTCATGTTTTTGCAAAGTCCAAATTGCGATGTTTTTAATTCGCTGCACTAGGAATTTTTACAGAGTAATACCGCCCGATTTTTAGTTGTGACAAGCCTTGTTGCGAGAATTATCTACGAGCAGTGAAGCCGTAAAGCGAATGTGGGTGAAGTTGCGTGAGCAAAAAATCGCGCTCAACTCGCCGTAAGCGAGCCGGCTTTTCGTAGCGGATGTAAAATTTATTTCAACATCAAATCGTAACAGAGCTTTTGAATTTTAAAATTTGCTGAAATTTTTGATAAATTTCCGCATTTTTTATATTTTATGAAATTTTTTCATCGTTAAGTTTTCATCGCGTTGTCGTTATTTGCCGTCCCATTTGAAATAAATTAAATTTTAATTATAAATCTTTCAAATTGCACTGTAATTTAAGCAAAAAAAATGTAAAATAATAGTCAAAAATTATGTTATTGACCGGAGGGTAGTATCATGAAAGTTAAGAGTTTTAGCTTTGCGCCCATTTTGGCGCTGTTGTTTTGTTTCGCGACGGGAGTATTCGCAGATGATGTTAGGTCGAACGTGAAGATAAATCCTGCTACCCCAATAAGCAACGAGTATCGTGACGATGGCGTGCTGGACGGAAAGATAGGCAGAAGTGGTTGGACTTGGAACGGAAATGAGGGTTTGTATAATTTCACCACTATAAAAAACTTTCCGTCTGACGAATTAAACCAAAAGCCGATAGTTAGATTCGGCGGTGCGGGCACATACGTCTTTGGAGACTACGCCGTGACTGGAAAGCCGGTGATTAAATTAAGCTGGCCTTCTGCTTTAGGCCGTGATTACATGTGGGGAGCAAAAGGCACATACATTAAAGATGACGGCGACGGACAGTTTTATTTGAATAGTTCAAAAGCTGTTTTGAGGCTTCCTAAGGGCGTGACTAAAAACGATATAGTCTATGCGAGACTTTATTGGCAGGGAAATATATTCAGCACGACTGATTTTGACAGCGAAGCAGAATACAAAAGCAAAGACGGAAAAAAATTGACCGGTTTTGCTAAGGGGTATACACGGGTGAAATTTAAAATGAAAAGCTCGAAAGGTAAAGCTAGCATAATAGAAGATGTTTATAGAGATAGATGCGAAGGAACGGCTGCTTGGAACTTTTTGGCAGAATCTCGCAAGCCCTTACGTTTGCGTTTAAAATATGGCTGCACTAAAGATATTACCGATCTAGTCAAGCAATATTTTGAACCTTATTCCGACAGCATTGAATTTACTGTAGGAAACGTAAAAACGAGTGATGGTGAGGATCAAAGCGGTGCAGATTTTACCAATGGAGAGTTCAACAGCGTTCGTCTTGGGCCGTACGGCGGATGGGGAATAATCGTAGTATATGATAAAACCGCCCCGTCCAGAAGGGCTTTGCTAGATAATTTACAATCTAACGATAGCGTAACGGGTCAAAAAATGACTTATAAAGAGGCCGTAGAATATAAAAATAAATATTTTAAACCAAAAAACGTAACTATTTACGGCGATTATTTTGTCCTCACCCCTTGGGATAAGGGATATACGCCTATAAACATTAACGCTACCATCAATGGATTTTATACACCTAGAAGTGGGTCCGTAAGTGCAAAGCTAGGGTTTTTAGGGTTTGGTGGCGAGAGAAAAATGACCTCCGACGAGTATTTTAAAGTTCAACACAAAGGAACCGCACAAATGGATTCGCTATACGGATCCGGTGTGGTTAATCAACGGTTAGCTAACGATCGCGCTAATATATACGACGGCTCTGTCGCTTTACTTATAAATGATAACGGCACCTATAAGTATAGCTATCCATACGGCACTGGTTATTTAGGTGGATTTGATCTGGACGAATTCGATATCGGTTCAAAGATGAAGAATGCGCAATCTAGTCTAAACATCTCTTTGGGTGCGGCGTATGAAGATCTCAACGGAGGTCAAGCCGATCAAAACTTCATAAGTATGATTGCTATTTCCGCCGATTTGTATGTCCCTCAAATGTGCTATCAGTATGAAGTCTATAACGCCTCTAACTGGGTTAAATTCTTTGATAATGATGGTAACCGAAGAAGCGAAGAGGATGTAAAAAAACTACATGAACCTCCTGAGCAGATCAAAAACCCGGTAGTTGCGGGTGAAAATATCTATTATAGAATGAAATTTGAAAATAGATTGAATGGCGGCGATAGCGAAGATGCAGCAGGTGCGGTAGTATCGATCGACTTTGGTCAAGCCGGCGCTACCTATACCAAAGATAGCGCTACTATAAATAACGAGCTAGTCGTAAATGATCCTATCACTACCACTACAAATACCATACCTGCGGCGGCAGCCGATGAACTAGTCTATTTACGCGATGGTCAAAAGGGTGCATACGAGACTATGAAAGACGTCATAAAAGGTGGCACTCCAAACGTTACGAAGGCTATTTATAAAGATAGGCAGTTTACTGCGCTTGACGGTAATATATTGAAATTTTATATAGGTCAAGGCGCGGGAGACTTAACTCCTTCTTCAACACCGGGCGGTAGTCCTGTACTTGTAGGCGGATTAATGCAGCCAGGTAAAGCGGCATACGGCGAGTTTAATGCTACCGTAAATACGGGTGCAACCATATTGCAGGCTCCTGCCGTGACACTAAGTTATAAGATGAGCCTAGATATAGGCGGCGGTCAGCGAGTCTTCATAGAGATGGATAGCGCTTCCGAGCTTGAATTATGCGACGTGACAAAGGTTTCTAAAAGCGTTAATATCCTACCTTTAAGCGGTTTGCAGGTAGTCAATAAGAATTTTAGTAAAAATGACGACGATGATAGATTATATACTCAAATCTCCGATAAGCCTTTTGATGCGAAACTTATCTTTAGACCGGATTACGAGAGCCAATTTTGTAAGAAGTATAAGGATGAAACTGGTAAATGCGAGGAATACATCGACGCAGCCGCAAATTCTCCTTACTTCAAAAAAGATCCGAATACCGGCAAGCTCGTATATATCGGTAGTGAGGCTAGAAAGCTTGAGAAATTCGACTTGAGCGGTAAATTGTATTTATCCGTTGTCAGGGCGAGAAATGCCGCTACTACCTCGGATAAAGTTGCCGATAGCGATAAGGGGAATAGCGCAGTTTACTCATGCCGATCCGTAACCGATTCCTTAAAAATTCCGTTTAAGATGAAGGACAAAACCGATTACACTATCGATAAGGAAGTGGATTTTAAAGGAAAAAGTATTTTAGAGCTAAATGATATAGAGATAGGAGATGCGTATCAGGGTCTTACGTTTATGCTTAGCTATCGTCCGGATGGTCAAGTTGCTTCAGGGTCCGATTTAGATCAGTATATAAAAAACAAAGATTTAAATAACAGCGATCCTAAGGCTTATTATTCGGAGCTCAAGAAATGGGAGCTTAAAAAGCGATATGGATATTGTGAGTCTGGTGAGAATTTCGGTTGGTGCAACAAAAATCTAACCGAGAACCAAAAGAAGGACATTTGGGAGAATAAAATACAACCGGAGCTGCAGAAGCTTGAAGATAATATAAAGGCTGCTAAAGATGAGTTCGGAATTCAAATGTCAAAAGACGGCTCGTTCCATATATGCGGTAGCGACAACTTCGTGCTTCGCCCTGCATATTTTAATGTAGATACAAAAGCGCTGAAGGATTCGGGCAAGTATAGTAAGATCGTAGATACCACCGCTAGCGGCGATATAACTAAAAAAGGTGATGGCTCCAGCGTACTTAATCCTAGTAATCTGCGCGTAGGTGGTGATTATACACAAAATGCAGATATCTTGGCTCATGTAATATCGGCCAGAAGCTATAGCGGCAACGGCGTACCTAACTACACAGCAGAAATTGGCGGGGATTTGGGCAATCAACGCTATCATCTACGTAAGAGCTATGGCGCGGATTCTGATGATACTCAAGATATATCAACCAAGATCCGCGGTATTCAAACCTACTTGCGTCCGTTTATATCTAATGAATGCGCGGCTAATGTCTCTACTCAATCCTATTATGTAGATAGAAAGAATGCTTCCACTACATTAAAACGTGGCGTTAAAGAAGATAGTTGTTATGGCGGTACCGCAGTGGAATATTCCGGTGCTAAATACAATGCCGAAACAGGCAAATATGAGATTGATCCGGAAGCCATCAAAAAAGGCTCTTTTGGCAAGAGCGATGATGTCTCGTGCGTATTAAATGGCACAAGCTCGAAATTTGACACAGCATTTAGAAGAGTATGGGATAAAAATGCCGTAAGTCTATGGGCGAATTTTAACGCTAGAAATATCGAAGAGACGGAGGGCGTTGCAAAATTTGATAGTAAAGGTCATGTTCAAGGCGCATATCTTATGACCCAGTCTAGAAAAAATCCTGAGGCAAAAGATAAAAGCTATGCCGTCATCTATACTGAAACCATAGGTAAAGATGCCGATAAAATTTTTAATTACTATAATGTCGGCGATGTACTCGTAAACATCTATGATAATTCGTGGACTGACGCTTACTCTGATCAGACGTATTCTAAGCAGTGGAAGAGCGCTAAATGTATCATCAATTCATCTAGCAATACTCCTGATGCCAAAGGTATGGTAGGTTGCGACGTCGGTATGAGACTTGCTGCCAATAAAGATAAAGCGATAAATGATAATATTGTATTGCGCTACCGACCGGATCGTATCAGAGTATCTCTCACAAGCCTTGATAACGGCGTGACAAGGGGTGTAGGTGATAATAATATTTCGGGTGGAATATCTGCGTATACATATTTCAACGCTCCGGACATCGAAAACGATGTCGTAGTATATGCTGACGAAAATTCTAGCCAGAATTTAGCGGTGACGCATCAGATAAGTCAGCTAGCTAAGCTTAAGGTCAATGCAGTAGCGTATCTATCTGACAAAGTTTATAAGGATGTCATCGCTACGCTTTATGACGGATATAAGCAAGATGTTGGTGGTAAGTCTCAGGCCGTGTGTGGATTCTCAAGTGACTTTGACTTTAAGTTAAATTTCGGATTTGATTGCGCTAACAATAGTACCGATGGGCGTTGCTCCACAGCTACCGCTAGCAAGACTAGTAAAACTACGAATTATGCGCCATATCCTGATAAACCTGCCGTTAAATACGAGATCCCTAGCGATACGCAGTATTTTGCTAAAGATTCTGACGTATGCTTAGGCTCTACTGGATATGATAGCAGATGCTATAAATATAACGTAAGAAGCAGTAAGGGTTCTTCTAAAACTGATGAGATGCCAGACTGGGAGGAAGCCGCTTCTAGCGGTGATGCTGGTTATGGCTTACCTATACCGCTTAAAATAGCTCTTAATTACTACTCTGATGCTTCATTAAGAGGCGGGCTTATCAATAGACCGCAAGGCGGTACAGGAATTAATTATGACTCGAAGTCAAATGAATTCAGAATTTTGGCGCAAGGATTTAGAGAAGGACAAACTCCCGACTCGACCGTGTATTTTAACTTCGCTAGGATGCATAAAACCCCTAGCACTCCAGTACTCATCTACGCTAGTGATTTCAACATCCAAGATGGAGATGCTCTCAATACTTACGGAAAGTTTTGGCCATCGAAATTCGATAGCTCATACAATGCTATACCGGATACTGCTTCTGAGTCGTATAATGAGAAAGATATAAAACTATCCCGGGAAGATTTCGATACTTTCATTACCAGAAAGGCTAAAGATACGATGAAACTTGAAAATGTAAGCGTCGAAAACAAGGCTGCTTATATAGCCGCTGCTAATTCTAATAGCAAAACTTACGCAACCGGCAAGACCGTTACAGATTATAGTGACAATGTAGGCACTTACGCCTTATTTGTCTATGGTACATCGTACGATAAAAGTTTGGGAGCTATAGTGCAGCAAGCTACTACTGGGACTCCAATATCTGTTCCTATTTATACGCAGATTTATTGTGGCAGAATTGATAAGTGTTCGAATATGCCTGCGCCTAATGAAAATCTTGCCTATGAAGCCCCGGTTGTTATCGATTCTTCGAATAAGGTTAAAGGCTCGAATATATTTACCGTGCTAGCGGCTGAAGATCGTAGCTTGATTGATTTTACGAAGTTTGTAGTAAATACAAAGGCTACTTTAAAAGATATAGGTGCAGAGTTTGTAAGCGCCTATGACAGTCTGGCTAAGGAAGGCGACGTAGAAGTAAATATTGGAAGAGAAAAAAAAGTAAAAAAGGGTAAAGAGAATATAACTATCAGCAGTAATGCGGCCGGTCATGCTACAATACGTATCATTACTAATCCATGGCTTATTCATACTCCAGCCTTAAATGATAAGACTATGTTTACTGCAAATGATGGAGGAGCCTACTCTAAAAAGTATCCAGGCGTACGACAGTATTATAATCCTCTTCGTGTACATATAAAGCAGTCTAAACCTACGGTCTGGGGCGGTGAAGGTCAGGTTAAATCGGGCATAGCGGATGATGTAGGATCGTTCGCTGGTGGTAGCTCGTCAGACAATAGTACTAGCGATACTTCGACTAGAATTCTAGATTCTGGCGATGTTCGCGATATCTACAATCAAAAGACTGATTGGTAGTATCCGAGTTAAACTCGCAACACAAAGGCTAGCCTCCCGGCTAGCCTTTTTTTATGGGCGGAATTTTAGTTTTCTTGGCAACAAATATTTTAAAATTTTGCTTTGCAAATTTTTGTCTGTAAATTCCATGAGATAGAATTTCTTTGAAATTTTAAATTGCGAAATTTTGCTGCGAAACTTGGCGGTAAATTTTACTTACTAAGATTGGCGCGTCGTAATGACATATAATTTACGCGCTAATTTCAAGCAGTAGAATTCCAAAGCAAAATTTTGCAGTTAAATTTTATCTTACAAAATTCTAGATTGCTGGCGTTGCAAGCTTTGTATGGCGCGACCGCGTAAAATTCGCCGTAAAATTTCATCACTTAGAATTTTTCTGCCCCGAAACATAGCTGCAGAATTCTGTTTCGTAAAATTCCGCATTCCAACCCTTGTCCTAAAATTATATCGCGGTAAAACGCACCGCCGATAAAACTTAAAATTCTATTGCTCAAAGCCGTCCGCATTCCCCCTTATACTTCAAAATTTTATTTCGTAAAATTCCAATCCGCCTAGAGTCGCCGTATAAATTTCGCCTCATAAATTCCACTGCTCATTTACCCGTTTTTAAATGAAATTTCGGCACAATGCGGCTTAAAATTTCATCAGGAAAGCCACTTGAAAACAAAAAATATCAGAAATTTCAGCATCATTGCGCATATCGATCACGGCAAATCCACGCTCGCAGACCGTCTGATTAGCGAGTGCAACGCCATCGAGGCGCGCCAGATGAGCAGTCAGATCATGGATACGATGGATATCGAAAAGGAGCGCGGCATCACGATCAAGGCGCAGTCCGTGCGGCTCGAGTATGAGCTTGGCGGCGAGAAATACGTTTTAAATTTGATCGACACCCCGGGCCACGTGGATTTTAGTTACGAGGTCTCGCGCTCGCTGGCTAGCTGCGAGGGGGCGATCCTCGTCGTGGACGCGAGCCAGGGCGTACAGGCGCAGACCATCGCAAACGTCTATATCGCGCTGCAGCACAATCTCGAGATCATCCCCGTGCTCAACAAAATCGATCTGCCCGCCGCCGATCCGCAGCGCGTAAAAGAGGAGATCGAGCACGTCATCGGGCTTGATTGCAGCAGTGCGATCGAGGTCAGCGCCAAAACGGGCGCGGGTATCAAAGAGCTTTTAGAGGCGATAA
Source organism: uncultured Campylobacter sp. (assembly GCF_938002845.1). Lineage (GTDB taxonomy): Bacteria > Campylobacterota > Campylobacteria > Campylobacterales > Campylobacteraceae > Campylobacter_B. The sequence continues at coordinate 16,038 of NZ_CALKZP010000029.1, forward strand.
TCACTCGCATCCCGGCACCCAAAACGGACGATGCCGCGCCGCTTAAGGCGCTCATCTACGACAGCTGGTTTGATAACTACCTAGGCGCGCTCGCTCTAGTTAGGCTCTACGACGGCGTGCTGAAAAAGAGCGACGAAGTCTATATCATGGGTAGCGAGAACCGCCACGAGGTGCTTGATCTGATGTATCCCAACCCGCTCGCGCCCGCCAAAACTCGCGAGCTTAGCAGCGGCGAAGTGGGTATCGTCGTGATGGGGCTAAAAAACGTCGCCGACGTGCAGGTGGGCGATACGATCACGCTTTTTAAAAATCGCGCCGCCGCTCCCGTGGGCGGCTTTGAGAAGGCCAAGCCTTTCGTGTTTGCGGGCATCTATCCCGTGCAGACTGATAAATTTGAAGATCTGCGCGACGCTTTGGACAAGCTCAGCCTAAACGACAGCTCGCTTAGCTACGAGCCTGAAACGTCGCTCGCGCTAGGATTTGGCTTTCGCGTCGGGTTTTTGGGACTACTGCATATGGAGGTTGTCAAAGAGCGGCTCGAGCGCGAGTTTGATCTCGATCTCATCGCCACGGCGCCGACCGTCACATATGCCGTGTATCTCACGGACGGCTCGTGCGTGCGGATACACAGCCCCGGCGAGCTTCCCGCGCCAAATTTCATCGAGCGCATCGAGGAGCCCTACGTCAGGGCGACCATCATCACTCCGAGCGAGTTTTTGGGCAATCTCATCAGCCTTTTAAATTTGCGCCGCGGCATCCAAACCAAGATGGATTACATCACGGAGGGGCGCGTCCTGCTCGAATACGACGTACCTACAAACGAGATCATAATGGACTTTTACGACAAGCTTAAATCCTGCACCAAGGGATATGCGAGCTTTGACTACGAGCCGATCGATTACAGGCGCGGCGATCTCGTAAAGCTCGATATTCGCGTCGCGGGCGAAGCGGTCGATGCGCTCTCGATCATCGTGCCCGCCTCAAAGGCCGAATCCAAGGGGCGCGATCTCGTCAAAGCGATGAAGGAGATCGTGCCGCGACAGCTTTTTGAGGTCGCGATCCAAGCAAGCATCGGTAACAAGATCATCGCACGCGAAAACGTCCGCGCTATGGGCAAAAACGTGACCGCCAAGTGCTACGGTGGCGACATTACGCGCAAGCGCAAGCTGCTCGAGAAGCAAAAAGAGGGCAAGAAGCGTATGAAGGCGATCGGCAGGGTAAATTTGCCGAGCGAGGCGTTTTTGAGCGTGCTGAAGATCGATTAAATTTTATGCTTGAGCGGGTGATCTAAATTTTATCTTTTGCCGCGCGGTCGTAAAATTTGCTTTTAAATTTTAACGATCGCTCGGGTGTTTAAATTTAGCGGCTCGTCGTTCGGTATGAAATTTCGTCTTTGAAATTTCACGATCATAAGAGGCGATTTAAATTTTATGACCGCACGGCTTTAACTATCGCTTGCCGCCTGAGCTGATACATTCGCTGTTGCGCGCCCATTTTGTGCCGCTTTAAGCTCTAACGCTCGCTGCTCGGTCGTAAAATTCTGCCGCATGCCGTTAGGCTAAAATTTCATCTTTCAAATTTAACATTCCGCGAGCGGTTTAAATTTTTACCGTCCGTCAATCATTGCGGTCGCGCCCGTCATCTCCTACAGTTGCACTCGCCGTGCCCGTCGCCTTCTGCAAAATTCTATCCGGGCGGCGCCCGCTATGAAATTTTACCCGCTGCGACTTTATAAAATTTGATTAAATTTTCCTGCGCGCCGCATGAAATTTCCATAGCGCGAGTGTTTTATAGCAAAACAGCGTGCGTGGCGTATAATAGGGTGCGCCGATAAATCCCGCAAAAGCGCTAAATTTATCGGCGCGGTAAAAGGAGAAAAATGAAATTTTTAGACCGCTTAGGCGTGGATAAGAGCAGCTTTATTGATCTGTTTTCGGCGTGTTTGGGTTGCGGCGCAAGGGCGCAAGAGGCGGGTTCGAAGCTGATTGTAAAGGGCAGGCGTCGCTCTGTGGATTTTGAGCACGGTGAGATCAGTTTCTGCGATAATGCGCCGCGCGCCATTTGGTGTATCGGTAGCGAAGCAAGCGACAACCGCACGTGGCTGTGGGGGTACGAGAACATAAAACGCCTCGATGAGTGGCCACTTGCCTTTGCGCGAGATGTGCGCGACTTCGGCTTGCGGCACGGGCTAGAGGAGCTTAGCACGCCTAAGCTCGCACTAAGCGCGGAGATAAACGGCCACGCTCTAAGCGCGATTGCGTGCGGATTGTCGCAGGAACCGGTATGTTACTACCGCTGTCCGCACGCAGGTGGAGCGGTGTTTGTGGCGTTTGCGGCGGGCGAGTGTGTGAGCTCTGATGGCACGATCAAGCTCAGCATGGATGCAAGGGGGCTCATCTCTTTGGCGTGCGATTACATAGGCGCGTTTCAGCTAAATCACGCCGTTTTATCGGGGGCGCTTTTGCTTAGAAACGGCACGAAATTTAGTGAAGCGGCGGGCAAGATCGCGGCGAATTTTAAAAAGGATGCGCTCTTTTTGTTTGATAATTTGGGGCGGCTAAGCGAGGTGAAGTTTGCCGTATAGAGCTGCAAATCTCGCGCCGTGCATTCTGGGGCTTTAAAATTTACGCCGTGAAATTCTGCTTCGTAAATTTTATATCTTAAAATTTTCAGCCTTAGAATTTTGCTCGGTAAAATTTAGATCGCAAAATTCCGTCGAGTGAAATTCCTCTTAAAATTTTGCGTCGTAAAATTCTGCTACTCTATCCGCGCTCAAGCCTTTAAATTTTAAACCAAAATCAGCCGCCGTCGATGTCGAAGTCAAGATGCTCTTTGAAGTAGGCACGCAGCCTGCGGCGGTCGTTGCGACCGGGCGTGATCGCAAACCACAGCACGCGGTCGTTCAGAGCTTTGCCGCGGATCAGCACGGTGTCGCGCAGCAAGATGTCGTGAAAGTCGCCGTTTAGCCGCCACGACGAAAGCGCCTTGGCGAAGATAAAGATCACGACGCCCACGACCATTATCACGAATGCCATCCCCACGCGCTCGCTCATGGCGATACCGACTAGCCACAGCACGATGATCGATCCGATTCCAAATGTGAAGAACTGCTCGCATTTTACGTAGCGGGAGTGGCTAAGCGCCGTGTAGCCGGTGCAGGTGCGCAAAAAGCCTGGCGTGAGCCTAACGTAGTCGATATTAAAGAGCAGAATTTCGCTCTTGCGCTCGTTTGAGACGAAGGTGATCGCATGGTCGCTAAATTTAAACAGCCCGCCGCCGTCGCGTCCTTGATACCAAGCTACGCCCGCGATCAAAAGCCCCAAAATCCCGCCTCCGCCGCGACCGCGTCCGTTGCCTAAAAAAATTTCATCTAAATCAAGCCCGGCCGACACGCCGTAAAAAAATATAAAGACCATCATCGCAATGACGAAGATCACGATGAAGGAGTTGTCGTTTTTGACGCTAAATCCGCCTGCGCTCGTGGTTCGTGCGCTGCGGTTGCGAAGGGCGGCTTTGTAGTCTTTGGTGCTAAAAGTAGGCATAAAGCCTCCTTTCTTTCGGGCTTGCAAGACTCTTTGCACGCTTTTAAAGCCCGTTTAAAACGGTGGAATTTTATAAAATTTCAGATCAAATTCGGATTAAATTTCAAATTTGAATAGGCTTTAGAATTTAAATGGGTTTCAAATTTAAAGGATTGAAATTTAGCCGACGAACTTAATATCACAATAAAGCACTACAGAGGCTTTGCGGGCGAAGATACTCCGTTAAGAACGGTGAACGCTTGGGAAATACGGCATTTCGAGCCTTGCAATGCTCTAAAATATAAAGAAATTTCGACGATAAATTTAAAATGGTAATCGGCGGGTGCATTCTTGCTGGTGCGTGCTGCGGATTTCGCGGCGAAATTTAAAAACGCGGTTTTACGATTTAGCGGGTGCGAGTTTTACAGAAGCTCGGCCACACAAGACAGATGGCGAATGCGCGGCAATTATCATAAATTTAAAGCGTAGCGGCGCTGCGCGATCTCATCAAATATGCAGAAAATTTTACGGCAAATTTAAAACGCAGTTTTTCGGAGTTAGTGCGGCGGATTAAAATGCGACTTACAGCGGTTGGTGCGGCAAATTTGCTCTGTAGTTGCAGTTAAATTTTCCGCCACGCGGAGTAAACGTCATGCATAAATTAAATTTGTCGCGTAGAAGCTAAATTTCGCGTCGCAGTTAAATATCTCTGTTCGCAATAGTCAAATCACAGCGAGCTCAAATGCTGTAAATTTAGAGCTCGCGGGCGTAAGCGCTTGACTTGCGGCTGAGCCGAGATCTTTTATTATAAGATGCCTATTGTTCGCATTCCTGCGGCTGTTTAAAACAAACCGCGCCACGCTTTAAATTTTAAAATTTTATTTGAATAAGCTATTTACGCTCTCGTCGTGATATACGCGCCTGATGACCTCGCCGAAGAGCGGAGCGACGCTGATTACCTTGATGCGGTCGCTTTCCTGCTTTAGCGGGATCGTGTCGGTCACGACGAGGCCATCCAGCGCGCCGCTTTCGATGCGCTCATATGCCGGGCCGCTTAGCACGGCGTGCGTGCAAAACGCGCTGACGCTCTTCGCGCCCTGTTCCTTAAACGCGCCCGCGGCCTTGACGATAGTGCCCGCGGTATCGATCATATCGTCGATTAGGATCACGTCCTTGCCTGCGACGTCGCCGATGATGTTCATCACCTCGCTTTTGTTCGCCTCCTCGCGGCGCTTATCGACGATGACGAGATCGAGCGAGAGCTTTTTGGCAAAGCTTCTGGCGCGCGCGACACCGCCCACGTCGGGGCTGGCAATGATCGGATTTTTTAAATTTTTCTCTTTCAGGTAGTCTAAAAATATCAGCGAGCCGTAGAGGTTATCGACGGGCACGTCGAAAAAGCCCTGTATCTGCCCCGCGTGCAGATCCATCGTGACGACGCGGTCGATTCCCGCCGTCTGCATCATATTTGCCACGAGCTTCGCGCTGATCGGCACGCGCGGGGCTGCTTTGCGGTCTTGGCGAGCGTAGCCGAAGTAGGGCACTACCGCCGTGATCGAGTTCGCGCTGGAGCGCTTCAGCGCGTCGGTTAGGATCAGAAGCTCCATCAGATTGGAGTTTGCGGGCGCGCATGTGGGTTGGATGACGAAGACGTCCTTGCCGCGCACGCTCTCGCCGATCTGGACGCTGATTTCGCCGTCGCTGAAGGTTTTGATCGCGCACTCGCTAAGCGGCAGCGAGAGATATTTGGAGATTTTTTTGGCAAATTCGGGATTTGCGGTGCCGGAGAAAATTTTATATCCGCGCATTTTGATGACCTTTGGATTGAAATTTGTTCGAATTCTACACCAAAAGCGCTAAATTTTAGCTAATTCGCCCGCCGCGCTCGCGTAAAATTCATAAGCGCGCATCGCGAACCGCAGCCAGTTTGCGAGATAAATTTTTAAAATTTCAGGGCGCCTCGGTTCGCCGCGGTTTTATTCTGGCGAAATTTGGCTTTGACTTACGGCGCCCGCGAGCGATCGGCGCCCGCGTTTTTGTACGAGCAGCCGCGCAGATTGCGGGCAAAATCGTATCGCAAAGTTTTATGAAAGTTTAAGAGAGCGCATCAAAACGAGGGCGCGGTATGGCTAAAGTCGTATTGCGTAGGCGTCGATGAGCGCGGAATTTTATATTTGCAATACAGACGCGCAAAATTTTATTTTTAGAGCTGCAGAGAGCGCGCGTAAATTTAGATTTTGAGCTCGCACGGGACAGACTGCGCGGATACCTGCGGCGCGCTAAATTTAGACTGTCGCGGCGTATGAATTTTTAGATCGCCAGCGCGGTTAAATTTAAAGCGCGCTTTGACGATCAAATTTAAAGCTCGGCTTTTAAAACCTGTCCGCGCGCCGCGAAATTTTAAAATTTATCGCGCGACTTTGGTCTGTCACGTAAATTTAGACACCGCCCTTGCGCGCTTAAATTTTAAAATCGCGCAGGCTAGCTTCGTCGCGTAAATTTCGATATCGTTTTTACTTGCTTAAATTTTAAAATGGCGCGGCGCGGAGATAAATTTAATCCGCAGTGAGCGCTATTCTGTGATTTTGGTGGGCTCGCCGAATAGCCTATTTATCTCGGAGATCAAAATTTCCTTGCCGTCCTGCGCGCCGTTTGCGAGCTCGGCGAGGCCTGCCTTGGCGGCGTGCACGCTCTTACTCGTATCGCGGGGCTTTACGGCGTAGTTTTGCGGATCGGTAGATCTTAACAGATCATCCTTCCCTCCGTCGTCATCTCCTGCAGAAATTTCGGAATTTTGCAGCTTGGAATTTGAAGCGGAATTTTGCGAATTGGAATTCGTCGCGGAATTTCGCTGTGCAGAATTTTGCATCGTAGAATTTTTCGAATTTTGCTGCTCGGAATTTCTTGCCGCATCAGTTTGCAATTTTGCGGCTTGCGCCTCATCTGCGGCGGAATTTATTTGCAGTGCACAGCTCTGCTCGCTCTCTTGCACGCCGGTTAAATTCCTATGATCTTGCTCGCCCGTTTGCGTAGATTCGGGATCTTCTTGCACGCTGCTAAGGGCGGAGCTTTCAGTAAAATTTTGTGCCGTGGGATTTGCAGGGCTTTGTGAGGTCGAATTTCTCGGGCGCGCAGTATCGGCGCCGGATTCGAAAGCCGCGCCTTGCGTAGAATTCTTGCTTTGCGTAGCGGTTGCGCCACGTGCGGAATTCTGATCGCGCTCGCTTTGGGCGGGATCATCGCCGTTTTGCAACGTGCCTTGCTCGATCTTGATGGCCGCGCTCTCGCCGAAAAGTGATTTTAGCACGCTATTTATCGCTCGCGAGCCCTTGCGCAGATACTCTCTGTCCTGTCCCTGCGCGCGCGAGAGCAGATACAGCGTGCCGCGCTCGAACTTTAAAAATTCCACGCACTTGCTAAATTTCTCGCCTAGATCGTAATCGCGGTCGTAAATTTTGGCTAAAAAATTCTCGTAAATTTCATTTTGAGCGCTCGTTTTGACGGACGGGCTAGAATTTTGAGCCTGCGCCGCCGCACCGCCTGCGCCCGGTTTGATCTCGCCGCCTGCGTCAGGGCTTTGTTTCGCTGCACCGCCGGCACCGAAGTTTTGCGCCGAGTTTACGGGACGTTTTGCGCTTGCCGTGAAGCTAGGCACGCCGCTTGTCGCGCTACCCTGGTCGCTCGGTGCAAAAGTCGCGCCGTCCGGCTCGCTATTTGGCGCAAAAGTCGCGCTTTGGTTGGAATTTGACCTAAAATTCGGCGCAGAGCTTTGCGCGTTAAAATTAGGCGCCGAAGCAGAAGGATAGCCCTCGCCTTGATCCAGGGATCTTCCGATCTCGATAAGCTCGTCGATCTCGCGCAGATTGACCGCCTCCATCATCATAAAAATCATCATAGAAATTGCGTAAGTGTTATCCGGGCTGATGGCGAGCATGCTCTTAGCGCCCGCTAAAATGCGGAAAAACCGCTCATACATCAGCAGGCTAAATTTCGCGTCGCGGCGCAGGAATTTATCCTTTAAATTTGCGATCATCTCGTCGATTATCGTCTCGGCGTTGTAGTTTTCGACCTCTTTGATGATCTCGATCGCGCCCGCGCGGTCCTGGCGCAGCACGACGTCTAAAATTTCGCCAATTTTAGTGGGATCGAGCAGGCCAAGCATATCGGCGATCGCGCGCTGCGTGATGCCTTCGCGGCTAAAGATAATCGCCTGATCTAGGAGAGTGAGCGTGTCTCGTAGAGAGCCTGAGCCGCTGCGCGCTAGAATTTCGAGCGCACCCTCTTCGTAAGCGATGTTTTCGGTTTTTAAAATTTGCTCTAGGTGCGCTACGACGGCGCTTTTAGCGATCGGCTTAAAGCGAAAGTGCTGCGTGCGCGATAGCACCGTGACGGGAAGCTTGAGCGGATCGGTAGTCGCAAGGATAAATTTTACGTAGCTAGGCGGCTCCTCAAGCGTCTTTAAAAGCGCGTTGGAGGCCTCTTTGGTGAGCATATGCACCTCGTCGATGATGAAAATTTTAAAGCGCGCGCTTGCGGGATGATACTTCGTCTGCTCGATGAGCTCGCGGATATCGTCGATCTTGCGGTGGCTGGCGGCATCCATCTCGATGATGTCGATGTGGCGCCCCTCATTTGCCATTACGCAGTTATCGCAGATCTCGCACGGCTTGCCGGTAGGGCCTTTATCACATAAAAGCGCTTTGGCAAAAATCCTAGCCGTCGAGGTTTTGCCGCTGCCGCGAAGTCCGCTGAAAAGATATGCGTGGCTCAGCCTGCCCGAATCCAGCGCGTGTGCGAGGCTTTTGGCGACGGCATCTTGACCGATGAGCTGCTCGAAGCTTTTGGGTCTATATTTTAAAGCGAGTGCTTGCAAAATTTCTCCTTTGATCTTGCAATGATACAAAAAAATCTATAAATTTTAAATTTAGTGCTACAATGCGCCCGAATTTCAGAAAAAGGATCAAAATGAAAAAATTTTTAATCGGCGTATTTGCGCTATTTTTTGTCGCCTGCTCGCAAACCAGCAGCGTCATCAGCTTAAATCCGTATCTTTCTAAGGCCGATCAGACCGTAAGCGGCAAGTCCGTAAATATCAACGCGATCAACGATCAGCGCGAAAATCAGATGGTAATCGCCGTCATCAACGATAACGACGGCAAGCTAGTAGATGAGGTGCTTTTAAAAAACAATCTCTCGGCGTGGTTCGACAAGGCTTTGCGCGCGGAGCTTGAGGCTCGCGGCGTAAGGATCGATCCTGCAAGCCCGAATATCGTAACCGTAAATATCAGAAGTATCTCGGCGGCGATCAACGGCTACTCAAAGGAAAATATGAGCGCAAGAGGCGAGATCGCGATTTCTATCGTGCAGGGCAACAAAACTACGACCAAGCGCGTTTCGCAGGATCAGAGCCAATTTACCGCGCTTCGTACGGCTAGATCGCTTAATCCTTTCGTGCAAAGCTTGCTTGGCGACATCGTCAAAAAATCCGCCGATCAAATCATCTTGACGCTTTAGATGCGCTGCGTAAATTGCGGCGCGTTTAGCCTGCGCACGATCTGCGCCGCCTGCGCCGCAAATTTAGCCGAATGCCGCCTAGGTATGCGGCAGGTGGAGGGCTTTAGCGTATTTTATTACTACGGTTACTCCGAAATTCGAGAGCTTATACTTTCTAAACATCACGAATACGGCGCTGCGGTGCTTGCGCGCATAGCTTCTTTAAGCCTAGCGAAATTCCCGCTTCATCTGCAGCGCGAAATTTCTGCAAATCCGCAAAACTACGAAGCGTTTAAAACGGACGGAATTTTTAAATTTAACGCCGTGCCACTGGATGATGACGCTCGCAGCGGCTATTCGCACACGGCGATCTTAGCTCGCGCGCTAAAAAGCGAACTGATTGAGCCGAAATTTCACTGCCTGCGCGCGCAAAATCGCGTCAAATACACGGGGCAGAGTTTGGAATTTCGCCTAAAACACAAGCGAAATTTTAAAATTTTAACCCCGCCGCAATTCCCCGTGATCCTAGTAGACGACATCATCACCTCGGGTCTTAGCATGCTGCAAGCGCGCGAGAGCTTGATCGATGGCGGCTTTATGCCCGTGTGCGGCTTGGTTTTAGCTAATGCAAAAGAATAATTCGCTATAATCGCGCTTTAAAATTTAAAAGGATATTTATGCAATCAAATATGTTTGAAAATCAGGAGATCATCGATATCGACGTCGAAGAATCGATCAAGACGAGCTATCTTGATTACTCGATGAGCGTTATCATCGGTCGTGCGCTACCGGACGCTAGAGACGGTCTAAAGCCGGTGCATAGGCGAATTTTATACGCGATGAACGATCTTGGCGTGGGTTCTCGCCAGCCATACAAAAAATCCGCCCGTATCGTAGGAGACGTTATCGGTAAATACCATCCGCACGGCGATACCGCCGTTTATGATGCGCTCGTGCGAATGGCGCAGAGCTTTTCGATGAGAATTCCTTCCGTGGACGGGCAGGGTAACTTCGGATCGATCGACGGCGACGGCGCGGCGGCGATGAGGTATACCGAAGCGCGTATGACGCCGCTAGCCGAAGAGCTGCTAAAAGACCTGGATAAAGAGACGGTCGATTTCGTGCCGAACTACGACGAGAGCCTGAACGAGCCCGACGTCCTGCCTGCGCGCGTGCCGAATTTACTGCTTAACGGCTCAAGCGGAATCGCCGTAGGAATGGCGACGAATATCCCACCGCACAGCCTAGATGAGCTCGTGGGCGGTCTTTTGATACTGCTTGAGAATAAAAACGCAAGCCTAGAGGAGATAATGGGCGAGATCAAGGGCCCTGATTTTCCGACCGGCGGCATCATCTACGGCAAAAAGGGGATTATCGAGGCGTATAAAACGGGCAGAGGGCGCGTTAAAATTCGCGCTAAAACCCATATCGAAAAAAAGGCTAGTAAAGACGTCATCGTAATTGACGAGCTGCCGTATCAGACAAATAAAGCGCGCTTAATCGAGCAGATCGCGGATCTCGTAAAAGAAAAGCAGATCGAGGGCATCTCCGAGGTGCGCGACGAGAGCGATCGCGACGGAATTCGCGTAGTAATCGAGCTTAAGCGCGACGCGATGAGCGAGATCGTGCTGAATAATCTATTTAAGCAAACTACGATGGAGGCGACCTTCGGCGTGATAATGCTCGCAATCGACGGCAAAGAGCCGAAGATTTTCACGCTGATAGAGCTTTTGAAGCTGTTTTTGAACCACAGAAAAACCGTCATCATCCGCCGCACGATTTTTGAGCTTCAAAAAGCCCGCGCTAGAGCGCACATCTTGGAGGGCTTAAAGATCGCGCTAGATAACATCGACGAAGTGATCGACGTGATTAGAAATTCCGCCGACACCAACGTAGCGCGCGAAAATTTAATGAGCAGATTCGGCCTCAGCGAGGCGCAATCGGGTGCGATCTTGGATATGAGGCTAAGCCGCCTCACCGGACTTGAGCGCGAAAAGATCGAGGAGGAGCTAAAAGAAATTTTAGCCGAGATAAAGCGGCTTGATGCGATCTTAAAGAGCGAGGAGCTGATTGAGGGGATCATCAAAGATGAGCTTTTGGAGATCAAGGATAAATTCAGATGCCCGCGCATCACCGAAATCGTCGATGACTACGAAGATATCGACATCGAAGATCTTATCGCGAATGAAAATATGGTCATTACGATCACTCACCGCGGCTACATCAAGCGCGTGCCTAGCAAGACTTACGAGAAGCAAAAGCGCGGCGGCAAGGGGCGCGTGGCGGTCACGACGTACGATGACGACTTCATCGAGAGCTTTTTTACGTCCAACACCCACGACACGCTTATGTTTATCACCGACCGCGGGCAGCTCTACTGGCTTAAGGTCTATAAAATTCCGGAGGGCTCGCGCACCGCAAAGGGCAAGGCGGTCGTAAATTTAATCCAGCTCGGCGCGGACGAAAAAATTATGGCGATCATCCCTACGACCGATTTTGATCCGAACAAGTCGCTCGTATTTTTCACTCGCAACGGCATCGTAAAACGCACGAATTTAAGCGAGTTTAAAAATATCCGCTCGCTTGGCATCCGCGCTATCAGCCTAGATGAGGACGATACTTTAGTAACCGCTCTCATCGCTCCAAATAGCGCCGAGGAGATGCAAAACTACAAAGGAGGCGCTCTAAGCGGCGACGATCTGGACGGCGGCGAGGCTGAAGAAGCCTTAGAGCAGACCGAGCAGGATATTTTAGAAGGAAGCGAGAATGAAATTTCGGATGAGATTTCGGACGCACAAGAGGGCGAGCCGCAAAGCGCCAACGAAAATATGCTCTTCATCGCTACGAAAAAGGGAATGTGCCTTAAATTTAATCTAAATAAAATTCGCCAGATGGGGCGCATCGCTCGCGGCGTAAAGGGGATTAAATTTAAAGAAAAAGGGGACGAGGTCATCGGCGCCGCGTTTATTTTAAGCGACATGCAAGAAATTTTAAGCGTGAGCCAAAAGGGTATCGGCAAGCGCACCACCGCGAGCGAGTATCGTCTCACAAACCGCGGTGGCAAGGGCGTCATCTGCATGAAGCTCACCAACCGCACCGGCGAGCTCATCGGCGTCGTGATGGTCGATGAGGAGATGGATCTCATGGCGCTAACCACCAGCGGCAAGATGATCCGCGTCGATATGCAAAGCATCCGTAAAGCGGGTCGCAACACCAGCGGCGTCATCGTCGTAAATGTCGAGGGAGACGACGTCGTGAGTATCGCAACCTGCCCGAAAGCCGAGGAGGGCGACGAGGGCGAAGCGGACGAGCTTGCGCAGGATGAAAATTTATTAAATTCAAATTTAGATAGTAAAGATTCGCAGAGCGAGGGCTCTAGCGATGAAATTTTAAAAGGAGGAGAGGATGAGTAGTTACAATATCGCCATCGTAGGCGCTACCGGCGCCGTAGGCGAGGAGATTTTGCGCGTCTTAGACGAGATGAACTTCCCCGTAAAGGACATACTGCCGCTTGCAAGCGCAAAGAGCGCGGGCGAGAAGGTGGAATTCCGCGGCAAAGAATACGTCGTGAGGGAGCTAACGGACAGCACTTTCGACGAAAACGAGATCGACATCGCGTTTTTTAGCGCGGGCGGCTCCATTTCGGCGCATTACGTGCCATTTGCTGCGGCAAGCGGCGCAGTGGTGATCGACAACACTAGCCACTTTCGTATGCAAGAGGACGTCCCTCTCGTAGTGCCCGAGTGTAATCCTCAGGATATAAAGCTATGGGAAGAGACAGGCATCATTGCTAATCCGAACTGCTCAACTATCCAGATGGTTCAAATTCTTAAGCCACTTGATGACGCGTTTGATATCGAGCGCGTGGACGTAAGCACCTATCAAGCCGCCAGCGGCGCAGGCAAAGAGGGCATGGAAGAGCTTGTGTTTCAGCTGCAAAAATTCTTTGAATTTAAGCTTGATGAGTGCAAACCTAAAGTTTTCGCGCATCAGCTAGCGTTTAACGTCATCCCGCACATCGACGTCTTTTTGGACAACGACTACACCAAAGAAGAGATGAAGATGGTGAACGAAACGCAGAAAATTTTGCATAAAAACTTCGCCGTTTCGGCTACCTGCGTGCGCGTGCCGGTACTTCGCAGCCACAGCGAGGCGATCACGATAAAATTTAAAAAGGATTTCGAGATTAGCCGCGTGCGTGAAATTTTAAGAAACACGCCTAGCATCGTGCTTGTAGACGATCCGAGCAAAAACGAATATCCGATGCCGCTGCTTTCGAGCGACACGAACGAAACCTACGTCGGCAGGCTCCGCAGGGACAATTTCGACGATAAAATTCTGCATCTTTGGTGCAGCGCCGATCAGATCCGCGTCGGAGCGGCTACGAACGCCGTGCGCATCGCGCTTCGCTGGATCGATATGCAGCAAGATAAGTAAGATAAATTTAGCAGAGTCGCCGAGCCTTTGTGCGCGGATACGGTTGCGCGCGTGATTTCGGCGCCGAGGCCGCGCGAATAAATTTGCAAATCAACCTAGTTAAAATTTAACGCCGCGAGCTGAAATTTTGCGCCTTTAACCTGGCGCAAAATTTTAAAGACTCAAACGGGCACGATCAAAAGAGATAAATTTACGCGATTGTAAATGAGCGTAAATTTAAACGGACACTTCGGCATGGGGCGGCTTTTAAATTTATACGTCCGTTTGCGGAGCAGCTAATCCTAAATTAAAATTTAAGGAAGAAATGAAAGCTATATTTGAAAAATTTTTACTTTGCAGCAAATTTTTAACCCTCCTGCCAGTGCTTTTTTGCATCGCGGCAGGCGCGGCGATATTTGTGATGGCAAGCTACGAAATCTGTTCGGCGCTCTATAAAATCGTGGAATTTTTCCTAGCCCCGCAGAGCGAGCGAGCGCTTTACGTCGATATTTTAAGCGAGATAATAACGGCGATCGATCTGTATCTGGTCGCTATAGTGCTGCTAATCTTCGTATTCGGAATTTACGAGCTCTTTATCGACGAGTTTGTGGATCTAAATTTACAAGTTTTAAAGATCGCCTCGCTGGATGAGCTGAAGCATAAACTCGGCAGCGTCATCATAATGGTGCTCGTAGTGGATTTTTTCAAGCGCATTTTACATACCGATTTTACTACCCCTTTGGATATGCTTTTGCTCGCAGGGGCTATCTTCGCGGTTTGTTTGGCTTTGTATATTTTGAGTAAATTTAAAGGATAAAAATGGTTTTCATCGACGCATGCTTCGGCAAAGAGACCCCATACACGCCCATTTGGATGATGCGCCAGGCAGGGCGCTACCTGCCGCAATACATGGCGGTGCGCGAGAGGGCGGGCGATTTTTTGAGCCTGTGCCGCGACTACCGCGCCGCGAGCGAGGTGACGATCCAACCCGTGGAGATTTTGGGCGTCGATGCGGCGATACTTTTTAGCGATATTTTGGTCGTGCCGATGCAGATGGGGATGGATCTGCGCTTCGAAGCGGGCGAGGGGCCGAAATTTAGCGATCCGATCCGCTCCCAGGGCGATTTGGCGCGCCTTGATCCGCAAAAGGCCGCAGCGGAGCTCGGATATGTTTATGATACGATCTCGCTTACTCGCTCGCGCCTTGCCGCGGATAAAGCTCTTATCGGCTTTTGCGGCGCGCCGTGGACGATCGCTACCTATATGATCGAGGGCGGCGGCAGCAAAAATTACGCCGTTTGCAAAAGGATGCTCTACGAAAATCCGCAGCTTTTGCATGAAATTTTGCGCCTCGTTACGGAGGCGACGAAGCTTTATCTAGCGCGCCAGATCGGCTCGGGCGTCGATGCGGTGCAGATCTTCGACAGCTGGGCGGGCGCGCTGGAGCCGAGCGCGTATGAGGAGTTTGGCTGGCGATACATCCTAGAAATCACGGAATTTTTAAAGGCGAAATTTCCGCATATCCCGCTCATCGTCTTTGCCAAGGGCACGGGCGCGCAGATGTCGCGGCTGAGCCGTATCGCGGCGCGGCGAGGCAAGGCGAGCTTTGACGTATGGGGCGTGGATTGGAGCACTCCGATTGAGCTTGCGCGCGAGCAGCTCGAGGGCAAATTTGCGCTTCAGGGTAACCTGGAGCCAATGCGGCTATACGATCTCGGCGCGATAGAATCGGGCGTGCGCGAGATTTTAACGGCGATGAAGGGTGCTGCGCATATCTTTAATCTAGGGCATGGAATTTTGCCCGACGTAAGCGTGCAAAACGCCAAATATCTGGTGGATCTGGTACACGAGCTAAGCGCGCGCTAAAACCTTATTTTGCGATAGCCTGCTTGCAGCACGTCGCTGTGAAATTTCATAGAGCCGTAATTTAAAATTTCGCTCGCTCGGGTCGCTTGCTTTGCTTCCGCGCGATCTTTCCGCTGTCCATAAATTTTTAAATTTTGCACCGTTTTCATGCCGCTAAAACAGCTCGCGGAACGCAAAACTCTAAATTTTAAAATTTTGCGCCGTTTTGGCGAGGCAGTATCGCAAATTTTAAAATTTAGCCGTAGTTTGAAATTTTATATCGCTTTTACGCCGAGCGAGGCTTAAAATTTCACGCGCTATGTATGCGGCGACGTAAAATACCGCGAGCTCGCGATTTTAAATTTAGCCCGCGCTTTAAATTTATAGCTCTCACGTCCTAAATTTAAGGATAAATTCAAAGCTCTAAGTTTAAAATTTCGCCGTAGCGGGGCGGCGCGCGGAAGTGGAATTTCACATAAAAGCGGCGCCGAATTTCGGCACGCGGAGGTTAAATTCCAAGGCATAAATTTGCTACGTAGAATTTTCAAGGCTCGATGCAAAGCGTTATTGGCGCGAGGCTTAAGATCGGTATAAACTTGCTACGTAGAATTTCAAAGCGGGATTTCCTAGCTAAATTTTTTAAAAGCAAATTTTAGTAAAATTTCACGACGCGGAATTTCAAATTAAAATTTTGCAAATTAAATTCCGCAAAGTAAAATTTCAAAGCGAAATCTTGCGCCAAAAACGTCGTCATTCGCAAATCAAATCATCGGAGCAAAAATGAGATATATTTTCGGGCCCGTCGCCTCG
>NZ_CALKZP010000030.1 GCF_938002845.1 uncultured Campylobacter sp.
GCTTGCTTTTAAAATTTTGCGGTGCGATCGGTTCATTTTAAATTTGGCGGCGGCGTAGGCACGGCGACTTGTCTTTAAAACATAGCGCGTTTTGCTTGGTATCGGCGTGACCCTCGATCTCGCAGCGTGATTGCCC
This sequence comes from uncultured Campylobacter sp., assembly GCF_938002845.1. GTDB lineage: Bacteria > Campylobacterota > Campylobacteria > Campylobacterales > Campylobacteraceae > Campylobacter_B. The sequence continues at coordinate 137 of NZ_CALKZP010000030.1, forward strand.
TGCTTAAATTTATCGGTAGCTTGGGTGTAGTAAACTACATTTAAAATTTTGCAGCGTAATTTTTCTTTCGATACGGCAGCTGCTTCTAAAATTTTACGCTCGCGGCGGCTAATTTTTATCGTAGCTAGATTGCTGCGCCGTGCGTGAATAATCCGCCGCATGAATGTAAGCGTCTAAATTTAAAGGATATCTATGAACGGCGAAATATATCTCTCGTGCGCGCTATGCATCGCGCTAAAATCAGCTCTGCGCGGCAATCCTGAGCAGTCGCCGCAAGATCAAAAATATATAAAATATTTAAATTTTGAGTTTGCAAAGGAGCATTTCCGCACCGCAGAGGGTGTGAGCCGTGCAGAGCAGGACGGCGTAAACGACGCAAGTAAAGCTGCGGAGCAAAAAGATGCGTACGGCGCAGTGCAAGGCAGTGCGACGGACGAAGCCGCCGAGAACGGCGGTGCAGCGGACAAAAAGAAAAGAAGCGTCAAATGAAAAAGCGGCGAGCGAAAAAGGCGCCGACGAAAGCGCAGGCTCGCCACTTTTGCAAAAAGCGCGCGAGTTTTTCACTGGACGGCTCACGCAAAAAGGACGCGAGGACGAGCCAATCTCCGCACGGCGGCGTTGGATAGAGCAGTGCTTAAAGCTCGGTCTGAAGGACGCGGGACTTAGTATTCCAACTTTCGCAAAAGATAGAGCGCTTTTGGGTTTTTCGGGTATGAGCGTAAACGGCATCGTTTGCTGCTTCGAGGGCTTTGACGGCGTTTTTACGCCTGATTGGAAATACGATCGCGACAAAAAGGCTTGGCGCGTGAAATACGTCGAGCGCCTTTGGCGCGGGATGCGCTAAACGCGCGCGATAACAGCGCAGAATTCGGGAATGTTTTAGTGCAGATCAGGGATTTTGCGAGCAAGATAGGCTGCGAAAACTTCGCGCAGACATTTGATAATGCGCTTAAGACGCTGTGGGGCGAAGTCGCTGTGGGTGAGTATTACGCCGTTTCGTTTGCAGCGCTGCCGCAGCCGAGCTTGAGGGCGTTTGCCGCAGCGGGGATCGCCGATGTATTCGGTGCGATGGGCTCTTGGGATGATGAGCCGCCGTCTATGGCGCAAGAAATTGGGTTCGGGGACGAATACGACCGCCTCTCGGACGAGCTCTTGGCGCAGAAAAACTTAGCGATTTTGTTTACGATAAACGGCTGGTAGGGCTTTGGCGCAAGAGCTAGAAAGCGCGCTAAACCTCTATCGTCGCGGGTCTATCAAACGCCGTTACGCTCGGCAGTTCGCCTTTAAATT
>NZ_CALKZP010000031.1 GCF_938002845.1 uncultured Campylobacter sp.
GAGCGCTTGCTATCGCGGGTTTGAGCTTACAGGCGGTATTTAAAAACCCGCTCGTTGGCCCGCACATCGTAGGCGTTAGCACCGCAGCGGCATTCGGCGGCGCGCTTTGTATTTTGCTAGGATTGAGCGGCTTATGGCTTGCGGGGTTTGCATTTTGCTTCGGGCTTGCAGCACTATTTTTACTCTATCTTTTGGCAAAATTCGTAGCACGCGCCGATATTTTCTCGCTCATTTTAGCAGGTATAGTCATTAACGGCGTATTTGCCGCACTTACGAGCTTGGTGCAGTATCTAGCAGACGATGAGGAAGTGTTACCTAATATCGTTTTTTGGCTACTGGGAAGCTTCGTAAGCGCAGGATATGATAAAGTAATTTTGATGTGCGCGATCGCCCTGCCCGCTTCTGCAGTCTTAATCGCGCTGAGATGGCGGTTTAATCTACTCAGCCTAAATGATGATGATTTGCGCGTGCTAGGTGTGGATGTTAAATTTCTGCGCTGCACGATCCTAGCACTTTGCACCGCTCTGATCGCCGTACAAGTTAGCGTCAGCGGAAATATCGGCTGGGTAGGTCTTGTGGTGCCGCACGCCACCAGGCTCATCGCGGGCAGCGACCACGTGAAGCTAATGCCTGCCTGCTTCATCGCAGGAGCGATCTTTATGCTGGCAATCGACGATCTATCTCGCTCGCTAAGTAGCGCCGAAATTCCTTTAGGAATTCTATCCGCTCTCATCGGAAGCCCGATCTTTGCCCTACTTCTAAAAAGGAGCGCCAAAAATGCAAAATCTAATTGAGGTAAAAAACGCTGGCTTTTACTACGAGGCGGAAAAATTCTGCTTTCGCAACTTAAGCTTCGAGCTTACCAGCTCTCAAACATTAGCGATTTTGGGCTTAAACGGGCAAGGTAAAAGCACGCTAATGTCGTGTATGATGGGGATTTTACAGCCTAAAGAAGGCGAGATCGTGCGCAAGGCAAAATTTGCTTTCTTGCCTCAAAGCTTTAACGTCGCGTTTGATTACAGCGTGCTTGACATCGTACTGATGGGGCGGGTACGCGAAATCTCGCTCTTTTCAAAACCGGGCAAAAAGGATATCCAGATCTGCCTTGACGCTCTGGATACGCTAGGCGTCGCCCATCTGCAAAAGCGCAGCTTTAACGCCCTTAGCGGCGGGCAGAGGCAGCTCGTGCTCTTTGCTAGAGCCCTAGCTAGCGGCAGCGACGTGCTGTTTTTGGACGAGCCTGCCAGCGCGCTTGATATCAAAAACCAAGACCGCGTGCTAAGCCTCATCGCAAATCTACGCTCAAATAGCGATGCGAGCATAGTTTTTACCACCCATCAGCCTAACCACGCCCTCGCAGTCGCCGATCGCACACTGATCTTGCGAAATGATCTTAGCTACAACTACGGCGTAAGTAACGAAATTTTAACTGAAGCCGCGCTTAGCTCGCTCTACGGCGTACAGATCAAAACGGCGGAATTTGACATAGGGGGCGAGCAAATCCCCAGCATCACGCAAATTTTCAGCGCGCAGGTGAGGTAAGCGTGAGCGGCGCGACAAAGCAACTCATCAATCGGCGTGAAATTTTAAATCGCGGGATTTTGTCTTGAGCGAAATTTAAATCGCAGAATTTTGTCTTGAAATGCCGTCTTGAAATTCTGATTAAAATTTTATATCGAGGTTTTGCCATAGAATTCCAGTCTAAATTCCATAGTGAAATTTTACCGCGGAATTCCGAGTAGAAATCTTCATAGCGGAATTCTACCTGCGGTTTGCTGACTTTCAAAGCGTGCTATGAAAGTATGTCGCGCTTGAGATTTTGAAATTTCACAGTGGAATTCTACCCCGCAAATCCATAGATGGAATTTCGTTTTAAAATCCCGCGGCGAAATTTTATTCTCGCTCTGGTAGAATTCCTGAAATTCCGAAATTCTGCAGTCCGAAGCTTGCCGCGACGAAATTTTGAAATTTTAAATTTAGCTGTTTAATTCCTGCTTTACATCGATTTATGTATACTTCAGGATCAATTTGTAAAGAGGCTTATATATGCAAGATCTCGTATCTCAGGCAAGAAAAGAGGGGATGATCAGCACCGGCATTGATCTATTTTTGGCGGCGGTGCCTGCGACTTTAGTTGTGCTAGATATTGCTAAGGACGATATGCTAGGGCTTAGCACCAACAAGACGGCTATCTGTATCACTGGCGGAATTATTTTTGCTCTTTTGTGTGTTTCGGTATTTTTCAGGCTAAGAGCGCTCCGCAAAATTTCAATGCTTAGCGGCATAAAAGCGGCAGCGCTTTACCGCAACTGCGTAATTGTCTGCATCTGTGTCATTGCCATAACAAGCATCTTTTTATCGATTCCTTTATCGATCTCACACAAGCATTTGGCAATGATATTGTGCATTTTGATAACGTTTGCGGGCGCAATCTACATAATCGTAGCGTGGTTTTGCATAAATTTTGCTCTAGCGCGCGTAAGCGGCGTGGGAATTTTTGAGACATATGTGTGGTCCTGCGTCATCCTTTTTCCATTAAATGCACTATACCATTTGATATTACCCATAGTCCTCATAATAACCGGCATCGTGCATCTGCTAGCCTGGAGCAAGATAGAAAAGATAAGCGCAAACGTTTAAAATTTCGCAAATATCTTGTCGCGATAGAATTCCGATTTTTGCGATTTAATCCGTGTTTTATGTTTGTTTATATATACTTCGGGTCAAATTTTTAAAAAGGGTTTATATATGCAATTCATTGTATCTCAGGCAAGAAAAGAGGGGATGATCAGCACCGGCATCGATCTGTTTTTGGCGGCATTACCCGTGGTTTTTATCGTGGTAGGCTATGTCTCTTTCAGCGAGCCATGGCGCCTTGACGACGAGATGATAAATTATATCGCTAGCGGAATTTTGATTGCTTTTATTTGTGTTTCAGTATTTTTCAGATTGCAGGCGCTCCGAAAAATTTCAGCGCTTAGCGGCATAAAAGCAGCGGCGCTTTATCGCAACTGCATAATAATCTGCGTTTGCTTTTTTGCGCTAGCGCTCGTGCTCAATTACCTTTATCCGAGAGAGCCTGACGCAGACGGCGGGCAGAGTGATAATCCATTTGCGGCGATATTTGGACTAGCGCTTTTCGCAGGCGTTATTTACATAATCGTCGCATGGTTTCGCATAAATTTTTCGCTTGCGCGCGTAAGCGGCGTGAGTACCTTTCGGACTTATGTGTGGCTCTGCGTGGGACTTTTCGTGTTAAATATACTATGCAACGTAGCGCTCTACGGTTTATTCGCCTATAAGTTGCAGACGGGCGCCGAGCCGGCTTCTGCTTTGGTTATCGTCGTCGTGTTATCCAAAATGCTCCTGCCGTTCATCGCTCTTGTGATAATCGGCATCGTGCACCTGCTAGCCTGGAGTAAGATAGAAAAGATAAGCGCAGAAGTTTAAATTTTAAATTTCATAAATCTCTTGTCACGATAAAATTTCGCTCTTTTCGGTTTGATTAGCGTTTTACATCTGCTTTTTGCATATTGAAATAAATTTTTAAAAGGAGTTATACGACGTGCAAGACACCATATCTCAGGCAAGAAAAGAAGGGATGATCAGCACGGGCATCGATCTGTTTTTAGCGGCGCTACCGGTGGTTTTGATGGCGATAGACTTTGTTTTTGAGGGCATACCGGGGTATCCATATAATATCGTGATCATAGGTGGAATTTTTATCGCTTTTATTTGCTTCTCGGTGATTTATAGGTTAAGAGCGCTCAGCAAAATTTCAGCTCTTAGCGGGATAAAAGCGGCGGCGCTTTACCGCAACTGCATAATTGTTTTCATCTGCATCTCGGTATTTTCATTATTTCATCCGATAAGTTCTTGTAGAGAAGAGATGGTTAGAGAGACAACAGGAGAGACAATATGGAATTTAGCGGTACCCGCAGCCGCAATCTACATAATCGTAGCGTGGCTTAGCATAAATTTCTCTTTGGCGCGAGTAAGCGGCGTGAGCGCCTTTCGCATCTACGTGTGGCTCTGCGCCTTCTTTTTTGCGCTAAATTGGCTATGTGGCGCGGGACCCTTCGGTTTGGCTACCTCCAAGCCGCAAATTGGCGATTCCGATGCGGTTTTCATTATCGCGTCGTTTAAGGAATTTTTGCCGTTTGCCTCTCTCATAATAACTAGCGTCGTGCACCTACTAGCCTGGAGCAAGATAGAAAAGCTCGCCTAAGCCGAAGCGCTTTCGTTTTGCGGCGACCACGCCTTTTGCAAGTCTAAACCGCAACGTCCAAAGCCGCGCCATCCGGCGCAGCGTCGCCGCACGCAGCAAAGCCGCAAAATAGCGCGTAAATTTAGAAAATTCAAAGGATAAAAATGAAAGAAATTTCAAAGCAAGATCTGCTTCGCAAGGCGAAATTCCGCGGAGTTTTAGGTGCCGTGATTTTGCTAGGCATCGGCGTAAGCGGTACGGTGGGCGTAAGCAGCATAGACGAGGACGCGGTCGCGATTTTTAGAGTTTTAGCGCTACTAGCGACGCTAGCGATATTTTACGACTGCTTCGTTTGCCTAGAAAAGGTGCTAGGCGTGCGCTTTGTTAAGACCTATAGGCTGATAGAAAGCATCCCAATCGTCGCGATTTTGTGCTACTGCGCCATGGTAGTAGCGCTAAAGGAGGGCGCGATGCTTGATCTGCTCTACACCCTGCTCTACGTCCTTTCGACGTGCGCAGCAGTGATAATCTGGGGCGTATTAAACTGCCGCCTAGCCACACTTAGCGGCGTGGATTTATTTAAAATCTACGGCATAGTGGTGTCCGTGACGTGGCCCTGCGAAGCGGTATCGGGCGCGCTAGCTAAAATAGGCGTAATCCTCGCGCTGCCGTATCTAATCGCAGCGTCGCTGGTAACTGCATTTTCGGGGATTTTGCTAATCATAGCGTGGATAAAATTCAACCCCGCAAGGTTATGCGGCGCGGAAAATTCTAGCGAGCTTGACGGCGCCAAGCTAGGCGCGGACGGCGAAAAACCGAGCATTTACAGCAAACTCGCCGCTTTTAAGAAATCGGACGCAGACGATGCGAAAAAGCCCGTTTCCAAGGCGAGCGCAGATGATACGACCGCCGCAAGACGCCCGGGCAACCCCGGATTTAAATTCTAACTCTACTCGCAAGACGGAATTTAGCAAAATTTTTAAAATTTAAAGCGCGGAATTTTATCGCGACGCGCGGTGCACCAGGCGGAAACACGGGATTTTGATTTAATTTTATCCACTACGAACGCGCAAAATTTAGGGCAAAATTCCAAGCTGAAATTCCGCGATCAATTTAAAATTTTAAGCAGAGGTTCGATCCGAAAATTCCGACGAAGCAAAATCCAAGCCAAAATTCCAGCTGAAATTCCGATCTAAATCCCTAATCCAGCTTATTTCTAAAAAGCGACGCCGCAAAGCTCAACGTGCCAAGCCCGATCAGCAGCAGCGGCACGATGAGATGCCACAGCTCGCCCAGGCTCGCGCCTTCCAGATAGATCCGCCACATGCAGTTGTTAGCATAATACATCGGATCTAGGTGCGCGATATAGTAAAACCACCGCGGCATCGCGTCCGCAGGCGTTATCAGCCCGCTTATCATAATGCACGGCAGCAGGAACAAAAACGAGCTCACGACCGATTGCAGCGAGGTTTTGCAGACGGTCGAGATCACGAGGCCGATGCCTACATTGCAGGCGCTAAAGATCGCGATGATCGCAAAAAGGTGCGCAAAGCGCCCTCGAAACGGAATTTCGAAGTAAAACACGCAGATCAAAAACAGCGCGAGCCCCTGCGCGATCGCGATCAGCACGGGCGGCGCCGCCTTGCCGATCAGCATCTCAAGCGGGTTTGCGGGCGTCATCAGCATCATATCAAAGCTCCCCTCCTCGCGCTCGCGGGAGACGCTAAATGCCGATAGCATCAGCACCTGAATCATCGAAAGCCCCAAAATCATCCCCGTCATGATCGTGTAGCGCGTGATCGTGTTTTCGTTAAAAACATAGCGCGGATTTATGCTAATTAAATTAACAAAATGCTGCGCGTTGTATTCCCCCGCTATGGCCTGCACGAAGCCGATGACGGTGTTTGCCAAGGTCGTATTGCGCGAATCCGCGATGATCAAAAGCTCGTGCGTGCTCGCAAAATCGCCGCCGAAATAGATCCCGATGATCGCCTCGCCCTCGCTTACGGCGCGGCGCAGGCAGGTTAGGTCTTTGCAGCCGAGATCTGTTTTAAACATCGGCGTAGCGGCGATCTGCTGTACCAGTGCGGTGGACGTAGCATCGCGGGCATCGTCCAAAATCGCGTAGCGCACCTGCTCGGGGGTGAAATTCGCGCCGTAGCCGAATATGATCGCCTGCACCAGTACCGGCACGATCAGCACCATGCGCGTGCCCTTGTCGCGAAACATCGCCAAAAATTCCTTTTTTATCAGCGCGCGAATTCGAAGCAGGGATTTTCGTAGAGCGTTCATCGCGCACCCCTTTTAAATTTAGCGATACCTTCAAATTTAACGCCATTTTCAAATTTAACGGCGCGCGCTTGCGACGCGGAATTTAAAGCGAAATTTAAATGCACCGCAGGCGCCGGTTTAAATTTACGCGGCTCGGATTTAGATTTGCACGGCACGAGTTTGAATTTGCGCCGTGCGAGCGTAAATTTTAAAATTTCAGATCTATTGCGCGGCGACTCGGGCGTAAATTTTAAAAGCGCAAGTTTAAACCTGCACGGCGACAAGGAGCTAGAATTTAAAGGCTTTGCCGCTTGCTTTTGCGGCTCGAAGCGGCGTTTTAAGCGCTCTGCGGCGCTAAATTTTAAAATTTTAAACCCGCGCCCAACCGCCGCTTGCAAGCCCAAGCGTCTCGCGCCTAGAAATTTTAAAAATTTCATCGTATGCCTCTTTGGGGCGCAAAATTTCATTTTTTTCACTCCCTGTGAAAGCAAAGCATTCGTCGCTCGCTCTACTTCACAGCGCGAAATTTTACCGCTTGCGGCTCGAATCAAAGCGGGGTACTTATGCAAGCAAACGGCGTAAATTTCGCTACTCCACGCTTCGTAGTTACGCCGTGTAACCGCGCTGCAAAGCTGCATCGTAAAGCGCGATTTAAAATTTAAAAACGCACTTATGAGGTTAAATTTGCTAAGCTTTTCTGCGCGCCCTACTTCGTAGCCGTGCCGTGCAGCTACGCTACGAAGTCGCACTATGCGGCGGCGCATAAAATTCGAATATCCGCCCGCATAATTAATCTTAACCGCGCGCCGTTTTTTTACCGCGTCGTACGAATGCTGCGAAGTAAGCCATGCCGCGCACCATGCTTCGGCTTTATCCGCGCGTAGCGAAGTGCAGCGTAGAGCACGTGTTAAAGCATGGCGTAGAGCATGCAGCGGCTTGTGAATAAACTTTAAAATTTTAAATCCGCACTTCGATATGAAATTTTGCGCTGTGTCCGCAAGACGCGCTGAAGTGCGCGTAAATTTTAAAATTTCAAACCGATTGCACGGCATAGGCGCAAATTTTAAAAATTCCGCCGCTTGCTTTTGCGGCTCGAAGCGGCTTTTTAAGCTCTCTGCGGCGCTAAATTTTAAAATTCCAAGCCCGCACTCCGCTCGCTTTCGAAAAAATTCTAAAAATTTCATCGCGTCCTCTCTTTTGGTGGCGTGAAATTCCGCCATCGACGCCTCGGGCGAAAGCGGAACATTAATTGCGCCGATTTTTGCGGCGCGAAATTTCTCCGCGCAAGCGTAAAGCAAAAATAAATTTTTCATCGTGCGCCTCTTTTTACGCTAAGCACGCACAAGCTGAAAAACAAAACCGCTCCGAGCGCCTGAATGGCGAGGTTTACCCACAGCGTCGCGCTCTGTCCGCCCGATAGGAAGCAGATGCGAAAGGACTCGACCGCGTATGTGGGCGGCAGCAGGTGCCCGATGAAGTTGACCGCCGCGGGCAGTCCGCGCAGATCGAAGATCATGCCGCTAAGCAGCGTCACGGGCAGGTAGCCGATGACGATGGCGTATTCCTGCGCTAGGAATTGATTTTTGCAGATCGCCGAGATCAGCATGCCTAGGCAGGTCATCTCCAGCACGAAGACGCACAGCGTCGCCAGTAGCATCGCCACGCTGCCGCGGATCGGGATGCCTAAAAGAACCTGCCCGTAAACGAGCGTCATCGCGCCGCCCAAAAGCGCTAGGAAATAATACGCGCCGACCTTGGCAGTGACGATCTCAAGCGCGCTTGCATTGGAGTTGTAAAGCGAGGCGATCGTGCCGCGATCCCATTCGCGCGAGATCACGACTGCGACCATAAATAGGCAGATGAGCCCTAAAATCCCCACGTACTCAGCAGATACGAGATACCACGTCGATTCGTTGGCTTCGTTGAACCAGCTGCGATAATTCACGCTGACGGGCCTTGCGGCGGCGTTTAAATTTGCGTTTAAAAAGCCGTAATCTTTCGCCAAAACCTGCTCGATTACGCCCGCGACATAGACGTAGCTAAGAAGCGCTAGCTGCGACTGAGTGGCGTTTTGGATAAGGAAAATCTCGGCGCCGTCTTTGTCTGAGTTGCTCGCGCTGCCTCCTATATTACTTGAGCTGCCTACATTACTTGAGCTGCCGCCGTTATTTGCAGCGCCGTCTGCACCACCCGCGCCGTTAGCGGAGGGGCTTGCATTGACGCCGCCGCTAGTATCTTGAATATCGCCTGCGCCGTCGATAAAATCAGCATTCGTATCGCCCACGCCGCCGATTAAATTTGCGCTTCCTTGATTTGCGCCTATGTCGCCTGCGCTGCTGCCGGAATTTGCGGTCGCGCCGCTTGAATTTACTCCGCTGCCTCCCGTTTCCGAGCCGTTGCCGTATGAACCCTCGCCGCTTGCGCCGGTACCGCCCGCAGAGGTGTTTATGCCGCTCTCCATGCTAGCGCCCGCGCTGTCGTCCTCAAGCGGACGGAAATTTTCGGCGCTGCTCACGTTTTGGATATCGCTTGTGCCGCGCGTGGAGGAGCTTTCATCGCTAGAGAGATTCAAATTTACGCCGCCGCCCGTGCCGCCGAGCCCGCTCAAGGTGTTTTGAAATTTAGCCGCAAAGCGTGGATCAAAATACAAAATGCTCTCGATCTCGTGTGCCCTAAAATCCCTCCTCGCGCTCTCTAGATCCGTGTAGACGCGGGTTTGTAGGTATTTTGAGCCCAAAAATCCGCCGAGCAGATCCCGCTCGATTTTGGAGCCCAGATCGCTTACGAAGCCCACCTTGACGGGCTTTATGTCCATCCGCATCGCGTATCCGTAGATCACGACCAAAATTAGCGGCATCAAAAACGCGATCACGAGCGCCGATCGATCCTTTGCGATCTGCGCAAACTCCTTTTTTACGAGGATTTTTAAAAAGGTAAAGTTCATCCGCCCTGCCCCTGTGCTCGGATTTTGCGAAACTGCGCCGCTCGCGACGAGCCCTCAGATTTCAATCGCGCAAATTCGGCTGCCGCATTTTGAAATTTTAGCCGCATGATCGCATTCGGCGCGCCCCAAAATTTTAATTGCAAAGATGCGGCAACCGAGATTTGAAATTTTAACGGCACAGATGGACTGCTCGTGCCCATTTTACTCATCGCACCCTGAAATTTTAATCGCTTGATCGCATACGGCGGGCTTTGAAATTTTATGCACCGCGGCATTGTCTCGCTGCGTAATTTCTGACGTAAAAACCCCGCGGCGGCGCAAAATCCGCGATGAAATTTTTGCATTAGGGCTTTAAATTTACAAGCTGTTTGCAGACTGACCGCCATTTTAAATTTGCGATCTGTTTGCAGAGTGGTCGCTCTTTTGAATTTATGATCTATTTGCGAGCCGTTCGCGCTTTGAAATTTACGGCGCAGACGAAGCGGGCTCGCTTCAGCACGGAGCTCGCGCAGTATCCATCTACAAAATCCGCGCCGTGTCCTGCCGCGCGATGCCTCATTTAAAATTCTGCTACCGCTTGAAATTTCGCAATCTCTTAAAATTTCGCCACCATTTAAAATTTTACTATCGCTCCAAATTTCGCCGCTGCTAAAAATCCCGCTGACGCTTAGAATTTTACCGACATTAAGAGCCAAGCCGCTCAAAATTCCGCCGCCGTTTAAAATTTCATCGCCTCGTAAGAGCCTTTCGCCGCTTAAAATTTTATCGCGCGGGTACGCTGGTTTTCGCCCCGCCCGCATAAAATTTGGATCAAAAATCCTAGCCGCTCGCGCAAAATTTAGATCAAAAGCCCTCATCGCCCGCCTCGCTTCTAAATTTTTGCACCTCGTTTATGAAGGCCTGCTGCACGCTAAGCCGCCGCCCGTGCTGCACGCAGACCTCGTCGGGGCTGCCCAGCGCCAGGATTTTGCCGCGATCTTGGATCAAAAACCGATCGCAATACTCCGCCTCCTCCATAAAATGCGTCGTCACGACCACGCTCACGCCGGTGCGCGCGAGCGCATTTATGCGGTTCCAAAAGAGCCTGCGCGAGAGCGGATCGGCGCCGCTGGTGGCCTCGTCGAGAAACAAAATCTCGGGGCGGTGGATGAGCGCGCACGCCATGCTGAGGTTGCGCCCCGCGCCAAAGGGCAGGTTCTGCCACGTCTCGTTTCGCAGCCGCTGCAAGCCAAACTCGCTCAAAAGCTCCTCTATGCGCCGCTTCAGCGCCATGCCGCCGATGCCGTAGCTGCGACCGAAATACTCTAAATTTTGATAGCAGCTTAGCTTTTTATAAAGCGAAAATTTCTGTGAGACGTAGCCGATGCGCGATCTGATCGATGATTTGGCATGACGCAGATCCTCGCCCATGACCGAGATCTCACCCCCGCTCATTCCCAAAAGCGCGCAGATCATACGAAACGTCGTCGTCTTACCTGCGCCGTTTGGGCCCAGAAGGCCGAAAATCTCGCCCTTTTTGACCTCAAAACTCGTATTTTCCACGGCGGTGAATGAGCCGAATTTTTTACTCACGTCGCGCACTTTGATGACGGTTTGAGCCGCATCGAAGCTCTTTTTTTCGTAGCCGAAATTTGCCGCGCCGATCTCTGCTTTGTTTAAAAAAATATACGCATCCTCCAGGCTCGCCTCGCGCGGGCTGAGTTTAAATTTCGCGCTTTCGTTTTCGTTAAATTTAACGCCCTCATTTTCGTTTGAAATTTTAAAATTTTCGCCGCGCCCGTTTTCGCGCTCTGTATTTTCATCATCACCCTCTAGGCTCGCGTTTAAAAACTCCTGCAGATCGCGCAGGCTTATCGGCTCATCGCTTAGTAGATCGACGCTGCCGTCTCTGGGACAGATGTCGATGAGCGGGGAGTTTTTTAAAAATCTTTGCGTCTTAAACATCAAGCGGCGCGCCAGGCTCTGATAATCCTCGCCGTCGATGCGAAAGGTGCGGTCCCGCAGCGCCGCGGTGATCTTTGCGGCGCGCTCCTGCGCTATGATCTTGCCGCCGAGCAAAATCAGCGTCAGATCGGCATCCGCCGCCTCATCGAAATACGCCGTCGAAAATATGCATTTCGCGCCGCTTTGATCCAGATACTCGCGCACGATCGCCCACAGCTCGCTACGCGAGAGCGGATCGACGCCGACGGTGGGCTCATCGAGCACCAAAAGCCGCGGTTTTGCCGCAATCGCGCAGGCGACGCCGAGCTTTTGCTTCATCCCGCCGGAGAGCGAATCCACGGCGTAATCTTTAAATTTCAAAAGCCCCACGCGGCGCAAAAGCCCGCGCAGATACTCCTCGCCGTCTTTTAGATCGAGCCCTTTTAGGCCTGCGAAGATGTTTAAATTTTGCCAGACGCTAAGCTCCTCGTAAAGCCCCAGGCTCTGCGACATATAGCCGTTTGCGCGGACGAATTCTTTATTTTCGCCGCTCGGAGTGAATCCGGCAAATTTTATCTCGCCGCAATCGGGCGCGATGATGCCGCAGATGAGCTTTAAAAGCGTGGATTTGCCCGCGCCGTCGGGGCCCGTGAGGCTGATGAGCCGCGGCGCGTCGCCAATTCGCAGATCAAAATTTTCAAAAACGACGTTTTTACTGCGATCCTCTCGCAGGTAAAATTTCTTTAAATTTACGATATTTAGTAGATCCAAGCTTAGCTCCAAATTTTATTTACTCGCCCCGTCGCTTGGCGCGACGAACGAGACCTACGCACACCTAAAAGGCGCTCTTTGTCGCGACGCCTTGCTTCTGCAGCCGCCGAAATGTCTTGGTTTTGCGACCGCTACGGCGTCTTAGTTTTGTGACAGCCGCGGCATCTCGGTTCTACAACCGCCGCACGCTTTAAATTTCGCGACGCACGTTGAACAATTTCGCCCAAACCTCGCATAAATTCGACGTAACTTACCGCAAGCGCGCGAAACCAAGCTCTATCGCGCCGGGGCGCCCTGCAATCGCCCGCTCGAATTCGAGTGCCCGCACGATCGGCGTTGCTTACGGCTCGCGCCGAATATTCCGCGCGCCGCCCGATCTGTCTTGAGCGCGTGCATATCGCATCGGCTAGCCGCGCCGCTAACGATGCGCATGAGCGGGGCGGTCTCCAAAACATGAAGCAGCCAGTGAGTATCCGCGATAAACTCGCTTCAAAATGCAAACGAGTTTTCAAACACCTGGCGACCCGTGAGCGCCGAGATCTATCTGCGTCGCGCCTCTTGCGGTGAAATCTTACCGCCGCCGCGCCTTTTGGCGAAATTTTACCTATTCTCGGCTTTCTTTAGCATAGTACCGACTTTAGCTACCGCGTCCTTTGGGCAAAATTTTACCGCCGTTCGCAATCGGCATTTAATCGCGCCGCTTGTTTCGTGGCGAAATTTTATGCCGTCCATGCTCGATACTCAATCGCCGTTTGTTTATCGCAAAACGCCTGCTAGAAACAAAGCCTGCCGCTATACCGCCTGGCTTTACCTCGTCGCCGCCTGTAAGCCGCAAATTTTAAATTTAACTCGCGCTGTTTTGCGCCAAATCTTTCGGCAAAATTTTGCTCGCCGCGCTGCAGAATTCTGATCTTTTATCCAAAGTCGCCGCCGGCTCGCGCAAAACTCGCGCGATAAAATTTACGCCGCCTTTCCGCCTTTTGTACGATCTCATTCTAAACACGCAGCATTTTATCGCCGTCTGCGCCTAGACGATATATTTTAGGTGCGATAAAAATTTATCGCCCTACTCTGCGGAGCAAACGCTGTTTAAATTCCGCCTCGAAGCGCGCTTTTAAAATTTTATCAAACTCACGCCGTATGTCTCGCTCGCCGGGTGTCGCGTAAAATTTTGCCATGCGGCGATCTTTGCTATCCAAATTTTGCCCGCAGTGTCCAAAGTGCCGCCCGCGCACTAAATTTCGCTCGTGCATTAAAATTTAGCGTAGCGTTTGCGCGTTAAAATTCCACGCTTATCGGCTGGCCTAGGCGAAAGCTGCCGTCCTCGTCGCTGAAATCGGCGCGCGCCTCCCACACGAGATCGGCGCGCAGCTCCTCGGTCTGCACCGTGCGGGGCGTGTACATCGCGGTTTGGCTTACGTAGGCGACCTTTGCGCTCGCGCTAGAGCCGTCCGCAGCGATGATCCGCACGCTCTGTCCGGCACGCAGGAAGCGGAGCTGATTTTCGCTCAGATAAAATTTCGCGCGCTTATTTTTTACTTCGCTAAGCTCAAAAACGCCCACGCTGGGTATGCTAATGTCGCCGAGCTCTTTAAGGCGCGCTCTGATCTGCCCGCTAAAGGGTGCTTTTAGCACGCTTTGCGTCTCGATTTGGTAATTCAGATATTTCAAATTTTCCTCGCAGCTTGCCAAATTTGCGCGGGCGGCGCCGACATCCTCGCCGCGGTAGCCGCTTTGAAGCTGACGCAGATTAGCCTGCGCGCTTTGCAGCTGGGCTTGCGTGCGCTTCATCGAGTAAAACGCCTCGTCGATCTGCTGCTTGGACGCGGAGTTGCTTTTACCTAGGCTCTTTAGGCGCTCGTTCGTCAAAGTAGCGAGCTGTAGGGCGTTTTGCAGTGCGCTTACGTTCGCCGCCGCCATCTCGATCTCCTCGCTACGAAAGCCGCTTTGCAGCTTTTGCAAGCTAAATTTAAGCCCGTCGCACCTAGCGATTTGAACCTGTCTTTGAAAGCTCAGATCCGCCGTATCCAGAGCCGCCAAGACGTCGCCAGCCTGCACAAAATCGCCCTCGTCGCGATAAAGCGCGCTTATGCGACCGCTGCGCTCGAAGCTAAGCGAACTCTGCCTGATATCGATGATGCCGTAGGCCTTGTGCGCGACCTCTTCGCGCCTATCGAGATTGAAGTAGATCGCCGCGGCGAGAGCGGCCAGTGCAAAAACGACGAAAATTAGAAGCCTTTTCATAGATCGCCTTAAATTTTGATATGCGGTTATTATAAAATAACTTTTCTAATGCGGCGCTGATATTTGAGGCTCGGGCGGTGATTTTATAAATCAGTCGAATTAAATTTGCCGTATTGAATTGATCGCCGCGCTGGTGAGCAATATTTTGGAGCTTTGGTGGATAAAATTTCATCCTATTCACGCGATTTTAAGCGGTACGGCTTGCAAAATATCGCTGCTTTTTGAATTAAAAATTTTAAAATTTTGACGAGGAGGCCCCGCTTTCAAGCGGAGCGTGAAATTTTAACGTGCGGGTGCCGCGCTATCACTGCGGGCGGAATTTTGTCGCGAGAGCGAAATTTTATCGCACCGGCAGTATTGCAAGTATCACGGGCGGAATTTATCGTTTATTGCACGAATAGCGCGTAAGTTGCCGCGAATTAAATTTTATCGCGGCACCCATAGCTACCCGCGCGGCAAGTTGGAATTTACGGCTCCCGCTAGCGATAAAATTTACGCAGCATGGGCAGGCGGCGCTTGAATGCGGCGGAAATTCTAACGCTGTGGCGAGTAAAATTTAAGAGGGCTTCGCTCGGAAGCGAAGCGTGAAATTTAATGGGGAAATTTAACGAGCTTTAGGCTCGATGAGCCCAGAGCTCGGTCGGTCGCACAAAAGCTGAAATATTTAAAACTCGCCTTTAACCGCGGCGATCCATTTATCGGCCCTCACCTGCCAGTGCTCGTCGCCTTTAAAATCGATCGTAAGACCTACGAATTTGCCGTTTATGAAGGCGCGCGAATGTTTAAATTTATATCCCTCTGCGCCCCAAGCGCCGATGAGATCGGCCTTTTTAAGTACTGGCAAAAACGCACTCATACCGCTGCAAAAATCGCTGCCGTGGCGCTCGACGTTGCCAACGCCTATGAGCGCGACCTTGCGTCCGTCAAAATAGGTTTTATTCAAAAGCTCCAATTTGTCGTCAAATTTAGCCTGGATCTGTCCGTCGCCGTGCGTCGAAGCCGCAAAAATAAACGCGCTAGCGCCCGCCAAATCCTCCTCATTTAGCTCTTTGGCCTCCTTGATCTCAAAGCCGAGCTTTGAAGCGATGTATTCGCTCACGACCTTCGTATCGCCGCCTTTGGTGGCGTAAACTAATAGTTTTTTCATTTTCTCTCCTTAAAAATAAGAATGATTCTAACAAAATAAGATAAATTTTGAGTGAAATAAAAATTTTATAAGGCGCCCAGATACGGCACAATGCCTCGTATCCAGCTAATTTTAAGCGGCAGCGAGCCGGTAAATTTTAACGCCGCCGCTTAACCGCTCGTATAAAAATCCATAGTATAATGCCGCCCGTAGCTCATTACAAAGGAGAAAACATGAAGAATTTTACATTATGTTTGATCGCAGCGATCGCACTTTGTGGTTGCGCGACCCCGCAGGATCGATATGGTGGAGATGTTTATGACGCGAGCGAGACGAACCGCATGAGGCAGAGCGATCGGATCGAGATCGTCGATGTCCTGCCTGCCAAAATCAACTTAGAGCGCTCCGAGGGCAATACGGGTAAAATTTTAGGTGGCGTCGCAGGCGGAACTACGGGTGCGGTCATCGGGCATAAGCTCGGCAAACATAGCAGCAGCAGGCGCTTAGCTGAGACCGTGGGGCTCGTGGGCGGTGCGGTAGTAGGCGCGGTCGCCGGAGATGCGATCCAAAACTCCCAAAAGACGGTGCAAGGCTCCAATATCATCTACAAGCTAAACGGCAAGGAATACTCATCCGTGCAAGCCGATCCGCCGTGCAGATTTAGACGCGGCAAGGCTCTGCTGATCCACACGGGCGGCGAAACGCGGGTGCAGCCAAACTCTGGATGCTAACAGAACTCGGTATGTTAAATTTAAAGCCGCAAAGCTTGCGGTGAAATTTTAAAATTTTACCGCGATGTTTAAAAATTTAAAAGCGGCGTTTTAAATCCCGAAGCGGCGCGGCTTTTGAAAACGGTGCCGCTAAAATTTGCGGGCGATCGAAATTTTAACTATGCAAAATTTTAAGAGCCCGCTAAAATATTTTAATATATAATCGCCGCTTAAAAACAGGGAGTGGCGATGAAAAAATTCTATCTTAAAATTTGGCTACTTGCGTTTATAGCGGCATTTGCAGCGATCCCCGCTGCGGCAAAGGTAAGCGTAGATCATTTAGAGACGCAAGAGGAAAAAGATTTAGCGATCTCTTGCGATAGCGGCAATGGAAAATACAGCGCATGCACGAAACTCGTCGAAATTTTATCCAAAAAGTGCGACGGCGGAGATTATGAAAGCTGCGGATCGCTCGGTATAGCGCTTTTAGACTCCAATAGATATGAGGACGCTGCCTCCGCTTATAAAAAAGCTTGTGAGGCCGGCGTAGTAACCTACTGCTATATGCTAAGTGCGACCGAAATACACTATGGCGGAGATGTAAATTTGGTAATTAAATATCTTGGTAAGACATGTGAAGCAGCAAATAGCCTGTTTAAAAACGAAGCGTGCAAGATAAAAGAGGAATTGGAAAAGTGCCTAAATGACAGCGAGTGCAATCCTATAAAAAAAGCAAGAATTTTGTTAAAAAGCGTAAGATGATGTTGTTTAAAAAGCCGCTTTATATATCAAAATTTTAAATAGGAGAGAAAATGCAGAAAATTAAATTTATAATTCTAGCTTTAATATTTTCAATATGCTCTAGTATGGCAAGACCCATGGATTCGAGCTTTTTCAAAACTTGGGAGGAAAAAGAGCTAAATTTAGAGTGCGATAACGGCGATGGAAAATATAGCGCATGCACAAAGCTAGTCGAAATTTTATCCAAGAAGTGCGACGAAGGAGATTACGAAAGCTGCGGATCGCTCGGCGCGGTGCTTTTAGTTACAATGGGTAGATATAAAGATTCCGTTTCAGCATTAAAGAAAGCTTGCGGGGCAGACATGATGTATTATTGCTTTTTGCTAGCAGGGAATGAAATATTTTACGGCGGAAATATACATAGGGCTATCGGTTACTTTGACAAGGTTTGTTACGGAAAAAACAGCGACAAGAAGGATTTTTCCTGCAAAATAAAGGAGCAATTAGAAATTTGCTTAAACGACAGCGAGTGTAATCCTATAAGAAAAGCGATGAGTATACTTGTACCAAAATAAAAATTTTAACAACGCGATAAATTTCATCCTTATAGCTGATGCACTTCGCAAAAAAAGCAAGAATAAAGCCGCTAGAATATTACCGCCCACTTCCATCGTTTCGCTGCCATAAAATTTTACTCCGTCTCTAAAACCTCTCTCGCGTATTTCATCCCCAAATCATACGCCTTTTCATTTAGCGCACGGGTTTTTTCAGGCACAGAGCGGAGCATTTGCTCTTTTACGAGCCCTGAGTCCATGCAGCGGCTAAGCCCTACTGCGATCGCTAGAGCCACGACACTTTGAGTGATGACATTCCCAACTTCGTATTTTGCGATGGTAATGATTGGAATTTCATAAATTTTAAAGCTTGCCCTATCCTCATCGCTCGGGGCTACTAAATTCGGCTCGATTACGATCACGCCGTCTTTTTTCACGCCATTTTTGAAAGCATCGTAGCTACTCTGCGCCGTTGCAAGCATGAAATCGATCTCGCCCTCGCTCGCGTAAGGATATAGAATTTCTTCATCGCTTAAGATAATATCCACTTTCGTAGGTCCGCCACGTACCTGAGAGGTATACGTAGATGCCTTGATTCCATAGCCGCCGTGCGCGATCTTTGCCGCAGCTAGAATTTCACCCGCTAAGATCACTCCTTGACCGCCCACTCCCACAAATCTTAATTGATTCATCTTAGTCCTTCAAAATTTATCACTTCGCCGCTTTGTGCCGCGTCTATCACCTTTTGATACGCCTTTGTGTATTCGGTGCGCCCATTATCTTCGTGTAAAACTCCAAGCGGAAATAGCCCTGCTCGCTCATCCTCGCTAAGAGCGTCAAATTTTGCTTTAGAGACCGTGCGCGAATCAAGCCACTTTAGCATTTGCACCGCCTCGCTCATTTTATTTTTACGACCCAAATTTACGTGGCAGTTGCTAAAAATATCAAAAAAACTATAACCCTCGTGCTCAAAGCCCTTGGCTAGAAGTCGCTCGATTTTTTCGGGATTTGTCACGCTCTCGCGTCCGACAAAAGTTGCTCCGGCAGCGATCGCAAGTTTCGCCGCATCAAAGCTGGGATCGACATTGCCGTATTGTGCCGTAACCGTCCAAAACCCGCGCGGTGTCGTAGGACTAGTCTGCGAGTTCGTAAGCCCGTAGATGAAATTGTTTACTAAGATATGATTTAGATCGATATTGCGGCGGCATCCATGGATCGTGTGATTGCCCCCTATCGCAAGCCCATCGCCATCGCCAGTGACTACTATTACGTGTTTGCCTGGATTTGCAAGCTTGATACCCGTAGCATAAGCTATCGCACGTCCGTGCGTCGTATGGACGGTATTGCAGTCTATGTAACTAGACATTCTGCCACTACAGCCGATACCGCTTACCACGCACACATCGTCCATACTCCAGCCTATGCGGTCAATTGCGCGGATGATCGCTTTTAAGATCACTCCGTCGCCGCAGCCCCAGCACCAAAGCGTAGGCATCTTGTCCGTTCTTAGATATTTGTCGTAATCAAACGCCATTTAAAGCTCCTTTACTTTCTCGATAATCTCGCTAGGGCTGATCGGCCTGCCGTTTGCCTTAAGAAGCGTCTTAAAATCATCTCTCAAGCAAGCGCGCTGCACCTCTAGCAGATACTGCCCTAAATTTAGCTCGGCGATCAAAATTTTATTAAATCTCTCCCCTAGCTCCCTTAGCTTGCGCGCTGGGCTTGGCCACAGCGTGATCGGGCGAAAAAGTCCCACACGCACGCCTTGCCCACGTAGCTTTAAAATCGCGTCTTTTGCTGCTAAGCTAACGCTGCCGTAGGCGATGATACAGATTTCGGCGTCATCTAGCATAAATTCCTCGTATTGCACGATCTCATCTTCATGCGCCGAAATTTTATTAAAAAGCCTTTTTATAGAGCGATCCACGATCTGCTCGTTTTCGGTCGGAAAGCCCTTCGCGCCGTGATGCAGCCCCGTTATGTGATAGTGGTATCCCCTAAAAAAGGGATTTAGCACCGCAGGCTTATCGGGCGCAGCATCGTAAGGCTCATAATCTTTCGGACTACCTTTAAATTCCGCCCTGCGTTCGATTTTTAAATCCGAAATTTCAGGCAGCATCGCCTTAGCCTGCATATGCCCAAGCGTCTCATCAAGTAGCAAAAATACCGGCGTCATAAACCGCTCGGCTAGATTGAAGGCGCGCACGGTTTGCGTATAAGCCTCCTTTAGTGAGCCCGGGCACAGCGCGATGCTTTGAAAATCGCCGTGAGTGGGGTTGCGAGCTTGCAAAATATCGCCCTGCGCCACTCGCGTAGGAAGCCCGGTGCTAGGACCTCCGCGCATAACATTTACGATTAAAAGCGGAATTTCAGCGATAAAGCCAAGTCCAATCTGCTCTGATTTTAGCGAAATTCCAGGACCGGAGCTTGCCGTCATAGCCTTTGCACCGCTCATCGACGCGCCTAAAGCTACAGAAATGCCCGAAATTTCATCCTCCATCTGGATAAATTTGCCTCCGACCTTAGGCAACAAGCGACTCATCTCGTGCGCGATCTCGCTGCTCGGCGTGATCGGGTAGCCGCCGAAAAAATTACAGCCGCAATCAATCGCCGCACGCGCAATTAAGGCGTTGCCTGTGGAAATTACCTCTCTCATTATGCGTCCTTGGGTTTCATAAAATTATTGTTTTTGATCTTTTCTGCCATCTCTCTAGCCTGCGAGCTTAGACGAGCGAATTTAAAGCCCTTGGGCGCAACGAAAATCGCAAAATCTGGGCAGTGCAACTCGCACTCCCTACAGCCGATACAGGCACCCTCATCCACCACGTCGATCATCATGCCCTGCACGGCGCCCTCGTCCTGTCTCATCGCGATCGCGCCGCTAGGACAGACGCTTACGCAGATGTTGCACGCCTTACAGCGACTCTCATCCGTCCAGACGGCGCGCTGGCTCTCATTTTCGCTCATATTTTCTCCTTAATTTATCAAAATCTGCACTAAATACCGCCTCGCGATTTAAAATTTGAAATTTTGCGGCGCAAGCCCGCTTTGATCGCATTAAAGTCCTCTCGTTTTTAAATTTTGCAGAGTTTAAATTTTAAAATTTTGTGGCGTTTAAAAATTTTACGTCACGCAAAATTCTGCGCCAAAGTAAAATTTTAATCTATGAAATTTCACAGCGGGCAAAATTGTGCAAATTTTAAAATTCCGCAGCGAATGAAATTTTACGCTGCAAAATTCCACGAGCTTAAATTTCTTGCCAAAGTGAAATTTGATGCTGCAAATTCTATCACAAGAATTCTGCGCTTTAAAATTTTAGCTCTGTAAATTCCGCGTCGCGTCGAATTCGCTTTATTTCCACTAAAACTTTAGCTCCGCTATCCGCTCACGCATCCGTTCAAGCTGCGCGTAGAAATCACCCGAGTAGGCGAAATTTCTCTCTATCGCGCCCATTTTACCGATGCTTACGAAGCGCCCCAAAGGCACTCCGGATCTATCCGCGACGCAGCAGGCGAGCGTGCCGCAGGTATCAAAAAGGATGTATTTTATGATCTTTACGATCCCAGCAGCGGGCGCCAAATACGCCGACGTGCCCAGTAGCTCGCCGATCTGCGCGCCGGCGCGTTTGGTATTTTGCACCGCGCGCTCGAAAATTTCATCCGAAATTTCAAATCCCAGCTCGTTTTCAAGCGCGATCATCTCTTCGCTATGCGGGCCTACGATCGCGCTTCTCATCGATGAAATTTCCTTGCCGCTCGCTCGCGCGAGTTCAAATTTAAGCCGCGCGCCGTCTAGCTCGCCCGCCATGCCGATGACGCGCTCTTTTGCAAACCCGCTGGCCTGCAGCGCCGCATAGACCATCATATCAAGCGGATTGGTAACGACGACGATAATGGAGTTAGGCGCATATTTTGCGGCATCTCGCGCGCATTGCGCGACGATGGCGGCGTTTACGCCAAACAGCTCCTCCCTGCTCTGCCCCGCCTTTCTTGCGTGCCCCGCCGTGATCACGACGATGCCTGCATCCGCTATGTCACTAGGCTCCGTGCTACCGCTTATGCGCAGGTCGCGCTCATAAACCGCCGCCGTATGGGCTAGATCTAAAGCCTTGCCGCTCGCGATCCGCTCTACCGCATCCACAAGCGCGATGCTGTCTAGCTTTTCACTTAAAGAATCGCTTACGATAAGATCGTTCGCTACCGCTGCGCCGATGTTTCCGGCGCCGAATATCGCTATTTTCATTGTTATCTCCCAAATATCGGCCCGCATTTTTATAACTGCGGGGGTTAAATTTTAAAATTTAAAGACAAAATCTCGTTTTTTAAATTTAATGCCGAAACGGCCTTAAATTTTACCTCTGCGCCTTTACGTTGCGCTCATGCTCGGCTTGTGTGCGCGCAAAATCGTGAAGCCCCGTCTTTTTATTTCGCATAAAATACAGATACTCGCTCTTTGCGGGCGCGAAAACGGCGCGTATCGCATCGCGAGAGACCACGCACACGGGCTCTTTGGGAAGTCCGTCGTTGAGGTAGGTGTTGTAGTGGCTGGTATCGGTGCGGATGCGCTGCGGAGTGATCTTGACGTGCGAAAACTCGCCGTAATTCAGCGTGCCGTCCATCTGAAGGCGCATATTTTTGGCTAAGCGGTTGTCGATGACGGAGGCTACGAGGGGCATCTCATCTGCGTTTGCGGCCTCTTTTTGAATGACCGAGGCCTTGATCAGCACCTGCTTCCACGCCGTGGCGTTATAGTCGCCGCTAAGCTCGCGCGACAATCCTTCGTGGAATTTTTGTGCGCTTGAGATGAGGTGGTCGATGATATTTTTTTCGCTTTCGTTTTTGCTAATTTTGTAGGTTTCAGGCACCAAAAAGCCCTCATAAAACGGCGCCGTAGCGTTGTATTCGCGCTCAAGTTCGCTAAAGCTTAATCCGCGATCTTTCGCAAGCTGTTTTAAAAACACGATCGTAGTCTCGCCCGGGATCAGCTTGATCTCGTTCATCACGGGTTTTGCGACGCTTAGCTCATACAAAAATTGATATTTGGGCAAATTTTCGCCGCTAAGCTCCAGTTCGCCGGTTTTTGCGCCGCCGTAAAAAGAAAGCAGCCTCGCGTCGAATTTGCTAAATTTTGGATAGCTCTTTGAGAGTTCGGATAAAATTTTCGTAGAGCTGCCTTGTCCTATCTGCACGGTTGTCGCGTTGCCGACGCGTTCGTATAGATCAAAACCCACGGCCAAAAGGACGATAGCCGCAAGCTCGATACAAATGCACGCCGCTTTGATGAGCTTTATAAAGAATTTCATACGTTCCTTTCAAAATTTAGCTGAAATTATAGGCAAATAAGCCAAAATTTTGAATAAATTTCATATTATAAGCGCAGTTTTTCGGCACGCCCGATTTGGTTTTGGGGCGGAGTTTTTTGATGAGGCGATGATGTATAAATTTTTAGCTAGATTTTTTCTTACTCTTACTATACTTTTTATAGTCTGCGCGGTAGGTCTAAAACACGGTATTGCGATTTCACAGCTGGACGTGGGCTTTGCAAAGCTGCAGGGGTTTTATCTCAAGCTAAATAAAAGCCTCGTGCTGCGTATAAAAAATTTTGAAATTACGCAAAATAATACACAAAATTTAGAGCAAAATTCCACTGATCTGCGCACGCAAAGCGAGAAAATTTTAGAATTTAGCAAAAAAATCTCGCTCATCAACTCCTTTTTCGAAGAGATCGACGTAGACAATATGAAAATAAAAGGCGAAAGCCTAAAGCTAAAATACAAAAGCGACGTTTTTTACGCCGACACGCGGTTTTTTAGGCTAAGCTCAAAGATCACGCCTGGCGCAGACGGGCTGAACTTCGATCCGATCGAGCTTAAGCTAAATGATTTTAATCTCACTCTGCACGGCACGGCACGAGCAAATTTCAAAGCCGATACGTATGATTTTAACGGCACCTTCGCTTCGCACGAGATCGCAGGCGAGCTTGACGTGCACAATATCGGCTCAGAGCTAAATATCGAGATAAACCGCGCCTCGGCCTTGAGTCTGAAAAATTTTATGAATGAGCTGGGGGCACTTACGGGACTAAATCCTCTTGCGAACGAGTGGATCTACGGCAAGGCGGTCGCGCAAAACTACTATATCGAAAATCTGCACGCCAAAATCGATCTGAAAGATCCGCGTCCGATCGCCGAAAACGTCAGCGCCACGGCTTACGCGCAGGATCTTACGATAAAATTTCAACCGCAAATCGAAGCCGTAACGGTAAAAGACGCCAACATCACGCTCAAAAACGATTATCTAAGCTTCACGCTGAACGAGCCTAAATTTAAAGGCAAAAGCCTGGAGGGAAGCGGCGTGCGTATCGGCGGGCTTTTTGAAGAGAGGCCGATCGTATATCTGGATCTGCGGACCAAGGAGAGTTTGGGCAAGGACCTTATAGCGATCCTGCAAAGCTACGGCATAGACGAGCCCGTATATCCGCTAGGCGGCGGGATCGATGCGCGCGTGCTGATAGACGTGGACGTAGAAAAGGAAAGCGCCAAGGTAGATGCGAACGTGACGCTAAAAGACGCTGATCTGATGATCTCTAAAGCGAAATTTCATTCCAAAGCCGCGCGGGTGCATATCACCGAGAAAAAAATCGACATCAAAGACGCGAATCTGCAAAATGAAATTTTTAACGCCACTGCAAGCGGCAGTATCGATATCGCCACGCGCAAAGCTAAATTTAACGGCGTTATTCATAGCTTCAATCTCTCCCCGAACGGCAAAGAAATTTTAAAATTTGGCGACGCGCGAGATAATATAAGCCTTGATTTTAGCGGCAAAGCGCCGGTGCTGAGCTCGCAATTTTTAGGCGCAAAGATGAGCTTCGGCGAGCGGATCGAGATCAGCTCGCCCGATATTAGCGGAATTCTGCCCTTTTCTAAGACGCTTAAAAACGCGGGCATTAGCGGCGGAGATCTTAAAATTTTAACCAGCGATTTTACAAATTTGGATATCAGCAGCAACAATCTTATCTTTGATTTCGGTCTGCTGAACAAGGACGGAAGCCATTATAAAAACGACTCTTTCGCGCTTCGAGTGCGCGGCGGCGATCTGGACGGCTCTAGCGGAAGCGGTAAAATTTCTCTCAAAATCAACAAAGGCGGCAACTTCGTCTCTTTAAAAGACGTGGACGTCGCGATCAATACGAGCGTGCAAACCAGCGAGTTTAATAGCGGCACAAAGGAGCGCTCGCCGATAAATTTCAGCGGGCAAA
>NZ_CALKZP010000032.1 GCF_938002845.1 uncultured Campylobacter sp.
CTCCAATAATTCCTCTAAATTTTCGGCTCCGCAACTTCCTTTGAGTTCGTTTTCCGTGGCATTGATGAAAAACCAATCCTCGTCATCTCTATCGATATTTATTTTGATCGGCTTTTTCCCGCTCTCGCCATCGATTTCAATCCACCAACCGGGATTATCGACCGTTTCTAGCATAAGGCCATATTCATGCTCCCATTCTCCGTCGCATTTGGAAGCGTACCAGTTTTGTATGAGTTTTAGATTACTCATTGTTTCCTCCTTTAATTTTAAAATTCTCGATTTGTTAGGCTTTGATATTGCAATTGAAGCAGGGCTTCTTTGCTATTTAAATTTAATCGCTTATTAAAAATTTCTTTTCCACGCCGTCTTTATTTACGGTGATTATCTTCGAGTTTGGAATATTTAAAAATTTTATAGCTTTTTCGTCCAGCTCTGACAATGGCTCTTCGTGATTATATTTGGTTTTAAAGTAATATAAGAAAAGATCGGCCATTCGATTTTCATCCATAAGTTGCATTATGCACCTATCGTTTGAATCGCCGCTACCATATCGGTTTATCATCATAAACGGCTCGCAGCTCTTATGAAACGGGAAGCGGCCGAAATTAAAAAGATTGCCGACGAGCTCAAATACAAGGACAAAAAACAGAAATAAAATGAATAGTTTAATTCCTCTACGTTTCATTACGGCGTTTCCTAAATTTTGAAATCAAAAATTCGTTTGTGTTTTAAATGCCAGACGATATTTGCGCTCAAGTCGCGGGTGTGCTCAAGTCGCGGGTGTGCTCAAGCGCTAGTAGCGGTCTGGCGCAAAATTTACGACGCTATCTCGCTTTTTGCCGCGCCGGTTGCGGCAGACTCGCTTTCGTCCATGATGATGAGCTGTTTTGCACGCTTGATCTTGGCATCGTCGCGAAACGCTGCGCGCACCTTGTCCATACCGGTGTAAAATTCCTTCATCAAAACAAGGCACAAATACGCGCCGAATTCCGTCGTGCGGATGATCTCGCCCTCGATTCGTACGGCTCCTGCAAGCCTCAGCAGGCTAAGCTCTCTGCCCAGTTCGCGGCGCAAATTTAGACCGTTTGCGGCGTTAAATTTAGCGATATCGATCTCGCCGTTAAAAAGCTCGGTCAAAAAGAGGTATTTTGCGTGCTCGGATCTGCTAAAATCGCAAGTGGCGATGACGGTACTTTCGTTTTTGCGCACTCTGCTTGCGTAGTCTTCGAGATTAAACGCATTTACGAGCAGTCTGCCGCCCAAAAAGCTAAACGCGCCGCTTCCGATGCCTACGTATTCGTGGTTTGTGCCTACATATTCGTCGCTCATATTTGATTTTTCGCGAGCGAAAGCCCATGCGTTGCTGCGGTGCCAGCTAGAAAATTCCTTGCAGATGATAGAGTAAAACTCCTCTTCGCGGTCTATGTTGCTAACGCCGAGACTTCGCGCTATTTGATCGCGCATCAAAGGCGATTTCATTAGCGGATACAGCGTGATCTGCTCCGGTTTTACCGCCTTTGCCGCTTCAATGTCGCGAAGTAAAATTTCGCGCGTTTGAAATGGAAAGTTAAAGATCAGATCCAGGCTTAAAATCGGTAAAATTCCGACCGCTCGAGATAGCTTTTCTTGCAAAATTTCGCCTGAGCCGAATTTGTCGTAGCGCGAAGCTTTGCGTAAAATATCATCATCAAAGCTCTGAACCCCCACGCTTAAGCGGTCTATGAGCCCGCGAAATCGCAGTAAGCTCTCAGGCTCGATGTGGTTGGGATCGCTTTCGCACGAGACCTCTTTGATGCTAAAAAGCGACTTGGCAAGCTCCAGCGTGCGCGCTAACTCATCCTCGTCGATTAGCGTCGTGCCGCCGCCTACGTAAAGCGTCTCAAAGTCGTAGCCTGCGTCCTTCGTGCGCTGCATCTCGGTGCGTAGCGCGCAGAAATACGCCTTGCACGTACCGCGCTCGTAGGCGTATTTATGAAAGGAGCAGTACGGGCAAAACGTGTGGCAAAAGGGCACATGCATGTAGAGCATATATTTTTTATCGGGGTTTGGAATTTTAGCGATGTTCTCTTGCGTGATGTCGATCCTGAGGGAGTTGTAGAGGGATTTTTGCATGGTGTCGGCGGCATATTTTTTGGCGAAGCTATGCACCATTTGACTGATAAAATTCATAAAACTTTAACCTTTTTTAAACTTAAAAACTAATTTTTGAAGTTTATCGAAAACTAACTTATAAATTTATCAATAATTTAATAAAAAGCGTAGCGCCGCCATATATATTAGCGTAGGAAGAGCTATCGTAACGAGCGAATTGCGAAATTTAGCATGCACGACAAACGCTATAATCAGGCAAGATAGCAGCGTCGCCGTTTGCAGCGCGTCCGCGCTAAAAGCTCGCTCGCCTGAGAAGCTAGGCAGCATCGTTTTAAGCGCGTAGATCGTCAAAACGACCATTATCAAAAGGCCCGAGTTTTTCTGCAGATACGATAAGCTTGGACTCGCGGTCTTTTTCTTAAAAAGCAGCAGTGGCAAAAATCGCGTCAAAATCGTAGCGAGCGAGGCTAGAAAGATATAGGGCAAAATTTCCACTACCTACTCCTTTTTAAGAATTTTCGCAATCTGCGTCTCGCGCGCGAAGGTCGCTCGAAGTATTTACGAAAGAGCAGCAATACCGCAGTGCCTAAAATCAGAGTACCGAATAAAAAGTATTTTGTAGGAAAGATAAAAAGCCCCGCAAATGCGCAGGCAAATCCTAGCAATAGCACTTTGTATTGCGGATTTGCTTTAAAAACCTCATAGGTTAGCATCGCAAAAAGCGCCGTCAGACTAAACTCGACTCCGCTAAAATCAAGCTTCAAGCTTGCTCCCAAAACAGCTCCTGCAACGACGCCCGCAACCCAGTAGGATTGATTTAAAACCGCGGTCAGATTATAGAGCAGATCAAGCTCTTTTAGTCTTTGCGGCGTTACGGGTCGCTCGCCGCTAAGCTCCTCGGGGCGCAAAAAAGCGCGCGCTTTTAGCAGCGCAAAGGTTTCGTCGGTAAGGGCATACACGGCGTAAATTTTATGACGTACGAAGCGCAGCTCGTCCAGTAGCGACATCGTATAGAAAAAATGGCGAAAATTTAGCAAAAACGCCACGACGAAGGTATCTACGAGCGAGGCGTGGGTTGCGATGAAGGCGATCAGCACGAACTCCACGCTGCCTGCGTAGATTAGCAGTGAGGTTAGCGCCAGCGCCCATACGGGCAGGTCTTGGCTGATGCCGTAGATACCAAACGCCAGCCCCAGCGGCACGTAGCCCATCATCACGGCGAGGGTGGATCTGAAAATTTCAAATTTACTCATAGCTTTCCTAAATTTAAAAGCGCGATTTTAGCTAAAATTTTATTAAATTTTACAGGGCGGCAGGCGGGATCTGCGCCGTTGCGAGCGGGTTTTGCGCGGTTATGCGTCGCAAGAAGAGCTATAAAATTTACTCGGTTTGGCGCCGTAAATTTTAAAATTTAGCCTGCGTAGAATTTTGCGAAATTTTAAAATTTAAGGGAGCGGATCTTTAAATTTAGCCTAAAATACGTGGCGCAAAAGCACGAATGCAAACGCCGAAAGTAGCGCCGAGACGGGCAGGGTGATGATCCACGCTAGCCCGATCGGCTTCATCAGCGACCAGTTCGTGCTGTGATTTACCAAGCCGATGCCTAAAATCGCGCCGATTAGCACGTGGGTCGAGGAGATCGGAAGCCCCAGTACCGATGCCGCCATGACGACGACGGCGCTTGCGAGCTCGGCGCTAAAGCCCGAGGCGGGGTGGATTTTTGTAAGATTTGTGCCTACGGTGGCGATCACCTCTTTGCCGATGAACCAAAGCCCCGCTATGAGGGCTACTGCGAACATTATCATAATCTGCTGCGGCACGGGAGTGGAAGGATTGATACTATTCGTAGCCATCGTATCGATGATGGCGGCGAACGGACCCACGGCGTTTGCGATGTCGTTGCTGCCGTGAGAAAATGCAAATCCGCTAGCGGTGAGTACCTGTAGCCAGCTAAACATCAAAAACGCGGATTTGTTTAAATTTGAGCGGCGCAGGGTTTTAGCGAAAATAAACATCAAAAGCCAAGTAATTAGCGTCGACATACCGATGATGAGGTAGTTGTAAAAATTCGTAAGTCCGAAATTTAGATTATGCAGCCCCTTAAATATCAGCATCGCCGAGATTACGAAAGCTCCGATACCCGCTACGGCGGGGATCCCGTACTCTAGGGCCTTGTGGGATTTGAGCTTCTCTTTTTTCGCATCAAGCTCGATCACTTTTTTATAATACTCGCTATCAAGCTCGCTTGGGTCGAAATCTGGATCGCGCATCGCGTAGATATCGTGATTTAGCGCCTCTGCGTAGGCGATCTTTTGAATGTCGTCCAGAGTCTCGAAGGTCTTTTTATGCAGCTTGCGGAGGGATTTTTTTTCGCGCTTTATGCGGTCGATCTTTATTTGAGCGTAGCGGTTGTAATCCAAAATGTAATGTTTGATGAGCCAGAAAATTCCAAAGGAGATCACTCCGCCCAAAATCGGCGAGAGTACCCAAGAGATCGCTATTTTGCCGATCTTATCCCACTGCACGAGCCACAACGCGGAAGCCTCTGCGGTATTAAGCAGGGCGCCTAGCGTAAGCCCCGAGCCCACGATACCGCCGATGATCGCATGCGTAGTAGATACGGGCAAACCCTTTCTGCTGGCAAAAAGCAGCCATGCGCCCGCCGCAAAAAGTGCGCTCATCATTACGTAGATAAAATCTCTCGGATGTACGTCCATTTTGCTAAGATCGATTATACCGCTGCGAATCGTCGAGGTTACTTCGCCGCCTGCGATTACTGCGCCGCTTGCTTCAAATACCGCCGCGATACAAAGGGCTTGCGCGATGCTAAGAGTGCCGCTTCCGACGCTGGTGCCGAAGGAATTCGCCACGTCGTTTCCGCCGATATTAAAGGCCATAAAGATGCCCAAAAATACCGAAACTAAAAATAGCATTTTATCGCCGCTTCCTATAAAACCGAATCCCCAGATAAGAAAATAGATTGTTACGCCGCAGAATATGCCGTAGAAAATGAGACTTATCTTGCTAGATTTCATAGCTCTCCCTTAAAATCCGCGAAATTTTACCACACGCGCCTTAATCCCCACTAAATTTGGGGCGGAGGAAGCGAGGGAATGCTTAAGCGTGCAAATATCGTGATTTAGCTGTCGGGGAGCGTTTTTACTCATCTCAAACTTACCCCCGAAGTGCACTTATTTTTATCACATAAGTGCAAAAAAATGACACAAATTTGACACAAAAGGCACAATATGAAAGTAGAAAAAATGAGAGCCTTTATCTGCGGGCAGTGGGTAGATGTAGATGCCGTGGACTACTTAAACGGCGAAGTGGAATATAACTCACGAAAGCAGGGAGGGGTATGGGTTTGCGATACGGCAAGCTTCGATGACGTTGGAGCTATGGAGGCGCGAAGCGAGATAAGCGAAGCGGATATTTTTAAGCGAGCGGATGAAGCCCGCATAAAAACAAGGGGTAGGAATTAGCATTTGCCCCTTTAAAAATCCCCCGTTTTTCGTAAAAATTGAGAAAAATTTAAAACGGGAGATTTTAAATGCTTACCTCTTATCAAAACACAGTCGCGGATAAACCCTCCGTCAGATCGCTTCTTACGATGGGCGGTATCGCAACCGCGCCTATCGTTTCGATGTTAAAAAGCGAAGGCATAAGCAACACGCTTCATAGTTGGTATACCGATGAATATGCCAAAGCTAAAGATAACGCCAACCCTGAAGTATCAGGTATCGCGGGGTTAGGCACAGATACCAAAAAGAAGCTAACTAACGCAACTCAAATCCTAAAAAACGAAGTTTCGATGAGCTGGCGAAAGAGATCTATCGAGCAATATACAGGAGATGAGTGGGCTAGACAACTTGAAAAAGTCGGCAAAGAGCATATGAAAGACATTGAGTATGCCTTGCTAGGACTTAATCACACTACTGTATTTGATGATTATGTTTATGCGGCAAACGATACCGATAGCTCGAAAATGGCTGGATTTTTTAACTTTATCCCTACTGCAAATCGTAACTCTGCGGGAGGAGCATTTACGCTTGAGCTTCTAAATGCTACGATTGAGCCGGTGTGGGCTAATAGTGGCGTGACCGATCATAAATTTAAAGTCTTTATGTCTAGTGCTCTAAAGCGCAAGGTAAACGACTGGGTAGCGGCTAATAGTGCGCTTCGCGTAGCCGTAACTGATCGCACGTTAAATCTGCCTATCGATCGCATTATGACCGATTTTGGTGAGGTAGATATTATTATTCACCCGCTATTTTCAGACGCCAAACTTAAAGATAAAATCCTAGTAGGCGATTTTAGCGATTGCGCGCTTAGATATCTGGACGATACTCAAGTTAAAGACTTCCCGACATCTAAAACCGCCGATGCCAAACTCTACTATACGGACTGCACGCTCGAAGTAGCCGATCCGTTTTCTCTTGCGTGCGCCGAAAAGCTGCAATAGATGAAAATCGCGGAGCTAAAAGCGCTGCTGAAGCAAAAGCTCAAAGGCGACAATAAAGACTTCGCAAATGAGCTTAGCGCGGAGCTTTTAAAGGAGGCTTTATTAAACGTCCTGCTCCGCACCAAACCTCGCACGCATATTGTTTATGAAAAAAGCTTGTCCCATCTACTCAAATACTACCGCAGAATTTCGCAGGATTATTGGCTACGTTATCCCGTAGTAGATATGAGCGATGAAGCAAATATCGATATGGAGGAGGAGCTTTGCCTTGCCGTCGTATACTTTCTATGCTCGGAGCTAAGCAACGCAAAAAAGGATGCTTTCAAAAGCAAAGCGGAGGAGATCATCGCGATATATGACAGCAATGTAGTCTTTCGTAAAACATACCGCTTCTTAAACGCGTATTTTTACGTAGCGCAAGGAAAACCTAACCCTTTGCCGGGAGGTGGACTTGCCCCGATATTAAAGACGATATTGCTAGCCGTAGGCGACGAAAAAGAGATCACTATCGACAACGCAGGCGGCGGCACTATTTTGGCGCAAAGCTCTAGCGCTGCCGTAGGTGTAAGAGTAGATGGAAACAAGGTAATAATAAAAGCCTTAGACGTAGTAACGGACGCCATAGTAACCATAAGCTGCGGAAGTGAACGAACGGAAATTAAAGTTACCGCCGAGATCAGCGATGGCGGAATAATCCCATAGGAGAGAGTAATGCTAAAAGAGACTTACAAAAATAGTTCAAGCGTAAAATTTGAATTTGAGTGCGAACAATGCGGCGCAAGCGGCGTAAGGTGGAAAGAGCCAAATAAAGAGGCTCTTTGCCCTAGTTGTGGCGCAAAATTAGAGGAAGCCAAAAAGGCTAGCGATAAAAAGACGAAGGATAAATAATGGCACTGCTTAAAAAGATTGAATATGTTATCAAAGATAGTAGCACAGCTCAAATCTCGACCCAAATCGCAAGCGTTACGGCGCAGCTAAACAATACCCAAAACCTAAGCGCCAATAAAGATGGTGGTGAGTTTAAGACCTATTATTTCGGAGCGCTTTTCGATCCTCGCGCGAAGAAAAACTACATCATCTTTTCGGACGCTACAAAGAGTAAGTTCGATATGAAGCAGAGCAGCTACGAGCTTGCAAACGGCGGCGGAGGTGGCGCAGATATGAGTAATTATCTAACCAAAGCCGAAGTCGAAGCCAACTACGTAAGCAAAGCTAGCTTGGATGCGGATTATGCCGATGTGGCGTTTTTAACCTCATTATGATAGGAGTTAAAAAGCGCTTTTTGCGTATGCCGGACGGAGGAGGAGGTGGAGGAGATATCATAGCGCCCCCTCCCTCTTTTTCTACGCAGGACGCGAAATTAAAAAGGCTCGATCTTACTATGCAGCGCGCCTCTCATCCTAAAAGAGGCAATCTTATAGAAGATAGGGTGCTTCCGTGGCTGGAGCTAATGCAAGCAGACCCGGCAAATACCGCAGGGGGCAAATACCGCTATTTATATTATGTCCAAATCCTAGTGTTAGAGAGTGCAAAGCTATATTTTGCTTTTTCTAGCGCTACTATGCAGGCTTTGCAAACGAGCTCTCAGATCATAGAGATTAAAAGCGGAGCGGATGAGGGCTCTTTAGAGGGGCTGGTAAAGAATTATTTAAATAGCAAAGAGGGGGCGGATGCAATTATCGCTGCGTTAAATAGCGGCTCGTTAAACGAAACCGCTCTATCTGCAATAGCTACGGCAGTGATGAAATATATGGGCGCAAACGGCGTTTCAATGACCTATGCTCCACAAATCAAACTGGATAAAAACGGGCTAAACGGACTTGATAATACCGAAGTCGCCGCAATCGCTAAGGATGAGTGATGATATATAGAAAAGACAAGGGTGCGCCTCTAACCTCTTATGAGGTGGATTCAAATTTTAAAGAACTCGTAACGTTAATCCAAAGTGGGCTTAGCCCCGATACCGAAAACTTCGCTACAAAAGAGGAGCTAAAATCTCTAAAGCAAAAGGTGGATGCCGCGCTAGGCAATCTTTCTCTTTTTGAGAGATTAAAGAAGTTTGAGCTAAGCCCTGCAAGCGGTATAAGCGCGCAAGACGCCAGCTTATGGGTGGATATGTTTAGCGGGCTTGGGCTCATATCGTGTAAGATAAGCTCAGCGGTGCAAAAAGGAAGCGTAATTTTAAGCCTGCCTAACGACGCCCCGCTTCCAAAAAGTGTGATTTACGGCGCGAATGCGACGCTAAAAGACCGCTCTATTACTTGCGAGATTAGCGGAGATGAGCTAAGGCTCAACCTTATAGGATTTTTTGACATAGTATGAGCGATAATTTATTACTAAACTTTGAGCCTTACTGCAGCGAAGCAAATGCTAAAAGAGAGCTAAACCTAGGCGGCGCGGTGCATATCACAGATACGCGACTATACGTAAATAAGATGCCTAACGGACAGCAATTCTATGAGGGTAACCACGCTTACTGCGAGGCGGATTATTCTAAGTGGTATGATGCGGGAGGCAACAACGTCATAGCTCGCTTCCACTACGACGAGAATAAGTTTATCTCTTTAGCCCCTACCGAATACAAAGGCTGCGTGGGCGAATATAGCCTTTATGCGTTAGATCATCCAAGAACTCGCGATACCTATGCGCTAAATGCCGCACAAAACGAGTTAGGCTTTCGTAGCGCGGAGGGGCTAGTTATCCAAAGCGCCTTTCTTTACCGCGTTAAAAACGGCGATGATGATTTTCGCACGCTAAAAAATATCTTAGAATATTCAGAGGGAAAAATCAATATCGCTAAATTTAAAGGTGCTAGCATAGCCGCGTTTAATCCGATCAAAAATTACGCTCGCGCAGGCAGAGATGAGATAGGCAATGATATAGGCGGAGGCGGAAACTTTTTCGTAAATTTTGAGAGCACAAAGGATCTGCTCTTAAGGCTTAATGAATTCGCCCCCATTAAAGGTGTGCGCGACAACCAAAGCAGCTGGAGTTATTATCTGCAAGGAGTGCCTCTAGGGCGCTTCATAAATAGCTTTGGCGATATAATCCCTAGCCTTGAAGACGAAGTTAAAGATTATGGCGGCATAAAAGAGTGGAGCAGCGAAAAGGGCATTGGTGAATATCATATGCCACAAAACGCCAAAGAGGGGATGAGGGCTTATGAGTTTTGGTGGAGCTTGGATTTTTCTAGCAAAAAATACTGCCTAGCTGAAAAGCTGTCTTTGTTTATCGCGCGCTTTTTTGGTTGCTACGAACAAACCAAAAAAGAGATGGACGAGTTAAAGAAAGAAAACTTAATTATGCCTAAAGAAAAAGAGCCGTGGGGCGGCGAAGATCCAGGCAAAAAAGATACACATAAAAAACAATATGAAAAAATTAATCCTGCTGACGTTGCAAGCTCCACTAAAAGCGGAGGCAAAAGCAGCGGAGCGTTTAGAACGGATGGATGGCGAGCCTTAAATAAGGCGGATAAAAAAGGCATTTATGATAATTACATAAAGCCGGAATATTCCAAGCAAGGAAATAACCACTTTGTAAAATTTAAGCTAAAGCCCGCAGCCGATAATCTAGCCGCAGATGAAAAGGCTTTTTTGCAAAGATGGGCTGATGAGAGAGGACGCGGTAAAGCAAGCGAGTTTAGCGAGGCTGAAACCTATGAGGCGTTTAGTGGCGAGAAGCTTGCGACCGCTCCTGCATTAAATTATATGAAGATAAAAAATATCCTAGGTGCTAGTTGCGAGGGGGCAAGGCAGATCACGCTAAAGCTTGCCTCAGCTCCAAAATATTTTGCTTATGGCAGCGTTTATGGAAGTGATATGGCAAAATACTTAGGCAGAATCTTAAATGATAACGGCATCCCCGCTAAAATAGGCGAGAATGAAATAAGCTTTTACTATGGTGGAAAGATAAATATCAACGGCACAACCCTAAAGCCGGTAGAGCAGGATTGTGAATATATGATCTGGTGGGAAGAAGAGGAGTTAAAAAAGCTTTTAGCTATGGGGAATTATTCGCGCTATGCGATCGGAGCCGATACCTCTAGCGCAGGAGCTGATAGCTACTACGACGCGGCTCACCCTATGAAGCTTGCTATTATCGGCGCAAGCGTAAAAACAAAAAATTATCCTAGCAAAGAGGAGGGGGCGCAATGGTAAGAAATAGCCTGCTTGCACAGATAACCACGACCGATAAGAGCTTGGAGGCTAGCGACGTATATACCTACGCCTTTCGTGGGGTGGACGCTTTGTTATTTTTAAAAGATGGCAAGCTAGGCGCTATGGTAAAAGGGGGAGAGGTAAAAGAGGATATATTTTCGCTAGATCTTGGAAATAAAGTTTTTGCCGATGAAAAGTTTATTCAAATTTTAGATCTGCAGCCAAGCGAGTTAGACGAGCCCGATACCTATTTTCTAAGTCTAAGAAGCAATCTAAACTCTACTGCTAACTTTAAGTTTAGCGCTACGCCTCTTTTAAATGAAAATTATCCGCTTAGTTTCGCCCTAATAGAAGCCAAGCTAACGGGGCGCGTCGCCAACCCTAGCTTTTCTGCTCGCACTAGATTTTGGGATAATAAAGCCTACGAGGGAAAAAGCGAAATCAGTGTAAGCGGTGATAGCTTTAGGCTCTTAGGCAAGCAAGAGGGCAAAAATAAAGAAGCTACGATTACTAGACGAGCTTTAAGCGGGCTATTTTTTAGAGAGGTTAAGAGCCTTAGGCGTCATTTTAGCAATAGCGCAAATTATGCCATCATAGGCTGGGGCGGGGTAGGCAACGTAAAAGGTAAGCTTACCTCTAAGCAAGAAAGGCAGCAAAGCGTAGAGGATATTTATCGCGTCGTTGGATCTTTCCCCGGAGGCGCAGGGTTTGGGCTGCGTGCAAGCTACATAAGCAAAAAAGGGCTAAGCAAAAGCGCGGAGCTAACCGATAAAAGTGTAAGTGGCGACGGGGCTCATACCTTAAAATTTAGGGCTGACAATCCCGTAATAGTAAACTCGGTTTTAAATGCAGACGCAGTTTTTAATATGCTTTTTAACGAGGGCATAACCTATCTGTTTCTGCCCACTAGCGTTAGTGCAGAGGTTAAAGACGGCTTTATTAGCTTTGATGGCATAGACGATCTCATCGCTAGCGACGGGCAAAGCATAGTTTTAAGCGGAGGAATTAGATAATGGCGCAATTTAAAGAGGAGCTATATCGCAGAGTAATATATGTTTCAAGCGATGAGATAACCAATGAGGGATATTCGATATTTGAAAATATCAGGGCAAAATTTGATGTGTATTTAGATAATGCGACCAGCCTAAGCGATGATGAAAAGATGAAATATCGCGCCGATTTTTTAAGTGGCTTTGCTACTCAGTGCGTCAATCAAATTTTACAAAACGCCGCGCAGATCGCTTTAGAAATCGATCTAAAAGACGCTCAAGCTAGAAGCGAAATCGCAGAAGCTCAAACCAAAGAGGCTATGAGCCCTTATCAGATTGAAAAGATTAAGGCTGAAACTGAAATCGCAATAATCGAGCGCGACAATAAAGACGCGCAGCTTAAAGAGCAGATTAAAAATATCGCCTCTGATACGGCTAAGAATGCGGCTCAAACGCATAATTTAGGCATAGAAGGCGAGATTTTAGGCATAGAGCGCGACTATAAGGCGCGTATGATAGAAGCGGAGCTAAAATATAAGCAAGCCCAAGCAGACCTTGCCGCAGCCGAACTTGAGATTAAAAAAATCGAGCTTGAGATTAGGAGGCTGGAACTTCCGATTAAGCAGCTGGAGCTAGAGCTAAAGCGCGTGCAGATGCAGATCGCTCAGGCCGAGCTAGATATCAAAAAGCAAGAGCTAGAGATTTCTAAAAACGAACTGGAGCTAAAAAAGCAGGAGTTAGAAATTCGCAGAGAAAGCCTAGCCCTTGATCGCAAGCGATACGTGCTGGAGCGAGATAGAACCAAAGCCCAAGTAGAACAAGCAGGCGCTCAAGTGCAGGTGTTAAAAGAGGAGGCATATTTGCGAAATCAACAAGCAGGGGCGGTCGCAAGCTCACTAGCTACGCAGGTGCAGATTAAAAAGATCGAAGCGCAAAAAGATATAGATGTTACTGCGATGCAGGTAACGGGCTCAATAATCAGATAGGAGAGGCAATGACAACTAACTACGCACTAAATTTCATTAACGAGGCGCTAAAGTTTAACGCTAAAAGCGATATCGTATCAAAGTATGCCGTAAGCGACGATCAGATAAAAAACAATTATGAGGTCTATGACGAGCAAGGAAAGCTAAAATTTCGCCACGCATTCTCTGCCGTAACGCGCGAGATTATTTTAAGCAATCTTTACTCCTCTATGCTAGGACTTTGCATATCTCAAACCCCGATTAAGCTTTTAGTAACTAAGGGGCAAGGAAGCGATATAGTGCGAAATCTAAATGATGATTTTGACATTAGAAAGCCCGCATATCCCGTAGTGGGCGAAGAGCTAGATATTGATGAAGCTCTTGCCTTAGTAGCGGTCTATCAAACGCTATATGCCCTAGGTATAAGCTCTTTTAGCTCTAAAGAAAAGGAGCTTTTAGGAGAGTATGAAGATAGCGTGCGCCTACCTAATCCTAAGTTTACCGCAGATTTAGCCTTTAGATTTAGTCCTGATGGCATCTCTTGGCATAGCGAATATCAAGATGACGATAAATATTTTGGTATCTACAAAAACGGGGCTTGGTCGCGCGCTATCCCGCTAATAGGAGGAGGGGGAGGAGCTAAAAGCTTTCTTGCTCTAAACGATACCCCAAGCGCTTATGAAGCGGATAAATTTCTTAAATCCGACGGCAAAAAGCTAATCTTTGCAGATATTCCAGCCGCCCCTGAGCCTGCGCCCTTAAGCATTAAAACGCTTGCGTATGCCGGTGGGCTAAGTCTAGGAGAGGATACTTTAATCTTTACCGAGATTAAAGAAAACACCGAGTTTACATTAAAATCTATCGTGGAGGGGCGCAAATACGACATTATCTTAAAGACGGGCGGACACACGCTAAGCTTTGCCTCCTCTATCACTCCTCTTTGCCGCATAAGTGATATTAGGCCGCTTGATGCTTATGTTAAGTTTAGCCTCATAAAGATGGACGGCAAAACATTCGCGCTTGATCTAAGCCTTGCTGAGTAATGGATGTTAAAATTCCATATTCCGAGCCCTATCTTAGGGATTTGGAAATAGCAGAGATCATCGCAGGAGCAAACCTAGAGCTTGCGATAGATGAAGTAACCTTTAAAGACCGCTACGGACAGAATATCGAAATAGGCGACAAGCTCGATCTATTCCGCAAAGGCGGAGGCGAAGTAAGCTACAATCTTGACTCTCTTACGGCTCAAATGGGTTTTTATCCTGAATTTCGCCGCGCGCAGGATGAGAAGCTATTTGATCTTACTATCAGTCCGCCGCTAAACTCCTTGCGCCTTGATGGGGTATATGATTTTTACAATGGCGATTTTTATGGCGATAGAGCCGTGCTTGTGCCTTTTGGATTTTTCGTAGGTGCGGATAAGTTTGCTATTTGCGGAGCGGACGGGGCAGGCTTAGCCATAGGTGCTAATAATGATGAGCAGATTGTAAATCTAGGCTTTGGAGATAACGCAGGCACTTATGATTGGCGTAATTACGAGAAGCAAAACCCTAATGACGGCTTTTATGTGCTGATATTTAACGCAGCACTAAAGCATACGCAAACGCTTAGGCTTGCTTTAGCTCCCTATCCAAACTATAAAATGAGCTTTTACGGCGGGGCTATCTGGCTCATAAATTACGATCTAAGCGCTCGCAAGCTAGCTTTTATCAGGCAGGGGCAGATAATTTATTCGGACGATTTGAGCTCGGGCGAGAGCTTAAAATTTATCCGTACATATAAGTTTGATTTAGTTTATTCTCATAAGCGCTTTTGGCTTTGTAATAAGCAGGGGCGCTTTGTTTTACGCGCTAACTTTGATATGAGCGCGCAAAAGCTAAACTTTAACCCCGTGCTTTGCTCTATCGCGATAAAAAACGGCTCGCGCTATAGCGTGTGGCGGATATATGGGCGCAGGATAAATCATATCGCAAGCGCTACGAGCTTAAGAGAGTATCTTATGCCCTTTGTGGCAGGGTGGAACGGAAATATCAAATACGACTATCTATTGCGCGACGTGATGGATGATCCACAGATAAAAGAATATATCAAAGAAGCGGGCTATCGCGGGCATTATTTAAAAACTATCGGCGAATACGCAGGAGATATAACGGCAGGAAAGATGAGTGGAAGTATCGAGCTAGGATATGGCTTTGATGATGATTTTTGCCTAAATAATAGCGATGACGGGGATTTGGGGATAAAAAGCTTTCTGCGTAATAGGCGGTTTTTGCTCCCTCACGCTCTTTCAAATCTGACGGCTCTAAGCTACGCCAGATCTTGGAAAGGTGGGGAAAGAAGCATTGTGTTTTACTCGCTTAACTTTAATAACAACTTCGGCAAATTAATCAAATTTGATTTTTAAAGCTTTAAAAACTATCCGAATTTTGCCAAACTACGGCTAAAGGATAGATGATGTTTAAGATTTATATGATCTTTGCTGCGGTGATCGCGCTGCTAATAGGCGCGCTAAAGTTTCAATCTTGGCAAGCAAGCAAGCTGGAAGCTGAGATTTTGGCTCAAAAAGCGCAGATCGAAGCACTAAAGCAGCAAGGCGAGCAAAAAGATAAGCAGATGGAGCAAATCTCGCAAGCCGCGCAGCAAAAAGACGCGCTAAGCAAGGATTTGGCTCAAATCAAGAGGCAAATAGCTTCAAAGGCCAAGAAAGGGGGCAAGGATGAGATTTCAGGCGAGCTTAACGCTAGCGCTAATTTTGTGCTTGAGCGGCTGCGCGAGCGCCCCTAGCCGCGTTTCTGTGCCGCAGTATCTATTAACCGTGCCGCGCATAGACGCGAACCGCACTATCCGTAACCAAGCAGACGCCGCGGAGCTAATGCTAGATCTATACGAGGCTTACGCGAAGTGCGCGATTAATCTAGAAAGCATAAGGAAACTAAATGAACGATCTAAATAGCTTGTTTGATAAAATTTATTGGGCTTGCTTGGTGGTGCTAGCTGCTGCGATCACCTTTTTAAAAACGATGAGTAAGAAGCGCAAGAGTAAATTAGCTTACGTAATAGCCTTTCTTTCGGGGTTTTTAAGCTCGATTACTCTGTGCTATTTTGGCGCGGAGTTTACGCTTTATCTAACTCAAAACTCTAGATTTGCCTTAGCAGTAGGTGGCTTTTCTGCTTGGATAGGCGCTGACGCCGTGAAAAATTGGGCTGAAAAATTTGTCTG
>NZ_CALKZP010000033.1 GCF_938002845.1 uncultured Campylobacter sp.
ACGGTCGCGACTTGGCTCACGCCGCCCGCGCCTATGATTAAGATATTTGACATTTAAGCTCCTTTAAATTTCCTTTGATTTTATCTTTTTTTAGATACAATCCCGTTTAAATAATTATAAATTTAAAAATTTTCAAAGGATTATTGATGAAAGTAAGCCTGAAAAATGTTGGAATGCTTGATGAGGCAAATTTTGAGGTAGGTGACCTGACTATTATATGCGGTGAAAATAATACAGGCAAAACTTACGCTACTTACAGTTTGTATGGCTATTTAGACTATATGCGCAATATACGAGAGGTACCTTATTATAGAGCTAGAGGGGATATTTCTGATAATGTAGAATATGATGATGTACAAGAAATAAAACTTACATATAATAAAATCAAAGAACGATTACAAAAGCATATGTTAAGAAAGTCAAAAATGTACGAAGAATATTTTTTAATTGGAGTTATGGCTGGAAAAGAAGATGACTTTGCAAATTTAGAATTTAATGTTGAAATCTCAATTTCAATGGATGAAATAAAAGACGCCATTAATGTA
Source organism: uncultured Campylobacter sp. (assembly GCF_938002845.1). Lineage (GTDB taxonomy): Bacteria > Campylobacterota > Campylobacteria > Campylobacterales > Campylobacteraceae > Campylobacter_B. The sequence continues at coordinate 546 of NZ_CALKZP010000033.1, forward strand.
TTTTTAATATCAGATAATTTATTGGTAAGAGCAAAAAGAAGATTTGAACATATTTTATATGATGATGGACTTATAATAAAACCCATAAATAGTATTATAGGTAAAAGATATATTGCTGACTACATGAATCTTTTATCTGACGCTTTACTACATATAATTTTAAGAAATAATTTTATTTTGAGCGTTGAAAGGACTGGAGCATCAATTTTTCAAGAAGAACTTGACTTTACAAAAATAGCAAAATTGGAAACTTTAAAAAGAATGGCAAGAGATGAAGATGTTGATGTATTTGAAATATTAGATGAAAAAAAACAACTATACCCAAAGCCGGTTAGAGATAATATTAATTTTATAAGAAGCTTAAAACAACTATCTAAAAAAGATAGTTGTTTTAAAGAGGACAATAGTAAGAATCAAGAAATCCTAAAGGTATTAAGCAATTTAGTTGGAGGTAAATATAAGGTTACGGATATAGGAATTTTATTTCAACCTAAAAAATCAAGAAAAGGTTACAATATAGAGATAGCTTCTAGCTCCGTTAGATCTCTTTTGATGCTAAATTTCTATATTCTTAATACGGCTAGCAAGAAAGACATCCTTATGATTGATGAGCCTGAATTAAATCTACATCCGAATAATCAGATTTTAGTCGCTAGACTTTTGGTATTACTTGCAAATGCAGGTATAAAAGTGTTTATCACAACCCATAGTGATTATATTGTTCGTGAAATAAGTAATTGTATAATGCTTGGAAGTTTAACTGACAACCAGATAGATAAATTTAAAAATAAAGGCTATACAAAAGAGTACAAAATTAACCATCAAAAAGTAAAAGCATATTTGGCAGAGAATAAAAAAGGTAAAAATATTTTGAGTAGTGTTGATATCAATGAACAAGGAATTTTTATGAATACTTTCGATTCTCCAATAGATACACAAAATGAAAATCAAAGCTTAATTTTTGCTGCACTTTTAGAGAGTAACAAAAATGACAAATAAAAATTTAAAAGATTTTTGGGAAGCTATTTGTGATGATTTAAAAATTAAACCTCACGGGAATTTATTCAAAATAATAGAGGAAAAAAAAAGAAAGTCCCATTAAAGAAATAAATTTTACATTTAAAAATAAGGACGATGTTTTAATACTGCGACAAAAAGAGAAAACTCATACTATTAAGTTTTTTAAAGGAGATGGTGTTTCAACCGATTCGCATTGTGATTTTATAGTTTTTTTGAATTTAAAAGATAGTTTGAGAATATGTTTTTGTGAAATTAAACCAAGTATTGAATACATGGATAAAGCCGTTTTACAATTAAAATCTTCAAAGCTTTTTTTGGAATATTTATTGAATTGCTATAAAAATTACTTTTATATCGACTGTTTTACCGAGCTTGATTTGGATGGTATTTCAAGAAAATATTATATTTATCCCAAGATTAATATATCTGCTAAAAGACAAATTTGTCATCGCTCCGAAATATTGTTAAAGGAGATTGAGATAGATAAAAACGGAACAGCCCATATCGCCAATGGTTATTCATTCTTTGAATAGTAAAAGATAAATTATGCTGTTGTGTTGCCTTTAATAGTATAAATTTTTTTGGTTTTAGTTACCATAGTTGCCTAAATTTGCTATAAAAAAGACTGAAAATCTCAAATGAATCTTATGTGTAAAACTTTACTTTTTTGTTTTCCGATTTGGCTACTTGGAACGAGCTGCGAAGAGGCGATAGAGCTTAGTGTCGAAGAGTTTATCAAGCGCGACCGCAACGCCACGGCTACTGCGCTAGCGGGCGAAAAGGCGGCGCAAATTTGCCTGGCTGAGTACGGCGAAGAGCATGAGAGCACGATTATAGCATTAAACAACTCGGGCAGCTTTTTTATGTTTGCAGGCGAGCCGCAAAAGGCGCTTGAGGCCTACGAACGCTCGCTAAAAATTTTACAAAAAGGACTTGGCAAAGAGCATAAAGCGCTAGCAAAACCCTATCACGGCATAGCTAGCGCGCAGGCAGCTCTTGGGCGATACGACGAGGCGATAGCGAATTTCGGCTTGGCGAGAAGATGCTACAAGCTAGGCGGCGAGAAGATGCAAAAAGATCTGATGAGCTGCTACGCTGGGCTCGGCGATACGCTCTATAAATGGGCGATTTTGACGGCGCATACGTAAAACACGCCGTCGCGTTTAGAATTTACAAAGAGGTTTTCGACGCTGATAGCGTAAATTTGCTGCGAGCGAAGTACTATGCGCTGATGGCGGGCGATCTGGCGGGACTCGGCAATAAAACGGAGGTTCTGAAAAACTACGAAAAAGCCTTTAAGATCGCGAATAAAATTTTAGAAAAAAGCGGCCATGAGCATACAAAATGCCTACAAAGCGAGATAGAGGCCGAGATGAAAAAGCTTTGATCAAAATCAAACGGCGGAGAGGATTTTATAAAGCTCAACTTTAAAATTTTATTCGAAAGCGCACAAACTAGGTTTTATTTGATATTAGATTTTATAAATTTTAATTCATTTAAAATTTGCGGCGCCAAACACGACACTATCGGTTAGTCACATATCCTCTATGTGATACCCATGTAGAAAAGCCCCTAAAACAATATCAGGTATGATGCTAATACCTAATACAAAACATAGCGCAGTGCGATATTTACGATCGAATCGGCATCGATCTCGCGCCGTACCGCCAAAATCAGATTTCGTAGCGATAAATTTTACCGAAATTTTCATCCAGAGTGTAGCTAAACTCGCCGCCTGCGTAGTAGATTATCACGCCGTCGTCAAGCTCAAAGCGCTGATATACGCGCAGCACGACCTCGTTTTCACTGATGCCTTGGACGTGGATAAAGATATCGCTCTTCCTGCCCGCGGTCATCGCCATCTGGTAGAGCTGATTAAATAGCGCGTATTCGGCGTTTTTCTCGGCGTCCTCTTGCGATAAAAAGCCCTCCAGTACGCCCAGCATCTCCGCGCGAAATTCCGTTCTGGCGCGCGCATAGGCATTTTGGATATTTTCGATCTGGTCAGTATCGAGTAAATTTAAAAGCGAATGTTTGCCCACGTAAAGCGTCGCGCTCGATGTGATTTTGCCGTCCTTGTCGGTCACCAGTCGCAGAGCTTTCTCTACGCGCCACAAGGCCTCTTTTAGTTCGAGCCCGCTTTCAATTTCAATTTTCATCATAGATCCTTTATCAAGAATGCGGAATTTTAGCGTTAAATTTTAAATTTTAAAGACAAACTTCGCGATCAGATACGCCATATACAGCATCAAAACTCCCACGAGCGCGTCGATTATGCGCCATGCTCTGCTGCTTGCAAAAAGCTTCGAAAGCGCCCCTGAACCGTAGCCCAAGCCGAAAAACCACGCAAACGATACAAACATAACTCCCGCGTAAAACCACGACTTTTGCGGATCCGCAATCGTAGCGCCCAGCGAGCCCACGACCACGACGGTGTCTAAATACACGTGCGGATTTAGAAGCGTCACCGCAAGGGCTTTGGCTACGACGGGCGCCAGCGGGCTATTTGCCGAGTTTTGGATCTTAGCAAAATGCGAGCCCTTGTAGGCGCTAAAAAACGAGCTTAGCGCGTAGCAGAGCAGAAATATGATCCCGCCTATGCCTAAAATTTGGGTAAGAAGCGAGCCTTGCTTAAGGGCGCCGCCGATTAAAAATATCCCTATGCCCGTAAATATGGCATCGCTTAGCGCGCAAACCATGCAAACCGCTGCGACGTGGTTTTTCGCAAGACCTTGGGAGATGACGAAGATGTTTTGCGCGCCGATCGCGACGATGAGCGAGAGCATCAGCGCGGCTCCTTGCAATAAAATTCCGATCGGCAAGGAGTTCAAGACCGCGCCTCTACTTGTTTTTACTTTCGCAGGCGGAGCTTTGCATCGCGGTATCGGCAGTATCGGAGCCGTCTACCGCCGCACTTTCGGGCGCAGCGTCAGGCTCATTATCGCCCGCGAGAATTTTAGGCGCGGAATTCTCGGCGCCTATGAAATTTTCGCCTGCGACGGCGCTATTTGAGGAAGCGGCATCATTCGGCGCGGCCGAGCTTTGTTCGTTTAAATTTGAAGCGCCCTTCAAATTCTGCGCGCCGTTTGAATCAACGGCGCCATTAGAATTTTGTGCGATGGAATTCTGCACGGCATAGGAATTCTCCGCGCCTAAATTTTGTGCGCCGTAGGAATTTTGCGTATCGGAATTTTCATCGCGGAGGTTTTTAGCTTTAAAATTTTTAGCGTTACTCGCGCTTTTTTTAGAGCCCTTGGCGCCCTTGCGAGTTTTTAAAGCGGTTTGTTCTTCCTCAGGGCTTTGCGAAAGACCCGCTTTCTCGCGCAAAATTTTACTCAGCTCGTAGATCGAAATTTCAAATGAGCCCGGCAGTGTGGCCTCCGTGTCGCTATAAAATCGCAAAAAATTAAAGCGGTCCTGCGCCTGCGGCGCCTTTTTGAATACAAAATTTAAAAGCTCCGTTTTGTTTCTGCCTGCGACGAAGGTTTTGGTGCCTAAATTTGCGATATCTTTGTATTCGAAGCTCTCATAATTCGCGCCACGCACGATAGTAAGGGCGTCCTCGCCGATCTGCAAATAATTTTTAGCGCCGAGTCTGAGCGCGCAAAAAAACGCGCAAAGCGCCGCGACTACGGAAGCAAAAAGCGCCGCGCCGCCAAAGCCCGCGTGGTAGCAATATCCGCTAGCGAGCGCCAAAATCGCCGATCCCGCCAGCGTCATAGCTACGGGCTTTTTATTCTCTTTTACTATCATCTTCCCTGCTTAATCAGTTGTCTTATATATTCGTAAATTTTAAAATTTAGCGCATCCATTACCGAGTCTTTAGAGCCCGGATTTTTGATGCTTTGGTAGTTAAGATTAGTTACGTAATCCTTCCACGCGCCCTTGTTTTTAACGCTTATGTAGAGGCTGATCTGCGAGTCGTAGAAGTAGTCTCTGTAATAATCGTCGTCGTCCCAAGGATCATAACCGAACGGCATCCCCCAGCCTACGCCCACGCCCGTATATCTGTAATATCTGCCAAATCCCATACCAAAGCTAAATCTTGGATTATCCCACGATCTGCGCGAAAAATCCGCCTTGCGGAAGTAGTTTAGATTGCCGCCGATTTGGACGTTCGCCGCGCCTTTATTTACGACTTTAAATCCGTCCGCACGCAGATGCTGGATCACTACTTGGGTTAAATTTGAATCCGTCGTCGAGGTATTGGTGAAATTTACGCTTATGAGCTTATCCTGCGGAAATTCCATAATGTGAAGCGGCTCGGAAGTGCGCACGATACCGCTATTTACGGGCACATTTTTAGAGCAGCCCGTAAAAATCAAAAACGCCGAAATGACCAAAAAAAGTGAAATTTTATTTTTCAAGACGGATCCTTTCGCTTAAGATTTCAAATCCTAAATTTGAGTGATTGTAGCATAAATTTAAAATTTTAATGTCAGCAAGAAGCGATTTTTTGAAATAATCTAGTGGCAAATGGGTAGGTTCAGAATTTTTTAATAAAATTTCGCGCCGAGCGACCGCTAAATTTAAAGCCGTCGCTCGGTTGAAATTTCTGCGAAAAGAGACGGAATTTTAAAACCGGAGGAGTTTAAAATTCCACAATCTTATAGGCTCACGCCGCGCGTAAGTACGCGCTTGCGATAAACCTCCGAAACTCTGCTCGCGTCGCCCACGATTAGAGCGTTCGTGCAACAGATCGCCGCACACATCGGAACCTTGCCCTCTGCGATGCGGTTTTGACCGTATTTATGCAGTTCCTCGTGCGAAAACGTAGGCTCCGGTCCACCCGCGCACATAGTGCACTTATCCATCGCACCTTTGATACCGAAAGCCCCGTCTCTAGGGAATTGCGGAGCGCCGAACGGACACGCATAGAGGCAGTATCCGCAGCCGATACATTTATCTTTGTCATGTAAAACGACGCCGTCGGTTCTGATATAGAAGCATTGAACCGGGCAAACCTGCGCGCAAGGCGCATCGGTGCAGTGCTGGCAAGCAATAGAGCTTGAAACCTCCTGCCCCTCTATGCCCTCGTTTAAAGTGATAACCTTGCGCCTATTGATCTGCACGGGAACCTCGTGCGCCGAGCTGCAGGCTACCTGGCAACCATAGCAAGCGATGCAACGCTCGACATCGACGTAAAATTTTAATCTTGCCGGCATTTTATCTCCTTATGCTCTTTCTAGTCTGCAAAGACCGGCGTTAAATTCCGAAATTTGCGTATTTATGTCAAAGCCGTAGTTCGTAATCGTATTTGAGCTCTCGCCTCTGATATATGGCTTAGTGCCCTCAGGATAGCGGTCGCTTAGATCCTCGCCCTGGAAAATTCCCGCGAAGTTATACGGCATAACAATACGATCAGGCGTTACGGCGTGCGAATAGATGCACTTGACTTTGATCTTCGTGCCTTGCGGCGAATGAATCCACATCATCTCGCCATCTTTGATACCTTTATCAGCGGCAAGCTTAGGATTTACGTGCGCGAACATCTCCGGAGTAATCGCCGAAAGATACTTGCTCGTGCGCTCGATCATGCCCGCACCGCTTAAATTTACGAGCCTTAGCGAGCTTACGATAGTAGGGAAGTCCTTGCTCCAATCCTGCTTTTTCTGCTCGGAGATAAATCTAGTAAATACGCGGAAATTTCGTTTTTGATCCGCAAAGGTCGGATATTTCTCCACCAAATCCCATCTAGGCGAGTGGATCGGTTCGCGATGCTTTGGAATTTGATCCGCAAACTGCCAAACCTTCGCTCTTGCTCTTGCGTTTCCGCAAGGACAAATTCCAAACTCGCGGCATTTTTTAGCGATAATGCCACTATAATCGGTACTCCACGTAGGCCCCATCTTGGCTTTTTCATCCTCGCTTAGCGTAATGCCTAAAACCTGTTCGATATTTGCTTTTGTAATCTCCGCATGACCGCCTTGAATTTTTGATCCCGGAAGTGTAATGCTCTCGTCGGCTAGCTGCGAAACGCCGTCGTGCTCTAAGCCGAAGCGGTTTCTAAATCCCATACCGCCGTCGGCATAAGGCTTAGTTACGTCGTAAAGAATCGGCGTGCCCGGGTGTTGCGTATCCCAGCAAGGCCATGGAAGTCCGTAGTATTCGCCCTCTACTTCGCCGCCTATGCCGCGCAGGGTATCGGGATCAAATAGATGCCAGTTTTTCTGCTGTCTGCGAAATCTAGCTGCGGTGCGTCCGTTATTTCCAATACTTTGAGTATTGCGTGCGATCTCATCGGTAGCGTCGTCAGGCCAAACAAAATCGTCTTTAACCTGCTTAAGCTCGCCATCAACGATGCCCATCTTCATGCCGCGAACGTATTCGTCGTAAAAGCCGAATTTTTTCGCGAATAAAAACATTACCTCCTGATCCTCTTTGCTCTCAAATAGAGGCTTAACAATCTGAGTTCTCCACTGGCCGCTGCGGTTTGTAGCGCTTAGATGGCCTTCGCTCTCAAACTGCGTAGCTACCGGCAAAACATAAATTCCATCCGGTCTATCGTTTAGAATCGCTACTTCGTTTAAGAACGGCTCGGCGACTACCAGCATATCGATCTTACCTAATGCTTCTTGAGTCTCTCGAACGTGAGCCATAGAAGTAATTCCTGTGCCTTGCACCCAAAGAACGCGGACATTGCCACTACTTAAAACGGGCTCATTTTTCAAAACACCCTGCCACCATTTAGATAGCGAAAAGCCCTTTTCGTTGCGCCAGTTTATCACATCTTGCTCGATGCTCGGATCGTAGTGGAAATACTCGGTAAAATTCGTACCAGGCACTTTTTCACCCTGCTTTTCGTGCGGCTGCTTAGTAGAGACGGCAAATCTTTTAATAAACTGCTCGTAATCTACGCCCCAGCCCTTGCAGAAGTGCTTCCAAGCGTTATCGGCTAGTCCGTAATACGCAGGTAAGCTATCGGAGAGATTGCACATATCGGTAGCGCCCTGAACATTATCATGGCCTCGAAGGATGTTGCAGCCACCGCCCGGCTTGCCCATATTGCCTAGTATGAGCTGCAAAAGAGCCAAAATTCTAGTATTAGAACTTCCGATCGAGTGCTGCGTAATGCCTAGAGCCCAGCATAAAGTAGCGGGCTTTGTGGTAGCGAACATCCTCGTAAATTCTATCAGCTCCTCTTCTTTGCAGCCGGTGACATTGGCTACCTCTTTAGGATCCCACTTCTCAGCTTCGGCTCTAATCTCCTCTACAGCGTAGGTTCTGGTTTTTATTAGCTCCTTATCTTCCCAGCCGTTTTTAAAGATTAGATGCAGCATTCCGTACACAAACGCTATATCGGTTCCCGGACGAATTCTAATATACATATCGGCCTTAGCTGCAGTTCTAGTAAAATTTGGATCAACTACAACGATTTTCGCGCCGTTTCTATCACGAGCCTGAAGAGCGTGCTTCATAGCTCCCACTGGATTTGCAACCGCAGAATTCGCACCTATGAAAAGGATCATTTTAGAATTTTTCGCCATATCACCTACGTGATTTGTCATAGCTCCATAACCCCAAGTATTCGCCACACCGGCGACTGTTGCGCTATGTCAAATTCTGGCTACGTGGTCGTTGCTGTTCGTACCCCAGAAGGCTGCAAATTTTCTAAAATAATATGCCTGCTCGTTGCAAAATTTAGCCGAACCCAGAAATACCACACTATCTGGACCGTCCTCTTTGCGGACTTGAAGCATTTTATCGCCGATTTCGTTAACGGCTTGCTCCCAACTTATGCGCTCCCACTTGCCGCCAACCTTTTTGAGCGGATATTTAAGACGCATTTTAGATTTGGTTAGATCGATTTGATCGATTCCCTTACAGCAGTGACTGCCCTGCGAGATCGGGTGATCTACTGCCATATCTTGGCGAATCCAGGTATTGGTGCTCTCATCCACTTGAGCCTCGATACCACAGCCTACGGAACAGATCGAACATATCGTTCGCTTCATAACGGAACCTGGAAATGGGTTTTTGATCTCTTGCTCAGTAGCAGCTCTTAGCGTATTATTTTCGCCAAACGCAGCTACGCTGCTCGCTCCTAAAGCGGCGAGTTTCAAAAACGATCTCCTTCCGATCGCATTCTCACTCATGAAAATTCTCCTAGTAAGCTACTTTATAGTATTTTTTCCACGCTTCACTCTCCCAGTAAAGCACCTCTTTTTTCGGTGATTTGCCACGAACGGTATCGCCATAGTCCTGCTCGCTTTTCGCTAGAGCCTGAGACGCGGCAACGCCCACGGCACCTACTGCGCCGATTTTTAGAGATTTTTTAAGAAAATCCCTGCGTTTGTTCTCCATGGTTTTCCTTTGTGAAGAAATCGCTTTAAATCTTTTATTGTAGTAACGCCTGTTACAGGATTTAAGTCTAATGAATTATAACGAAAAGGCAGTGAGATGGAAATTAAATTTTAAGTTACTTTTTAAATTTTATTTAAAATTAAAAATATAAAGTTCTAACTAAAAAACTACTCGCAAAACTAGAGTTTGCAAGTTTAAAATTTAACCGAAATTCTGCTTTCGCGTTAAGATTTCCGTTAAAAATTTTATTTATAAATCCAGATTAAAAATATCTTCCGGATTGGTAAATTTATTTTGATAGCCGCCTTTTTTGATCGCTTCTTTAACGACGCTGCGATCTTTCTTTTGCGGAGCGGCAAGCGCTAAAAGCGAGCGTTCTAGCGCAAAAAAGCTTCTCATTAATGCGCCTAATGATTTGAAAAAATCCGCCCGCACATGCCCGCACAAAAGCTCGCTAAACTCATCCACAAAGCTGTTGGTGACATTCGTAAAAAGCTCTAACGCCAGCGTTTCGCCGTCTTGCGCACCGATGAAATTTTTAGCGTATTGCGCGCTCGCAGTATTTTTACCATCCTGCGGGCCTGTAAAATTTTTACTGCCATGCGAATCTACAGAATTTTTTCCGTCTTGCACCGTCAAGCTCGCGCTATTCGTAAAATTTTGCTCGTTTGCCACGGAATTTTGTCCGTTTAAAACTGCGCTGTATTTTGCAGCCGCGTCGCGCAGCAGAGTCGAATGCAGGTAAAAAATAAATCCCACATAATCCTCGCACTCCTTGCAAAGCTCCATATTGCGACGAAATTTACTCTTTTTTAGCACGTCGATTACCGCGACACGCATACGTCCATCGTCGCGTCCCTCGTCGTAGAAGCTCGCACTCATCGGCACATTGGCGTATGAAAAATCAAAAAGCACGGAATTTTGCTCGCTTTTAAACGCCGCAAAGTCGAATTTCGCTAAATTTTGAAATTCCGCCTCATCACTAGGCACGATGGGTGAGCTGCGCAAAAACTCCAGCTGCTGCTGCCAGCACTTAAATTTCGTATCTGTTTCATAGAAAAAAAACGGAATTGCAAAAAATTCGTAGTAGTAGCTTCTTGCTTGAAGTAGATTCGCATCCATTACATTGCCCCTTTTCTAGCATCTTCTATCTGTTTTTTTATCATTATTTTCGCTTTACAATCGCCGCAGCAAAAAAGTGTCTTCATCTTTTCAGGCTCGTTTGCAAAATGCGCGCCCATCATCTCCGCGATCTTCATCACGGCTTTGCTCGTCGCAAATTCCTTACCGCACTCGATGCACTTAAAAAGCTCATCTTTGGCTAGCATTTTGTAATTAAAAAATCCCGGCTCAAGCTCCACGCCGCAAGGCTGAAGCTCGATCGTATCCTTTTCGGCGCAGCTTAACACGCAGTAGTTGCACGTCGTGCAAAGCGAAGCGTTGAGCTTAATCGAATTGTCGCTATTGTCGGCATACAGCGCACCGGTATTACAGGCGCCCACGCAGCTAAGGCATAGCGTGCAGCTTGCTTCGTTTATGTTTACTTTGCCAAATTTTAGCAACTCTCCGCTTTTTACAGCGCCGAAGCTGCCCTCGCCAACCATCGCGCTTACGCGTTTGGAAAAAATTTCTTTCTTGCTAAGACCCTGTTCGTTTAAGCTAAACGCCCAGGACTGAGAGCTTTGCGCCCACTTTAGCACCTCTTGCAGCTCGGTTAAATTTCGCGCTAAAAATACCGCGTCCTTGCCGTAGATCGCGCGCGAAATTCCATTGATGAGCTCCGCCGCCTCGCGCGTGCCCTCGCCCACGTCTGCGCCGTAAACGATCACGCTCGAGCCGCTTTCCTGCATAGCGCTTAGCAAATTTACCTCATCTATTTGCTTGCTTCCAAAAATTCCAAACGGCAGCACGCCGCACGGAAGCTGCACTGCAGGTGCGGATGCGATTTCGCTCTCTGCGATGAGAAGCGGAATTTTGCCTGCATAGAGCTTTGCGATCTCGCCAAATACTCTTTGGGGCAGCTTGGCAAATTTCAGCGCGCCGCTAGGGCAGACGCTCACGCACGCGCCGCAACCGACGCAGTCGATGTGCGAAAATACTAGCTCGCGCTTTTCGTCGTTTTTCAAAATCGCCACTGTGGGGCAGACTTCGACGCATTTTGCGCACAGCTCATTTCGCCTGCCCTGATACTGGCAGATCGCGGGATCGAAGATCGTGGAATTCTTATAATGATAAACCGGGCTTTTGGAATTTAAAATTTCTAAAATTTCATCGTCTTTTAGCCCCGAGATCTCGTAGCAGCCGCTTTGTCGTAGCTGATAGGGCGCTGCGCCGCTAATCAAGAAAAAATCCGCCTCGGTCTCAACCTCATCCCGCTCGCTTAAAATCGTAACCGCAAGATCGCCAATCTCGCCGTAGACGAACTTTATCTCGGCCCTGCTTAACGCGATCACCTTAAATCCATGCCGCCTAAGTAGCCCCACAAGCTCCTCTCGCGGCTCATCACAGGCGAGAATTACGTTTTTGCCGATGGGCTTTTGATAGTCGCTATCTAGCGCACCGTCAAAGGCGATATCTTTGGCGCGATACAAAATATCTACGTTTTTAGCGATTTGTAGCGGCTCATCTACGGAATTTCCTATATAAAAATTTATCTCGGGCGCATAAATTTGTGCTTTTAATTTCGGCGAATTCGCAACGATAAATTCCTCATTTTTCGCCCCCTCTTCATCGCCGCAAATTTCGATATCGTCGCTTAAGACGACATCCTTTAGCCCCGCGGCGTAAAATCCATGTTCTTTCATAATCTATCCTAAATTGATAATTAGGCGGGTTTTACTCTTATTTTCTAAACAGCTTTTAAATTCTGCGCTTAAAGTAAATCGAATTTAAATTAATAATTCTATAGATAAAGCAAAATCAAAGCTTTAAATGATAAAATCGCCTAAATTTTAAGGCATCGGGGTCGCAATGCAACGAATCAAACTACCTAAAATCGACAAAATCGCAAACGCGCGAGAGTTTCAAAACTGCCTCCGCCCGCAAATCATCAAAATCGCGCAAGAGCTCATCCGACAGGAGCGCGAAAAGGCGCTACAAGGAGGCGCGGTCGCAAGCGAAAGCGAGATCATCGCACGCATCAAATCGCGCTACGAAAAATTTCAAAATCTAAACCTCAAACCGCTCATCAACGCAACCGGCGTCGTGCTACACACAAACTTCGGCCGCAGCGTCATCAGTGCCGAAATTTTAGCCCGCGCGCAAAAGATCGTCACCTCGTATTCAAATTTAGAATACGACCTATCCGAGGGCGCGCGCGGCAACAGATACGACTATATAGCGCTTTTGTGCAGCGAGCTCTTCGGCGCGCAGGACGCGCTCGTGGTCAATAACAACGCTGCGGCGGTATTTTTGGTGCTAAATACCTTCGCGCGCGGACGCGAAGTCGTGGTAAGCCGCGGCGAGCTAGTCGAGATCGGAGGGAGCTTTCGAGTAAGCGAAGTGATGGCAAACTCGGGCGCAAAGCTTGTGGAGATCGGCACTACGAACAAAACCAAGCCGGAAGATTACGAAGAGGCGATCAATGAAAACACGGTGATCTTGATGAAGGTGCACCGCTCAAATTTTAAAATTTCAGGCTTCAGCTCTAGCGTAAGCGCTACGGAAGTTGCGGCTTTGGCGCGAAAAGCGACGCGCAAAAAAGAGGAATTTTTAACGCTTAGAGCGGCAAGCTTTAAAAATTTAGCGGATCTTTGCGGCGGCTCGTCGGATACGACGGGCGAAATTTTAAATTCCGCGGCGAATGGTTTAAGCTTAGCTGCAGCTTCTGCAAATTCTTTAAATTTAAAAAGCGACGAGCCGTCCACAAATAACGAGTGTTTTCATAAAGACAGCACGGGCGAAATTTCCGCTAAAGCTTCTAAAATTTGCCCTGCAAAATTTAGCATGAAAAAAGAGGAAAGCTTTAACGAGATCATCGATTACTACGATCTTGGAAGCGGCTATGCAAGCGAGCTGGGATTTAGGCTCGGCAAAAGCGAGCCCTCTATTTTTGAGCTTTTAAAAAGCGGCGTGCGGCTGCTTAGCTTTAGCGGCGACAAGCTTTTCGGCTCCGTGCAGTGCGGCATCATCCTAGGAGATCGCGAGCTCATCGCTCGCCTGCGTAAAAACCAGCTACTGCGAATGCTGCGCGTGGACAAGATCACGCTAAGCCTGCTTGCCGAGACGATCAAGGCTTATATAAATAAAGAATTTCACCTCATCACGACGATAGATCAGATCCATCTTAGCCTGGATGAGCTGCGTGAGCGAGCGGAGTTAGTGCAATCGCGCATCAGCGTAAAATCGCAGATCGTGCCTACTACCACCTTCGTAGGCGGCGGCACGATGCCCGGCGCCTCCTACCCTAGCGTCGCGCTTGCGATACTTGACGGCGCAGATCCGCAGAGCACGCAGGCAAAATTTCGCGCTGAGGGTATAATCGGACGGATCGAGCAGGACAGATTTTTGCTCGATTTCAGATCGATTTTAAAAAGCGACTTGCAAGATTTAATAAAGAAGATCGGAGAAATTTATGAATAGCGTAATCATCGGGACCGCAGGCCATATCGATCACGGAAAAACCGCGTTAATCAAGGCGCTAAACGGCTTTGAGGGGGACCGAATGCCGAGCGAAAAGCAGCGCGGCATCACGATCGATCTTAGCTTTTCGCATCTGCGCTCGGGAGACACCAACGTCGCTTTCATCGACGTTCCAGGGCATGAAAATCTAGTAAAGACGATGATTAGCGGCGCGTATGCTTTTGACGCTGCGATGCTGGTAGTCGCCGCAGACGACGGGCTAATGCCGCAAAGCAAAGAGCATATTCAAATTTTATCGCTGCTTGGGGTAAAAAGCGTGATCTTGTGTATCAGCAAGTGCGATCTGGTGGGCGACGCGCGCAAGGCGGAGGTTGCGGCGCAGTGCAAGGAATACATCGGTAAATTTAAGGATTTGCAAATTTTAAACACCTTTTTTATCAGCATAAAAGATCCCGCAAGCATCGCCGAGCTGAAAAACTATCTCTTTAATATCAAGCCCGCGCAGCGCCAAGGAGGTGGTGTGGTGCATTACTACATCGACCGCGTCTTTTCGCTTAAGGGGCTCGGCACCATCGTAACGGGCAGCCTCATTAACGGCACGATTTCAAAGGGCGAAAAGCTTTATAACTGCGATCTGGGTAAAGCTTTTAACGTCAAAAGCGTGCAGATCCACGACGAGGACACGCCGCTAGCACAGGCTCCAAACCGCGTCGCGCTGAGCCTGGACGCCAAAACGAGCGAGCTGCAAAAGGGGCAAATCCTAAGCAAAAAGGGCTTTTTCCGCGGCTTTAATGAAGCCGACTGCACCTTTAGCGGCGAAATTTCGCATAATCAAGACGTACTGTTTTGCGTCGGAAGTAAGCAAAGCGCGGCAAAAGCGCTCATTTTAAAGGAGCTTCCTAGCGGCGAGAAGCTAATAAGCTTTAAATTTGACAAAACGATGTTTTTAAAATTCGGCGAGCCCTTCGTATGCTTGGCAAACTCGCGCGTAATCGGCGGCGGGCGCGTGCTAAACGCCGTGGTCGAGCCGCTAAAAAAGCAGAGCAAAGCCGTGCTTCTAACCGCGCTTTTGAAGCGAAATTTCACCGAAGCGTTTAAAATTTTAAGTCTCTTTCACAAGCATGGATTCGGGCTATTTTCGGCGTATCAGCGCTTCGGAATGGAGTACGACGAAGCGGTAAAGATCGCGCGCGGCATAGAAGGGACGTATTTTGACGAAGCAAATTTATGCGTTTACGATCTAAGCGCGATCGAGGACGTGAAAAGCCTCATAAAATTTATCGTCTCAAAAAACGACTACGCGATCTTTTCGCCCGCCTCGATCGCCCTAAAGCTATCGTGGGCCAGCGAAGATCTTGCCGCGCGCGCTCTTAGCGAGCTTGAGCGGAGCGGCATCGTCTCCAAAAAGGGCGGAGTTTACGTAAAATCGGGAGTGGATTTTGACGCGCTCAAACAGAGCCTGGAGAGTAAAATTTTTGATCTCATCAAAAAGGGCGGCATCGCGCCGCTTGCACCGTATAACATTTACGACGAGCTAGAGATCGACCGCGAAAGTGGCGATGACGCGTTAAAGAAGCTAACCTACGCCAAAAAGGTCGTCCGTCTCGCGCACAATCTCTTCGTCGAGGCTGAAAATTTAGCCCTAGCGATCAAACGCCTCTACGCAATCATCGAAAAAGATGGCTTCGTAAACGTCACTAACGCCAAAGAGGAGCTGGGACTTAGCAGAAAATTCGTCATCTGCTACCTCGAATACCTAGATAAAATGGGAAATATCGTGACGATCGACAATAAACGCTATTTGAAAAAGTAAAAATTTAAAATTTTGCACTACAATGCGCGGAATTTTTGCAAAGGAAAAAAATGAAAAAAGCTATTTTAACTTCAGTTGCGCTCGCAGCGAGCCTAAACGCGGCTCTAAGCGACAGCGAAATTCTATCCATCTACGGCGGCGCGCCTCAAGGCATCGAAATAAAGGTCGCCGAGCGCATCCCACTTAGCGAGCCAAAGGGCGTTGAGGCGGTCGTTTTAAAGATTTCTCAAGGCAATATGTCGCAAGAGGAGATCATCTTCACCCAAGGCGATCTGATCTTTACCGATATCATCGATCCTAAAAAACGCGTAGTCTATAAGGAGCAGATCAAACAAGACCGCATCGCAGGACAGCTAAGTAAGGTCTTCAAAGCAGAGAGCAAAGACAATATCATCAAACTAGGAAACGATCCTAAAAAGCCTACGATTTTGATGCTGACAGACGCTTTGTGCCCATTCTGCCGCAAAGAGATGGCAAGGATCGAAGAAACTCTAAAAAATAACAATGTCGATATAATCATGACCTCCGTTCACGGCGATGACGGCCACGCAAAATCCGCGCTCATCTACAAAGAGATCAAAAATGCTAAAACCGACGAGCAAAAGATAGCGGTTTTTAAAAAATATTACGCCGAAGATAACAAAGCAGGTGCCAAAGACGTAAGCGCTGCCGAGCTAAACGCTGCAAAAGCCCTAGCTGCCAAATACTTCGGTGCGGGGGTAAACTCGGTACCTTACATCATCGAACTAGACAAGCTAAAATAATCTCTTTTAAATTTTGCGGAGCGATCCGCAAAATTCTACCCCATCGTCTTAGTCTTAGCAATTTTAATTAATCCGGATTTTATAAAATTTTACGAGTAATTGCTTTAGAATTTTTATAATCCCGCCGCTTAGCAAAATCTCTTTATCAAACCAGATTTAAAATTTTAAAATTTCTTTGCATATGGAATTTTAAAATTTAATAATCACGGAATTTAAAGCAGGCACAGATCTTTAAAATTTCAGACCACTTTTAAAAGACACGTGCAAAATTCTACTGCAAAATCCGCATTATTCTTTATATTGAAAGTAGCATAAAAGCGATAGTATATGAAATTTAAAAGCGAGAAAATATGCAAGCAAAATTCACAGCTGAAATTTTAAAATTTCGCAGCAAAGCCCAGGTAAAATTTAGCCGCAAATTTCATAAAATTTTCGCTTTGCGGCAAAGAGGAATTTGTAATCGTGCTTCAGGCTACCTATCTTGGGCTACGTCCGATTAGAATCAGAATTCCACGTCGAAAGCGGCTCTCGCTAGGCTATTTTTACTCTCGCTTAGCTCATACGATGCGCTGAGTGCGACGCTTTGGAAAATCTTATATTTCAGCCCGATCGCGCCGTTAAACACGCCGTTAGAATAATCAAGCCCCTCTACGTCGTATCTGTCCGAATACTTTCTGCTCGCGTGATACGAATCGCCGCTAAATCGATGCTCGTACTCCGCATTTGCGAATATCTGCAGATCGCCGAAAGCTTTGATCGCGTAAATTCCAGCCGTGCCGTTCGGCGCGGTTTTTGAAGCGGAGCTAAATCTAAGCCTGGATATCGCATCCTCGTTCACCCTAATCGCTCCAAGCCCCAAATACGGCTTAATATAGCCGTTTTCAAATAAAAATTTATACCCTGCTCTCGTGCTGAAATCCCAAATTTGCGATTTGTATTTCGCGCCGTGGATAGCGCCGAATCCGTTGTTGGTTTCAAATTTATGATCGTTTGTCGAATAGGTTAAATTTACCGCCAAATCCACGTTCTCGCTAAAATCGTATCTGCCCGCCAGACCGAGCTCGTAGGATTTGATGTTTTCTTTGACGCCGTCGAATTTACCCTCATACCAAGCGTCTGATTTTTGGTACCCAAAGATCACGCCCAGCGTAAGATCATCTACTCTCTTGGAGGCTCCGAGTAAAATTCCGTCGCTCTTGTGATCGTATTTGACGCCGCCAGAGCGGTCGCTGTAATCCCCACCGTAATTTCCGATCGCGCTTACGTTTACGTTGAACTCCTGCCCGTCGGTGTCGGCTAAATTTTTATAAGCGGAATTTCTTGCTAGCTTGGTAAGATCCAGATCGACCTTCGAACGCGGCATCTCGATGCCTACTCGGTTGCCTCTTCTTGCGACCTGCGAAAACAGGCTGCCGTTTTTAGGTGTGAAGTTATTGATCGCCAGCATCAGCGCTTCAAAATAGGTAGGCAGATCGTCATATCCGCTAGGATAGGCATTCGTATCGGAGGTGATGAATAAATTTGCCGCGTTGCGCTCGCGAGATAATCTTATGATCTCGTCGTATTGATCGGGTCTGGCGTTATATATGACATGCAAAATTTTAGAGGAATTTGCGGGGTCTTTTTCAAATTCCGAGGTTCTAGGGCGGTAATGGTTTATATACTCATCCGCGCTCACCTCTTGCAGCATCCAAACGTCCGCATAGGGAGCTATGGCGTCGCGCACGCCCCAGCCATTGTTTGCCAAAACGAGCATTCCCGGGTATTTAGTCTTGATATAATTGTAAATACTCTCCATATAGGCGATAGTTGCGGGATTGTTTTCGGTATTAACTTCGTCGATGAAGTATCCCGCGATATTTTCTCTGCCGTAAAAATTTACGAAATTATCGATATCGGCATAGACTAAATTTAGATTTCTAGTAGAATTTTTGGTATAGGTATAGCCTAAATTTGATATTCCCGCCGCGATATTTCGCTTCATCTGAACTGCGTCTTCTTCTCTTCTGACCAGATATTGCGTAGCTTGATTGCCCGGTATCGCCGCCTCGTAAGAGCCAAAAGCCACATAAGGAACCAGCGCGCCGCCTATATTGGTAATGCCGTTCCAAAACTCGGCATTTACGCCGCTATTGCCCGTCCAGCGAAATGCGGGCATCATAACGCGCTGATTATTAAGCCTGCCCGAATATGAGCCCTTTCTGGCAAAGCCCCTTGCGTACTCAAGCTTGATACGAAATGAGTTTTCATACTGCTCGCTCGCGGAGCTATCGCTAGCCGCGTCGCGCCTGCTTAATTTCGCGCCCAAGCTATCCGCAGCGCTCATTACATCGGAACGGGAAGTGTTGTTGGAAGGTGATTTTTGCGCGTTTGCATAGCTCCAGGAATTCTGCTCGCTTGCATAGCCGAACCCTGTTGCACCGACAAGCGCAAGAGATACGATTTTTTTCAAAGACTTTAGCATTCTGCACCGCCTCAAATAAAATTACCCAAATTCTTAAATTTCGACAAATTTGCAGACGCGCTTTTAAAATTAAAAGTTTTGTCGAAATTTAAAAATTTAGCCGCCTTGGAGGCGACCAAATTTTAAAGCTTATTTTAATGCCGCTTTTGCCTTCTTCGCGACGGTTGCGAAAGCTTCGGCGTCGTTCATAGCCATATTTGCTAAAATTTTTCTATCAAGCTCGATGCCCGCTTTTCTAAGTCCGTTTATAAATTTAGAATAGCTGATGTCGTTTAGCCTACAAGCTGCATTGATGCGCACTATCCAAAGTCTGCGGAAATCGCGTTTTTTCGCGCGTCTGTCACGGAAGGCGTAAACAAGGCTTCTTTCTAGCTGCTCTTTAGCCTTTCTGAAATGTTTGCGTCTTGCGCTATAAAATCCGCGCGCAAGCTTTAGCACCTTGTTGTGACGGCGGCGTCTAACGATGCCTGTTTTTACTCTTGCCATATTAATCCTTTCTTAATCGGCGTCCCTTTGGGGATCTTGCCCTAAAATCCATAAATTTAGGGGAGTTTGAATGACTTTCGTCAAAAACTAACTTCGCACTATTTGCAAAGCATTTTTTTAACCGCAGATACGTTCGTAGAATCGACGTATTGGGCCTCGCGCAAATTCCTCTTGCGTTTTTGAGACATCTTCGTCAAAATGTGGCTGCGAAACGCCGAGCCTCTTTTGATCTTATTTTTGCCCGCTTTAAAACGCTTGACGGCACCGCGCACGCTTTTCATCTTTGGCATGGTCGTCCTTTTTTTAAAGTGAACGGGAAGTATATAATAAAGTTTCTTTGAAAAATTTGAATTTAAGGAATTTTATAGCTTAAACAAACGCAAGATAAATTTAAAGTTAAATTTTACCGCTCGATTAAGATTCGATTTCGCTTGATATGAAAAATTTTATACAAATTTAAAGGGCTAAATTTAGAGATAAACTTAGCCCGCATTAAATTGCCATTCGGCTTAAATTTACGCGCTGCGCCGCGGATAAAAACAGCGTGAAATTTTAAAATTTTGCCGCACGCAGCGCAAATACCACTAAATTTACGCTACGCCTTTTTCGGCGTGATCAGCATATTTACGTAGCGGCCCTCCAGCGCAGGCACCTTATCGCGATCGGCCACTTCTGCGAAAAATTCGTCCCAAATTTTATTGAGCAAATTTACGCCGATTTCCGGGCTTGACATCTCGCGCCCTTTTAAAAATACGCGAAGCTTGACGTGTTTGCCGCTACTAAGGAATTCTTTCGCGTGTTTTACTTTGTAATTAATGTCGTTTTGAGCGATTTTGGCGGACAGCTTGATCTCTTTCACCTCGATGATTTTTTGCTTTTTTTTCGCCTCTTTGAGCTTTT
Source organism: uncultured Campylobacter sp. (assembly GCF_938002845.1). Lineage (GTDB taxonomy): Bacteria > Campylobacterota > Campylobacteria > Campylobacterales > Campylobacteraceae > Campylobacter_B. The sequence goes on from NZ_CALKZP010000033.1 coordinate 20,878, forward strand.
TTTCCTGCTGATAGCGAAATTTGCTATAGTTCATGACCTTGCAAACGGGCGGCTTTGCATCGGGCGCTATCAAAACCAGATCCACGCCCTCTCGCTCGGCGATTTGCAACGCCTGCGCCTTTGAAATTATGCCGTAAACCTCGCCGTTGTCGCCTATGCACCTGACTTCGCTAGCCGGAATGTCCTCGTTTAGAAAAACCTCTTTCTCTCTGCTCAAAAATTCACCTCGTTTAATTTAGCTTTTACGAAATTTAAAAACTCATCCAGCCCTAAATTTCGCTGTTCGCGCGCCCTGCGATCGCGCAAGGCCACGCTGCGAGCCGAAACTTCATTATCGCCTAGGACGATGATGAGCGGCACCTTCTGCTTTTCAGCCGTTCTGATTCGTTTATTTAACGTCTCGTTTCTATCTAAAATTTCGCCGTCAATGTCCGCCGCGCGCAGCAAATTTAAAATTTCTTTCGCGTAGTCTGCGTGCGCTTCACCGATCGGCACGATTGATACCTGCGTAGGACAGATCCAAAACGGAAGCTCGCCCGCGGTGTGCTCGAGCAAAATCCCCACGAACCGCTCGAAGCTTCCCAAAATCGCGCGATGCAGCATCACGGGCTGCTTTTTTTCGTTATTTTCGTCGATGTAGCCAAGCTCGAAGCGCGCAGGCAGGTTAAAATCGACCTGCACCGTGCCGCACTGCCACTTTCGCCCGAGCGCGTCGGTGATTTTGATATCGATCTTAGGCCCGTAAAATGCGCCGCCGCCCTCGTCTAAGCCGTACTTTAAGCCTTTTTCGTCAAGCGCGTCTTTTAAGGCCTTCGTCGCGATATCCCAAACCTCGTCGTCGCCGACCGCCTTTTGCGGTTTGGTCGAAATTTCAAGCTCGTATTCAAATCCGAAAGCCTTCATCAAAAGCTCGACGAAATCTAAAATTTCATAGACGTTTTCTTTGATCTGGCTCGGCATCACAAACAGATGCGCGTCGTCCTGCGTGAACTCGCGCACGCGGAAAAGCCCGTGCAAGACGCCGCTTTTTTCGTGGCGGTGCACGACGCCGTACTCGCAAAATTTAAGCGGCAGATCGCGATATGAGCGGATTTCGCTTTGATAAACCTTGATATGACCGACGCAGTTCATCGGCTTAATGCCGTATTCCTGCTCCTCGATCGTCGTAAAATACATATTTTCTTTGTAATTGCTGTAGTGTCCGCTGATCTTCCACGCGTCGGATTTTAAAATTTCAGGACCGCGCACCGGCTCGTAGCCGCGCTTGCGAAGCTGCCTATAAAGGCGCTCCTCGAGCTTTATACGCATCCTCGTGCCGGCAGGAAGCCAGATCGGAAGTCCTGCGCCGATCTGCTCGTCAAAGGTAAAAAATTTCATCTCGGCTCCGAGCTTTCGGTGATCGCGCTTCTTAGCTTCTTCAAGCATCGTAAGATGTTTTTTAAGGCTATCTTTATCGGCAAATACGACGCCGTAGATGCGAGTTAGCATCTCGCGCTTCTCGTCGCCGCCGAGATACGCCCCCGCGATGCGCGTAAGAGCAAAATTTTTCAAAAATTTCGTATTTTGCACATGCGGTCCGCGGCAGATATCCTCAAACTCGCCCTGCGCGTATAGGCTTACGGGGCCTTCGGGGATGCGCTTTAAAACCTCCTGCTTAAGATCGTCGTTTGCATATTTTTTCGCGACCGCCTCTTTTGTGGAGGCTATCTTTTTAATCTCTAAATTTGCCTCGGCGAGCGCGCGCATCTTTTTTTCGATCACCCCCAAATCCTCTTCGCCGAGCTTCTCGCCGCTATCTTTGCTGACGCGGATGTCGTAGTAAAACCCATCCTCGATCGCGGGTCCCACGAAAAATTTAGCGCTCGGATAAAGCTCGCGCACCGCCTGCGCCAAAAGGTGCGCACAGGAGTGGCGCAGAATTTTAAGCGCGTCCTCGGAATTATCGAAATATATCGGCTGCGCCTCGCTTGTGTGCTCGCCGATACTTTGAGTATCGTAAATTTCACCGTTAAGTTTATATGCGATAATATCGCTCATTGGCTTGTTTCCTTTTTTACCGAATTATCTTTCTTACACTGAAAGAACGAAAGCTAATTTTAGCTAATCAATCCTTAACGATAAATTTAAAAAATATTAAAATTAAAATTTTTGATTCTTTTCTCGCAATAAAAAATACACGGCGTTCGCGCAAAGAGCACAAATCACCATCACACTTGCGAGCAAAAACGGCTTATTCGCTCCCACTGCACCCACGATAAACGAAATAGCCCCGGCAATAGCAAACTGCGCAGTCCCCAGTACCGCCGAAGCTGCGCCAGAGTTGCCGTCCTTATATAGCGCCATCGCAAGCGTCGTGGCGTTAGGCGCAACAAAGCCAAGAGACGAAAGTAATACGAAAAGCGAAGCCTCAAAGCAGATGAAAGGAAGGTCAAGCATAGCGCATGCGAGCAAAATCAGGCTCATCACGAGCATCGCTATTAGACCGAAATTTAATAAAGCGGCGGGTTCGCGATTTTGCACGAGTTTGGCATTTAGTGCCGAAACAAGAGTCATTCCAAGAGCGTTTATGCCGAATACTGCGCCGAAGGCATGCTCGCCCAGCCCATAATAGCCCAAAAATATAAAGCTAGAGCCCGTGATATAAGCAAAAAGCGCGCTCATCGCAACCGCAAATCCTAGCGTATAGCGCATAAATTCTTTATTTCGCAAGATTATGCTGTATTCGCCAAGCACGCCTTTTACGCTAAGTGTAGCAGTCCTGTCTATCTGAGCGCTCTCGTCGAGTCCGAAAAATATAAATGCAAAAAGCAAAATTCCAAGCGCGAACAAAATCGCAAAAATCGCTTGCCATGAGAAAAAATCTAGCACAAATCCACCTAAAGTTGGTGCTAGCATCGGCGCTAGCGAGCCTACGACCATCATCAGCGCAAACATCGCCGCAGCCTCGTGCAGTTCGAATTTATCATTAATTACGGCTCGCGCAAGTACCACTCCAGCGCACCCACCCAAAGCTTGCAAAAATCTAAAAAATATAAACGCGTAAACGCTATCAAAGCTCACGCAAGCAAGCGACGCAAATATAAAAAGCAAAATGCCCGCGTATAACGGCTTTTTACGACCAAATTTATCGCTTAGCGGCCCATAAACGAGCTGTCCTAGCGCAAAAGCGATGAAAAAGCTCGCAACCGATAGCTGAGTGTAAAACTCGCTCGTAGCAAAGCTTGCCTTTACCTTTTCCAGCGCGGGCAGATACATATCGGTAGACAAGGGCGCCAGAGCGGACATATAGGCGAGTATAATCACCAGCTTAAATTTAGCGAATTTACTTTGTTTGACCATCGTTTTTCTCAATTATTTTTATGCAAAGCTCAAACGTGTGCACGAGCGCGTTTAGATCTTTAAATTTTTGCGGCAAGAGCCTGGCGATAAAATATATCGGACGCAGCGCAAGTACCGTAGCCCACGCACTTTGCACTACATCCTGCCCGCCGCTTGAGGCGTAGGTGCGAATGCCTGCGCGCACCAAGCCTTCGCTCAGCCCTTCACGACACAGATCATAAACAAACAGCAAAAAATCTCGCATTTTGGCTTTTTGCAGATCACCGCGCTCGCCGCGATTTTCAAAATCTATAAATTTCATCTCGCCGTTTTTTACTAAAACGTCGCGCAGCGCGGGTCTGCCGTGTATGAAGCCGCGCGAATGCAGCTGTGCTAACGCCGCAGCGTAGCCCTGAATGAGCGCCACGCAAGATGCCTCATCCGAGCTTTTTAGCACCTCGTCCACCGGCGTGCCGCCGTCTTTGAGTACGAAAAAGTTCTCGTCTCGCAGCACCAGCTGCGGCACAGGCGCGCCGGCTGCGTACAAGCTCTCGCATTTTAGCGCTTCGTAATCGAAAGAGGCTTTCGGATTTGCTTTAAATATTTTCGTAAGCAATCCACCGCGGATGTGCAGTTCCGGCTGCTTTAGCCAGTATTTCTCACCCTCGAAACTAAAGCTCGTGACGCGCTCGCCAGGATGATTTTTTAGAATTTCATTTACGTATTCTTTAAAATTTTGCATTTAATAAATTTAGCGAATTTTTTTTAGAAAGAGCTAAATTTGCGAGTTTTATTTTATTAAGTTTCATATGTCCGCATAAAATTTATTACGTAAATTCAGCGGGGCTAAATTTTAAAACTATAAAGTAGAATTTATTGAAGTCTTGGAATTTTATAGCGCAGGAAGCAGCAAAAGCGCATAATTTCAGAATTTTAAAAACTAAGATTTGCGTCAAAAAATTTTAAAACTAGAAGTGGCGACCCCTACGAGATTCGAACTCGTTTTACCGCCGTGAAAGGGCGATGTCCTAACCGTTAGACGAAGGGGCCACTTAATCTGGTATTAAGATTAAAGGCGGTATTCTACTCAAGACGCACTTAAACCCAACTTAAATTAAGGATTATTTATGAAATGCTCTTTTCTGGCGCCGCTTGCTCTTTCGCTTCTGCTCGCAGGCTGCGCTACCACCGCGCTCAAGCCCGCTTCTACGCAAGCTGTAAATTTCACCGTCATTTCGCCGCTTACTCGCACCAGCGACGCGGGCTTTATGCGTAAATTTAAAAATCAAACCGAGGTTCAAATTTACGCAAGCGGCATTAGCGTGCTGAGCCTGGTTTTAAAAGGCGATAAAATTTGCATGAACGGCGCGTGCGACGACGAGCTCGTTTTCAATAAAAAATTCTTCGGCACCGAGCACTACCGCGGGCTTCTCGGCCAAATCCTAGACGGCAAGCCGATCTTTGGCGGCAGCGACGCAGGCGAGCGCCTTTGCCTCGCGCAAAGTCTGCAAGATGACTCTATCGATTATAAAGTTTGCCGCGACAAGGACGGCGGCGGAAGATCCATAAGTTTCGCCGATGCAAAGCGCGGCGTAAAGATCAAAATCCGCGAGCTGCAGTAAAATTTTGCGCTAGCCGCGAGCAATGTTTGTAGCGCGTGAGATGCAATTCCGCGGGCGGCGCGAGCAAATCGCGAACGAGTAAAATTTCGCGCAGCGGGCGTTTGTAAGTGCGCGGAAATAATGCGCTTCGGTCACCGTTTCAAAACACGGCGCGAGCAGTCAAAATTCCATTATTCGGCGGGGTAGCCGCCTAAGCTGCACAAACGGCGCGATTTTATTAACACTCTGCACCGACTCTTTGCGGCGAAATTTACCGAGCAGTGCGTATGTGCAAAAGAAAAAACGCGCATTTAAATTTAGAAAATCAACGCACGGCAGAGGTTATGAAATTTTTCCGCGCAACGTAAAATAAAATTTAGGAGGCAGAATGAAGCGGATCGGAGCGCACGTGAGTGCTAGCGGCGGGGTTTCTAACGCGCCGCTAAACGCCGCAAAGATCGGGGCGGACGCGTTTGCGATGTTCGTCAAAAATCAGCGCAGATGGGACGCACCGCCGCTTAGCGCGGAGGAGACCATCGCGTTTAAGGACGCGCTGAAGCAAAGCGGCATCCGCGCGAAGCATGTCTTGGTGCACGACAGCTACCTCATAAATTTGGGCCATCCGCGCGAGGCGGAGCGCGAAAAGTCCCTAAACGCCTTCGTGGACGAGATCCGTCGCTGCGAGGCGCTCGGACTTAAGCTTTTGAACTTTCATCCCGGCTCGCATCTAAATGAAATTTCAGCTCAGCAGTGTCTGGATAATATCGCAGGGTCGCTAAATTTCGCCATCGCAAACACCGCAGGCGTCAAGCTCGTGCTCGAAAATACCGCGGGCCAAGGCTCCAATCTCGGCTATGATTTCGCTCAGCTCGCTTACGTGATCGGCAAAATTTCAAACAAAGATCGCATCGGCGTCTGCATCGACACCTGTCACGCGTTCGCCGCAGGATACGACCTCCGCAGCCCGCAGGCCTACGAGCGCACGATGAGCGAGTTTGACCGCGCGATCGGCTATAAATTTTTAAGCGGCATGCACCTAAACGACACGAAAAACGAGCTTGGCGTGCGCAAGGATCGGCACGAGAGCCTCGGACGCGGATTTTTAGGGCTCGCGGCGTTTGAAAACATCATGAACGACCCGAACATCGACGAGATCCCGCTGATTTTAGAAACCATCGACGATAGCCTCTGGGCGGAGGAGATCGCACTTTTGCGCAGTATGCAAGGACGCCGCAAAGCCTAATCAGGCAACCCTTTGCGCCACGTAGAATTTTATCTCATTTCGCTTTAAAGTGGCGCCAGCGATAAGAGCCTTATGCCGTGCGTTTACATCGCGAGATTTATCGCTTAATTTTAACAAGCAAAAATAATGAGGAACTTCGCGCTAAAAATTCTGCGCCGTAAAAAGTCGCGAAATTCTACGACGAAAACACAGCACCAGAGCAAAAGAGCAAAATTTTTATAGAAAAACGCAGCGTCGCGGCAGAAATGAAAAATTTTACGCTGCGTAATTAAAATTTTCAAGCAAGATTTTTAAAGCGATGCAGCGGTAAATTTTAAAATTCTATCGCTACGATATTTCAAGGCTCAGCGTCAAATTCGAAGTTCTAGAAATTCTAAAATTCTAAATTCCACATCAAAAAATTCGCGCGAAGCTTTATACGCGCGACTGCGTAAATTCCAACATCACAATTCTACTTTCACTTGATCCTTGCAGAGGCGAAGCGCATAAGATTTCATAAATTCTAACTTAAAATTTTGCTACGTACCAATCTATGCTTTTAGCGCGCATTTGCTTATGACAAATCTGCTTCTTTATTTTAGCGCTTTGCTCGCGCCAAAATCTGTGCAGGATCCGTGTAAATTTACGCTAAATTCTACCGCATATCGCCCGATCAATTTAAAATTTTATCGTCGCTTTGAATTTACTTGCGTTTTAAATTTAGACGCGGCGGGATTTTAAGCCGCAGCCGACGCGCATCGTACCAGCCGCAACTCAGCGCGCTATTTTAGCAGCTCATACATATCGCAGGATTCTTTATATATTTCCGACTCTCGCAAAATAAGATCGTCTTTGCATGTATCGCAAGCTTTTTTAAAGTACTGCGCAGCTTTGCTTTTATCTTTCATAGTGTAATAATTAAAATTTGCAAAGTTATTGCACGCGACACAATCACTTAAATCACAACCTTTCTTCATATAAACCCCCGATTTTAATTTATCCATTTTTACCTCTTTACCCTCATCATACATTTTCATTAGACTTTCGCAAGAGAAAGCATCTCCTATCTTAGCATTACAAGCCTTGTCGTAATAATTTATCGCCTCTTTTATATTTTTTTCTACAAATTTTCCAGTATGATATAACATCCCTAAATTTAAGCAGCTTTTTCCGCTTCCCTCACTGCATTTTCTTTCGGCAAATTTGATACCCTCCTTTGGATCTTCATCTATTATTTTGTAAATCACAAAGGGACAAGCCAAATCCTCTCCTCCGTCGCAAGCTTTTTTAAGTATATCGACCCCTTTATCGGGATTGCCGTTATTAATATATGACAAACCGGCTACATAGCAAGAGTTCATATCTCCGCCTTCGCACTTCTTTTCCGCAGCCTCAGCAAATTTAAGACCGTCTAAATCAGCGAACGCAAAGTAAGCGATAAACGCTAACGCAAATAGCGATTTTTTCATTTAGTATCCTTTCCGGGTAAAATTTGGCTAATTCTACCCCCCCCCCCCCCCCCCCTAAGAAATTGATTAAATTTGCCGCTAATTTTAAAAAGGCGGCGAGAATTTAACGGCCACGGATCCACCAAGCCCGCTCAAAATTTAAATTTTACCTGGATTGAGCTATAATCCCTTTTTTGAAATTTTAACCTTGGACTAAGAATTTGAAAATAGCGTTTTTTGACTCGGGTATCGGCGGG
>NZ_CALKZP010000034.1 GCF_938002845.1 uncultured Campylobacter sp.
AGCGCAACCTTGCCATGGTTGATGTCGCGAGTTCGACTCTCGTTTCCCGCTCCATCTTAACTTCAAATTTTAAAATTCCTTCCGTTTCGCTCGCTTTTGAAGCACAAAATTTCGATATGAAAGCTTTGAAATGAAAATTTTAGTTTGCGTAAGCGGCGCGAGTTTTTGCGAGATCGGGCTTGATCTGCTTAAATTTCTTGCCAGCTCGCCGCATGAAATTCACGCCGTACTTACGCAGGGCGCGCGCCGCGTCCTGCGCGCCGAAAGCGGCATAGACGCGGACGAGGTCTTAAAATCCGCGGAATTTAGGAGCGTAAAATTCTATCCCGACGACGATCTGGGCGCGCCGCCCGCTTCGGGCTCATTCGGCATTGACGCCACAATCTTTGCGCCCTGCTCTATTGGCTCTTTGGCTAAAATTTACGGCGGGCTTTGCGACAGCTTAAGCACCCGCGCCGCTGCAGTCGCGTTAAAAGAGCACAAGCGGCTGGTTCTTGGCGTACGTGAGATGCCGCTTTCTGCGATCAGCCTGCGTCAGATGAGTGAGCTAGCCGCACTCGGCGTCATCATCGCTCCGCCCGTGATCGCAGGCTACTGCGGCGTGCAAAATTTAAAAAATTTCATAATCGGCAAGTGGTGCGACGCGCTGGGCGTGCAAAACGAGCTATTTAAAAGGTGGCAATAATGCAAAACTCAAGAAAATGTATCTATCCGGGCACTTTCGATCCTATCACGAACGGCCATCTGGACGTCATCAAGCGTGCGCTAGGGCTTTTTGATGAAGTCATCGTCGCAGTCGCGCTAAACGAGAGCAAAAAGCCCTACTTCAGCCTAAAATCCAGACTAGAGATGGCGCGAGCCGCGACACGCGGGCTTCGTGGCGTGAGCGTGCAAAGCTTTGATAATCTGCTCGTGGATTTTGCTAAATCTTGCGGCGTGCGCTTCGTTATCCGCGGACTCCGCGCGGTTAGCGACTTTGAGTACGAGCTGCAGATCGGCTATGCAAACGCCTCGCTATGGGAGAAATTTGAGAGCGTGTATTTGATGCCGACGCTCAAAAACGCCTTCATCTCAAGCTCGATTGTCCGCTCCGTTTTGAGCCACGGCGGCGACGTTTCGCACCTGGTGCCGAGCGAAATTTTAAAATTTTTGAAAAAATGAGCTTGCAAGCTACTGAAATTTAGCCCGCAGGTGCGGCTAAATTTAAAATTTGTAAGCTGCACGGGAGATAAAAATGGATGAGATAGAAAGACTGCGAACGTTTTTAAAAAGCGTGAGAGATGAATACAAAGCCTTACATAAAATAGCCGAAGCGCAGGTCGTAAGTAGGCGCTGGGCGTCTGGTAGCTATATCAATTTAGAGCCGTTTTATTTCGAATATAACCGCTTCTTTAAGGGCAAAATTTTAAAAGCTAAACCAAAAAAGATCGCAAATGCCTACGAATACGGCTTTGACGCGCGAGATCGCGTCGTTTTTGAAAGACAACATGACGACAAAAAATCTTCCTGGGATAATTTGTATTTTTGGGGGCGGGACGAAGTTTTAAAATATCACTTCGGCTGCTATAATAAAAAATGCTCAAAATGCTTCTATATAAAAAGATTTGTCTATGAGGGTGGCGTGCTAAAGTCCATCTACTCGGCCTTTGACAACAACGCCTATGGGATAGAAAATTTTACTTACGAAGGCGGCAAGCTCGCACAAAGACGAGAGTATGTAGAGCACCCTCGCGCAGGCAGAAGGAATGACGTAACAAACTATGAATTTGACGCAATGGGCGAGCTAAGCTTAATAACCGAAAATGGTTATGTGCGCTATCAAAAGCCCGATAAGAATATGAGCTACAAAAAGCTCTATGAGCTCGCCGCGCAGAGGCTGCTGCCAGCGATTAAAGAGACGATCAAAAAGCATGCGCCAGACTGCAAGCTCTACTGCATAAATTTAGCTTGCGACAATAGGAGTTTGCCGCCAATCATCGGATTCGGCTCGCAAGAACAGCGCGCGCAGTGGCTTGCACGAAAGGACGGCTGGCTTCTTTGGCTCGTTCCTGATTACGAGTTTCGAGCCGAGGTCGAAGTAGACTACGAAACGGCGAAAATTTTCGATCTTTTCAATCAGGAAACGCAGCTAAATGATAAATATGCGCAGGCTAAAAAGCTCATTTGGGGGTGCGTGAAGCAGCTTAAAGCAGATCTTGGCGAATTTGCGCTCGATATGACGGAGGATTTTACGATCACGGCTACCGATTGCGATCTTGGCGATCTGAGGAAAGATTTCATAGCGATAAATCCCGAGCCGATAAACGTATAGGGCAAAATTTAAAATTTCATTGTCACGGTTTTATCATCGCGCGCAGCACTCACCCACCCCAATGCGCCCCACTATGCATAACGCCGCCCTGCTCCGCAAAAGCGCCGCCCTTTCCATCTAGCGCCATCCGCTTCGCAAAGCACATATCCTGCTATGTATAATGGCTCCCTACCTCGCCCGACGCGTCATCATATCCGCACGGCGTGCCGTCTTTACCGACCGGCGCTCCGCCCGGTAGATGTCCGTAAGCGCAAATTTACTCGCTCGCTGTTATGCGACACATCCATTCGAGCGCTAAATTTAACCGCGAGCCGTGCCGCAAAGAATAAGTGTTTAGCAACAAAGCGCCCGATAAAATTTTACGCCTAAAGATCAAAAGCGGCTCGGACAAGCTCGCGCAAAAGCCCGATTTTAAGACGAAATTTAGCGCCCGTCTGTTTAAAAAAGCCGCTATTTAGCTATAAGCTTGTAAAATAGCGCACAAATTTAAAGGCGAAAAATGTATGTAATATTCGAAGGTATCGACGGCGTGGGCAAAAGCACGCAGATAGCGCGGCTGGCGGCGGCTTTTCCGCAGGCGATCGTGACCAAGGAGCCCGGCGGCACAAAGCTCGGCGAAGCGGTGCGAAGCCTCGTTTTGGGCGAGGATTTTAAGTGGCGGCGCGGCAGCGTAAATCTGCGCGAAGCCTGCGGCGAAATTTCAAAGCGCGCCGAGCTGCTTTTGTTCCTCGCAGACCGCGCCGAGCACTACGAGCGCGTGATAAAGGGCGGTGCGGACAGGCTCGTGCTAAGCGATCGCGGCTTCATCTCGGGGCTTGCCTATGCGCTGGCAAATGACGAAAACGCGGATCTTAGCGAGCTTATCGCGCTTAATAAATTTGCACTTGGGGGCAAATTTGCAGATAAAATCGTGCTGTTTTCGGCGGACGAACAGCTCGTCATGCGGCGGCTTAAAACGCGCGCTAGCAGCGATATAATCGAAGCTCGCGGGCTTAAATACCTAATGCGCGTGCAAGATCTTATGGCGCGGGCATGCGCGGCGTGCGAAGTTCAGACTCTGCAAATCGACGCCGCGCAATCCGAAGAAGTGATCTGCGATCAGATAAAAAATTTCATACTTTCTTAAAATTTTAAGGCGTGAAATTTTGCCGCGGGAATTGATTTCTGAGGCTTGCCGTGAAATTTTAACTATGGAATTCCGCCCATAAAATTTCATCTCCAAATTTCGTAATAGAATTTTGCAGTAGAAGTTTTGGCAAAATTTCATGGGCGGAATTTGTTTTATAATTTCGCAGCAAAATTTAGCCACGGAATTCTGTCTTAAAATTCCGCCGCAGACCAAAAAGCGCAAAATTTCATAAGCGAAATCCCGCGCGGAATTTTAATCCACAGATTTGCAGGCGGAATTCCGCTTAAGCTTTAGATTAAAAGGATAATGATGAAGACATTAAAGTTCGTTTTGCGTAAGGTTTTTAAATTTATATTTCTGTTTTGGGTAGTCATAAGCTCGCTTTTGGGTAGCTATATTATCGCGGATAAATTTTTCGGCCGCACCGTCGTGGCCTGGACGCTCATCCGTGATTTTAGCAGCGCTTCGCTGGATCTGAAGGATTTTAGCATCAGCGCCCGCTTAAGAGCTACCACTATCGGCGGACGATCATGGCGCGACGAGCGCGAACCTGAGCCCGACTTCTCGGACGACAACTCGACCGGCGCCCCGTATGAACTAAATATAAAATTTGAGCACGTGAGCGCGCCCGGGATCGTGCTGAAAAACATCAAGCTCGAGCAGGTGCAAAGCGGGCGTGTCGTTTTTGAAAAAGATGAGCTAGAGGTGCCGATAGAGATGGGCTATAGCGGTTACAAAAGCGGCGAATTAGAGATACCGGGTCTCGATTCTGCGCATGTCAAACACATACTGAGCGCCGAAATATGCGTGCCTGACGGCACTTGCACGAAGTTTGTGCATTATTTCTTGCCGTACAGGCACGTAGAGGGCACAGCGGCTCTGCGAGGTATCTTTTAGCCGCGAAAGATTCGGCGTGAAATTTTAAAACATAAAATTTACGACGGCATGGGTTAATTTGGCGAAATAAACGAGTAAATTATCAATGCCTGCAACGCGGTATGGTTTATTTGCGTGGCAGGATTTTGCCGCTCGCCAGGAATTTGTGATTTCGCGGCGCATAAAATTTATAACGCAGCGTGAAATTCTGCCCGGCAAAAATTTATGCCCTATTCCGGCGCCGATAAATAAATCTGCTAACAAATCCCGCGAGGCTACAATCTATTAATATGATAAATTTACAGTGCAGCGATTGAGTATAAAATTTTGAAATTATCGGCAAAAATATCATAATTCAAAAAGTGCGTTACATATTATAAAATGCGCTTTGTTATCATTCGCTCTTTTATAATTTTCAGTATTTTTGCTAGCCGTTTTAAAAACGCTTTGCAAAATTTAGAGCTAGATTAAAGCTTAAAATGCGCCTATTACGTATTTTTCGACCTATTCAAAATTTTATACTTCTTAAAAACCAAAATTTCAAGTATTTAAAATTTATCCCTAAATTTAAACTGCAATTTAATTAAACATTAAAAATCTTTGTATTATTATTCGCCGCGTTAATAATCAATTCTATAATCATTAAGTAAGGAAATATGAATGTTTAGAAGATTCTCTCTCTCTCTCTATGCCTCGCTGCTCTTTTATGGCTCGCTTTACGCGGAAGAGCCGACCAACTCACAAGAATTAGGAACTATCCAGGTAACCGGCAATGTCGATTCGCAAAGCGTAGCCGAGCAAAAGGTCGGCGAAACAAAAACCACCGCGCAGACTATTAAGAAGCAGCAGATCACCGATAGTAGAGACTTGGTGCGATACCAAACCGGTATCACAGCGGTCGAGACGGGCAGATTCGGCGCTAGCGGATACGCCGTTCGCGGAGTGGACGAAAACCGCGTGGCTATCACGGTGGACGGGCTTCGTCAAGCGGAGACTCTAAGCTCGCAGGGCTTTAAAGACCTCTTTGAGGGGTATGGAAATTTTAATAACACAAGAAACGGCGTAGAGATGGAAAATGTCAAAACGGCCAATATCACCAAAGGAGCCGATTCCATAAAAGCAGGAAGCGGCGCACTCGGCGGATCGGTTATGTTTGAAACCAAAGACGCTAGGGATTTCTTGACGGAAAAGAATTACCATTTCGGCTTTAAACAGGGCTATCAAAGCGTCGATAGTCAAAATTTTCACTCCTTCACCGGTGCAGCTAGATACGGCTGGTTTGATCTTTTGGTTATAAACACCGATAGACACGGTCATGAAAGAAAAAACTATTTCTACGACATATATGATAGTAAAGAGGACAAACTTCATATAGGAAAAACTCGTGAAAAGGCAGACCCATATACCATAACCAAAAAAAGCACACTCGTAAAGGTAGGGTTTCAGCCAGGCGATGAGAATAGATTTTCCGTTGGGATAGACGATTATAAGCTAAATTCTGACGGTGAAGATTTTTCTTATACATTAAGACAGGGTTTTCGTCCAAATGCTCCAGAAGTATATGGAGATAGGACAAACCACGATAGCTCAACCAGAAGAAACGTGCAATTTGCCTATGAAAATTTTAGCGAGACGCCGCTTTGGGATCATGTTAAAATTTCATATTCAAAGCAGAGTATTAAAAACCGTGCGATAAACAGAGAGGGCTGCCAAGGAAGTGCTTGCCAGCAAACACAAAATCCATCGGGAATGCATCTAAATGAAAACTCAAGTGGATATGATCTCGTAGATAAAGATAATAAGCCACTTAGTGTCGATCCTACTCCTGGTGGTTGGCAAGAGGGCGCTATTAGAGATGGTTCTGGCAATGCGCTTTCCCGTTATTCCGATTATACAATCAAAGATGGACTTTATTTAGATTGTTCCAAAATAGATTGCAATAAAAAATTTAAAGTATTGAAAGAAACATACGATGGGGATACTTGGGATTATAACTATGAATTGGTAGAAAGAGAGATAGAAAAACATACTCTTCCCGACGGAAGGGTTTACGGAACTATAAAAAAAGATTCCAGCGATGCAGACGATATGACGAAAGAACATAAGTTATTTTTTCTAACTCCGTATACAGATGGCTATAATCGTATAATATATTCCGATAGGACATTAGAGACCAATACCCAGCAATTAAATTTGGATTTTGAGAAAGAGCTTAACCTATTTAACGTCATTGATAACTCCATATCATACGGCGGGCTTTTTGATAGAACAGATAAATCCATGATCAATAGAGACGGATTTTATGAAGGAAATTCGCAATGGTGGAATGATATATTTTTTGGCAAAACAGCCAAGGGAGTAATAAATCCGGATTGGAATAGGCTTGGAAGATTAAGAAATAATACTACTGACATTAACACCTATCTGATTCCGGTGCAAACTACGACTACGGCGGGTTATATCGGGGATGAAATTCAAATCACCAAATATGTAGGCTTTGATCTTGGCTACCGCTACGACAAGGTAAAGCATAAACCAAAATATACAGGCTATCCCGAAGTGCCAAGGGGTATGATAATAGGTCTTTGGGTGCCCTATCCTTATAATCCTTTTGACGGAACCGGAACATATAGCTATAAATCCTCTTATGGAGAGGAAAATTATCAGCAAAATTTAAAATTCCTGTTAAGAGAGAAGGAATACAAAAGCGGCTCATATAAACTAGGTCTAAATTTAGACCCGCTGGATTGGATGAGAATACAGCTAAAAAGTTCTAAAGGTTTCCGCGCTCCGACATCGGATGAGGCATATATGACCTTTAAGCATCCGGACTTTTCTATCCGTCCAAATATCGACCTGGAAGCCGAGATCGCAAGGACAAAAGAAGTCGCCCTTACCTTTTATAGCGAGAGAAGCCGCATAACTTTCGATGTTTTTAAGACGGATTATAAAAATTTTATCGATCTTGAATTTTTGGGAAATTTACAGGTCGTAGATCAGCAGATACCGTATCCGTTTTATCAAAACGTAAACCGAGATAGCGCCAAAGTTCATGGATTTGAGATAAATACCCATCTGGAGCTCGGCGATGTATCGGAGAGCCTGGAGGGATTTAGGCTGGGATATAAATACAGCAAACAAAAAGGCAGAATGTCGTGCGCCAGCAACGCCTCAAACGCCAATAATTCAAACTCCGGATGCAGCAGGGGCGAAGAGGTGCCGATGAATGCGATCCAACCGCCTACTTCCGTCTATAATATCGGCTATTCTACGCCCGGCGACAAATATGGCATTGATCTTTTCATCACCGACGTAGGAGCCAAGAAGCGCAAAGATACCTACAATATGTATTGGAAAAGCCAAGTCGAAAGAACGGATCCGTATTGGGGGCACATCGATGCTTCTATAGTAAACGGAGAGCCCGTAACCGATAATACCAAAGGTTGGCGAAGCGGTGATTATACGGTAGTGGACGTTATTGCTTATGCAAAGCCGCAAAAAAATTTTAACTTTAGTCTAGGCGTTTACAACCTAACCAACGCCAAGTATATCACTTGGGATAGCGCGCGCTCGATCAGGGCTTTTGGAACGGTCAATATGATCGATCAAGCGACGGGTGCGGGCATCGGTAGATTTTACGCGCCACGCAGAAATTTTAGATTTAACTGGGAGATAACGTTTTAGGTCTTGGGTATGTTTCGATCCAAAATTTAAAACGAATTTTGGATCGAAGGCTCGATTTGATCGAATTGAGCCCTGCTTTGCAATTTACGCTTTAAATTTATATCCAATGAGCCTTTACAACGCAAGAGCAAGATCGCTTCGTATTTTTGGCATTTCGATAAAATTTTTAGCGATATAATTTTCGCCGAACGGTAACATTTTGCGTGTGCATTAAATTTGTATATCGCCGCTTTCGTTTATGCGGTTTTGGCTCAGAACCTACCGCCGTGCGGTATAAATTTTACATTTCTATCGATAAAGCCTTTTTTTATTAAGGTCAAAGGCAAACTTTCATATCACCTAAATTTGCTCGCCGTATGATCCTAATAAAGACGAGTTAGAAGCACCGAAGACATTTGACAACCGCACGCAAAAACTACGGCAGCTGGATGAGACCTACGATAAGGCGCACAAGACGATGCTTAAATACAAATGATTTTTTATTTATGCGTTAATACGCGGAAAAATAAAGACAAATTAGCCTCTATTTTTCTCGATTTCATATAAAATTTTGATTTTTTTACAAGCTCTTTGCAAGATGCAGAACCCTAAGGCAATATATAATAAAATGGACAACTTACTAATGCCGTAAAACCATATGGGAAACGTTACGATTAAAAAAACTATTAATATAAAATCCCAAATTATAGCTAGAACCTGTTTCACTCTCATATAATTTGAATACTTAGCTAAAATCGAAATATGCGTTATGCTGGGCGACTCAAGGGAAAGATAACAATACGTTACCTCGACTATATCGCCGTTATCAGCAAACCATTGATCGGGATAGTCGAAAAATCTTATTCCTTTTACCTCAAATGTTATATACAGTCCGTCTCGCCCCCAGTCTGTTTCTAAGTTTTCCATTTTACCGATAATTGTGAAAAATTTCAATTCACTTGAAGCTTTCTTTTTTAAATGCCACATTATTTTCCTCCAAATTTCGGTAAAATTTCGTAAAATACGCGCTACTTTCTGTGGCGTTCGCGCTAAAATTTTAATTTTTGCACACTCGCGTTAAGATAGGCGAGAAGTCCTATCAAAATCAATGTTACAACACGCAATCATAGAAATTCGCTAAAACCGGGCAGCGTATGCGAAAACGCACGCCCTTAATCTCAAAAAGCGCGAATGTGTCGATACTTTTCGCAATGTATGGACGCTTAAATTTTCGATTCTGCTCGTGATTTTACTTTTAGCTTCGGATTTTGGCAAAAGATTCATATCTATAGTCCGTGCGCAAAATTCGCCACCGAAAGGTACAGCGGATTAAAATGCATAGAATTGTAAAGTTGAGCTTACTTACGATAATGTTTAAAGTTCCGTCCTGCGCGAGCTAAATTTTATATAATTTTAAAATCGAGCCGAACCCGAGCATGCGTTCGATCCCGGGGATTTTTTATGAAATTTCAAAATTTTAAATCGCTGCTTTAAACTAAAATTTTTAAATTTCCAAATTCTCACACGCCATAGAAATTCAAATTTCGCAAATTTAAAAATTTGAATCGGGTGTGCAAATTCGGCACAAATTAAAACTCTGTAAATTTTAAATTTCGCTCGAATGCAGCGCAAATTTAAACATTAAATCTAAAGTGCATCACGTCGCCGTCTTGCACGACGTAGTCCTTGCCCTCAAGGCGCATTTTGCCCGCTTCTTTCGCCCTACTCTCGCCGCCGCACGCGATAAAATCATCAAATCCGATCACCTCAGCTCTGATAAATCCGCGCTCAAAGTCGTTGTGGATCACGCTCGCGGCCTTTGGAGCCTTCCAGCCCTTCGTGATCGTCCACGCGCGCACCTCCATCTCGCCTGCGGTAAAGTAGCTGATGAGGCTGAGCTTTGCGAAGGAGCGCTTGATGATGAGCTCCAGCCCGCTTTGCTGCGCGCCCAGGCTTTGCAGCATCTCGTGCGTCTCCTCGTCGCTTAAGCCTATCAGCTCCTCTTCGATCTTGGCGCAGAGCTTGATCACCTCGGCGCCGCGGGCGTTTGCGTATTCTCTTACGTGCGCGACATATTCGTTATCTTGCGCGATACCGTCCTCGTCCACATTGGCGCCGTAGATTACATCTTTGGCGCTAAGCAGGCGCAGCTCGCGATTTAAAGCGACGTAGCTTTCGTCCTCTTTGAGCGCAAAATTTGAAGCAGGCTTACCGTCGTTTAGATGCGCCAAAAGCTCGTTTGCCACGGCTAGCGCCTCTTTAGCGCCCTTTTGATTTGCTTTGGCTTCCTTGCCGAGGCGCTCGATCTTGCGACCAAGCTGCTCGATGTCCGCTAAAATTAGCTCGGTTTCGATGATCTCGATGTCGCGGATAGGATCGACGCAGCCTTCGACGTGGGTTATGTCGCCGCTTTCGAAGCAGCGCACGATATGAAGGATGATCTCGCACTCGCGGATATTTGAAAGAAATTTATTCCCCAGCCCCTCGCCCTTGCTAGCTCCGCGCACGAGACCCGCGATATCTACAAACTCAATAGTCGAATGCACGATGCGACCGGGCTTAACGATCTCCGCCAGCTTCCCTAATCTGGCATCGGGTACGGGCACGACCGCTTTATTGGGCTCGATCGTGCAAAATGGATAGTTCTGCGCCTGTGCGTTTTGTGCGCCGCTAAGCGCGTTAAAAGTCGTGGATTTACCGACGTTCGGAAGCCCTACGATCCCTACTGAAAGCCCCATCTACGCGTCCTTCAGCTCTTTGGCTAGAGCCTGCAAGAAATATAAGTTTGCTCTCACGCCCGCGCCAGTCGCGCCCGCTGCGTAATAGCCCCACGCCTTTTCCAGATACGCAGGCCCCGCGATATCAAGGTGCAGCCACCTGTCTTTATACTCGTCTTTTATAAATTTATCCAAAAACAACCCCGCAGTTATCGCGCCGCCGTATCTACTGGAAGCGCAGTTAGAGACGTCTGCAATACTGCTTTTGATTAGCTCGCGCAGATAATCGTTAAATTCCAAAATGCTAAATAGCTCACCGCTGCAGCCGCTAAGATCTTTAAATTTACGCTTTATCTCCTCGCTGTTTCCCATTATGCCGCTCGTGTATTCGCCCAGGCCCACGACGCAAGCGCCGGTTAGCGTTGCCATATCGATTAGCAGATCGGGGGCAAGATCCTGCGCGTAGCTTAGGCAGTCGGCAAGCACGAGCCGCCCCTCTGCGTCGGTGTTTCGCACCTCGATACTCACGCCGCTGCGGCTAAGCAGCACGTCGTCGGGTTTATACGAATCGCCGCCGATCATATTTTCAGTAGCGCCGATAACCGCGTGTATCTCAAACGGCAGCTCAAGCTCGGCAGCGCCCTTGATGATGCCCATCGCGGCAAGCGCGCCGCTTTTGTCGCTTTTCATCGTAAGCATATAATCGGCAGGCTTCAAACTTAGCCCGCCGCTGTCGTAAGTAAGCCCTTTGCCGACGAAAACGACGCGCTTTAGGCAGCACTGCGGCTTATAGATCAGATGGATTAGGCGCGGCGGATGAGCGCTGGAGCGATTGACTGCCAAAAACGCATTCATATTCTGCTCGCGCAAAAAGTCCTCGTCGTAAATTTTAACGCTCACGTCGTCGTAGTTCGAGGCTAAAATTTCAGCCTCGCTCGCCATCTTTTCGGGCGTGTAAATTTCGGGGATCTCATTGACGCCGTCGCGCGCAAAATTTGCGGCATTTGCCATCACGGTGCCCTGCTGCACGCCGTAGTTCATCTTTTGCACGTCAGGCTTAGCTCCGCTATACTCTTGCGTCGAGATTAAAATTTCATTCAAGCTAGAGCTTTTTTTATCGCTTTTGTATTTGTTAAACTCATAGCCGCCCAGAAGCACGCCTTCAACCATCGCCATCGTGCTTCTGCGGTCGCATCCGCATTTGTAAAAGGCGATTTTAAAATTTTTAATCGCGTAGCCCTTAAGCGCGTTATATGCGCTCGCAAGCGCCGCTCGCAACCTATCGAAACTAAGCTCTTTGATCCCCACGTACAGCCGTCCGCTCTCGGCAAGAAGCAGATTACCCTCCCCTTTGTAATTAAAAAGCGCAAACTTATCCGCGTCTTTAATAAATTCGTGATTTAAATTTTTATCTACGATTAAAATAACTTCAAAATCCGCCTCTATCTCGTTAATTTTACGATCTAGCAGTTTTACTTTCATCTCGTTCCTTTCGTGAGTTCATAAAGTGATTTTCCATACGTTTAAATAACCTAAAAAATAGATATAAAATCCCGCCTATGATAGGTATCGCAAAATACCAGTGTTGCTCGATTAGCCGCAGCCCGCTCCAGATCTCCTCGCCGAAATACCACGCCAAAACCATCGTCGCACCCGACCAGCACCAAGCGCTAAAAAGATTGATAATCGCAAATTTCTTTGCGCTGTAGCGAGTGATGCCGATACTCATCGGGATGATGACGCGGAAGCCATACATATAGCGCTGCATTAAAATTATCGGCCAGCCGTAGCGTTGCAAAAGCAGGTGCGCGATCGCAAATTTTCGGCGCTGTGCCGCGAGCTTTTTACTGATATATTTTTTATTGTAGCGACCGATATAAAAATAAAACTGATCGCCGCAAAATGCCCCAAGACCCGCGACAAAGATACCTAGCGGCAAATTTATATGTCCCTCGTGCGCCATTATGCCGCCTAAAATCAGTGCGATTTCGCCTTCTAAAATACACCAAACAAAAAGCACGATATAGGCGTATTGGTGGTATTCTTGTAATAAATTTTTAAGTAGCTCTTCCAAAATCACGCCTCTAAAACGCAATAAACATTTGTGCGTCGCGAAAACTCGCCTAGATCGTTTAACTCACGTAAATTTAGCAAAAAGCAGGCTTCAACGCACTTAGCCTGCGTCTGCGCGATGAGATCTAATGCCGCTCGTGCGGTGCCTCCGGTGGCGATAAGATCGTCGATTAGCAACACCTTGGCATCTTGCACGCCGGAGAATGCATCCACATGCATCTCGACCTGATCGAAGCCGTATTCAAGGCTGTATTTTTGCGAAATCGTGATATAAGGAAGCTTCTTTGGCTTTCTAATTGGCACAAAAGCAACCCTCAACCTCGCAGCAAGTGCCGCTGCAAAAATAAATCCGCGACTTTCTATGCCTACTATGTAATCAAGTCCGTAATCAGCGTAGCGCTCGGCTAGATGATCAAGCAGGAAATTAAACGCCTCGCGATCGCCTACGAGCGTCGTGATATCGTAAAACAAAATACCGGGCTTTGGGAAGTCGCGCACGGTGCGGATCGAGCGAAATAAATAGCTTTTTTGCTCGTTGCTTAGACTTTTCATAGCTTACCTCTTTTCAATCTTGCGTTTTGGATTTTTAAGCTGCAGTTTTCGCTCTCCTCATTTTGCAGGGCCTCAATGCCGAAGCGAAGGGCAGTTTTGAGCTTTTCGTTATCGCTTTTAAGCTTTGAAATTTTCTGCTCGCTTTTACGAAGAAGGGCGTAAATTTTAGAATTTTTTCGGATCGATAGAATAAGTAGTGCTGCAAAAAATAGCGCTAAAACACCCAATGCTACGCTCATTGCTCGCCTCCTTTATTTGAATTTGCAAAGCGCATAGTAACGGGAGTCGCGCTGAAATAGACAGAATTTAGGCTTTTAAAATACGCGCTAGAAAGATTTGCTCCCTTTAAATTCACGCTCGCAATAGCAGAATTCTCATCTTTTAAACCTGCACTAGCGCAATTTGCGTTTTTTGGCTTAACGTTCATGCAGACGGAATTTGTAGTCTTGAAATTTATAATTGTGGGGTTCAAACCGACAAAATCTTTGTGGCTAGCTTTTTGAGCGAAATTTTTCTCGCAAACACTCTCGCGCGTAAAATTTAACGTAGAATTTGTGCTAGTGGAATTTTTATCTAGCGGATTTTTCTCATTAAAGATTATCTTTGCGTGCGTAGAATTTAAATTTATATGATGTGCACCACCAAAGCTTATCAAAGAATTCTCGCCGGTAAAGAAGGAATTTTTATCGTTAAAGCTCCGTGCAAAATTTGACGCGGAATCCGTGCCGATGGGATTTTTGTCGGAAGGATTTTTACCACCGAAGCTTAATTTGGAATTCCGCCCATTTAAATTAGCGCCATAGCTTTGTTCCGTAAAATTTTGAGCGGAATTCTGCATGAAATTCTCCCCATCAAATCCATGCGCGCAATTCGAACTACCGCAAGCGCCTAGCTTTGCGACGCGCTTAATGTGCCTACCGCCCGCAAAATCGGTACTAAAAAATGCCCTAATCATATCTCCGATCACCAGCGCGCCCATCAATCGCTCGCCGAAGGCTAGGACGTTGGCGTCGTTGTGCTCTCTAGCTAGTCTAGCGCTCGTCGCGTCATGACACAGCGCGCAGCGGATGTGAGCGTGGCGATTTGCGGCGATGCTGATACCGATGCCCGTACCGCAAATCAAAACGCCGTAAATGCCGTAGTCGGTGGAATTTAAAATTTTATCTTCGCTCGCATTAGGGCTTACGGCTGCATTTACGCAGGTAGTCATGCTTCCGCTAGCGTTAAAATTTTGACGACTAGCGTTTTTAACAGCGTTAAAATTTTCATTTTTCCCGCTACATTGTACGGCGTCGTTAAAATTTCCGCTACCGTTTATACTCGCGCTGGAATTTTCGCTGCCGCTATTACCGCCTGCTTCGGAATTTTCCGCGGCTGCAGCGGAATTTATGCCGTCGTTTTCTTTAAAATTTTCACTTCGCGCACAAGCTTCACATTCGGCTAAAATTTTATCCGCCAACGTGCCCGCAAAATCGGGATAGTCCACGCTCGCTTCGGCACTATGCGTGCCAAGATCGACCGCTTCGTAACCTAAAGTGGCGAGCGCTTTTTTGGCTTGCTCTTTGGCACGAAAGCCCGCGTGATCGCTCGCTATGAAAATTTTATTTATTTGCATTGCCGCTCCTTATTTTTGCTCATAGATTAGGCTCTCGTCGTTTTGCAAGGTATCGACGAAGCGTCCGATTCGCTCCCAGCGGATCTTGCGATCGGCGTCAATACTAAAATAGGTAAACCATGGCTTGCCGACGATCAGACGATAAGGTACCGGACCCCAGAAGCGGCTATCGGCGGAATTATTTCGATTATCGCCTATCATAAAATACTCATCCTGCGGCACTTTGATGTAAAAGGCATTGAAGCTTATCCCCGCAGCTTCGAAGCTATGAGGAATTTCACTTAAACTAATGGGCTTCATAGAAAATTCACCCTTCTCAAGTGCGATTTTGACATTTGTTAGCATTGAGTTTCTAGCATTAGGGTCGTAGTGAATGCCCTTAAATTTATACGGCTCTTTGACATATTTTTCGCCACCTAAAATCACAATATCGCGAGCATCATAGTTCGCGGCAATGAACTCATCTCCTTCATGCGGACGAAGGTAGAAATTATTCAGATCAAATATTACCTCGTCGCCGCCTACGGCAAAATTTCGCTTTACAAAGTGCATTTTTTCATTAAGCGGATAGCGGAAAACCACGATGTCACCGCGCTTCGGACCCTCGCCACGGATGATATGCCCATCTCCGTCGCTATCAGGAGCTACCTGCCACTCCACAAAGGGAATATGCGGGGTCGGGATGCCGTAGCTAAATTTTTTAACGAATAAAAAATCACCCTCCAAAAGCGTAGTGCGCATCGATCCGCTGGGGATCACGAAGGCTTGTGCAACAAAAAGAATGACGAATAAAACGACGATGACCGTCCCCGTCCAACTTGATAAAAAGTGATAAATTTTGCTTAGTATTTTCATTTAGGCTCTTTGTCTTAAGCGATTTTTCGCCGATTTTATCGTATTGCTAAGAAGCATCGCGATCGTCATCGGCCCCACGCCTCCGGGCACTGGAGTAATTAGCGAGCATTTTGGTGCGACCGCATCAAAATCGACGTCGCCTCTTAGTTTGCCGTCGCCGCCGCGATTGATCCCCACGTCGATCACTACCGCGCCTTGTTTTACCATATCGGCGCCCACAAAATGCACCTTGCCGACCGCGGCAACCAAAATGTCGGCGTCTGCGCAAAGCTGCTTTAAGTCTTTCGTCTTGCTATGAGCGATAGTGACGGTGGCATCGGCATTTAGAAGCAAGCTCGCCATCGGCTTTCCGACGATATTACTGCGACCCAGCACAACGGCATTTTTGCCCGCGATCTGCACGCCGTATTCCTCAAGCAGGCGCATCACGCCAAGCGGAGTGCAAGGCACAAAACCGTCTGAAAGCCCGCTAGTAAGCTTGCCTACGTTTATCGCGCTAAATCCGTCCACGTCCTTTTGCGGACTTATTTTTTCTAAAATTTTATTCGTATCGATATGCCTTGGAAGCGGCAGCTGTACCAAGATGCCGTCGATGCCCTCATCCTCGTTTAAATTTTCTATCAGTTCTAAAAGCGCCGCCTCGCTCACGTCAGAGCTCAAGCGGTGCGCTACGGAGCGGATCCCACAGGCGGCGCAGGCTTTTTCCTTGCTCGCGACATAGGTCTTACTAGCCGCGTCCTCGCCTACCAAAATCACCGCCAGTGCGGGCTCTACGCCCTTTGCGGCAAGATCCGAAGCGTCCGATTTGATCTCCTCTTTTACCTTCGCGCTTATGCTTTTGCCGTCGATTAAAGTCATTTAAAGCCTTTTTGAAAAATAGGGAATGTTACCCTAAAATTTATAAAATTTAGATTTATTTAGCGGGATTTTATGGGAATTTGAAAGAATTTTAAAAAGAATTTCGTCCTGCTCAAATAAGCCTAAATTTTATCGTCATTATAGACGGATGGACGCCTTGTCGCCGCTACATTCAAGTTGCAACGCTGCTAAGGCTTGTATTGCGGGCTTGAGAGCTTTTGTCCACGAATGAGCAAGAACTACAATGTTTCCATTTTTTCGCCTTTAAACGCTCCGTATCGTGCCCGTTACGCAATATACGCTATGCATAATAGTAGCCTGTATAATGGTGGCCGGGCGTCTTATTTTGCTCTGGTTTTGGGACATCTTGCGGTCCGCTCCTAGAGCAGCTGCATAGAAACAGCGCCGCGCACAGAAACAAAACGATCTTTTTCACCATAGATCCTTTCAAAATTTTTATGATTTCATCTTTGAGTGGTTTTGAAATTTTACAAAATTTAGAAAAGCGCTCTAAAAATTTGCTCCACTTTGGAATTTAAAATCTTGAATAAATTTGAACGACCAAATTTATTCAAGATTTAGGCTCCATGTAGCTTACAATCTCACGAAAAAATCAAAATTCTGGCG
The DNA here is from genome assembly GCF_938002845.1 of uncultured Campylobacter sp. GTDB lineage: Bacteria > Campylobacterota > Campylobacteria > Campylobacterales > Campylobacteraceae > Campylobacter_B. The sequence continues at coordinate 17,277 of NZ_CALKZP010000034.1, forward strand.
ATGCAAATCGTATTTAGTGCAATTTTACGCGATACGCGCTGTGCAAGATCGCGTAGCTTCTGTCTTGCGCGCCGAAATGCCGCGCAAGACACAGCCGCGCCGCTTTAAATTTCAAAATTTAGTTAAATTTTAAGCGCCGCATTTAAATTTACTCGTTGCGCAGTGTTTGCAGCACGTCGATTTGCGTGGCTTTTTTGGCCGGATACCATGATGAAAGCGCCACGATAAGCACCGCGCCGATTAAAATCATCGCCAAATCGCCTAGCGAGAGCTCCATCGGCAGCTTCGAGCTTCCGTAAACGTCAGCCGGTAGATTTACGATGTCGAAGCTTCCGAGCAGCCACACGCCGAATAAGCCCAAAATGAGCCCGAATATGATGCCGCCGCCGCCGATCGTGGCTCCGAGCGCGAAAAAGGTCCTTTTAACCTCCTTTTTGCTGGCGCCCAGGCTAAGTAAAAGCGCGATCTCTTGGCGACGGTTCATCACGGTCATCAGAAGCGAGCTTACGATATTTAGGCTCGCAACCAGGATTATTAGCATCAGCACGATGAAAAGCGCGCGCTTTTCAAGCGCAAGGGCGCTGAAAAAATTGCCGTTTTGCTGCCACCAACCCACGACGCTAGCACCGCCGGGGAGGCTTTTTTTGATGCGCTCCAGATCCTTAAACGGATCGTTTGAAAAAACATGCACGCCGTCGAATGTCCCCTCGTCATAGCCCAAAATTTTGGCTAGATCGCTCGCGTCCGCGTAGGAATACGCCTTGTCGTAGGCGATCAGCCCGGAGCTAAAATCCGCGCGCACGTCAAAGCGTTTCATCTTAGGGATCAGCGCAAAGCCGCCCGGATCGCTCTTCGTAAAGATCATCGTGATCTTGCTGCCCTCATCCAGCATAAACTCGTCCTTGATCCCGCGTCCTATCATGATGCCGTAGTCCGTTAGATTGGCGTCTTTGGCGCCTGCTGCGACGACGGAGTTGATGCGCTTTTCGTCGTTTAAATTTACGCCGAAAATCAGCCCGCCCTCGAGCTTCTCGCCGCTTTTGGCGATAACTTGCGAGCTAATATACGGGCTAAAGATCAGATCGGGAAAGTCCGCCCGCAGCCCCTCCACGTCGTCTTTTGAAATACCGCCGCGAAAGTGGCTGTGGATCGTGATCGGGTAGTTCATCGTAAAGAGCTTGCGCTCGAACTCCTTATCAAAGCCGTTCATTATCGCCATCGCAACGATCAGCACCGTAAGCCCCACGCCCACGCCCAAGAACGCAAGCAGCGCCGAAAGCGTAATGAAGGGCTGAGAGCGGTCGAATCTGAGATATTTGAATAATAAATACTTTACCAAAAAGCCGTCCTTGTAAAATTTCACATAAAATTTAGCGCTAAATTATATGTGAAATTTTAAGTATTTTGGAATTTTAAAATTCCAAAAACAGGCTCCACGCCTTGGAATACTAAGTTTTAACTAAATAGAATTCTACTTAGGTGTGAACTATAATTTTAAACACTCTTAAAATGTTTCAAATCCCAACGGGACAAAATAAAGTTAAATTTAAAGATAGTGGAAAATGAGCCTTAACTCCCAGCGGGATAGAATTCTACTCTATTGTTTCTTGCACTTTGCTTGATTGCTAGCCGGTTTCAAACCGCAGCGAGTTTTAAAAATTTAAAATCGCGCTGCAATCTATTTTTATACGTAATAAATTTACTCCCAATAGATAAGAGATATCGGATACGACAAATCAAACAGACCTCTTTACCAAAACTTTGAAATTTTAAACCCGAATTCTAAATTTTAAAATTTCAAACGACTCAAAATTTCAAAATTTTAGAAATTTAAAACTTTTTTAGAATTTTGAAATTCTTAAAATTTAAAGGCGGAGTCTGCTTGCAAGCTCGCCCGCGTCGCATAAATTAAAAATTTCAAATACGCGCAATATCCTAGCCGCGTATTAAATTTAAGTATCACGCGCTGATTGGCTTACGTTTTGCCGCACGGCGCACCGAGACAGCGCTATGAAAAATATGCAACAAAGCATCAGGCACGCTTTGAAATTTTAAAATTTCAAAGCTAAAATTCCGCCCCATCGCGCAGCTTTGCACGCCGTCTGCACTGCCTAGCGATCAAGCTCTTTTAAAATTTCCATCCGCGCCGCCTCGCGATCAAACTCCCCTTTAAAATTTTTATGACGCCTTTCGCCCTCGACCGATCCGCCAAATACAAAAGCAAGGTCGAGAAGCGCCAATTGCGCAATGCTTGCAATCGAGATCACTGATCGTGCGATACTTACGACCGATCGCCGCGCCTACCTCGCAAAGCCGCCCTTTTTCGGACCGCCCTTGCCGTGGCAGTCTTTGTATTTTTTGCCGCTGCCGCAAGGGCAAGGATCGTTTCGCTTAGGTTTTTTGTCGCCGAACTCATCGGGGCCTTTTAGCTGCGCTTCATTCGTACTTGCGGCGGCGAGCTCTTTGGCGTTTGAGCTCTCCATGCGCTCCTGCATCGCGCGCTGCTCGGCTTCGATCTCCTCCCTAGATTTAAACTGGATCGAATGCAGCAAGCGGATGCTGTCGGATTTGAGGCGCATTACAAGCTCCATAAAAAGGTTGTAGCTCTCCTTTTTATACTCCGTAAGCGGGTCTTTGTGGTTGTAGCCGCGAAGTCCGATACCCGCCTTTAGGATATCCATCTGATACAGATGCTCCCGCCAGTCGCGATCGACGATCTGTAAATAAAGCATCTTTTCGATACTTTTGCGCTGCTGCGGATCGATCGGCGCCATCTTGTTTTCATACGAAACGGCAAGCGCGCCGATGATCTTTTCTTTCAACTCTTTAAAATCATCGACCTTCTCAAGCTCGCTATTTTCGAGCACCTCGCCCGTTTCTTGAGCGATTTTGGCGACGATCGGGAATTTATCGACCTCTTTGATATTTGCGCCGTCGAAAATTTCAAGCTCCTCAAGCACGCTAGAGATGTACTCCTCGCGGTTTTGAATGATTTTATCTTTCAGATCGTAGTCGGGATCCAAAAGCTCATTGCGATATTTATAGATCGTCTTGCGCTGCTCGTTTGCGACGTCGTCGTATTCTAAGATATTTTTACGCGCTTCAAAATGCAGGCTCTCGACCTTTTTCTGCGCGTTCTCTACTGCGCGCGAAACCATGCCTGATTCGATATGCTCGCCATCTTTTAGCCCCAAGCGATCCATGATATTTTTGATTTTGTCGCTACCGAAAATTCTAAGCAGATTGTCCTCCAAGCTTAAGAAAAATCTACTCTCGCCCGGATCGCCCTGACGTCCACTTCGTCCGCGGAGCTGATTATCGATACGGCGACTTTCGTGACGCTCGGTACCTAGAATATATAGCCCGCCTAAAGCGCGCACTTCATCGTCTATGCGGATATCCACGCCGCGTCCCGCCATATTCGTAGCAATCGTCACCGCGCCCTTTACGCCAGCGTCTTTGATGATCTGCGCCTCACGCTCGTGATTTTTGGCATTTAGCACGGAGTGCGCGATGTTTTCTTTAACCAAAAGCTCGTGCAGCTTCTCGCTCTTTTCGATCGACGCCGTACCTACTAGCACGGGCTGACCTTTGGAATTTAGCCGCTTGATCTCATTTATGACGGCGTCAAATTTCTCGCGCTCGGTCTTGTAGATAAGATCGTTTTGATCCTTTCTGATGACCGGCACGTTTGTAGGGATCGAGACCACTTCGAGTTTGTAAATTTGAGAAAATTCCGTTGCTTCTGTCTGTGCCGTACCCGTCATACCAGCGAGTTTTTCGTAAAGGCGGAAGTAGTTTTGAAAGGTAATGTCGGCAAGAGTTTGGCTCTCCTCCTGGATTTGCACGCCCTCTTTAGCTTCAAGAGCCTGATGGAGCCCTTCGCTGAATCTGCGCCCCTCGCTCAGACGTCCCGTAAATTCATCCACGATTATGACCTGTCCGTCGCGCACGACATAGTGCACGTCTTTTTCAAATAGATAATTCGCCTTAAGTGCTTGATCAAGGTAGTGGCTAAGCACGGCATTTTCGAGACTATAGAGGTTATCCACGCCAAAAAGCTTCTCGGCTTTTGAGATTCCTGCCTCTGTAATCAAAACGGCGCGGTTCTTCTCATCTACGGTAAAATCACCCGTCGCCTTGCCTTTCGGATCGGCTGGCGCCTCGCCGCGGATCATTGCGCGCGCTACTTCGTCGGCTTTAATATAACCGTCCAGAGTGCGATTCGTAGGACCTGAGATGATTAGCGGCGTCCTGGCTTCGTCGATTAGGATGCTATCAACTTCATCGACGATTACGAAATGATGCCCACGCTGTACCTTTTCATCCGCGCTAAATTTCATATTATCGCGCAGGTAGTCAAAACCGAACTCGTTGTTTGTGCCGTACGTAATATCGCACGCGTATGCGGCCTTGCGCTTGGCGTCGTCGTATTCTCCGCCTACGATCACACCGGTACTAAGCCCTAAAAATTCATATAGCTCGCCCATCTGCGCGGCATCGCGCTTAGCTAGGTAGTCGTTTACGGTCACGACGTGAACGCCCTTGCCCTCCATCGCATTTAGCACTACTGCCAAGGTCGCTACGAGGGTCTTTCCTTCGCCCGTTTTCATCTCGGCAATCGCGCCGTCGTTTAGCACCAAACCGCCTATTAGCTGAACGTCGAAGTGGCGCATATTTAGCACTCTTTTGCCCGCCTCTCGCACGATAGCAAATACTTCGTTAAGCACGTCATCCGTGCTCTTTTCGCCCGCGCGAACTTGCGCTCTTAACGCTTCAAATTCCGCCTTAAGCGCCGCATCGTCCATCGCCGCGTAGTTTTCTTCAAGCGCACTGATCTGCGCTGCGCGCTTGGCGTATTGCTTGACGATCCTATCGTTTTTAGTGCCGAAAATCCCGTGGATGACCTTTTTAAACATCTCAAACCTTAGTTTTAAAATTTTAACCGCGCATATTAACATATTTTTAGTTTCTATTTAATTAAATCCTAGAAAAACGGCTATAATACGCGCAAATTTTCAAAAATAAAGGCAAAATTTATGAAAAAAACTCTTATTTCTTTAGCGGCAAGCTGCATTTTTGCATTCGCAAGCGGGATAGAATTCAACACTCTGAGCGCAAATTTTTCGCAAACCGTGCAGAGCGACGATGCGAAAATCAGCTACGGCGGCGATTTTAGCGCCACGAAAGAGCACGCCGTGTGGCATTATAAGACCCCTACGATAAAAAATATATTTTTTAGCTTCACAAAGGTCGTCGTAATCGAGCCCGAACTTGAGCAGGCTATCATCACGAATATCAAAGAAACGCCGAATTTAACGGCGATCTTAGCTAACGCGAAACCCAATAAAAAGGGCGTTTATGAGGCGAGCTTCGACGATGTGAAATATCTAATCGAGATGAAGGGTGATCTGCCGAGCAAAATCAGCTACACCGACAAAATGGACAATAAAGTCGTCATTAATCTAAGCAACGTCCGCAAAAACGCGCCGGTAAATGAGGCGATCTTTAAACCCTCGATCCCGAAAAACTACGACATCATCACGCAGTAGGCGCGTGTGAGGCTACTTTTCGTCTGCCACGGCAACATCTGCCGCTCGCCGATGGCGCAGTCCGTGATGCAAAATTTCATTAATCAAAGCGGCCTAAATGCGCGCGTGAGTGTGGATTCTGCGGCGACGCACACCGACGAGATCGGCTCGCCGCCTTACTATGAGACGCAGCGCGTGCTAAAAGAGCAAAAGGTGCCGCTCGTAGCGCATCGCGCCGTGCAGGTCACGCCCGCAGACTACGAGAGCTACGATCTCATACTTTGCATGGACGATGAAAATATGCGCTCGCTGGGGCGAATTTTTCGCGGCAAGGATATGGCTAAGGTAAAATTTCTTTTGGAATTTGCAGGGGGAAATTTTACAGACTGCGATGCGCTAAATTTCAAAGACTCAGCAAAACAAACCGACTTAAATTTAAAAGACGCCGGTTCAAATTTAACCGCCTCCGAATGCCTACAAATCGCCGATCCATACTACACGCGCGATTTTGAGCGCTGCTACGCAGATATCAAACGCGGCTGCGAGGGACTCTTGCGATACATTAAAAATTCAGACGGAATTTGCTAAAATCCGCGATTAAATTTTAGCGTCTTTAAAAAGGCGCGGCTTAAAGTGATGATTCAAGGAAAAATATGTTTAGGCTTTTGATCGTTCCATATCTGATAATTGAGGCATTTACGACCTATTATTTCGTAAGCGCAAACGGCTTCGCGGCGTATGCGGTGGAGATCGTCATAAGCGCGATTTTAGGCGGATACATCGTAGCAAACCGCTCGTGGATGGGCTTTTTTAATCTAATGAAAATCTCGCCGAAAGAAATTTTAAGCGGCGTGGGCTTCGTCGTAGGCGGAGTTTTTCTCATCGCGCCTGGCATTTTCGGCGATATTTTGGGCGTTTGCGTAATCACCGCGTCGTTTTACTGCGTCACCAGCGACGTGCCTAAATTTAACGCTAGCAGCGAAAATTCCGAAAAAAGAGAGCGAAAATTTTGGCGACGCAGCCGCGCAAGCGACGACGTAATCGATGTAGAGGTGATCGAGGAGAACGAAATCGAGATTCGAAAAAGCATAGGAGAGGAAAAATGAAAAATTTGATCATCGCTACTCGCGGCAGCGTGCTTGCGCTGTGGCAGAGCAAACATATCGCATCGCTGCTTAACGCCCACGGCATCCAAGCGCAGCTAAAAAGCATGAAAACCAAAGGCGATAAAATTTTAGATACACCGCTTGCAAAAATCGGCGGCAAGGGGCTTTTCACAAAGGAGCTTGAGGAGAGTATGCTTCGCGACGAAGCACATATCGCCGTGCATAGCCTAAAGGATGTGCCCGTGGAGTTTCCGCAGGGGCTTGTGCTAGCGGCGATCTGCGCGCGCGAGGATGTGCGCGATGCGATGATCAGCGAAAAATACGCTAAATTTAACGAGCTGCCCCGCGGCGCAAAAGTCGGCACTACGAGCCTTCGCCGCAAGATGCAGCTGCTTAGCATGCGACCTGATTTAGAGATAATCTCCTTGCGCGGCAACGTCCAAACCCGCTTGCGAAAGCTCAAAGAGGGGGAATTCGACGCGATCATCTTGGCGATGGCGGGCATCAACCGCCTAAATTTACGCGCCGAAGTGAGACACGTAGCGCCCTTTGAGGTCTCGCAGATGATCCCTGCGATGGGGCAAGGAGCGCTCGGCATCGAAGCGGTGGACGAGCCGCAAATCCTGCGCGCGATAGAATTTTTAAAAGACGAGCGCGCTATCATCGAAACGACCGTGGAGCGAGATTTCATTAGGGTTTTGGAGGGCGGCTGCCAGGTGCCGATCGGCATCAACGCGCGCCTTGAGGGCGAAAATATCCACATCAGCGCGATAGTTGGCCTGCCGGACGGCAGCGAGAGTATCCGTCAAAGCATCGTCGCGCAAAAATCTCAATACCAAAGCGTAGGTACGGAGCTCGCGCGCGCTTTTATTGAAAAGGGCGCAAAGCAGCTCCTCGCGCGCGCCGAAGCAATGACGAGCCTATAAGAAGCTCTAATGCAAAAAGAGCAAATGCCGCTTTTTATAATCAAAGATTATTGGATCAGGATTTATATCGATCTGGGCGTTACTTCGTCCATCGTCATGCTTGTTTTCGAACTCGTCACTAGGGGTATTCACTGGCATTACTGGGTTGGGGTTTGGATTTTAACCTTAATAGGTCTTTTAGGTATAAATAAAAACAAATTTTTAAGCTTCTATCCCGGCAGAATAGAATATAACAAATCCTCCGCAAACCATCAAGAAACGATAGTTACAAAAAAATCTATCGACATGACGCGTATTGATAAGGTAGCGATTTATAAATTCGTAGATTTTGCGGTAGAAGAATTTAGCTATGATAAAAATATTGGGACCTTTAAAAAGCTTATTTTAACGGCTTTTTCGTGGATATTGTATTTGATGGATTTGATATGCTTTGCCGTTTTGCGCCTAAGTGGTAGGATAAAAAGCATAAATTTATATGTCTTAATATTTTTAGACAGCGAAAATGGGGTATTCGCCGGTATCCCACTTGCGATGTTAAGCGATTTTGAACGAAAAAATTTGGAAAAATATTTAAGAGATGAACTCAAACTAAACCTGGAGGATATCGAGGTTAGAGATAGGCTTTTGAATATAAATTTTATGTAACGCCGCTAGCTTACGTGACGATGTGGAATTTTACGTCGATATGAAATTTCTGAGATTTATTTGGCAAGATGCTAGACAGATCTGAAAGCGGCGAAGTAGCATATAAATTCTGGAATTTATACGGCGACAATGCGGAAATTTTATACTGCTTATCGGCGGGTAACTCCGTGGGCTTTTTGCGGGTGCAAGATGAAGCAGACCTGCCGCAAATGAGTCCTAGCGAGTTTATAATGATAGAAAAAATTGCGCCGAATTGGTATCTTTTTAAAACCACATAAAAAGCCCTGCCGCAAGCTGGTTTAAAGCTTCGTGGCAATCTAAATTTAAAAGCGTTACCCGCAGCTTAACCGCACCGCCGATCAAAAATCGCGCGAATTTTAAATTTAAACAGACGATCTGTAAATTCTGCACGCTGTAAATTTTTAAAGAATTTTAAAATTTTTTGAAGTCTAAATTTAAACAAAGCGTCGCCAAAGCACGCCGCGATAAATTTAAACATAGCGCGAAAGAGGCTTAAACATAGCGCTCACAAGCAATACGCTTAAAAACGCCACCCGGCCCAGGCTTAAACTGCGCAAAGTCCACTCCCGTCGCGTCCAAAACCGCCCGCGAATAAAAATAGAGGCTGTAAAATAGCTCATCGTCGTAAAAATGCTCCTCCCAGCGCTCCTCGTCGTCCTCATCGCTCTGCGGCCACAGATATTTTTCCGCAAGCATATCCGAAAAGCTCGCCAGCGGCGCTGCGTGCGAGATCTTATCGGCGTCATCGCAAATCTCAAGCATAAACGCAAAAAATCCGCCGAGCCGAGCCGCGATAAAGCCTGCCGCTTTGTTTTCGCCGTTTGCGTTTTCGTCGTTTCTACTCGCCGCATCGTTTTGCTTTTTATCTGCAGCGGCGTTTTGATTATTTTTATTCGCGTTTTTGCCCGCCACAGCGCGCGCCTGCATAAAGATGCGCGCCAAAAACAGCAGCGCAAAAGGGGTTGCGTGCCAAAGCGTGCTTTGGTGCTCTATCTCGTTAAAAATCTTACTAAGCGCGTCCTGAAGGGCTTTGGCGTCAAATTTCTCCCGCTTGCTCGCATCCGAACTCTTATCCGCTGCGCTCGTTTTAAATTTTATCGCCTCGCTATCCGTACTCTTAAATTCCGCCCCGCCCGTTTTAAATTTCGTCGCCTCGCTATCTGCCTTTTTAAATTTAGACTCACTCTTTTGCGCTAAATTTATGGAATTTTGCGCCGCGCCGTATCTTGCTGCATCCGTAGAATTTTGCCCGCAATCGGACTTGCTTTTTAAATTTTGCTCGTCGCCCGAACTGCGCGCCGCATCACAAGCTTCGATTGCCCGCACGAGTTTCTCAAAAATTTTGGGAAACTCGCTCGCCCTGCCGTAAGCAGTCGTGAGCCTGCTCCACGGCACGTCCTGCACTTTTAAATTTGCGATATATTTCAAATTTTGCTCATTCATCCGCGCTCCTTGCGAATATTTTTAAATTTAAGCTCCGCGAGCTGATAAAATTTGCACTCTCGGTTCAAATTTAGCCTCTTTCGCACGCAAATTTAAACTAAGCCCAGGCGCAAATTCTACCTCGTAAGCTCCCTGCTATGCTCGATTAGATCCTCGATCTGCTCGCGCGACACCGCATCAAGGCAGACGCTGATCCAGTGCTTTTTATTCATATGATAGGCTGTAAAAATTCCTTTTTCGTCACGCAAAATTGCCGCCAAATCGGGCGAAACTTTTAAATTTATCACGTCGCTTGAGCCAGGAAGTGCGCGACCGAGCTTTTCGTTTGCAAGCCCGCGCATCAGAAGTGCAAACCACTTGCGCTTCCCTCCACCGTGACGAAAAACCGCAAAATTAGGATATTCATCCCACAGATATTCGCCGTCCGCGCCATAGCGCTGCTTCATTAGTTTTAGGACGCTGCTGAAGTTCATTCTCGTTCCTTAATATCGATCTTTTCTTTGCGCAATCGCGCCAGCCACTCATCCAGCGTCTTTTCAAAGCCGATTCCCTTACTTTCGTAAAATTTCGCCGCCTCGCTCATATAGGCCTGCTCGACCCAGCCGCCGAAGTCGTGCGGGTATTTGTAGTCCGCTATCTGCTTGTCGGAGTTGATGAGATAGCGCGGCGTAGGCAGCGGCGCAGCGGAGCGGACGAACTTCAAAGCAGCGTTGATGCCCAAATACGCGGCGTTTGACTTGGGGCTGTGCGCCAGATAGATCGCGCATTGCCCCAAGATGATGCGAGCTTCGGGATAGCCGATCTTGCTGACGGCAGCTAGCGTGCTGGCGGCGATATTTAGGGCGTTTGGATTGGCGTTGCCGATGTCCTCGCTAGCTAGGATGACCATCCTGCGCGCGATAAAATCCGCGCTCTCGCCCGCATCTATCAGCCTCGCGACGTAATACAGCGCGGCGTCGGCGTCGCTTCCGCGCAGGCTTTTTATCATCGCGCTTGCGAGCTCGTAATGCAGATCGTCGCTACTAACGCCCGCAGCTACGGCATTTGCACGCAGCGTGCGAAGCGTATCCAGCGTAATGGCGCTGTCTGCCAAAAGCGCAAATTCGAGCAGGTTCAACATACTCCTTGCATCGCCGCTGCTGGAGTTTAGCAGGTATTTTCGCGCCTCCTCGTCCATCTCAAAGCCGATCTCGCCCTGCACCCGCGCCAAAAGTGCTTCCAAATCCTCGTAGCTAAGCGGCTCGAACTCAAAGATCATTGAGCGCGAGCGTATGCCGCTGCTTAGCACGAACTGCGGATTTTCCGTCGTCGCGCCGATGATGATCGCGGCGTAGTTCTCCATCGGGATTAGCAGCACCTCCTGCTGCGTCTTGCTGAGACGGTGGATCTCGTCGATGAAAATGAGCGGCTTAATGAGCGAGCCCGCGTGCGAGGATAGAATTTTGCGGATATCCTCGACCTTCAGGCTCGTCGCGTCAAGCTCGTAAAAATCGTAGTTCAGCTCGCTTGCGATCACGCGCGCCATCGTCGTTTTGCCGCTGCCTGCGGCGCCGAAAAATATGCTGTGCGGGATGCTGCCTGCGGCGACGAATTTTTTAAAAACCGCTACGATCTTGCCCTGCCCCACGATCTGCTCTAGGCTTTTGGGGCGAAATTTCAAGCTCAAACTCATTTTACAACCTTAAAAATTTTGCCTCGATGATAGCGTTTTTATGATTAAATTTTGAAATTTGGCTAAATTTAAAAGGCGGTTTGGATTTTACATACGGCGAGGATTTGAAATTTATGCACGGTGAGAGCTTGGAATTTACGTCGCACGAGCGAGCTTTAAAATTTCAGATTATGATTTTAAAATTTTATGCCGCGTGCGTGCGAGCTGGCAATATAAAATTTTGCTGCGTACGGATCGCGCAGATTTAGCGGACTTAGCGGCTCTAAATTTAATGCCATGCGTTGCGCAGTCGCGCCGCCATACATAGCGCGCCAAAAATCAGCTCGGGCGCGCAAGATAAAATTTTAAAATTTAGCCCTATTTTGGGGCTAAATTTTATCTCGCGACGAGCCGCTAAATTAGCAAATCAATAAACGCAAAATCAGCAAAGCTAAAAAATCGTTTCGCTCCCATAAAATCATCGCGCAACCATCGTAACTATCGCCTCGTCCGCGCAGAAACTATCGTATTAATCTCGCGCCTACGTAACGCGAAAATGTAAAATATAGTCGCGCAATCGTCGCAATAACCCGCGCGATCGCGCAAAACTCATCGCGCCAATTCCGGCGCCAGCGTAAAATTTAATCTCGCAAAGCTGCGCGCCCGCGTAAAATGCGTAAAATTACCGCGCTAACGCCGCACTGGCGTAAAACCGCCGTCTATTTGAAAAGCTCGGTAGAAAGATACCTCTCGCCGGTATCGCAGAGGATCGTAACGATCACTTTGCCCTTGTTCTCGGGCTTGGCGGCGATCTGAGCGGCAGCATAAACGTTCGCACCGCTTGAGATGCCCACGAGCAGGCCCTCTTTTTGTGCCAGCTGTCTAGCTGCAGCGAACGCATCGTCGTTCTCAACGCTCAAAAAGCCGTCGATGACGCTTCTATCAAGATTATCAGGGATAAAATTTGCGCCGATGCCCTGGATTTTATGGCCGCCCGCACTGCCGCACGTAAGAAGCGGTGAGCTAGCAGGCTCTACGCCGTAGGCTTTGAGGTTTGGATTTTTAGATTTTAAAAATTTCGCCGTGCCGCTGAGCGTGCCGCCGGTGCCAAATCCCGCGACTAAAATATCTACCTTACCGCCGCTTTGCTCCCAAATTTCAGGTCCAGTGCTTTGAAAATGCGCTTTTGGATTGCTTGGGTTATCAAACTGGCTCGGAATGAAGCTATTTGGAGTGCTCGCAGCCAGCTCATTTGCCCTATCCACGGCGCCTTTCATTCCGAATTTCGGATCGGTCAGCTCGATTTTAGCGCCGAATGCGGCTATGAGCTTTTGGCGCTCGATACTCATCGAGCTTGGCATCGTTAGGATGAGCTTCATACCGAGCTTTGCTGCGATCATCGCAAGCCCTACGCCCGTGTTTCCGCTGGTAGGCTCTATCAAAACGCTATTTTTATCTATTTTGCCCGAGCTTAGTGCGTCTTTTACGATCTGCCATGCGATGCGATCTTTGACCGAGTGGCTTGGGTTTAAAAATTCCGCCTTGGCTAAGATGAGGGCATTTTTGCCAAATGTATTGATTCTGACTAACGGAGTATTGCCGATGAGCTCCGTAACATCGTTTGCTATTTTCATATTTTTCCTTTAAATGCTGAAATTTAAATACTGGACGCTTCGCGCCATCATCTCCTCGTAGCTGCTTAGAGGCTCGTTAAATATCTCTGCCAGCTTGACGTCAAATTTCTCAAAAAACGCCCGCAGTCCGGGATCGCTCATCTGAATGCTAGTCATCCGCAGATCCTTCTCAAGAGCGGTAAAAATTTCACCGAAAGAAATCTCGCTAGCATCTCTGGCTAGGTGATAACCGCCGTTTTTACCTTTGATGCTACACACTAGCTTTTCGTTTCTAAGGGTATTTAGAATTTGCTCCAAATAATTCTTAGAAACTCCCGTACGCTCGGCGATCTCTTTTATACTTATCGGCGCTACTTCGCTAGCTTTGGCGATCTGCAAAATCGCAGCCAGCCCATAAACGCCCTTTGTGCTTAAAAGTGCCATTATTTCAGTGCCTCGCTAAGATCAGAAATCAAATCGTTCGTATCCTCTATACCCACGCTTAGGCGGATTAGGCTCGCAGGCACGCCAGCGCGGTTTAGCTGCTCCTCGTTTAGCTGCGAATGCGTCGTGCTCGCAGGATGAGTGATGATCGACTTCGTATCGCCGATATTTGCTACGACAGAGAAAATTTTAACCTTGCTAACCGCCTTTAGCGCTGTTTCTTCGCTATCTACGATGAAACTCATCAGACTGCTTGCATAGCCGTCTTTAAATTTCGCTTTGATCGCGGCATTAAACGGCGAGCTTGCAAGCCCCGGATAATTGACCTGCTTTACCTTCGGATGATTTTGCAAAAATTCTGCTATCTTTAATGCGTTTTGCGAGTGTTTTTGCATGCGAAGCGGCAGTGTTTCAAGTCCCTGGATGAGCTGAAACGCGTTAAACGGCGATAGCGTCGCACCGATGTCGCGAAGCAAGGACAAACGAATCCTAAGCGTATAAATATCAAAATTATCTACTAAATCCGCATAAACTAAGCCGTGATAGCTCTCATCAGGCTCGTTGAAATGTGCGTAACGCGGATTGCCTTTGAGTTTGGAATTTAACCCCTTGCCCGAAACGATCGCGCCTGCGATGCTAAGACCTTGTCCGCTTATATATTTGCTAGCGCTGTGGATTACGACATCGGCGCCGTCATCAAGCGGATTGTAAAGCGCAGGGCTTGGGATCGTGTTATCCGCAATCGTTACTACGCCGTGCTTATTTGCAATTATAGCGATTTTAGCAGTATTTGCAACTGAAATTTGAGGATTTGAAAGCGTCTCAAAAAAGATCGCTCTAGTCTTATCGTCGATTAAACCTTCCAAATTATCTGCAGTTTCGGAGTCAAAAACCCTAGCTTCGATGCCGAAACGCCTGATCGTGTGCGCTAAAAGCGTAGTTGCGCCGCCGTAAATTTTCTCGGCAATGATGATATTTTCGCCCGCTGCGGCTAAATTTGCCACTGCAAAAAATATCGCTGCCTGCCCGCTAGAGACCGCGATTGCGGCTTTACCGTTTTCCAGCGCCGCAAGTCGCGCCTCAAAAACATCAGTAGTAGGATTTGTCAAACGCCCATAAATCGGCCCTAAATCACGCAGCGCGAAGCGATCGGCAGCCTTTTTGCTAGAACCGAAGTTAAACGCGGTGCTTTGATAAATGGGAACTGCCATCGTGCCGTAGCCGGCGACGGAGTCGTAACCAAAATGAGTTGCGAGGGTTTCTTTTTGCATTTTCGTCCTTTGTAAAAAATTTGGCGAATAATAGCTAAATTTTAAAATAAAGTCAAGTATTTTTATATGATTTTAAAATGCCTATAATACAGGATTTATAGAAAAAATGTTATTAAAATATAGTTTTATAATATGCGTAATTTTGCCAAAATTTCGAATTTTGCTATAATGCGCGCTTTAATTAAGGAAAAATCATGCAAATCAAAGAAAAAGATGAGCGCGTTAAATATATCCGCGCGTTAGAACGCTTCGTAAAATCCGCCGTAGCACTGCTAAAGCGCGAGGATTTCGACGCAGAGCTTTTTGCGAAGCGAATAGCTAAAAACTATGAAATTTTATCTAAAGCGGCCGCCGTAAATTTAGATAGTCCCTACACTAAGGCGCTTGAGAGCTTTGCTAAAAACGTCCTTGATGCTAGCGAGGCAGGACAGATCAGCGATGCCGCGTTTAGATCGGCGCTACAGCATGAAGCAAACGCCTTGCAAAAGCTCAAAAACAATAAGAGTTACAAAAAAGACAAGCACAAAATCGATTTTTTAAAGGATTATTAGATGAAAACCGTGATTTTTGATATGGATGGCACGCTGCTCGACTCTTCGCACGCGATCGAAATCAGCGTCAATAACACTCGCCGCGAGCTCTACGGACTAGCGCCGCTACAAAAGAATTTCATCGTCCACACCATCAACGATCCGAGCAAAAACGCCTTTTTGGAATTTTACGGCAAAACCGAAGCGAGCGCCGAAGAGCTTGCGTTTTTTGAAAAAGAATTCGTAAGCAATTACCGCGATCTTGCCGTGCTTTACGAAGGTATCGAAGATCTTTTGCACTCATGCAAAAAAGCAGGATTTTTCCTCGCAGTCGCCTCCAATGCACCTTCCTATACCCTAAGCGCGATCTTAGAAAAAACGGGCGTGCGCAGGCTATTTGATCTGGTCGTAGGCGCGGACGAGCAGATGCCCTCAAAGCCCAACCCTGCGATGCTGCTACACGTAATCGCGCGCTCACCGCACAAAAACGCGATTTTTTTAGGTGATAGCAAAAAAGATGAGCTAGCCGCACTCCGCGGCGCAGAATTCTTACAAAATTTAGAATTTCAAGGTGGCAATGACGGCGAGAGCTTAAATGCTAGCCGTGGCACTAATAGAAAGAATTTCAGCGCTAGCAGCGGAAGCTTAAGCTCTTGCGGCGAAAATCTTAACGCAGATGAAAAATTCCGCCCTAACGACTCGGACGCTGGCGAGGCGGCAACCCTAAGCTTTAAAGGCGCCAGAATTTCCGCAAAAGCAGAAGCGACAAAGGAGGCACAAGCTGCTGCAGCGCGATGCTTTCAGGCAAACTTGGCAGATCTAAGAAGCGCAAAACTTGAGTATTTGCAGGTATGCTGGGGGTTTGGCGAGCCTAGCGAACTAAGTCGCAATGCCCTAAGCATCACGCAAGCGCGCGAAATCATCGGCGGAATTTAAAGTAGCCTAGCTTTTGGGGCATAGCTAAATTAAAAGTAGTATCGCAGCAAGGAAAATCACGCTTAACTCTTAAAACGGAGCGAATTCCATCTTCGCGGGCAACGCAAGCGAAATTAAAATTTAAAAATAATTCTTGCGCGAAAAATTCCGCTAGCACGAGAAACTGGGATTTCATTTGCGCGAGTGGAATTTAAAATTTTAAAAGTAGCTTTTGTAGTGCGCGATTTTATCTGCGCGAAAAATGAAATTCTATCTGTAAAAGGTGGCGAAATTTTAAAATTTAAAGACACCCTCTCGCAGCTTAATTTAAAATTTGCCTCGAAAGCCAGACTTAAAATTTAATGCCAAACGCGATTTTAGCATTCTACCGCATCCATGAAATTTCAAATTCTCGCAAAGCGGCGGCATTTTAAAATTTTAAGAAGCCTGATGCGTGTTGCGTGCGCGAGTAAATTTTGTGCAAGTAAATTTTATCCACCATGCAGAAATCAAAATTTTACCGCACAAGCAAAGCGAAAATCCTCTCCGCCTGCGCGAAATCCAAGAATTTTAGCGCTCAAACAAAGCGGAATTCTATCCACTCACGCGAAATCCAAAATTTCACTCGCGCCATAGAAGTTTAAAATTTCCGCAAAAATCAAGCTGCTTATATGTAAATTTAAAATTCCGCCTATCTGAAAAGCTTCGCGTTTAATCCGCCACGCAACCAATATTAAATTTTTAAATTCCGCTCGCTCTGCCTATCTCGCAAACAAGTAAAATTTTAAAATTTATATATTCAAAGCCCAAAATCCCGCGCTTAAGCTTAAAATTTACCGCACGCAAGCGCAAAATCTGCGCAATCGCTTCTGTTTAAAAACCCCGATAGTTTGCCGCGTCCTAACCTAAATTAAATTTTACATTTGCTATAATCGCGAAATTTTAAGGAAGGTAAATGGATATTTTTGAAGGCAGCCCAAGAGAGAAATTTTTTGAAATTTTATCCGCTGCAAGCCCTACTTTGGTGCAAAACGAAATCGAAGAAGCTCTAATCCGCCTAATCGCCTGTGAGCGGCTCTGCGAAGCGCGCGGCATTAGCGAGCGCGAGATCGAAAGCTTCATCGCGCAGCAGGATCTACAAGACGAGCTAAACGACAAATTTTTGCAAATGAGCGGAAATATCCTAAGCAATAACGAATAATGCAAGATCAAATCGATTTAATTATGAAAAGCTTCATCGCAGACTGCGGATATGAGCCGGCTAGCGAGATGTTTGATAGGCTAAGCCCCGGCAAAAAACTGCGCTCCAAGCTGCTGCTAAACATCGCGCAAAAGGATGAAAAATCACTGCGTTTGTGCGCGATCATCGAGCTCATTCAAGCCGCGAGCCTGCTGCACGACGACGTCATCGACGAAAGCTCGGTGCGCCGCGGCAAACCCTCGATCAACGCCACTTACGGCTCCAAAAACGCCGTGATGCTGGGCGATATACTCTATTCCAAGGCATACTTCGAGCTTTCTAAATTTGAAAACCACATCGCCGCCGCGCTTTCGCTCGCCGTCACGAAGCTTGCTGTGGGCGAGCTAATGGACGTGAGCTTAAGCGACGATTTCAACGACGATGCGAGCAAATATCTGCAGATGATCTATCTAAAAACCTCCGCTTTGATCGAAGAAGTCGCGCGCTGCGGGGCGTTTCTGAAATTCGGCGGCGCAGAAAATCGCGGCGAAATTTCAGATATGAGCGGCGCAAAAAACGAGGGTGAAATTCCAAGCGCCGCGAAAGATCATGATAAAATTTCAAGCGCGAGCGCAAAATTCGGCGAATACGGCAAAAATTTAGGGCTTGCCTTTCAGATTATCGACGATATTTTAGACGTGACGCAAAGCTCAGAAGCGCTCGGTAAGCCGAGCCTGAGCGATTTTGCGGAGGGCAAAACCACCCTGCCCTACATCTATTTATATGAAAATTTAGATGATTCGGAACGTCAAAAGCTAAAATCATTTTTTAAAAAGCAGCTTTGCCAGAGCGAAATTTCATGGATCAAGGCGAAGCTTAGCGAGCACGGCATCATCGAGCGCTGTATAAACGAAGCTCGCGCCTACGGGCAAAAGGCGCTTGAAGCCGTGGCGGAATTTAAAAACGACAAGCTGGAGCAAATCGTGCGAGATATGATAGATAGGGAGTTTTGATGGCGTATATGAGCGTGAGCTTCACCCACAAAAACACGGACATCACGGTGCGCGAGAAGCTGTCGTTTTCAAACGACGTGCGCAAGAAAGAAATTTTGCGCCTTTTAGCTTCAAATTCTGCAATAGAGGAGTGTTTGGTGCTTAGCACCTGCAACCGAGTAGAAATTTTTACCGTCGTAAGCGACTTTGATGAAGCGCAAAAGTTCGTGCTTTTGGTACTTTCGCGCGTAAGCGGCGTGAGCTACGACGAGCTAGCCGAGCGCGCCGATATTTACGAAGATTACGGCGCGATACACCACCTTTTCGCCGTCGCAGCCTCTCTTGACAGCCTCGTAGTGGGCGAAACGCAGATCGTAGGCCAGCTCAAAGACGCCTATAAATTCGCGATGCAAAACGCTCGCGCCGGCGCGCAGATCGCAAGAGCGATAGATGAAGCGCTAAAGTGCGCGGCGCGCATACGCAATCAAACCGAAATTTCAAAAAATCCGATCTCGGTCTCAAGCGTCGCCGTGGCGATGGCAAAGGAAAAGTTAGGCTCCTTGCAGGGCGCGGACGCCGTGGTAGTGGGCGCGGGAGAGATGAGCGAGCTAGCGTGCAAACACCTGCTCGCAAACGGCGCGAATATCACGATCTTGAACCGAAATTTAGCCGGTGCGCGAAGGCTAGCCGCCTCGCTACTTGGCGAGAATTCCTTGGATGCGAAAAATTGCGCGGATGAAAATCCCGGCACAGGAAAAAATTCAGACGGCTTAAATTCCGGAAATGTCACGAATTTCGCGGGCGAAAATCCCGCACAAAAACAAAATTCCAAAGACGGCGTAAATTTTAATAAAAAGATTTTCACAGACGGCAATGAATCTCACATAGCAGGCGAAAATTCCAAAGGCGATAAAAATTCTGCCCCCTTCGCGAATTCCTCCGCGCAGGCACAATCCCGCATTAAAATCGATAGTCTTGATAATCTCAAAAAATATCTAAACGTAAATAGCCTATTTTTCAGCGCTACGGGCTCGCAGGAGCCGATCATTACCGATAGCTTGCTAGAGCCCAAAAGCTTTAAGCGATATTTTTTCGATATAGCTGTGCCGCGCGACGTGGAGCTTAGCCAGAGTGAGGATGTCGAGGTTTACAGCGTCGATGATCTGGAGGAGATCGTAAAGAAAAATTTGCTGCTTCGCGAGGAGCAGGCGCAGATCGCTTACTCCATCGTGGCAAAATGCACGAATGAGTTTTTCAAATGGCTCAAGGCGGCGGCATCCACGCCGATCATCAAGGCTTTGCGCCAAAGCGCGAAACAAGTAGCCGAGCTAGAACTAGCCAAGGCGCTTAAAAAGGGCTATCTAAAGCACAGCGATGCAGAGGAGGCGCGCAAGTTAATTCATCAGGTTTTTAAAGCGTTTCTGCACGCTCCGACGGTAAATTTAAAAAATCTTGGCGAAGCGGACGATGAGGGCGGCGCGGTAAACGCGCTGGTCGAAATTTTTGAACTGCAAGAAAACTACGAAAAATTTTTAAATCAAGAAAACGAGAAAAAGGACAGACAGAATGAAATTTAGCAAGCTTTTCGCTCCGAGCCTAAAAGAGGCTCCCAGAGACGCGGTACTACCTAGCCACGCGCTTTTGATCCGCGCGGGATTTATCGAGCAGCTGGGCAGCGGGCTTTATAATTTTTTGCCGCTAGGAAAGATAGTGCTGGAGCGGATCTGCGCCGTCATCAGGCAGGAGATGAACGCTGCGGGCGCGCAGGAGGTCTCTTTTAGCGTCGTGACGTCCGCGGATGCGTGGAAAAAAAGCGGTCGCTACGCCAAATACGGTAAGGAGCTGCTGCGTTTCAAAGACCGCAAGGATAACGACTTCGTGCTAAGCCCTACCAACGAGGAGGCGGCGGTTTTGATGGTAGCGGATAAGATCACGAGCTACAAGCAGCTGCCGCTAAATATCTATCAGATCAATACGAAATTCCGCGACGAGGCGCGCCCTCGCTTCGGGCTTCTGCGCGGACGCGAATTTATAATGAAAGATGGCTATAGCTTCCACGCAGATGCTGCGGATATGAAGCGTGAGTTTGAGGTGATGAGGCAGGCGTACTCGCGGATCTTTACGCGGCTTGGGTTAAATTTTCGCGCAGTCGATGCGGACAGCGGCGCGATCGGCGGCAGCGGCAGCAAGGAGTTTATGGTGCTGGCGGATAACGGCGAGGACGATATCGTCGTGTGCAAGCGCTGCGAGTATGCCGCAAACATCGAGGCTGCGCGCCGTGCTCCCAAAACCACGAACGCCGCCGCGCCCGAAACCGACGGTATGATGAAATTTAAAACCCCCGCGATGAAAACGATCGACGCGGTGGCGGAATTTTTCAAAGTGGATAAATTCTACACTATCAAAGCGGTGATCAAAAAAGCGCTATACGAGGATCGCAGCGAGATCGTAGCGTTTTTTATCCGCGGCTGCGACGAGCTGCAAGAGACCAAGGCGCAAAACGCCTGCGCCGCGCTTGAGCTAGTCGATGCCAGCGAGGAGGAGATCGCGCGAGCGGGCTTTACGGCGGGCTTTTGCGGACCTTTTGGGCTCGGCGAGGGAGCGAAATTTTACATCGACGCCGAGCTAAAAGGAGCGCGCGAGATGATCGCGGGCGCAAATGAGCCGGATTACCACTACGTGGGCGCTAGCGTGATAAATTTTAACGAATCACGCTTCGCGGATCTCGCCGCCGTAGGCGAAGGCGATGCATGTCCGTGCTGCGGCGGCGAGCTTGGCATCACAAAAGGCATCGAGGTGGGCCATATCTTTCAGCTCGGCACGCGATATTCCGAGCCGATGGGAGCGCGATTTTTGGATGCAAACGGCAAGGCTCGTGCGTTTTACATGGGCTGCTACGGCATCGGCGCAAGCCGCCTAATCGCCGTGGCGATCGAAAGCAGTCACGACGAGCGAGGCTGCGTGTGGCCGCGCGAGCTGGCGCCTTTCGAACTTGAGATCATCATCTCAAATCACAAAGACGCGGCGGCAGTAGAATTTGCCGAGAAACTATACGAGCAGTGCCGCGCGCGCGGAGTGCGCGTGCTACTTGATGATCGCGCGGAGCGTTTCGGCGTGAAGATGAACGACTTCGAACTGATGGGCTTTCCGTACGCAGTGCTCGTGGGCAAGGCCCTAGCTGAGGGAAGCGTCGAGTTCATCACCCGTGCAGGCCTAAAGCGGCAGAGCGTAAGCGCGGATGAAATTTTAAAATTTATCGAGAAAAAATTAGCCGAGAAAAATTAGTAAGCGCGTGAAATTTAGCCCTAAATTTGGGCTAAATTTTGCCACCATATTTTGAAATTTGCAAGCTGATTTTGCTACGCGGCACGGCGTGAATTTTATAAATTTACCGCGCATGACGTCGAAGTAAAACTTAGGCGCAACGATAAAATTTACGCTTAAGCTGCACTGCCATTTCACTACAGCTAAATTTTAAAGTATGAGTTTGCGACTAAGATTACATCGACAGCCAAAAACCGCCGCCCAAAAGCGAGTAAATTTAAAGCACCAACTTGACCGCGCAAGTAAAAAGCGCGTTTCAACAACTTCCCGCAAGAGTTGCCAAAACAAAATTCCGTGATAAAATCCCGATCTCTGCCCGCCCTTTTACTAAAACGATTTTTAAAAAGCGAAATTTAAGCAGCGTTTTCGCTCCTTTGATTTCGCTCTTTAAATTTAAGATTTAAATTTCGCGGCGTAACTGGCGCATAAATTTAATCAGCGCGCAAAAGCCGATCAGAAATTTTACCAGGTCAAAATTTTGCCTAAATTTATTCGGCGACGACCGAGTTTAAATTTTATTCGTAGGTTTTTCGTAGTAGCCCCATTTGGCGCGGTATTTTCTCCTCGCTATCCGAGTCAAAACGATCTGAATGACAAAAGCGCAAGCGAACCGCTGCCCCATTTCAAATATGTGATTCTATAGGAATCGGATATGGTATCGTAATAAAACCTGGTTGCAAAAGTATAATCGTATTTTAAAACAATTTGCCCGTCTTTAAGGGCGATCTGCCGTGCAAGGTCGGTATCGCCCCCGATCCTTTGGTACCAAATTTTTACGTCCTTGTCGTATATCGCGGCCTTGTATCCGTCTATCTGCGTACCGTAAACATCTAAAGAAAAACGCCCTGCTTAAGCGCGCTATCCACTAAATTTAACCTATAGTAACTAGCCCCTCTGCTCTTATTCGTTTGCACATATATGACGCGCCCTCTATGGTCTGCAAATCCTCTGGGCTAGACGGTAGCACCGCGGTGTAGGACATATACAGCGCCGCACCCGCGCCAAGGATAAAAAACAGCAGCACGCATCTTAAAAGCATATTCATCTGATTAAAGCTAGCGATCTTTTTTTCATCGTATTTTGTATCAAAAAACATCAAACCTCTTTTAGTTAAATTTTATCTCGGCACTTCATCCTGGCGCGCCGTAGTGGCAGAAAAGCGGAGCTACGTCGCTATAAGCTATCGCGATCTTTAAATCCGCATTTTTTCAGCTAATACGGCTCGGTTTTTCCGTCGCCGCGCGCAATACAAGGTACTGCTTCTGCCAAAATCCAGCTTGTATTTTCATTCGACGAAGCGTAAATTTAAAAGCTAAATTTAAAAAGCGCGCGAAAGAAAAATATTTCTCTTTTTAAATTCCGCTAAAATTTTATCCAAAATGCGGCAAGCTCGTAGCTGCGAGGCTCGCCCAACCCGCTGAAGCTTTCAAACGCAAGCATAACGCCGCTGCTTAAGCTTAGCTCCAAACCCTCATCCGTTGCGCGCTCGCGATACTCGATCCGCTCACGATTTAAAGCGCTTTTTACGGCCGCAAGATCGATAGGAGCAGGGCAGCCCGATAATATCCAAGGCTCGATTTCGATTTGCCCCGCCCTTGCGCCGCCTAAATCAAGAGGCTCGCTTCTGAAATGATCCGAAAAAATCATAAAAATTTCATCCCGAAAAAAGTGAAACTCAAAGGCGCCGTATCTTAAAATTTCAGCCCCCGCGCTCTTAAAGCTCGCATCCGCAGGGCCCAACATCGCGATGGTCTGCGCGCAACTCAATCCTCTTCTTACGTCAGTAAACTCGCCCCAGCGAAAAAATTTAAGCATATCGATTTTTAGCATTTCACCCCTTTGGCGGCGTTTGAAAGATACTGCGCGCAAGCAAAGCCTAATAAAATTTAGCGTCCGCGGCCGCAAAAAAACGGGCGGGCGCAATCAAAAGTGCGCGGGCGCGTCTTATAAATTTTACTCGCTATACGCGCCAAATTCTAATACTGCGCTCGCAATATGAGCGAATACGGATGCCAGTGCCGTCGTTACAAACCCTAGCTTTCAGCTTTATATCGCACCGCTACCTGCGAAGCGACAAACCGCGCAGATCCGATGTTTACCGATTAAAATTTCACAAGCGCCGTAATATCCGGTTTAAGAAGCGATCTTATAAATCCGCTTTAGCTCATCTGGCGCTGTATTGCGAGTAGATAAACTCGTTTGAGGCCGTCAAGGCTAGCCGAAAATCCTTTTTAGATGCGCTTCGTAATCTCTCATAAAACGCTCCACATCAGGGTTTTTAACGACGTCGTTGCACATAAAAGTAGGCAGCCTTTTCGTGCCTAAAAATTCATTTGCCTTATGAAAATGCAAATAAACGCCGTCCACGCCCATGCCCTCGAAAAAATCGCCTGGCTTCTCAAACGCCTGAAGCGGCGCATTCCAAGTAACGCTTAGCATGTGCGATTTGCCCTTTATCAGCCCGCCGGTGCCGTATCCGTCGTTTGGATTTGCGCTGTGTCGCCCGTCGTTTGCCACTATCTTGCCCATACCGCTCATAAACACCTCGTCTACGTATTTTTTGACGAACCAAGGCTCGCCCATTCACCACGCGGGCATCTGCCAGATTACGGCGTCCATCCATAGAAATTTCTCCACCTCGCCCTCTAAGTCGTAGCCCTCATGTATCGTAGTTTCGCGCGTTTCGTGCCCTAGGGCTTGTAGCGTCTTTTTGGCTAGCTCGTGCAAGGTTTTACTTAGCTTGCCGCCATTGCCGTTAAACGGCGCTCCGCCGTTAATCAGTAATATTTTCATTTTGATCCTTTTGATTAAATTTATTCGTTAGTGACTCACCGCGCCTAAGTTCAAATTCCACCTCGCAGCCCTATGCGCAAATGTAAGCGTAAATTTTACGAAGCGTTTAATTACTAAATTTTACTTTCACGCCGCAGTTTACCGCCCTAAAATTTCAAATTTATCCCCGTGCACCGCGATCGCTTCGGCATTATTTATCGGTGCCAAATTTAGCTTACTGCCGTAAATTTTTAAAATTTCGGCCGCGCTTTGCACGAAAGGCTCCTCGCCGTAGTGCGGCACGGGGTAAAATTTCACCAGATCAAGCCCAGTTTGCGCCGCGGCTCCGTAGTCGCCCGCATCGTCCATCACGCTCGCGTACTCCACGCTGGGAGCCGCGATCATCGCGCCCGCCGACTCGCCCACATAGATGAGCTCGCCACTTCGGACGCGATCTGCGATGAGGGTTGCTAGACCCTTCTTTTTAAGCTCGCGCAAAAGATAAAATGTGTTGCCGCCGCTTACGTAAAGCACCTGCGCCGCGCCGATCTTTGCCTTCGCTTCGGCCTCGCTCACTTTTGAAACATCTAAAATTTGAACCTCAAAGCCCATTTTGACAAACGCCTCTTTCGCCTCGTCCACGTAGTCTCGGTACTCCTCTACGTTTGCC
>NZ_CALKZP010000035.1 GCF_938002845.1 uncultured Campylobacter sp.
TCGCACTCGATCGAGCGATCGGCGACGTTGTTTAGCTTCTCGCTATCTGGGCTTTCGGAGCGCAGGTAGTAGGTCGATTTTAGCCCCAGCTGCCATGCAAGCGTGTAAATTTCGCTCAGATAGCCGCCGCTAGCTTTGTCTAGGCTCATGAAGATATTTAGGCTCTGGCCTTGATCGATCCATTTTTGGCGGATGGCGCCCGCCTTTACGAGCAGGCGCTGATCGAGCTCGTACGCAGGTACATACGCCTGCCACGTTTTCGGGCTTAAATTCGGCACGACGACCGGGATCATGCCGCTTAGATTGTGCTCAAACCATTTGCGCTTATATACCGGCTCGATCGTCTGCGTGGTGCCTACGAGTATGCTGATGCTCGATGTCGGCGCAATCGCCATCAGATAGCCGTTTCGCATGCCGTCGCGCTTTACTTTCTCGCGCAGTCCGTCCCAGTCGCAGCTGCTCTGCTCAAAAAGTCCGCCGCGCTTAACGAGCGCTTTGGCGTTTTCGTTCGCTAAATCGATCGGGAAAATTCCTTCGCTCCACTTCGAGCCCGCAAAATCAGGATACCTGCCCTTTTCTACGGCTAAATTTGAACTTGCTTTGATCGCGTTAAAGCTCACGTTTTCCATTATCCTATCGATCAGCTCGAAGTGCTCGTAGCTGCCCCACTTCACGCCGCGCTCGGCCAGCATTTGCGCTTCGCCCATTACGCCGAGCCCTATCGCGCGGGTTTTTAGATTGGTGTGTTTGACTTTGGCGTGCGGGTAAAAATTTAGATCGATGACGTTATCGAGCATTCGCACAGCGATCGGCATCACGCGAGCTATCTCCTCGCGGCTATTGATTTTGCTTAAATTTACGCTTGCGAGGTTACAAACCGCCGTCGCGCCTTCGTCGCAGCCTTTTTCTACGATAAAAATTTCTTTGCCACCCAGCGTGTCTAGCGCGGTGATCTTTTTCGCCTTTTTTACGATGCCCGCGTCGGTTCTTACATCTTCGTTTTCCTCAAATAGCTTCTCGCTGCCGCCAGCGAAAACGACTTTGATTTTGTAGTGGTTCGGCGCCGTGTTCTGAAAGATCTCGGTGCATAAATTTGAGCTCCTGATTAAGCCTTGATGCGCGTTTGGATTGATACGGTTGGCATTATCTTTGAAGCATAAAAATGGCATGCCCGTCTCAAAATAGCTCGTTAAAATTTTCTTCCAAAGCTCCTTTGCCAGGATGGTAGATTTTGAAATTTTATCGTCGGCCTCGTACTGCTCGTAGCGTGCCTCAAATTCCGCGCCATATAGATCACTCAGATCGCTTACCTCCGCAGGATCGAAGAGCGTCCATTTGCCGCCGCTTTGAAGCCTTTTCATAAACAAATCGTTTATCCACAGCGCGGGGAAAATTTCATGCGCGCGGCGCCTCTCCTCGCCCGAGTTTTTGCGCAGATCAAGGAAGTCGCTCACATCCATATGCCACGGCTCGATATACACGGCGATAGCGCCCTTGCGCGTGCCCAGCTGATCGACGGCGACGGCGATGTCGTTTGTGATCTTTAAAAACGGGATGATGCCGCCCGCAGCGTTTTTATGTCCGTCGATGCTGCCGCCCATCGCGCGCACCTTGCACCAGTCCCAGCCGATACCGCCGCCAAATTTGCTCAGAAGCGCCATCTCTTTGTAACTATCGAAAATCCCCTCGATATTATCGGGAGTGGAGCCTACATAGCAGCTGCTTAGCTGATGGCGCGTCGTGCGGGCGTTTGAGAGCGTCGGAGTAGCCAGCATGACTTCAAATTTAGATATGAGATCGTAAAATTTCTTCGCCCAGCTCTGGCAGTCAAGCTCGTTTTGCGCAAGGAACATCGCGATCGCCATAAACATCTGCTGCGGAAGCTCGATCGGCGCGCCGCTTTTATCCTTGATGAGGTAGCGATCGTAAAGCGTTTTAATGCCTAGGTAGTTAAACTGCAAATCGCGCTGCGGCTGCAAGTAAGAATTTAGATCCTCTAGATCGTATTTTTCCTTTAAGCCAAGCATTATGCGGCCTGCCGCCTCGCCGCGAGCGAAGTAATCTTTTAGACTGTTGTAGCCGCTAAAGCCCGTTACTTTGTGATACAGATCGTATAAAAATAACCGCGCGGCGACGAAGGTCCAGTTCGGGCGGTCAACGTCGATCTTTTCGACTGCGGTTTTGATGAGGGTTTGCTGAATCTCCTCCGTGGTGATCATATCGCGAAACTGGATCTTTGCATCCACCTCAAGCTCGCTAAGGCTTACGTTTTCCAGCCCTTCTACCGCCTCGCTCGTGTATTTTTTGATCTTGCTTACGTCAAGTTCCTCGGTTCTGCCGTTTCGTTTGATTACTTTCATATCGTTCCTTGAAATTTAAAAATGCAAATTTAGCGTTAGTTTCCCAATATAAAATACGTCGTCAAAAGAGGCGACGTAATAAATGCCGCTCATAATCCGCCGTCTTTTAAATTTACGCTAGCTGCGCTGCAAAAGCGCGCATTATAGCCAAAATTGCTTAAGTCTATCTGTCATTGTAAGTATGAGATTTTGGCTTGTAAGTTTTAAAATTTAGCAAGGCATGCAGAAACGATGCGGTAAAATTTGAGCGAAATTTTATGGTAGAGCCGCGAAATTTTGCAGGTAAAAATTTACGCAAAGCTTTGCGAAATTTTGCGCCGAAAAAGCAGGAAAACAAAAATCTTTGCGGGCAGGCTTAAAATCCGCCCGCAAAGCTTAAGAATTTAGTTGCGCGGTAGCGGGATAGGCTTTCCGTTTAAGATCATAGAGTTGCTTGCCTTATCGAAGCTAAACTCCATCTTAACCCCATCTCCATCAGGCTTAAGAAACTGCGAGCCGTAAACTTCCGCCATCGGCGCAAAATCGCGCAGGCTATCATAAGGCGATAGGAAGTCCGTGATGGTCGTATTTATCGTAGCTTTGCCATCCAAGCTCATACGCTTAAAAAGCTGCGTCTCGTCGATGTAGCCGCCTACTAGCGCGCTTGCGTTAAAAGCAAATTTCTTACCAAGGCTATTTTCAAACGAAAAATCATTCACGTTGATTTTCATATCATCTTTTAGCAGCTTCATAAAAAGCTCTTTATTTTCCGCTAATTTTTCGCCTTCTTGCGGATTTGAGATAATAGACAGATATTTTTCGAAAAGTGCGGCGCTAAAGCTGGTATCGACGCCTAAATGGATGTTTCGCACTAGCACGTCAGCGATTTTTAGGCTTTGGGCTTTATCGCTTTCGTTGAAATTTAAAATTCCATCTTTTACGCGATAGCTACCTTCCGTGCTCATATCCGTAACTACGACGAAGCGCTGCTTATCTACAGTTACGACGAGCTCTTTTGTGCTGCCTGCAAAATCTATGTCATTTAAAAAGAGCTTGGTTATATTATCGTCTAGATCTTGGATTCCGTTTTTAAAGTTTGCTTCATAGATAAGATCCTTTATATCAAGACCCGAATCCTTGCCGTCGTCTATAAAAATTTCACCGATTTTAAAGCCCAAGGCTTTTATCGTTTTGCCGCTCATATCGCTCGTGCCGTTTAGGCTAAGGCCTGCAAGACGTCCTATTCCGCCATCTTCGAGCACATTTATATCGGCTAGCTTTGCGCTAAATTTAACCTCTGTAGGTCCGTAGTTTAGATGCGTGCTAAGCGGCGCGTCAGTCTTAAACAGCTTCTTGCAAGGCTCTGCGTAATATGGCGTCTTAATCGTTAAAATTCCGTCGCTCTCAAATCCATCCGCAGCGTTTTTTACGCTATGCTTAATAGTGTAGTCGTAGCGAAAAGCAAAATCTTCCGGGAAAATTTTAGCAGGATCTGGCTCGTCCGTATCGTTGCTATCTTGCGCGCCTGCTTTTTCCTTTAGCTTGCTAAAGCCTTCAGCAAGGCTTTTTTGTAGTTTCTCTTTTTTTACTACGCCTTCGATAAAGCCGCTTGAGTTGCTATCTCCGGGATAAAATTTAGCGCTCTTAGTCTCGAAAATTTCGTTTCTAGCGATAAATTCCGCAATCTGCTGCTCAATCGCGGCGCTGGCACTCTTGCCGACCGCACCGTCAACCGTTTTGGTTATGCTATCGTTTACACTTTTAGCTACGCCAGTTTTAGCGTCCTTTGTCGCTACAAAAACGCCCACTATAAGCGCTACGATGACCACTAAAGCCGCGATGATCTTTTTCATCATCTCTCCTTTAAATTTAAAATTTATTTGGGTGCGTATTTTGCCGTAAATTTCTAAAATTTTCAAATTCTAGCTTAGTGTGCTTTAACCTAAAAGAAGTTATAATCGCGATATTAATATCAAAATTTAGGAAAACTTATGGCAAAACAAACGAAATATATTTTCGTCACCGGCGGAGTGCTGAGCTCGCTGGGTAAAGGCATTGCGGCGGCGTCGATCGCGACGCTTTTAAAGCACGCGGGGCTTAAAGTGCGCATATTAAAGGCGGATCCTTATATCAACGTCGATCCCGGCACCATGAGCCCGCTGGAGCACGGAGAGGTTTTCGTCACCGACGACGGCGCGGAGACCGATCTGGATCTTGGGCATTATGAGCGGTTCTTGGATGAAAATTTAAGCCAAGATAACAACTTCACCACGGGCAAAGTCTACAGCTCCGTCATCGAAAAGGAGCGCAGGGGCGATTATCTGGGCAAAACGATCCAGGTGATCCCTCACATCGTAGGCGAAATCGTACGCCGCATAAAAAAGGCGGGCGAGGGCAACGACGTGCTGATAGTCGAGATCGGCGGCACCGTAGGCGACATCGAGGGGTTGCCGTTTTTAGAGGCGATCCGCGCGATGAGAGTGGAGCTTGGTAGAGTAAATACGATGAATATCCACCTCACGCTCGTGCCTTTTATAAAAGTCGCGGGCGAGCTCAAAACCAAGCCCACGCAGCACAGCGTAGGCGAGCTGCGCCGTATCGGTATCAGCCCCGATATGATAATCTGCCGCTCCGAAATGCCGCTAAATCGCGCGCTTAAAGATAAGATCGCGCTAAGCTGCGGCGTGGATAAAAACTGCGTCATCGAAAGCCCCGATAGCGCGAGTATCTATCAGATCCCACTTGCGTTTTTGAAGCAGGATATTTTAACACCGATCGCAGAGACTCTAAGCTTAAACAAGCTCGAAGTCGATATGAGCAACTGGGACAGCCTCGTTAAGCGCGTCATCGTGCCTACGAACGAAACCACGATCGCTTTCGTCGGCAAATATATCGATCTAAAAGAAAGCTACAAATCCCTCACCGAGGGAATCATCCACGCGGGCGCTACGCTTGATACGCGGATAAGCTTAAAGTGGGTAGATAGCGAAAAAATTGAAGCAAGCAATGTGGATGAAATTTTCCGCGACGTAAACGGAATTTTGGTAGCAGGCGGCTTCGGCTCGCGCGGGATAGAGGGTAAAATTTTAGCCATAAACTACGCGCGGGTGCATAAGGTGCCGTTTTTGGGCATCTGCCTGGGGATGCAGCTTGCGATGGTGGAGTTTGCGCGCAATGTCTTAAAACTGAAAAACGCCAACTCCTCGGAATTTGACCCACAGACCGAAGATCCGGTGATCTACCTCATCGACAGCTTTATCGACGCAAGCGGCAAAAAGCAGATCCGCACGCACAAATCCCCCATGGGCGGCACTATGCGGCTGGGCGGCTATGACTGCGACGTCAAAAAAGGCTCGCTTTTGGGTAAAATTTACGGCGAACAAAAAACCATCCGCGAGCGCCACCGCCACCGCTACGAAGCCAATCCGAAGTACCGCGCCGAGTTTGAAAAGCACGGGCTTATCGTCTGCGGCGAGAGTGATGGGCTTATCGAAGCGGTCGAGCTAAAAAACCATCCGTTTTTTCTGGGCGTGCAGTTTCACCCGGAATTTACCAGCCGTCTAGTACGCCCAAATCCCGCTATTTTGGGCTTTATCGAAGCATCTATAAAAAATGCTAGGTAAAAATGAGATAAGGGAAATTCTAAAATCGAGATTTGCGAACGATCGGCATACTAAAATTTCTGAAATTCCCTTACCCTGCGATCTGAAAGATACCTACAAGGCGGCTTTGCGCATAAAAACTGCCATCGAAGAAAACCAGCGCATAGCCGTAGTCGGCGATTACGACGTCGACGGTATCGTAAGCACCGTCATAATGAGCGATTTTTTCAATCAAATAGGCGCGGAGTACGTCATTAAGATCCCAAACCGCTTCACCGACGGATACGGGCTAAACAGCGAGATTATAGAAGAGCTTGAGGATGTGGATCTCATCATTACCGTAGATAACGGCACCTCCGCGACGGAAGCTGCCGAAATTTGCGCTCAAAAGGGGATCGATCTCATCATTACCGATCATCACATGCCCCCGCCCGTGCTGCCGCGCGCTTACGCGATAATCAATCCGAAGCAGCCTGACTGCACCTTCCCAAATATCGAAATTTGCGGCGCTCAGGTAGCGTGGTATCTCGTAGGCGCGCTAAAAGAAACCCTCGGCGTGAACTACGATATGGCAAGCTCGATGGATATCCTCATCATCGCCATAATCGCCGATATGATGGAGCTGCGCGATATGAACCGCGCGCTTTTGCGTTTCGGCATCAAGCGGTTAAATAGTTCGAACCGCGCCTGCTTCAAGGCGATTAAGGAGCATTATTTTAAAAAACATTTCGAATTCGACGATATCAGCTACACGATCGCGCCGCTTATCAACTGCACGGGGCGGATGGACGATGCTACGATGTCGTATAACTTCCTATGCGCCAAAAATATCAGAGAGGCAAATCACTACCTAGAGACGATAAATTCGATCAATAACTCGCGCAAAGAGGAGGAGAAAAGCCTCTACGACGAGATCGTAAAAAGCGTCGATCCGAGCGACAACGTCATCGTCGTGTGGGGTCCGCAGTGGCACGAAGGGATCATCGGCATCGTCGCAAGCCGCCTAAGCAAGACCTACAAAAAGCCCGCGATCGTCTTTAGCGTAAGCGACTCGCGCGCCAAAGGAAGCGCGCGCAGCATCGGTAAATTCGACATTTTAGAGCTGATCTCCTCGCAAAGCGAAATTTTAACGACCTTCGGCGGACACAAGGGCGCTGCGGGCGTGGGGATCGATCCTGCGCTGCTGCAGGAGTTTAAGCGGCGCGTAAATGAGCGCATTACGCCCAAGGATCTGAGCGATTTTAGCGCGCAAGACGATCTGCTGGGCGAGCTGGACGCGTCGCAGATAGACTTCGAGCTGCTTGAAATTTTAGAATTTTACGAGCCCTACGGGCAGAAAAATCCTCGCCCGCTCTTTTGTATCAAAGGCGCGCGCGCCCGCAATATCAGGGAGATCGGCAAGGAGGGCAAGCATATCAAAATGGCGCTTGATAAAAACAGCGGCAGCGTCGAGGCGCTGTTTTTCAACTACGACTTTTTGCCGCGCGCGGGAGAGCGGGTGGACGCGATCTTTACGATTAGCAAAAACAACTTCCGCGGCACGATCACGCCAGAGCTCATCATCAAGGAGCTAACCCCGAGCGAGAGTTAAATTTTAAAATTTAGGCGTCTTGGCGTGCATTTCGCGCCGGACACGGCCTTTAAATTTAACGCTCGATCTATGAGCTAGGCGCGCATTGCGCACTCGGCAGGGTCGCCCTACTACAGCGCCCGTCTGCTCTACTCGCCCGATATGTATTGCACGCTCGGCACGACTTAAAAATTTAATGCGCGAGTTATGGATTTGACTTTCGATGCGAGCTCAAGCGTGCGATTTCGGGGCTAGGCACGGCGCGCGAACGCAATGCATTATTTTTAGCTCCTGCACGGTTTGCAAAACAGACGAAATTTTTGGGCGCGGTGAAAATAAAATTTAAACGTTTTGGAATTTTAAAATTTTGTGAGAGCGAACGGAAGCGGTCTGAAACAGGCAGGATAGCCCTACAAATGGAATTTTAGATAAAATTTTATGAAGCGGCGGGCGGGCTAAATTTTAAAATTTGACCCGCCCTTAAACTCAGAGGCTAAAAAACCACCACTAAAAACCACTTAAACGGCACCGGCGCGAAGATCGCGTGCGGCAAGCCCGCAGGCATAACGATGCTTTGCCCCGCTTTTACGCGGTGTTTCTGCCCGTCGATCGTGAAATCACCCTCCCCCTCAAGCACGTAAACGAACGCGTCGCCGTCGGATTTGTGCGAGCTGATCTCCTCGCCGCCGTCAAAGGCGAAAAGCGTCATATTTAGCGCAGGATTTTGCGCGAGGGTGCGCGAAATCACCTTGTGAGGGGATACTTCGACTAGCGAAGCAAGCTCTACAGCCTTAGCGGCATCAATATTTTTGATATGTTGCATAAGCTCTCCTTGAAATGAAATTTGATCGATTGTAGCTAAAATTTAGCAAGCCCGCTTTGATGAGCATCAATCCGGATCCGCGCTGAAAGGATTTTTCAGAAAGATCGGGATGAAATTTATCAGATATAGCGCGACCGCGGCGATAAAAAGCGCCGCGGGGATCATCACGTATAAAACAAAGCTCTCGCCCGCAAAAACGGCTCTTAAACCTCCCGCGAGTAGAGCCAAAACGAGCGCCGCGCGGCTTAGGCGCGGGAAGTTTAGCGGCGAAATTCCGCTGTGGCGCTGTCCGGCGATCATCCCTACGAAAAGTATCGCTCCATACATATAGCAGATCGCGATGACGTGCAGCGGCGCGGCAGCATACCCCCCGCGGATCAGCGCCGCGCCCAGCCACAGGTATCCCGCCGCGCACGCAGCCTGCAACGCGTAGTAAAACGCCATATAGTGGCGGCTTAGAATTTCGGCGTAGTGCAGTTCGCGAAGCTTCGCCAAAAACAAAAACCCGATACCAAGCGCGATAAATCCGCATGCCGCCTCGCTTAAAAAGGGCGTTGCGAGCGCCAAAGCGAAGGCGAGGAAAGCGGCTAAATTTTTGTAGATAAAATTTGGAATAAAAACGGCGTCCTTCAGCCCGCCCTCTCTTAGCGCTTCGTTGCCGATGACGACGCTTATGCGGTAGCTTACGACGGCGATTGCCGCGACGTTGATATGCACGAAGCTGAGTAAAAACTTCTCATCCCCGCTCGCGCCGTAGGCTGCAGAGCAGGCGCAAAACGCCGCTAAGACCGCTAGGATGCTAAAATTATTCGAGTTTTTATCCAACCACAAAAGCCGCGCCGCAAAGATAAAAAATACCGCCCAAAATAGCGCCACAATCGTAGCCACAAGCCGTAAATTTAAAAAACTCGCGATAAAAGCTGCGATCAGGCAGGCGGCAAAGGCGAGCGAAACGGGCTTTAGCGAGCCCTCGAAGTTCGTCCAATCGGGCAGCGCGGTAAGCAAAAACGCCGCGTAGATGCACGAAGGCGCCAAAAATAGAAAGTAAAACTTATGAGCGCCGACATAATCGATCGCCAGCGCATCGGGTGCTAAAAAGCTAAGCGCGCCCAGCGCCGCAAAAAAGCAGGCGCAAAGAACGAAGGCGCGCATCGGATGGGAGAAAAAATTCCTAGCGCGCTCGTCTTTAAATTTAGGCGCGTAAAAGCCCAGCTCTTCGCGCTTTCCTGCAGAGTTCGGCTCCGCTTGATTATCCTGCGTGGAATTAGCCTTAAAATTCCGATCGGAATTCTTGAGCTCCTGCGACGAAACTGGCTCTGTTTGGTTTTGCGTGGAGTTAGCTTTGGAATTCCGATCGGAATTTTTAGAGCTTTGCGAGAAGTTTTGAACAGAATTTGGCTCGGCGCTTCTTCCGTTTTGTGAGAAATCCCACGCGAAATTTTGATTTTTAAAGTTTTGCGCGGAGGCGGGTTTGGAATTTTGACTTTGATCGGAGCTTTTAACGCTTTGTAAGAAGCTTAGCGGTAAATTCCGTTCGGAATTTTTAATGTTCTGCGAGAAACTCGGTTTGGAATTTGGCTCGGCACTTCTGCCACTTTGCGAAAAACCCTGAGTAGAATTTTGATCGTAGATTTTACCGTTTTGCGGAAAGCTCGACAAAGAATTTTGATCAAAATTCTTGATACTTTGTAAAAAAACCTGAGCGGAATTTTGATTTTTAAAGCCTCGCACGGGCTCTGCCTCCGAATTGCGATCGGAATTTTTGGCACTCTGTGAGAGATTTTGCTCGAAATTTTGCTTGAAATTCTTAGCGCTCTGCGGGAATTTCGGCTCAAAATTTCGGCCCGAATTTCCGAAGCCTTGCATAGACCCAACTTCCCTACCGCGAGCGGAATTCCAAAAATTTTGTATAAAATTTAAAGCGGAAATTTTACAATTTTGCACGGGCTCGGCTTCCAAGCCCCGGTCAAAATTTTTAAAATTTTGTGTAAAATCCGAGGCACAAACTTTAGAATTTTGCGCAAATTCGTAATTTCTGTATCCGAGGCCGGGTCCGCACGGCGCACCAACCGCACTCTCAAAGTAAAATCTACGCGGCGCGGGAATTTTATTTTCAGGGCCCAGTCTGCCCGGCGTGCGGGTCTCGCGCCCAAAACTCGTCAAATTGTACGGACCGGCGCTCTTCTTGGCACCTTCGCCGGCGCGGATTTGCTTTTTTAAATTTACAAATTGCGAGGCGGCGAGGTTAAATTTCTTCAAATTTACGGGGCTAAAATTCTTAAAATCGCGCGCGACATGTAAATTCAAAAAATTCTGCACCGCACAAAAGGTGCCTAGAGTGGGATTTTGCTCGCTACCTAGCCCACTTGCATCGCAAAACAGCGAGTGGCAGGCACCCAAAATAGTTTTTTGAGTGCTACACTTCGCGCTAAATCCGCATGTATCAAAACCGCAACGTAGAAAGGTGTCTCGGTTCGCGCCAAATTTGAAGTACAAATGAACGCTCTGCTTCGTGCCAACGCGACGCAAGCAAATGCCTGCATTGAAATTGCGCTGCGAGCGTCCGCTCATACTAGATTGCAAACGGCCGTTCGTGCTAGAGCTGCGTCGCAAGCTGACACTCCTGCTAGGGTCGCGGCGTGAGTGGACATCTCGGTTCGCGCCAACGCGCCGTAAGCAAGCGCTCGCGCTAGAGCCGCAGTAAGTATCGCTGCTAAATTGCGCTAAATTGCGCGCGGTAAAACCGTAGCACACTACGCCGTTCAAGAGCACGCTCACGCTATAATCGCAGTTCGCACGGCTGCGCAGTTCGTATTTCGGTGTGATAAAACCGCAGTGCCCCGTATCCTGTAAGAGGCTGTGTCTGCCCGCGCCGACATCGCGGCATCTAGTACTTCGTAAGAGCCCGTGTCTGCGTATGCCTAGATCGTCGCATCTAGCGATCGGCAAGTGCCCGTGTTCGTACGCGCCCGGATCGCGATGCGCGCCAAAGCCCCGCTCGTCCGCGCCTAGACCGCAACGTAAGTTTAAATTTCGTGCGGAGCCTCCATATTTGCGCGCATTAAAGATAAAATTTCTACTCATAATAGCTCACTCCCCCAAACTGCTCGCTTACCACGCGCTCTTCGTACCGCTCGTCGCGCGCGCTTAGCGGCTCGTCCAGGCTCACGACGCGCCTAAGCCCCATCCCTTTGGACTCAAGCTCGATGATCTCGTGGCTTAGGCGTGCGGCTTCGAAGCGGTCGTGGGTCACCAAAAGGCAGGCAAGCCCCTCGCGCTCGATCTTTGAGACTAAAATTTCGATCAGTACGCCGCGCAGATCACGATCTAGACCTACAAACGGCTCATCAAGCAGCGCCAGATCGCAGCCGCTAAGGATCGTGCGTAAAAATGCCGTGCGCTTTTGCATGCCGCCGCTTAGCTCGCGCGGGAATTTATTCAGATCGCTCGGGCTTAGCCCGATCTTTGCGGCGAGGGCGTAAATTTCGTTCACGCCCGCGGGGCTAAAAATTTCGATATTTTTAAGCGCCGTGAGGTTTGGTAGCAGGCGGTTTTCTTGAAACAAAAAGCTGATTTTCTTAAAGCCGTTTTCGATCTGCCCGCTTTTTTTATCCTCCAGCCCGCAGACCAGCCGCAAAAGCGAAGTCTTGCCGCAGCCGCTGGGGCCAAAAAGCGTCTTTACTTCACCCGCGCGTAGCTGCAGCGAAAAATCTGAAATTATAACGTCGCGCAGAATTTCGTAGCGCAGATTTGAAATTTTTAGCATCATCTACTCCACGGCATCAGTAAAATTTCAAGCGGCTTAGTCACGAGATAATCGAAAAGCGCCGTAAAGGCTATGACTAGGCACACGTAGGCCATGACCTCGACCGTATCGATATTTACGCGCGCTTCGGCGATCTTTGCGCCGATACCGTCGTTCGCACCCAAAAGCTCCGCCATTACAAGCACCTTCGCGCCGTTGCTGACCGCGACGTAGATCGCGGGAAGCAACCGCTCGATTAGGTGCGGCGCGTAGAGGTAGCGCAGTTTTTTTAAAATTGAGCTTTTGTAGCTGTCGAAAAGCTCGGTGTATTCGGTGCTCACGCTAGCCATCGCCTGCGCCGCGGACGCAAAAGTCATCGGCGCGACGACGATAACGACGGTAAAAAGCACGCTTGTATCGCCGAAATGAAACCAAAATATCGCAAGCACGATCCAAACGATGGGCGGCGTCGAGAGAAGCACGGTAATTAGCGGGTTTAAAAAGGCTCGCAGGCTTTTGAAATACCCCGCCGCAAGCCCACTGCAAATCCCTGCAAAAAGCGCGAGGAAGGTGCCTGCAAGCGCACGCTTAAGCGACAGGGCTAGATCGTTTGCGGCGAAATTTTTTAAAATTTCGCACGCCTTAGAAAAAACAGCCGCTGGTTCTGGCAGAATAAGCGGCCCGTAAGCCTCGCTCGCCACCTGCCAAAGGGCTATGAAAAAGCACACCGCCCCTAGGCTCGCAAAGCCGCCCCACAGATAATCTATGACGTAAAACGCGGGGTTTTGAGCTTTGCGAATTTTATCGATTTTTAGCATAGAAAAAACTCGTCCTTAGGCATCGCGCCGCCGAGGAGCTTAGGATTAAATTCCATCAAAATTTCATAAAATTTCAAAAGCTCGTCCTTGATCTCGCTAGGCTTTTTGACGCACAAATTCGACGTATCGATACTCATAAATATCGCAGGCGGCGGCGCAGGGAAGAAATTTGTCCCGATCGCCGCGGCGCTTTGTTTGTTCGCTTTGATCCACGCAAGCGCGTCTGTCAGATCGGCATTTAAAATTTCAAAATCCGCCTTTTTCGCGGCGTAAAAATCGGTATCAGCGATGATGCCTGCTTGCGGGATTATGGGCTTTACCGAAAACGCCTGCGCCCACATATCGCTTAAATTTGCTCCTCGCTGTACGGCGATGCCTGACACTTTGCCCTTTAAGATCATAGCGCTTGCTAGCGGCTCGACCGTGATCGCGACATCGTAGTCCTTAGCCAAAAACAGCTGCGCGCTCTCTGCGGGGCTGGCGGTATAGTCGATATTCAGCCCGCTAATGCCCTGCTTTTTCGCTATGGCTCGCACGATGATGTCTAGCATATCGTTTTTAAAAGGCATGACGATCTTTTTGCCCTTCAGCTGCGCAAATTCCGTTATCTTCTCGCCCTTGCTCATCACGAAATTTAGCCCCTCGGTGAGGATATTTACCATGCCGATCTTGCGCCCCTGATTTGCGAGGTTCACCCCCACGTTGCTAGGGCTCATCATGACCTTGTACTCGCCGTTTGCCACGCCTGCGCGCAGCTGATCGGGATCGCGCCAAAGCTCGAGTTTGGCGTCGTATTTTTTGCCGATCTGCCCCTGCATGCACGCAACGCCGATGATGAGGCTAGGCATCGCAGGCGCGCCGTAGATAGTAAAAGCTTCCTTTGCAAAAAGAGGGCTAGCAAGCCCGCTAGCCGCCAACGCAGACGTTAGTTTTAAGAAATTTCTTCTTTGCATTTTCTCCTCTTTTCATTCCTGCCAAACGGCAAGATTTTGATAATCGATGTGCAATTATATCAAAAACAGGAGTGATTCGGTTTGATTAAGCTCAATAGTCCTGCTTTAAATTTTAACGCCTAAAATTTAAAACGCCCCGCAGCGGTAAAATTTTATGCTAAAATGGAGAAAATTTCAATTCAAGGACATAAAATGAGAAGCGACATTATCAAAAAAGGCTATACGCGCGCGCCGCACAGAAGCTTGCTAAGAGCGACGGGACTAAAGGACGAGGACTTTGAAAAACCCTTTATAGGCGTGGCAAATAGCTTCATAGAGATCATTCCGGGGCATTTTTTTCTCAACAAATACTCCGAAATTTTAAAAGACGAGATCCGCAAAAACGGTTGCGTGCCATTTGAGTTTAACTGCATCGGCGTGGACGACGGCATCGCTATGGGGCATGCCGGGATGCTTTATAGCCTGCCTAGCCGCGAGCTGATCGCAAATTCGATCGAAACGGTGATGAACGCGCATGCCCTGGACGCTCTCGTTTGCATGCCAAACTGCGATAAAATCGTGCCCGGCATGGTTATGGGCGCGCTTCGCGTGAACGTGCCGACGGTTTTTGTTAGCGGCGGCCCGATGAAAAAAGGCTACACCAAAAAAGGCGAGCCGATCGACCTTGCGACTGCGTTTGAGGCGGTGGGTAAATTTGAAACCAAAGAGATCAGCGCCGAGGAGCTAAAAGAGATCGAGTGCAAAGCCTGTCCAAGCGGCGGCAGCTGCTCGGGGATGTTTACAGCAAACTCGATGAATACGCTGTGCGAAGCGATGGGTATCGCGCTAAAAGGTAACGGCACCGTACCCGCGCTTACGCCAGAGCGCGAGGAGCTCATCAGGCAGGCAGGGCGACGAATTTGCCAAATCGCGCTGGATGAAAAATACAAAATCCGCAACATCGTGAACGAAAAATCTATCCAAAACGCCCTCGTAGTCGATATGGCGATGGGCGGCAGCAGCAACACCGTGCTGCACATCCTAGCTATCGCGCGCGAAGCGGGAGTAAATTTGCAAATCGCAAGTCTAAACGACATCAGCCGCAAGATCGCTCATATCGCTAAAATCAGCCCTAGCTTGCCAAATATCCACATGGAGGACATCGACCGCGCGGGCGGTTTAAGCGCCGTGATAAATGAAATTTCGCGCCGCGATAACGGGCTGCTAGGGCTAGACGCGCTAACGGTCACGGGCGAG
The DNA here is from genome assembly GCF_938002845.1 of uncultured Campylobacter sp. Classification (GTDB taxonomy): domain Bacteria; phylum Campylobacterota; class Campylobacteria; order Campylobacterales; family Campylobacteraceae; genus Campylobacter_B. The sequence goes on from NZ_CALKZP010000035.1 coordinate 15,087, forward strand.
AGCCTAGGCGAGCGCGTGGGCGCTAGCGTCATAAAAGACGAAGAGGTCATCCATAAGGTCGAAAACGCCTACTCGCAGGTCGGCGGGCTGGCGGTTTTGTTTGGAAATTTAGCCGAGCAGGGCTGCGTCATCAAGACCGCGGGCATCATCGGCGA
>NZ_CALKZP010000036.1 GCF_938002845.1 uncultured Campylobacter sp.
GGGGGGGGGGGGGCACCCCCCCACTTGCAGGCTCGGACCTTCAAGGAAACATCTACTATGTCGAGCGCTTCGCTTGTTTTGTTCGAGCCGAGAAGTAAAACAGATAAATTTTAAAATTTTACGCAGCAAAATTTCTGTAACTTTAGGCGAGCGAAGCAATGCGAAGGAAGCGCGGGGCGCTTCCTAGCCTTCGCGAGAAATAGCGAAGCTCCCCGTCGCAAGGACGAGCTTAGCTCGTCCGCGAAGTAAAAACTAGAATGGATACGTCAAACAACAGACCCTGCCGACCCTTTCGTTGTAGCTGACGTCGAGCTTCAGATCGTATAATTTGCTTAAAATTTCGCTCTTTATGATCTGCTCGGCCTTGCCGTATGCGACCTCGCCGCCGCCTTTTACGAGCGCGACGTATCCGCCCAAAAGCAGAGCGAAATCGGGATTGTGCGTGGCTAAAACGACGGTGTAGCCGTTTTTGAGAAGTTCCTTCGTGGCGCGAAGGAATTTGTATTGGTTGGCAAAGTCTAACGCCGAGGTGGGCTCGTCGAAGATCACGATCTTAGGCTCGCTGCAAAGTGCGCGTGCGATGGATGCCATCTGCCTCTGACCGCCGCTTAGGCGCGTGATGATCTTGTCTTTTAGGTGCCAAATTTCAAGCATTTTCATGTAGCGCTGCGCGAGCTTGTAGTCGTTTTCGCTCGGCTGCGAAAAGATCCCGATATGCGCCGTGCGCCCCATCAGGACGTACTCAAAGACGCTGTAGTCGTACTCGCAGACCTCGCTTTGCGAGACGTAGCCGATGATCTCGGCGCGCCCTTTGGCGCTGAGGCTCGCCATATCCTTGCCGTCAATTGAAATTTTACCGCGCAGAGGCTCAAGCGTGCCGCTGATTAAATTTAAAAGCGTCGATTTGCCCGCGCCGTTTTGCCCCAAAATCGTAAGCATCGCGCCTGCTTCCAGGTTGAAATTCACGTCGCGCAGCGTCAGAGGGGCGGATTTTACGTAGCCGAAGTCTAAGCTCTCAACCCTAACCATTTAGCTTCCTTTTGTTTTTAAGCAGGATGAATATAAAAAATAGTGTGCCGATAAAGCCTGTAAGCACCCCTAACGGGATCTCGCTTTGATTTATGCTGCGCGCTACGTCGTCTACGATAAGCACGAAGATCGCGCTTAAAAATATGCTCGCGGGGATCGCTTTGGTGTTGCTCACGCCCACGATCATGCGCGTTAGATGCGGCATCAAAAGCCCCACCCACGCGACTATGCCGCTGATACACACGCTGCTTGCGGTTAGCAGCGTCGCGCAGACGATGATGATACCCCGCTCTAGCACGACGTTTACGCCCAGCTTCGCCGCGGTCGCATCGCCCATGGATAGGACGTTTATGCGGTAGCTCATCAGCACCAAGATAGCGATACAAACCCCCATCACCGGCGCTATCATCGCTAGCACGGAGGGATCGACCTTCGCGAGGCTTCCTAGCTGCCAATACACGATGTCTGCAAGCTTCGTCTCGGGATCCGCCATAAATTTTAAAAATCCGATCAGTGCGCCCATCAAACCGCTTACGATGATGCCCGCAAGCACGAGCATTATGGTGGCGCTCGAACGCAGCGCGCGCGTGATCAGAAGCGTAATGCAAACCGCCGCAAGCCCAAAAACGAAAGCGAAAAGCTGGATCAAAAGGATGTTTAGATCAAGCAGGATCGCGATCGCTGCGCCCACGCAAGCTCCGGCACTCACGCCTAAGAGATCTGGCGAGACGAGCTGGTTTTTAAAGACGCCTTGATACGCCGTACCGCTGATGCCCAGCGCTGCGCCCACGAGTACCGCAGCGATGATGCGCGGCAGGCGCACCTGCATGATTACGTTGTGGACGTTTTGCGCTACTTCGCCGCCGCTAAGCGCTTTTAAAACCTCGTCGATGCTTAGGCCGAAGCGCCCTATACAAAGCGATATCGCAATCGTCGCGATCGTCGCCAGTATCAGCAGCACGAGCATAAATTTAAAATTTTTCATACCTTCCCTTGCTTTAAATTTTTATCTTTTGCCTTAAATTTAATCTTTGAAATTTTGCCTCGCCGAAACACGCTTAAAATTTCGCTTTAAATTCCGCCCTCCGGCTCGTAGCGAAAGGCTTGCGGTAAAATTCTTTCGTGATAGCCCCAAGATCAATATTTCAGAAAAGATCCGGATGAAAATTTTAGCCGCCTGCAAGATTTATAGTGTCGTCTCCATGCCCGTGCGGTCTCAGCCTAAAATGTTTGCAGGCGCAGCATAGACGCACTTTTGCCGCACCGCCTCAAGCTGCGAAACGAAGGGCTTGACAGCAGTGCCTCCGTCTCGCACGACATCTCCTACCGATGATGACTTAGAGACTGCAGCGACTTTGATTTATATATCTAAATCCTTAAACAGATGTGGCATTTTAGCATATATCATATTAAATTTTTATGATTTCGGCTTTCATATACGTGAGCAAAATTTAATGGCGTGCAGCTCTGTGCAATAAGGCTTTTAGCAAAATTGAGCTTGCGGATTTCAGATGAACGTCTACGAAATTTACGCCAAGATGGAATTTTAAAATTTCATCCTTTCGCGAAAGATAGACTTAAGCCTAATGGCGGAATTTTGCCGATTTAGCAGCAGACGCAGCGCGCGGCGAAATTTTACGTAGGATTTGAAGATATGATTTAAAATTCCACGAACGGATACGGCGCGAAAATTTTATCTTTATTTGACCCCGGTTTTGCTAGCCACTTAGTCGTAGAATTTTACTTGCCGTTTGGCCGCGGGATTTTATTTGCCCGCAAGAGGTTAAATTTTATCATGAAATTTCGCATCGCTTAAAATGCGATGCGAAATGAATCCATCCGTCGCTACTGCCAGCCTAGGGATTTGCGTTTTAAGCGCATGTCGCTTACCATTTTTAGCGCGAGCGCGACCGGATCGGTATCTACGTGCATCACAGAGCCAAGCGCACGCCTGGTGCCCTCTTTGAAAAAGTGTATGACATTTGCGGAGCCGTGGATTTGATATTCGACGCAGTGATATGAGTCGATGCCCATTAGACGGAATCCGAGCGAGGCATCGACGCCCTTTTCGTTCGCCCACTCGGGAGAGGTGAAGGCAAGCGGCAGCTCGTAGAGATTTTTGTCTAGCACCCCTGCGATACCTGCGAAAATTCCGCTGGAGCGGGTATTATCGATGCACTCGCCCACGTGCCATACCGGCGGAAGCTCATCTTTTTCTAAAAATGCCCGCAGCGACGCGCCTGCTTTTTTATACGCGCTTTTTTGGCAAAAGCCCAGTTTCATTAGCGGGAACGACGCGCAGCCGTTGGTTAGGATTAGGACGTTATTTTGGATTAGGGTTTGTGCGACATCTATAATAGCGCGCTCATAAGGCACTTTAGGATTGGTGCAGCCGACCATATTTACTATGCCTAAAATTTCACCGCTTTTTAGCGCGTGCGCTAACGGCTCCATGCCGCCGTAGTGCTTATGGACGAATTCTACCGAAAAGCCCACTTCGGCCTCGACTTCATACGGCGGAATATATACCGGCAGCCCCTTGCGCTTTTCGTGAGATTGCAATGCGCGGTCTAGAATTTTACGCGCCAAATTCCTAGTCTCGGTGATATTGCTGTGGTGATGATCGTAGCCAATATGCTCAGCTCCGGGAAGCCTAGCTGATGAGCTCGTGGTAACGACCTTGGTCTGGAAGCAGTTAGCCACGTCCATGATCGCAGGATAGACATCTTGGACATCGGCGACCCACAGATCAAGCGCGCCCGTGCCTATGACGAGTTCGGCAGTTACGGCGTTTGAGAGCGGTACGACGCCCCAATTGCGATACATCGCCGATAGCCCAGAACAGCACACGCCGTAAAATGCGATCCCCTGTGCGCCTATTGCGCGAGCCTTGTCTTGGTACTCCTTAGAATTTCCGATCTCCACTATTAGGCTTACTAATGTCGGTAGATGTCCGTGCACAGCGATATTGACCCAGCCTTTTTTAAGCGCGCCCATATTGCTTTTGGAAGTTACGCGATCTCCTACGCCAAATAGCGCATCCGTAGCGATATTTGCAGCTACTACGCCAGTAAATGTAAAAGCAAGCCCACAGCGCAAAAGATGCTGCATCACGCTGCGCCAGTCTCCGTCTGTGCCAACACCCGTTCGGTGATACGCCTCAAAGACTTCGTTATACGCACTAATTGGCAAGATATCTAGCTTCCGCCATACTTCTTGACGCTCCTTGGGTGCGAGCGCAGTGATGGTTTTATACTCGCCGCTGCTTTGCGAAAGATCTGTTAAAAGCGTATCGGCAAGCTCGATCGCTACCTCTTTTAACTCTCTGCCTTCAGTTGGAATTCCAAAGGCTTTGGCGGTATTGATGATTTTGTATTCGCCTATGATTGGCAGATCTAGCTTGCCCTGCGCCGCCCATTTTAGCGACAGTAGAAGCTCTCTGGCGTGCGCGCCGTGTTGAGCTACGCCCGCAGCTACTTGGCGCAGTAGGTTGCGCGACACGATGAGATCGGCGTCCGCACCGCAAGTGCCGCGATCGGCCTTTTTAGTAATTTTGCAAGGCCCCATATTGCAGATCTTACAGCATACTCCGGTAAGCCCATAGCTACACATCGGCATCTGTTTGTCGAAACGATCAAACGCCGTATCTACGCCGATCTGCTCCATCCTAAGCATCATTTCGCGCACGGCGGGATCAGGGGTTTTCTCAAGTACTTCTTGTTTTGTGGGGAAGGTCTTTTTGTATTCAAGCACCGCCTTCATATAATCCGCCGTAAATTCCGCCTCGTGAAAATGCTCGAAAAGATTGCCCTGCGCGTCTTTATGTGTGTGCGGACTAGCCTCTGCGGGCACTAAAACTTTTGGGATGCCGTGCTCGTCAAATCCGATAACCGCGCGATGAGAGTGGGGCTTGTGATCATGGCAATGTTTATCGTGCTCGTGCGAGCTGATGGCGGAATCTTCGTCGCACTCATGCGAATACGCCGCAGAATTTGCGCCGTATTCGTGCAAATAAGCTGCGAGGTTTTCTTCTTGATCGTGTGGGTGGGTCGCAAGATCTTCGTCGTGTAGATGCGAGTGGATTGCGGAGTTATCGCTATGCTCGTGCGAGCAAGAGAAGTGGTCTTTGCTGCTTGGGCTCTTCGTAGGATTTGAGACGAAATTTATCAAAGAATCGGCCGTGGAATTTATTGTAGAGCCTATCGCGGATTTTTTAGCGTTGCCTGCGCTTTGAGTGCTTGAGTGCGCCGCAAAGTTCGTGCTTGAAGCAGAGCTTGCGCTATCATCGTAACTCGGTGCGGAATTTCTGGCTTCGCAATCGCACTCGTCGCAGGAATTCTCGCCTGCGGCGCGATTTTTAGAAATTTTGTCGCGAGTAAGCGAGGCGGAAGTTATAGAATTTACGGCGGAATTTTGAGCGCTATTTGCGCTGTTATCAAAAATGGACGTGGCGGAGCTTTTGGCTGCGTCTGCGGCGGAATTTTCTCCCGTATTCGCAGCGGAATTTTCATCCGTAGCAGCCTTCTTGCGTGAGCCTTTTTGTTTTGCGATTTTGTCGTTTGCCATGACGTCTCCTTAAAATTTATTTTAAAAATAAGCGAGAATGTAGAGCTCAATAAATATACTGAAAAACTACACTATTTAATTCTTATAGATAAAATTTAACGTGATTGTATTTTTTAATTGCTTTAAATTCCCTTAATAGCGCACTAAAATAAAAGATAAATTTTTATGAATAAAATATACTAAAATAGCTGAATTTAAATTTTGCCAAGCGGCTCGATCATCTTAGATAATCGATCAGCTTGGCGGAAATTTCGCGAAACTGCAAAATTTTATGCCCCTTTTTCTCGCGCATGAAGTCTTGCGCGTCGCGCAATCTCGCAAACGTGATGAGATCGTCGCCTCTGGCGCTTTGTAGCACGCTGCCGAATACATAAAACGCGTCCTGCGCCCGCAAAATTTCGCCGCTTGCGTAATCGGTGACGTAAAGCTCCGCACTGCCGAAATTTGCATCGGTGGAATTTACTTCGCCGAAATTTACGTTAGCGGAATTTACCTCGTCGAAATTCATGCTAGCGGGATTTTTGTTCGCAGAATTCGCTCCAGTAGAACCGCTAAAATTTGCACCCGAGCTCTCGTCTTTAAAAAAATATGCAAACATCGCCTTAGGCGAAGCAAACGCGAGCGCGCTGCCGTCTTTGAGCCTTGCATAGGCGCGAAATTCAGGGTGCGCGCTAGTATCGATGCCGTATTTGGCGCAGGTGAGATTTACGTCTTTGAGCCACGCAATCTCGCGCACGCTTTTAGAATTCTGCGCCAAGCTGGAGCCTGTATTGGGCGTACCTAAATTTTGCGCCGAACCAGAGCTTTGAGCCGCGGAATTTTGTATCTCAGCTGCGCCGCAAAGCGCTATAAATGCCGTCAAAATGAGTGGAAATTTCACGCCAAATCCTTCGATCTAAAGATAAAATAGCCCAAAACGAGGCTTGCCGCGCCCAGAGCGATCGGATAGAGCAGCGAAAAGGCGATGAAAAGCCCGCGCCCGAAGTGATCTAGGATAAAATACGCCGTCGTGCCGATGACCGCAAGATCGGGATCAAACAGGCTGATAGCGGCGATGCGGAAGTCCTCCATCGGGTTTGTGAGAGCGATCGCAAAGATCAGATTTTCGTTCACGCCCGTTTTTGCGAGCAATCCGATCAGCACGAGATCCAAAAACGCAAGGCAGAAAAGCCAGATAAAAAACGCAAGCCCAAGCCCCATCTCTTGGCTTTTTGAAACGGCGCAGATCAAAAACGCGATCCCTAAAAACGCCGCGCACAAGCTAAAAAGCAGCCCCGTATAAAGCAGGCAGATCGCCCACGGAATGCCCGTTCCCTTGATCGCGCCCCAAACGATCGCGAGCAGCAGCGACAAAAATATCGGCACGAACACTCCAAACAGCCTTCCTAGCGCCTTGCCGTAGTAATACTGCGCCTGCGAGATCGGGAAGCTTAGCAGGTATTCTAAGATGTTTAGGTCACGATCGGCTAGGATCGCCTTGCTGGTGGTGACGAGCACGAATACGGGCAGGATGATGATGCAGATCTGAATAAACAGCAGTAGCAGTCGCGAAAGCCCGCTAAAACCGAGCACGCGCGAGTCGGTCACCCCCGTGATGAAAAATGCCGCCACGAGCCCGCTAAAGATCAGCAGATAGAGCAAAAACCAGCGCGAGCGGAAGGACTCTTTGATATCCAAAGCGGCGATGGTGAGTAAATTTTTCATTCATATTCCTTTATTGCGCCTAGGCGCGCTTTAAATTTAGATTTCTCGCGCGGCTTAAACGTGCTTTTAGGCTCGGCTCCGTTTTGCGGCGCGGATTTCGTGGCCTTAAATTTTGCCCGTCTAGCGTTTAAACAAGCGGTGAAATTTTATCCGCCGCCTGCGACTGCGGATCGCGCATAAATTTTAAATTTATGGCTCGCTTGCGGCGCACTCAAACAGCGCGCGGTTTGCCGCCCGCTATCCGTCATCCGTCGTAGTTTTAAAATTTAGCCGCTTGACGAGACCTCTTAAATTTCAGCTCCGTAAAATTTCAAAACCAGGCGTATCTCGCAGCATAAAATTTTAAAATTCTAAAAATCTCAAGGCAGCGAGATTTTGCACCGGATATTTTAAATTTACGGCAAAATTTTAAACTGGCGCGTCCGCGTAAATTTAACGTGCAAAGCGGAATTTCATGCCGCGCGTTAAATTTAGCCGCGTCGCAAGATAAAATTTCGCAGCCGTTTTCTAGACCCATCTCTGCCTCACGTTAAAGCTGCAAAATAAAATTTCATCTCATCCATGGCGGCACGGGCGGCACGCTGAAATTTTACGCTTTAAATTTAGCGCAAAACATGGGCCGCTTAAAATTTCATCTTAGCTGAACATCCTTAATGCGCGTGCCCAGAAGGCATACCGTGTGCCGTGCCATTACCCTCGTGCATCTGCCCCATATCGTGCGGCGAGCCTTGAGAGTGCGCCGTGCTGCCCGCATCGCCGCTCATGCCATGATCTGAGCCGTGAGTATGCCCCATACCGCCCATATCGTGTTGCGGCTCGCTCATGCCGTGCTCTGCGGAGTGAGGGTCTTGCATCCCACTCATGCCATCATGTCCTGCGCTCATATCATGTCCGTCGCTTGCGCCGTGCGCATCGCGACCCATATCTCCCATTCCCATGCCGTGCGAGCCGCCGCCTGCTTTAAGCGCCGCGACTACTTGATCGAAGTTGAAGTCTTGCTTGCCCTCTTGCTTGTTTTTAAACGCGCCCCAGCCGAACGACATAGGGGTTTTGAAACCGCGATAAAAATGCGCCGTGCGCGCGTCGATAAACTCGCCGTTGCCGCTAGCGTCATTGATGTAAATTTTGGCGTCCTTCAGCCAGTTTAGTTTGTCGTTGGTAACCATAAAATCCACCAAGCAGCCGATATCGTCAAAGTAGTGGTTTTTGCCGTCCACGCGCACATCGACGCTGAAGCGGTTGTCGCTGATCGCCATCTGGCAGTGCTCGCACACGTCTCTGTCGTAATGGACGTTGCCGTAGTCTTTCTCGTCGCCGCAGCCTAAAAACGTAAGCACCGCAAGTGCGCAAAGCATAATTTTAAACATTTTTGTCATCTACGATCCTCCCTAGATCCATTGAAATCATTCTTTTTACCAGCCCTCCCACTTCCTCGAGCCTATGCGAGATAAAGATCAAGCTCTTATCTTTTGCGTAGTTGTGCAAAAGCGTCTTAAAACGCTCGCGCGCGCTCGGATCGAGATTGGCTGTCGGCTCGTCGAAAATCATCGCTTTGCTGGCTCTGCCAAAGGCTAGCGCGATTAAAAATTTCTGCTTCATACCGCCCGATAGCTTATGAAAGGGTTTGTTTAAATTTGAACCCAGATCAAGCTCCATTTCACCGCAAAATTTTACTATATCCGCTCTGCTTGCGTCCGCCGTGCGCTCGGCGAAGTAGATGAGCTCATTTAGGCTCAGCTTAAGCGGCGGCGGGGTTTGTGGCACGAAGCTGATACCGCGTAGAGCGCGGCTACGCTGCTTAAATGAATCAAATCCGTCGATAGCGACGCTGCCGCTTGTGGGTATGTATTCGCCTAAAATCGTCCGCATCAGCGAGCTTTTGCCCGCTCCGTTTTGCCCGACGAAAAGCACTTGCTCGCCATCATCGATATTTAGATTGATATCTTTTAAAACGAATTGATCTGCGAATTTCTTGCTTACGTTTTTAATCTCTATCATAGGCTTCCTTAGATCATATCTTTTAGCTTATTGCCGATACCGAGTGCGTCTTGGTGACACACGTCGATACAGCGTCCGCATAGCGTGCAGTCGATCCCTTTTAGCATAAATTTGCTCTTATCGCCCAGGTTTTCGGATGCCTTTTTTTTGGTAATATCCAGTACGTGCGAGACGAAGCAGACGTCTTGGCAAACGCCGCAGTGATCGCACCTGCTCTTATCCCAAGTAATCTTGCTAAGGCTTGCTTTCGCCGCAAGCGAATAGGTGCTGCCTAGCGGGCATAGGTGCGTGCACCACACCCGCCTGCTAAAAAATACTTCGAGCAAAAACACAAAAACTATCCAAAGCCCCGCCAGCGAGAAGCCGTAGATGATGAGGCGCGATAAAATTCCGACTACGTTAAAAATTTCAAAAACGAGTAGATCGGTAATCGCGCTTAGCGCTAAAAACACCGCCCAGATCGCATATCGCATACCGCGAGGCAATGAGCGCTCCTTGATGACGTGCTTGGCAATTAGCGTATTATGCAGCTTCTCGCCGATCTCGCTAAGCGCTCCGTAAGGACAGATCCACGAGCAAAAAGCCTTACCGCCCGCGATGAAATAAAACAGCAAAATGGTGCCCGAGCCGATGAGCAGATTTATCGGCAGATCTTTGTGCGCGGCGATCACCTCAAGAGTCGCGAAAGGATCGGCTAGGTGAAAGCCAAGTATCCGCGAGCCGCTGATGTCGCCCTCTAAAATTTGAATATCCGCACGAAAGGAAAGCACGAAAAGCAGATGCACCAAAAATACCGTGGCGTAGCGCAGCGCCCGAATGCTGGGGCGCAGTTTGCCGCTTTTATTTTTAAGCGCGAAGGTCGAGAAAAAGCTCGTATTTTTGATCGTGCATCGCGAATTATATTTATCCAAGACTTACTCTTTAAATTTTGAAATTTCATCCGCGAGCTTATCTAGGCTCTCGTCGCTTACGTTGGTTAAAAGTCCGCTCATCAGGCTATTTTTGATCTTACCCGCTTTATAATCTTTGAGGCTTGCTAAAATTTGATCCTTGCTCTTGCCACCGATCGGCGGAGCGATCTTGCCGCGTCCGTCATCGCCGTGGCAGGGCGCGCAGCTTACCAGATAGGAGCTACTAACCTTAAAATCGCGCTCTTTGACGCTTTGCTCTAAAATTTTAATATTTTTTACGTCCTTATCGTCGATGAGATCGACGCTCTTGCTCTGCGGCGCCGGTTTTGCTTGCACCTGCGGCTTGACTTCTTGCTGCGGCGCGCTAGAATCGTCCGAACTAGCCATAAAGATCATCAGCGCGATCAGTGCTACACCCAAAATCAAAGCTAAAATTTTGCCCGGTTTCATTTCTGCTCCTTAAATTGTTTGTTGAACTCGTAAATTTCTTTCGCCATCGTCTCTATCTGCTGCTCGCTCATGCCGTTTACGAGCTGCACCATAAGAGGGTTAGGCTTTTCTTTGAATTTATACTTTTTAATCATATCCACGATCTGCGCGTCGGTTTTATCCAGAAGCGACGGACCGATGATGCCGTTGGCGTAGTCGTCATGGCACGCCGAGCAGCGCAGGATAAAATCGTGCCCAAGGCGCTTTTTCATTAGGTCGAAATTTAGCTTTTCATATTGATTTTTGATGCTCGAATACGCCACGATGTTTTTGGTCGTTTCGTTCACGTCGCCGTTTAGGTTAAAATTTACCTTTCGCTCGCCGTAAAAATCGTAGCTTACGAACTTATCGTCTTGTTTCGGCGCTTCGCCGCTTTTGACGCTTATGCGAGGCTTGGCGGTGGAATTTTGATCCGCTTTCTGCGATGCGGAATTTGAACTCGCGGAATTCTGATCCGCAGAATTTTGCCCTGCGGAGCCTTGCGAAACGGAATTCTGCCCTGCGGAATTTGCAGCGGCGGAGCTTGAATCGCCGTCATCTCCGCAGCCGCACAGCAAAAGCGCCGCAGCTAGCGAGCAGAGGTAGAATTTAATGGAGTTTTTCATTGCTTTCCTTCATAGATTGATTTGTAATCCGCCCGCGGGATTATCTCGATGATACGCGCCGGACAGAGCTCTGCGCACGCCCCACAACCGACGCAAGCGCTGCGGATCTGCGGGGCGAAATGCTTGCCTGCTTCTATCATCGCAATGGCATCAAGCGGCTGCGGGTAAGGACATAGCGACGCGCATAGATCACAGACCTTGCCCTCTTTCGCAGCCAGCGCTGAGTTTAACTCGCGCTCCTGCTCGGTCTTGGCGGGCTTTAGGCGTAGATCGCTAGATTTTAAAGCCTGTCCGCGATACGCCAAACAGGCGTCTAAATTTTTAATCACGGCTATACCCATCGCAACCTTTTTAGGCTCGTTCGTTTCGTGGCTGAGCGCGCCGCTTGGACAGGCGAGCACGCAAGGAAGCGCGCCGCAAAGATAGCAGCCTCGCTCTTTGGCGTCGATGACCGGGGTGCCGATGTCAAAAAGATGGGTAATATCCAGCAGATAGATGCTGTGATAGGGGCAGACCTGCACGCATTGACCGCACTTGATACAGCTAGAGCGGAAGCCTCGTTCCGCTAGCGCTCCGGGCGGGCGCAGATATAAAGAGGCGGAATCTCCGCTAGAATTTTCCGCAGAATTTTGTTTTATGGAATTCGGCGCGGAATTTTGCCCCGCAGAATTTACGGAATTTGACGCGCCGGAATTCTGCGCTTCGCCGCCCGCGGAATTGGCAGAATTTTCATCCGCAAACAAGCTCGCTGCCCCGAGCGTCCCAAGTGCTCCGCCGAGTAGTTTTATCGCTTCGCGTCTATTCTTTATCATTGCTTCATCCTAGGTTTTGGATCTTTTAGCAGTAGCTCAGGCTCTGAAAACGGAGCGAGCTTGGAAATGAAATTTAAAAGCGCGATCCCGCTGGAGCCGTAAAAAAACCGCACGCTTGGCTTATGCGCCCAAAGTCTGTCGGCATAAGCATATGAGCTGTAGCTAACGTCGCCGTAACCGTCGCCGTCGCGGTCAAATCCGTCGTAATCGTCGAAGTAGTTGCCACTCCATTCGTTTTCTAAAAGCTTGGATTGGGGCGTATCGTTTAGCACAATCTCCATATTGCCTTTAAATTTATTGTTTTTAAATACGCTTTTTAGCTGCGTGGCGTGGAATTGCACGCCGATGCTGTTATATTCGATATCGTTGTTTTCAAAAACGTTAAGTGAGCCCGGCTGATAGGGGGATTGATCCAGATAAAATCCGCGGGCGTTGTAAACGACTTTATTATCCGTAACCCTGAAATTTGAGCTATCCTTCATACCGATACCTACGCCGTAAGCGCCATCCGCGTTGCGCACGATGTTACGCCTAGCTATATTGTCGCTTGAAAACATAAAAAATAATCCCACGCTATTGCCGTCGTAGTAGTTATCCTCTACGACGTTATGCCCGGAGTTCATAAAGTGCAGCGAATAACGACAGTTATGGCCTTTATTGCCCGCGACAAGATTGCCGTTAGAGAAGTAAAAAACGGTGTCGCGGACGTTGTGGACGTCGTTATTTAAAATTTTATTGGCATTGGAATACCAAAGTTTGATGCCGTCGCCTTTAAAACTCGTGCGGTAGGTATTGCTTGAAATTTCGTTGCCCTCGATCGTTACGTCGTTTGCCTTGCTTAGCACGACGCCATAGAGCACGTCTTTGATGAGATTATTTTTTATTATTACGCTGTTTACGTCGCTTACGTTGATGCCCGCATCCTCGCTAAGATGCTCGAAGCCTCCGTTTTGAATTGTTAAATTCTTGATTGTAACATGCGGAGAGCGGACGCGGATGACCGTTCCGTTGCGATCGCCTATGATCACGGCGGAGCGGTTTAGTCCGTCGATAGTAAGGGGCTTATCGATTAAAACGTTGCCGTGGTACTCGCCCGCGGCTAGTTCTATAATATCGCCCGCTTTTGCGCTATCGATCGCGTCTTGAAGCTCGCCTGCGCCTAAGCTTAGCGCGAGCGAGAATGCTAGAAGCAAAAGCCTCATCTATGCTCTCGTAGGAATTTTTTCTTAGATAGTAGAGCTAACGCCGATAGCAGCGACAGGGCCAGCATCAGCCAAAAGCCAAGAGCCGGATATGAATGGGTAGTAAAATGCGCTACGCTGCCGTCGCCAAATGCTGTAGGCATAAAAGGCTTTATTTTAAACGCGCCCCAGTCTTGCAGGTTGTGTCCGAACCAATACAGCCAACCCACATAGCAGCCGATGAAGATAAGCGGCGCAATGATCGGCAGGATCATAAGCAGAGTCTGCCCCTTGCCATCATAGTACAAAAACGCAAGCATGCCGATCGTAGCGATTATGAGATAATACGGCGATAGCGAGTGCTCGAGCGTGCCGCCGCGCCAGACGGGATACATTCCGATATAGTGGTTTAGGGTATTCATCTCGCCGACATCGCCGCTAAAGCCGTCAACGTGGACGTAAAGTGGAATTCCATCGGGGAAAGCCTCTTTTGGATAGTTCGGCGCTTCGAGTGAAATTTTCCACACCGGTATGCTAGGAACCCCCACTTCAAATTTATGCTCCAGCATCGCGCCTAGATCATTTTTAACATCACTAGGAATTAGGTGATTTTTATACGATGCTTTTGTATAAAAATTCCATATCGGTGCGGAGTATGCGGGCAGCTGCGAGACGCTGCTAACCTGCCCCGATACGATTTTGCCTTGGACTTTGAAAAATCCGAGCGTAGGGATGGTAAAAGCGACCGTCATAATAAGCAGCGCTAAAATCGCGTAAATTTTATATTTTGGCATTTCGTCTCCTTTAAATTCTCCCCCTTGCGGGGGAGAGTGGGGCTAGTTAAGACCCGCGTTCTCATCGACCCATTTTAGGTATTCGATGATATCTTTGATCTCTTCGTCTTTCATATGCTGATTTGGCATGCGAAGGTTGAAGTAATTTATCATTGCCTTAACGTAGTCGTCTTCGTAGAATTTAGCAGGGTCTTTGATGAAATCGGCTACCCATTTCTCGCCGTTTTCGTGGCGAAGTAGGACGCCTGTTAGATCAGGACCCGAGCTTACTTGGCCGATGACGTGGCAGCCGTTGCAGCCTCCGCGTAGGTAGGCCTTCTCGCCGTTAGATGCAGCCTCGCTCATAGGAGTGGAGAGCTCACGGATTAGGTTGTTTTTAGCGCGAAGTCCGACATCTGCGGTTTTTACTAGATACTGCCAAACTTGACCTTCCCAAAGTATCGCGCCGTTCATATCGCCCGCTTTTACCGCGGCGTCTGCCTTGGCTTTGGTTTCAGGAATTTTGCCGTATTGATCTAGCGCATCATCGACTAAAGCCTTGACCTTAGGATATTTCTCGTAGTTTTTCTCTTTTAAGAATTTAACGACTGATTGAATAACGTCGTCGGTGGCTTTATTTGTAGCTACTACCTTGTCGTATTCGGCTTTTAGAGCCTCTGGGCTAAGAGCTTTTAGCATAGACGCTTTAGCTGAAGTGTATTTTTTATTCGGATCTTTTACGTATAGATATCCGAACATCTCAAGGTGCAGCGCAGAGCAGAATTCCGTGCAGTAGAAAGGAAATACGCCCTCTTTATCTGCGATGAAATTTACGCTCGCAGTCTTACCCGGCTCAAGTGACATATGCAAATCGTAATCATCAACCGTAAAGCCGTGAGTTTCATCCTCGGCACGCTCTAAATTTGTCATATAGATCGTTACGTTATCGTCCTTATTAACCTCGATGTGCTCAGGATTAATATGGCTGCGGATCGCCGTAGCATAGACTTTTACGTTTTTGCCGTCGCGCTCGATGCGCTCCTGACCTGCTAGCGTCATAGCAGGGTGCTGCTTGCCGGTACGAGAGTTTGTTCCCATAGTATAGGTAGGTTTCGTATGAAGCTTGCTAGCTGCGATAGAAACTACGTCGTGCGGCTCGCCTAGACCGATAGGAAGATCGTAGAGCATCTCCATTTTAGGTCCTGTAATGTCGATCAGCTGGTGATTTTGCGGATGAAGCGGTCCGATAGGATTAAATCTATCGATCGAAAGCTTATCCAGCGCGATTACGTATTTGCCGACCGGCTTTGAGGATTTACCCTCCATAGAATCAAGGTGTCCGATATTATAGTGGACGTTGATCCTATCCAAAACCTTTAGCGTCTTGTAGTTCCATTTTACGATCTGGCTATCAACGTAAAGCGATGTATAGATTACGCCATCTTGCGAATCGAAGGTATTATGCAAAGGTCCAAGACCTAGCTCTGCTTGTCCGTGAAGCGTCTTTTGCATATCTAAGATCGGAATTCCGTATGGATCCTTGCCTGCATATTCTTTCTTATCAATTAGCTCTTTGATCTTTTTGAAATCATAAACGCTAGCGTGAGTATCTAGTTTACCGCCGATGATGATATAGCGACCATCAGGGCTAACATCGACGCCATGAGGGGATTTAGCCTCAGGGATCAAAAATAGCGCTCCCGCTTTTACAGCGGCGTCTATTGTAACGATTCTGTGTCCGTTTACGACCTTATAGTTTTTGCTATCTTGAGCAAGTTTTTCTAGAATTTGCCAGTTGTAAACGTGCAAGTAGTCGGTATCGTTGCGGCTCATACCGGCTTCCATCGGAGGCAGACCCTTTTCGATGCCGCCTGTGTACATTTCGGAGTTAAAGCTATTGGTAAACGCCCAGCCGAAGCTCTCGCCCTTACCTGCGTCACTTAGATCTTGCATATATGGAGGAAGCTCTAGAGAAAAGGATTTATTTACGTCGATTTTACCTTTGTCGTAGTCAAATTTCCATAGCGTTACTGCACCGCGATAGACTGCTTGATACTCCTCAATCGGGTGCCAGTCGTTATCAAAAGGGGCTGCGTATTGGCTGGTTTCGATGACGTATTCGGTATTAGGCGTTACGAAAGAGCCGCCGTGATCGCTTTTGATTACCGGATTTACGACTATCTGAGTGGTTTCGAAATCGGATAAATTTATAACCGCGATTCTTGGGTTCGCCTTATCGTTTATAAAGAGATAATCGCCCACATACTCGCCGTTTTTTTCGCTGAAATTTGGGTGGTGAGTATCGCCCCAGTTGATCTCTTTGCCGTTAATGGAGCCCGATCTTAAGACCGCCTTACTCTCCTCGTCAAAGCCGTATCCCTGCCAAGGCTCCGGGGTAAATACGCCGATATATTTGTAGATCCTCATTGACGGCACGCCGTAAACGATCACCTGTCCGCTTTGACCGCCGGAAGAGAAGACCATATAATCGTCCTTCCTACCGGTCGGCTGATAGGTCTTAGCCGCCGCCAAAACGTCTTTTTCGCTTAAATTTCGTTCTTTCATCACGCGCTCTAGGTCACTATCTGCGGCACACAGGGCGCTTGCGGCGAACAAAACCGAGCCCAAAAGCACGGGTTTGAAACTTTTTAACATACTAATCCTTTCTTAGAATTTTAAAATTTTGCCTGATTTGCTGACTACGAGGATGGCATCCCCGTCTGCGTACATCGCTAAAAATTCGCTTTTTAAATCCACAACCTCCTTTAATCCTGCTTTTTGATTTTCGTAAATTTTATCTTTAGTAGCGATAAACTGCGTGCTGCGGGCGCACACGATGGATTTGATCCAAGAGCCCACGCTTTTGCGCTCGCCGCTTTTTAAATTTATAAAATCCCCCTCTATATCGCCTGTAAATAGCGTCCCATCGCAGTCTGCAAGTGCAGTAGTGATAGAGCCGCTTAAATTTTTATCGCCAGCTTCGGCTGAAATTTCGCTTTGAGTTTTAAGCCCCTCGTCTTGAAATTTTGCGCCTTTGAATTCTAAGCTTTGAAATTCCGCGCTCTTTGCAGCGCTAGCTTTCGTTTTATTTGGCTCGGAGGCTTGCGCGCTTTTCGCATTATTAAATTCCGCATCTTTAAATTTCACGCTACCAAGCTCTCCCTGCGCGGCGCGATTAGGCGCTGTATCGATGCCGCTAAATTTAGTCGCGACAAGATCTGCGCTAAAACAGGCTACGCCGTTCCAGCTTGCGACGCAAAGTCCGTTAGCGCCCAGGCTAACGGTATTGATCCTGCCGTAATGAAACGAAATTCCGCGCAGCCCATCTGGGGCGGAATTTCTATTTAAAGATTGCCCGTTCGCGGTGGAATTCTCGCCTGAGGCGTAGCCGCCATCCGCGCTGTTATCAGGGTCTTCGTCTAATCTTATTAGTTGATTCTTATCCACTACCGCGTAAATCGCGTCTTTTGCGGCATAGATCACATCTATTTGGGCTGTGCCGTTACGCCCCGTCTTAAGCGTGCGTAAAAACTTTAGTCTATCGTTTAGTACCGCGATTTCGGCTCCGCCCCAAGCTAGATAAATTTTGCCGTTTTTAAAATTTAGAGCCGTGATTTCGTTATCGCTGTATTTTTGCGCGAACTCTACATTCCATTTAGCAGCATCAAACATCCTAAGCTCGCCGCCACTGCCGCATAAAAGCAGTCGGTGCGAGCTTGCGTCGAATGTGCTCAGACGCAGCGTGGAGTTTAGATCAAAGCTATCAGCTGCTGCCATCTGCGATAAACAAATCAAAAAGGCAATACAAAATTTTATAAAATTCATCTTAATCCACTCTTTGCGGAATGATACTACTCCAAGGCTTAAAAATCGGTTTAAAGCTTGAGCTATAATGGAATTCTAAGTTTTCTTAAAAGTTGCGAAATTCTATGATATAAAAACAGCTCTAAGTAAAATTTTATTTTTTACATTTCGCTATAAATTCTGCTTTAAAATTATAATTTCAGTAAATTTTTATTTTGATAGATTTTTACAATTCGTAACGCTCCTTTAATTTTGTTTAAATAAAAAGTTAGTATAATCGCCGAAGTTTTGTTTTAATTTTTATAAAGGAGAAACGATGGAGTTTCTGACAAGTTTGTCTGAGGGCACGCAATTTTTCATTCAACTAATAATCGTGCTTGGTTGTTTGTTCTACGGCGCTAAAAAGGGCGGCATGGCCCTTGGAATTTTAGGCGGCATAGGACTTGTAATTTTGGTATTCGGCTTTAAGCTTCAACCCGGAAAGCCCGCCGTTGACGTTATCCTTACCATCCTGGCCGTCGTCGTAGCGAGTGCGACGCTACAGGCTACGGGCGGACTTGATGTTATGCTTCAGCTTGCCGAGAAGCTTCTTAGAAAGCATCCTAAATTTATATGTATCATCGCTCCTATGGTTGCGTGGACGCTTACGATTTTATGCGGAACGGGACACACCGTCTATACGCTGCTTCCGATTATCTACGACGTAGCGATTAAAAACAATGTCCGCCCGGAGCGCCCGATGGCTGCATCTACGATCTCATCGCAGCTTGCCATCATCGCTAGCCCCGTTTCGGTTGCCGGCGTTTCGATGGTTGCGATCTTGCTAGGTCAAGGCGTGCATATCGAGGGCTTTAGCAGCTATTTGGATCTACTTAAGCTTACCATCCCTTCTACTTTTATCGGAATGCTCGTAATCGGAACGTGGTCGATCTTTAGAGGCAAAGATCTGGATAAAGACCCTGAATTCCAAGAAAAGATCAAAGATCCGGAGCAGAAAAAATATATCTACGGCGAAAGCACTACTCTGCTTGGACAGAAGCTAGCTACCATTAAATGGGTATGTATGTGGATATTTTTAGCCACTATCGCGCTGGTTGCGGTCTTAGGATACTACAAGCAGTTCCGCCCCGCATGGACGAATAACGCACCGGGCAAATCTGTAGAGATCGTAGTGGATAAAAAAGATGTCAAAAATATCACGATCAAAGACGGCCAGGTCGTCTCCACGGTAGATGGCGGCAAGGTAATCTCAAACGTCAAAGAGTCCAAAGCCAAAGACGCTACTAAATTTAACAGCGTCGAAATTTACGACAAAGATAAGAAGCTTACCCAAAGCATCGTTGCTCAGGACGGAAACGTCGTAATCACCGCAGGCGATAAGAGCGAGAGTATCGCAAACGCAAGCATCGTCGTAAAAGATACTATGAAAAAAACCGCAAATTTAAATATGGTTCTTACCATTCAAATTTTCATGCTTCTAGCGGCGTCCATTATGATGATCGCTTCGGGCATAAAAGCGGGCAGCATCGCCAAAAACGAAATTTTCCACAGCGGTATGGTTGCGCTTGTGGCGATCTATGGAATCTCATGGATGGCGGAGACGATGTTTACCGCCCATATCGAGATGCTTAAGGCGTCTTTGGGAGAGGTTGTCAAGGCCTACCCGTGGACTTATATTCTAGTTTCGCTGCTAATCAGCAAATTTCTTAATTCCCAGGCGGCCGCCGTTGCGACCTTTGTTCCGCTCGCCGTTACCATCGGTATCGATCCAGGCCTCATAATCGCATTCGCGCCGGCTTGCTACGGATACTATATCCTACCTACATATCCGAGCGACCTTGCGGCGATCCAGTTCGACCGCTCGGGCACTACGCATATCGGAAGATTCGTCATCAACCACAGCTTTATCTTGCCCGGTCTGATCGGCGTGCTTACGTCGTGCGGCGTGGGCTTTATTTTCGCTCATCTTTACGGCTACTTATAATAGCTATACGCTCGCGAGTTTCATACTCGCGAGCTTTTTAAATTTCAAAATTCTTTAGATTAACGCTCCGCTCCCGCGCAAGGCTAAATCGTTTTAAATAAAATTTACGTTATAATCCCGCCAAATTCCACATAGGAGGCAGATATGCAAATCCCTATCGCATACGGCAAAGACGATCATCTAAATCTAGAGATAAACGAGAAAAATTTGCTCGGCGTTTTCGATCCAAACCCCGTGGCTAAATTTGACGAAACGGCGCTCATCGCAAAGGCTCTGGCAAATCCGATAAATCAAAAAAGCTTTGACGAGTTTATAGCAGGCGATGAAAAGATCGTAATCATCGTAAACGACGGCACGAGACCGACGCCGACGGCAAAAGTTTTAAAGCAAATTTACCCAAAAATCCGCGAGAAAAATAAAATTTTCATCATCGCCACGGGCTGCCATAGAGAGGGCACGCAGGAAGAATACGAGATGATCTTCGGTAAAGAAATTTACGCGGAGCTTAACGCCAAAGGCGAAGTTCACGATCACGACTCCAAGCACGACGAGATGGTGTTTTTAGGAGAGTCCAAAAACGGCACGCAGATGTATCTAAACAAAATCGTGGCCGAGGCGAAAAAAGTGATAGTAATCGGCTCGGTCGAGCCGCACTATTTCGCGGGTTACACGGGCGGCAGAAAGGCCTTTTTGCCGGGCACTGCGTCGTACGAGAGCATCACGCAAAATCACAAGCTCGCACTAAGCTCCGACGCGCAAGCGCTGCGCCTAGAGGGCAACCCCGTGCACGAGGATATGATCGATGCGATGAAGGTGCTCGCGCATATCGACGTTTTTTCGATCCAGACGGTGCTTGACAGCGAGCACGGCGTGTATTACGCAAGCGCGGGCGATTTGAACGACAGCTTTTACGACTGCGTGAAAAAGGCAGACGAGGTGTTTTGCGTAAATATCCCGCGCAAGGCAGATATCGTGATCTCGGTCGCGCCCTATCCGATGGACGTCGATCTCTATCAGGCGCAAAAAGCCCTAGATAACGGCAAACTGGCGCTTGCTGAAGGGGGAATTTTAATAATGGTCGCAAAGTGCCGCACCGGCATCGGACCAAAGCCGTTTTTTGACCTGATGGCCTCCGCCGACACGCCCAAAAAGGTGCTAGAAAAGATCAGCGCGGGCTTTAAGCTCGGCTATCACAAGGCCGCTAAAATGGCTGAAATCTCGCTCTGGGCGCAGACCTGGGCGGTGAGCGAGCTTAGCGACGATGAGATGCGCGCCGTGCATCTAAAGCCGTATCATGACCTGCAAAAGGCCGTGGACGACGCGCTCGCGCAAAAGGGCGCGGACGCGAAAATCATCATCCTGCCGTTTGGCTCGATGACGGTGCCTAAGGCCTAGGCTTGGCTAAAATTTTATATTACGACGCGAGCGCAGGCATCAGCGGCGATATGAATTTAGGCGCGCTGGTGGGGCTCGGAGTGGATTTTGACTATCTTTGCGCCGAGCTAGAAAAGTTAAATTTAGCCGGCGAATTTAAGCTGGAGCGTAAAAACGTGCTAAAAAACGGCATCGCCGCGACAAAAATCGACGTAGTGCCGCTAAAATCGCAGCCTTACGCTAGAAGCTACGCCGATATCAAGCAAATTTTAGAGAGTTCAAATTTAAGCCAGAGCTGCAAACAAAGAGCGGGCGCGATATTTCGCACGATCGCGCAGGCGGAGGCCAAAGTCCACGGCACGGACGTAGAGCAGGTGCATTTCCACGAGCTCGGCGCGATAGACTCTATCGTCGATATCGTGGGCGCGGCGATCTGCCTCGAGTATCTTTTTGAAAATTTAGGCGTCTCGCGTGTGCTAAGCTCCAAAATCGAGCTTGGCGGCGGCGTAGCCAAATGCGATCACGGCGAGCTTAGCGTGCCGGCACCCGCCGTTTGCGAAATTTTAAAAGGTGTGCCCGTAAGCCTCGGACGCGCAAATTTCGAGATGACTACGCCCACGGGCGCGGCGATCTTAAAGGCCTGCGCGGATGAATTTGCGGACGGCGCAAGCTTTAAAATCGAAAAGATCGGCTACGGCGCTGGCGGCAAAGACGCAGCGGACTTTGCGAACGTGCTTCGCGCGATGATCTGCGAGGCGGATGAAAATTTGAACTATGAAAACGGCGAGCGAAATTTAAGCGAAAAAATCGGCTACGGCGAGGTTTGCAAACAAATTTTAATCTCCACGAACATCGACGATATGGACGCCGAGAGCTTTGCGCTTGCGTGCGAAATTTTACGCGAAAACGGCGCGCTGGACGTGTTTAGCAGGTCTATTTTTATGAAAAAAGGGCGCATGGGTTTTGAGCTAAACGCGCTGTGCCGCAAGCAGGACGCGCAAAATTTAAAGAATCTGATATTTACGCACACGACGGCGATCGGCGTCCGCGAGATAGAGGTTGCCAAAACCGAGCTAAAGCGCGATTTTGCGTGGGTGCAGACAAAATTCGGCGAGATAGGGCTTAAGATTTCTGGCGCCTGCCAAACGCAAAAAATAAAGCCAGAATTTGACGAGTGCAAGGCCGCGGCGCTCGCGCACGGCACGACGATTGAGCGGGTGCGAAAAGAGGCGCTGAAAATCTATGACGAAGCTAGAAAAACTAAAGGCTGATCTGCGCGGGCTTGGTGAACTCGCGGTCGCATTTAGCGGCGGTGCGGATAGCTCGCTGCTGCTGCGCGCGGCGCACGACGCGCTGGGAGAGCGTGCGATCGGCATAACGATCAGATCGCCCTATATGTCCTCGCGCGAGATCGCAGAAGCCGTAGAATTTGCCCGTGCTTACGGCATCAGGCACGAAATTTTAGAGCTCGGCGTCGCGGAGGAGATCAAAGACAATCCAGAAAACCGTTGCTATCTGTGCAAAAAGGCTGTGTTTTCGCGCCTAATCGAGCGCGCCCGTGAGCTTGGCTTTAGCCGCGTCGCAGACGGCACGAACCGAGACGATCTGGGCGAATACCGCCCGGGGCTCAAAGCAAAAGAGGAGCTAGGCGTACTCTCGCCGCTAATAAATTTAACCAAATCCGAGATCCGCGAGCTATCGCGCGAGCTGGGCTTGCCCACAGCCGAAAAACCGAGCTACGCGTGCTTACTAACGCGCCTGCCGCACGGACGCGAGATCGAGCCTGGCGAGCTAAATCTGATCGAAGCGGCGGAAAATTTGCTCATCGCAAGCGGTTACGCAAACGTCCGCGCGCGGTGCGACCGCAAAAATATAAAGCTGCAAATGCCCTTTTCTAGCATGCGAAACTTCCTAAATGACGCGAAATTTAAAAGCGTCGTTAGGCAGCTCGTGACGCTGGGTGCTGCGGAGGTGACGCTCGATTTAAAGGGGCTTAGAGAGGATGTTTTGCATGAGAGAGGATGAAATTTTAGAGCTTTTCGCGGGGATAAAAAGCGGCCGCATGAGCGAGCAAGAGGCGCTAAAATACCTAAAAAACTACCCTTACGAGGACGTGGGCTGCGCCAAGATCGACACTCAGCGCGCATTGCGAAACGGCGCGGGCGAGGTGATCTACGGCGAGGGCAAGACGGATGATGAAATTTTACGCATCGCAGCAGCGATCGGCGCAAGAGGGCAAAATATCCTGATCACGCGCACGAACGAGCGGGTTTTTGAGCGGGTGCGCGAGACGCTGCCGCAGGCGGAGTTCAACGCTCGCGGCCGCGTCATCAGCGTCAAATTTAAAGAGCCCGCGCTCACACAAAGCTACATCGCGATAGTCTCCGCAGGCACCGCCGACGGAGCGGTAGTGGAGGAGGCGTACGAGACGGCGAGATTTCTAGGTAACGACGCGCGTAAATTTAGTGACGCGGGCGTGGCCGGGCTGCACAGGCTGATCGCAAATTTAGAGCAGATACGCGGCGCAAAGGTCGTGATCG
>NZ_CALKZP010000037.1 GCF_938002845.1 uncultured Campylobacter sp.
CGCTGGAGCTACTGTCGGAGTGTGTGTTGGCGTAGGTTTTTAAAACGTCCGCTATCTCGCGCTCTACGGGCTCATAAGCAAGCCCGGAAGCGGTATAGTCAAAATAGTGCACGCCAGGTTTTAGGATGATATTTTTTCGAATTTCGTCTAAGCTTAGCATTTGCGGCCTTTAAAATTTAAGTGATTAATTATAGTGAAATTTGGATTAATTTAAGGCTTTGCGGCCTGGCAGGAAGAAATTTTAATGAGAATTTAGAAAAGCTTTGCCCACTATATCACTTAATTTCTGATGCTATATAGTTTTACTCCTTCAAATTTATTGATTACTATCTAGTTTTTTAGCCGCTTCTTGTCTTAGAATTTCGGCATAATCTTTTATATCTATTTTCTCGCCGTCATGTAGAATTTTCACTTTCGCTTCCTCTAGCATTTCCTCAAAATTTAAATATTTAAAAAATGTCTCAATATCGAATGCCTCAGTACTATTTTTATCTTTTAGGCTGCTTTTTTGCAAAATCTCTTCATCGCTCAGCCCATTGCCGCAAAGAGCTTTATATCTATCGATTTTCATATTATAGAAATTTAATATTTTAATATCCGGTTCTAGCTTAGTACATTTTTTATCGTTTGGCATATAACCGAAAAATTTTATAAAATCTTTTTCTTTCCAGTATCTATCGGTTCCTTTTTCCCTCTCTTCGTTATGTTTTACCGACCATCTACCCCGAAGAGCCCAATCGTATGATTCTAAAATCTTCTCTCCATAGCAATAATCATTCATATGGTTTATGTAAGACTCCTTCTCTTTTATAGACATGGCTGTATTATTCAGACAATTGTTGCGGGCTACAATAAAGTCATCTTTATCAGGCAAGCCATCTATATTATGTTTTATTAATAATTCTAATTTATCTTTATACATCATATCCCGCGGAAGAAAAGTATAAATAGATCTTTTAAATATTTCTTTTCGCTGAAATGGAATGCTGCTATTACTTAAATAATACAAAGGACCTTCATATGCTTTCGGTTTCATACCTTTTTGTAGCATCATATCGGCAATTTCTATAAGGTTACTATATATTGCATAGTTTAATGGATAAACAGGATCTTTTGAGTGATCGTGATTGATTAGACACTCGGTACGTAATTTTATATCTATATTGTTGCCAACTATGATTTCGGTATCGTCAGAATATCTAGGGCAAACTATATAGCCCTGCACCATTTTGACTTCTTCAAATTTAACGCCGTTATCCAAAAGCAGTCTTACCGTTTTAGTAGCATTATTTTCTATCGCATAAGCCATAGCGGATAGCTTGTATTCGTCTTTTTTATGTATATCCGCACCTAGCTTTATAAGCTCTTGAGTGGTATTTGTATCGTCCCAAAAGCTAGAATACATCACGGGTGTTACCCCTCCATGCATAGTATGCTCGACGGTTAGATTGTTATCTTTCATAAATTTTAAAATTTTATTAGTTTGCTTGCTTTTTAAAAGCCTTTTTAGCTCTACGTCTATGGCGGGTTCTTTAAATACGTTTTTCGGGTTTGAATTGTAATCTATATCCCAGTAGCGAAACGCAAAGCTATCGACCTCTTCTTGAGTTACGTATTTGCTAAGACCGGGCACTTTTGAGACATTAGTATCTGAAGTAACGGTAAAATTAGTTCGTTTACGCTCCGTAAGACCTGATCTTTCGGCTAGCAGATACAGCGCGCATACGACCACCACGCAGATAGCGTAAATAAACCGAAGTTTAAAGCTTTTCAAAATTTCCCCTTAGAATTTTGCCCGCGACTATACCCAATCAGTACTTAATAAAATATAAATACTATATAGGCGAAATAGGCAAAGCTAGCTGAGAAATGTGGTTAAGCCGGGTTTGAATGATGAAATCTTTCGAGTAAATTTGGCGAACGAATATCGTCATAGACCATATTTGCGTAATCGTATCCCTATTTGCACGCTACGCTAGGCTCTATATCCGAGGCTCGTTCGCCATAAATTTACCGCAACATCTTTGCGCAAGCTCTTCTTGAAAGCGCAAACCCGAAAATCATTGTCGTGCTAATAAGCGGCGAGCCGCTGCATATCACAAAAATCGCTATTTTGCGGATTTGTTCTCAAGCTGCTCGCGCGGCCATAAAGTGCGCTTCGCGCCTATTTGCCGATAAAATTTTTCTGCAGCCACTCCATCGCTTTTTCTTCGCTTTCAAATCTGCCGCTTTTGGCTACCTGAAACTGCCCCTCATAGAAGCGAATTCTAATACCGTCCTGGACGCTATCTACCTTGATGCGCGTGATCCTGTCTTTGTTTAGATAGGTTCGGTCGTTTAGTTTTACAAACATCGTTCTCTCCTTTAAATTTAATGGTTTTTATCTGCCGCTTTACTTGCATCTTTCTCGCCCTCTTTTTTCAAAAACAGCTCCTTAAAGCGCTCGTTTGCGTAGTGTTCTATATCGCTTTGCAGCTGCTTATACGCGGCGATCAGTTCATACGCGCGCGCATTTAACGTCGTGCCTGCGGCATTGCCGCCGCCTTGTTTGGTGCTAAAGAGCTCCTCTTGCAGATTTTTTTGTAAAATTTGCAGATGGCTCCAGCATTTTTTGTAGTTCATCCCCAAAACCTCGGCGGCTTTAGAGATGGAGCCCGTCTGAGCGATCACGTCTAGCACTTCGGTTTTGCCCTTGCCGAAAATGAGCTCGCCCTGCGCATTTTCGATCCAAGTTTTTGTTTTTACCCTCATTCTTTTGCCTTTCTTCTCTTTAAAGCAGCCCAGCTGGCAATATTTCACGTCTATGCCGTGCTCCTTAAGCGTAGAGCGCACCGTATCGAATCCTACTCCGCCGCTAGCTACGGCGCGGGCGTCGCGGCAAAAAATCCGCCTTTTCTCATCCAAAAACGGATTTAGTTTCTGCAGAGCCTTTATGCTGCCTCCGCTACATTGCAGCTTGCCGAACTGTCCGAGTTCGCAGCGATCTATCCGTATCCCTTCGCGTGCCGCGAGATCTCCTACGACGCTCGCGTCCACGCCTAATTTAGCAGCAATCTTAAACGCCGCGCCGCAATCGAGCTTGCCGCTCGGATTTAATAAATTTAAAATCAGCCTTTTGATCTCGCTTGCTTTTTTATCGTCTATTTTGATATCTATCTCCATGCCGCCCTCTTAACTCAAAATTCTCTCTTCGCCGCTATAAATGTTTAAATTTTCGCCGCGCGCGAAGCCGCAAAGGGTAAGATCAAATTTACGCGCGATTACGACGCCGAGGCTCGTAGGAGCCGTGCGCGAAACAAGCGCGCTAATACCGCTCATCACGGCTTTGGCGACCATTTCGGAGCTTAGCCTACCGCTTACCAAAAGAAGCGAGCCCTGCGTATCGCGCCCCGCCAAGACCGCCTTGCCGACCGATTTATCGATGGTATTGTGCTGGGCGATATCCTCGCCGATAAAATACTCGCCGCCCGCAGTAAAGAGCTTTGCGGTGTGCACGCAGCCGGTCATCTCGTAAAGCTCGCACTGCGTGTAAAACTCGCTCATCAAATTTAAAATTTCACTCTTATGAAATTTAGCGTCCGAGCGGACTTTGCGAGCCGCCATCGCCTCAGGATCGATATTTGCCGTAGAGCTGCGCCCGCAGCCGCTGATGATGACTTTTTCGGTATCGAAGCTATTTAGCCGCTTTTCGTTTATCTCGCCGCAAACATTCACGCTAAGCCCGTCAGGCGCGAGCTCTATGCTCTTTATGCGACTTGCGTCCGAGATCAAATTTTCGCTCAGCAAATAGCCTACCGCAAGCGCCTTCTGATCGCTCGGAGTCGCCATCAGCGCGCCGAAACGCTTGCCGTTTAGTAAAATTTCAAGCTTGATCTCGCGCACTAAGATATCGCTTACGATCCTTCTTTCATCGCCTTTAAATTTAACTATCTCCGCCCTATAAATCGGCTCCATAGACCTTCCTTATTTAAATTTGCTCGTATCGTAGTGAAATTTTGCTTAAATAGCCTTAATTCGCCGAAGTTAAAGCCGTCGTAACGAAGCGGCGTGCGTAAATTTAAATCGCTCGCATTTTTGAATTTAAAAAATCGCGTGGAAAATTCCACGAGCCGCTCGCACCGTGCGCGCAAGCGGCTATGAAGCGCCCGCGAAAATGAAATTTAATTAAATTTAGCCACTACCTGCAGCCGCGATTAAATTTCATCCTTGCAAAGCAGGCGCAGAGCTTGCCGCCCAAACTACTTATGCACCGGCGATAGATAAGGTTTTTCAGAGTGCATCGACATCTCGTTTTGCCTTCTGAACTCGATAAACTCGCTCTCGCTAAGCTTTCTGATATTTGCGATCGTCATCTTTAGCGGCGGGATACCCGATAGCGGATCTAGATCGCCCGCATGCACGAGCTCGTTGCCGTCAGCCTCGCTGTAATGGAAGGTCGTAAATATCGTGCCCTCTTTCAGATCCGGATTTATACGAAGCTTCGCAGCGATCTGACCGCGCTTATTTTTAACAAGCGCGTAGCAGCCTTCGGTAAGCTCGCGTTCGCGTGCGATGTCCGGGCTTACCTCGATGAGCGCGCCTTCTGCGCCCGCGCCGTACTCTAGCGCGCGACACTCTCTCGTCATCGTGCCCGTATGGTAGTGATAAACCTTACGCCCGGTCGTAAATAAGCACGGATAAATTTCATCCGGTATTTCGCTAAGCGCGCCGCTTCCCACCGGATAATCATCAGGGATTTTCATCTTGGCTCTGAAATCCGCCTCCGCTTTAGCGCGCTCCTCTTTATCATCCACGTAAAGCACCGGCACCATTCTAAATTTACCATCAGGCAGCATCGATTTATGATCTGCATAAAGCACCGGTGTGCCCGGATGATCTTCATCAGGACATGGCCAGCTGATGCCGCCTAGCTTATCTAGCCTATAGTAGCTAATACCGCCGAAAAATTTAGGCATTAATGCACGCACTTCGTTCCAAATTTCTTCCGCACTTAAAAAATCAAACCCTTCAAGTCCCATTCTTTGCGCGATATTGCAAACTACCTTCCAATCAGGCTCTACGCCAGGAGCCGGCTCGCTTGCCTTGCGCGTGCGCTGGACGCGACGGGAAGTGTTTAAAAAGGTGCCATCCTTCTCGCCCCAGCCGGCAGCAGGTAGTACGACATCGGCTTTCTGTGCGCTCTCGGTAAAGAAAAGATCCTGCACGATAAAGCAATCCAGATGGTGCGTTGCATGCACAAAGTGTTCCGTCCAAGGATCGCTCATTACGGGATTTTCACCGTAAACGTAGAGCAGCTTCAGCTCACCGCTATCCATCTTATCGGGAGCAATCGTAAGCTTAAAGCCTGGAGTTGGATTTAGCTCGAAGTGCCATACTCTGCGCGCCTGCTCCTGAGCGTAAGCGGAATTTACCGCGCCTGCCGGGATGACGTTAGGCAGCGCGCCCATGTCGCATGCGCCCTGGACGTTGTTTTGACCGCGCAAAGGATTTACGCCTGCGCCTCGTTTGCCTAAATTCCCCGTCAAAATAGCTAAATTTGAAAGCGAAAAGACGTTTGAGGTGCCGTCGCTAAACTGTGTGATACCCATCGTGTAGCAGATCGCCGCTGCGCCTGCTTTAGCATACATTCTAGCAGCTTCGATTACGAGCTCTTTTTTCACGCCCGTCTCGCGCTCAAATCGCTCAGGCGTAAAGTCCTTAACCGCTTCTTTTAGATACTCGTAGCCGTGAGCGTAGTTTTTGATAAACTCGTCATCTTGCAGATTTTCAGCAATGATAACATTCATAATGGTATTTAGCGTCTTAATGTTCGCGCCCACCGGGATTTGCAGATAGATATCGGCTTTTTTCGCCATATCTGTGCGCTTCGGATCTACGACGATCATCT
Organism: uncultured Campylobacter sp.; assembly: GCF_938002845.1. Taxonomy (GTDB): domain Bacteria; phylum Campylobacterota; class Campylobacteria; order Campylobacterales; family Campylobacteraceae; genus Campylobacter_B. The sequence goes on from NZ_CALKZP010000037.1 coordinate 5,888, forward strand.
TGGCGCCGCGCTGAAGCCCGCGCTGCATCTGCATAGCGATGATCGGGTGACACTCGCTTGTGTTTGTGCCGATGAGTAAAAATACGTCCGTATCGGTAGCGAATTCTACCAAATCATTCGTCATCGTTCCGTTTCCTAGCGTGTTGGCAAGACCTGCCACTGTAGGAGCGTGTCAAAGACGGGCGCAGTGATCGACGTTATTGCTACCCTGAGCGCGGAAAAATTTCTGAAAAACGTAGTTGTCTTCGTTATTTGAGCGCGCCGAGCTAAAACCCATTATTGAGCTTGGGCCATATTTAGCGACGGTCTCTTTAAATTTAGACGCTACAAAATCGTAAGCCTCTTCAAAGCTTACCTCCTCAAGCTTACCGCTTCTATCAAATACTCCGTTTTTTTTACGGATCATAGGTTTGGCAAGGCGTTTTGGGGAGTTTACAAACTCCCAGCCGAACATCCCTTTTAAGCATAGCTCGCCGTCATTTACGTGGTGGGCCTGCGTAGGGCGCGCGTTTACGATCCTGCCGTCTTTTACGATAAGATCGATACCACAGCCGGTGCCGCAGTAAGGACAAGTCGTTTTGACAATCTTTTCTCTGGACTGCATAATATTCCTTTCAAGAATTTTGGTTTGCACGGCTATTATACTTTCTAGATTATAAAAGAATTTTTAAATTAGTGAATTTTTTTAAGCAAAATTTAAGTAATATGCAAATATCGCATATTAAATTGAATAGTTAAATTTTACGTTTTTACTTCGGTAATGGCGGCGTTTTAGCGTAAAATTTATCGTTTATCGCAAAAGACGCTTTTTAAGCTAACTTTTATAATTTTAATAGAATTTTGAAATTATATTACGCTCCGTTTTATTTCAAAGCACAATTAAATTTTTATGAAATTTTAATGCTAATTTATCGGTATAATATATTAATTTAATTAAATGAAAATATATATTAAAATTTATCAAAAACTCGTTGTCCTGATAAAATTTAAGCCACTAAATTTAAAATTTATAAAATTACTATTTTATATCTGAAATTCATTGCAGAAAAAACCTTGATTTTAATCTAGACTAAGCCGTTTTTTTATGCTATTATCCAAAACGTTAATAGAAATTTACATTCTAAACGAAAGGTTAATCTCATGGATAGACGAGACTTTATAAAAAGCTCTGCGGCAGCGGCTGCCTGTAGCGTTGCGGGTATCAGCTTGCCTAGCAGTCTTAGTGCTGCGGACGAAGCCGAAAAAGGCTGGCGCTGGGACAAGGCGGCCTGTCGCTTCTGCGGCACCGGCTGTGGCATCATGGTAGCTACCAAAGACGGCAAGATCGTAGCGGTCAAAGGCGATCCGTTAGCGCCCGTAAATCGCGGTCTAAACTGCATCAAAGGCTATTTCAACGCCAAGATCATGTACGGCGCCGATCGCATTACCAAGCCTCTTTTACGCGTAAATGCAAAGGGAGAATTCGACAAAAAGGGAAAATTTATCGAGATCAGCTGGCAAAGAGCGTTCGACGAAATGGAGAAGCATTTTAGGCGAGCCTATAACGAAGGCGGTCCCGAGGGCTTTGCCGTACTTGGCAGCGGTCAATACACGATCCCGGAAGGCTACGCCGCAGCAAAGCTAGTAAAGGCGGGCTTTCGCTCTAATAATCTCGATCCCAATGCTCGCCAGTGCATGGCTAGCGCCGTCGTAGGCTTTATGCAAACCTTCGGTATCGACGAGCCTGCGGGCGTTTTCGACGATATCGAGCTAACCGATACCATCATCGCCTGGGGCGCGAATATGGCTGAGATGCACCCGATTCTTTGGTCTCGCGTCTCCGACCACAAGCTTCGCAACCCGGATCGCGTAAAAGTTATAAATCTCTCGACCTACTCTAGCCGTACCTCAAACATCGCCGATATTGAAATTATATTCCGTCCAAATACCGATTTGGCGATATGGAACTACATAGCAAGGGAGATCGTCTACAATCACCCGGATATGATAGATGAGAAATTTATTAAAGAGCACTGCGTATTCGCTACCGGTCCAGTAGATATCGGCTACGGCCTACGAGAAGATATAAATCATAAAAAATACCGCAAAACCGAGCTTGATACAGCAGCTAAGCAAAAATCCAAAATTTTAAGCAAATCCGAGGGCGTTACGTTAGCATATCTGGGTATGAAAGAGGGCGACGTACTCGAAAACAAACACTCTGACAAATCGGATGCTCACTGGCTCATAAGCTTCGAAGAATTTAAAAAAGCGCTGGAGCCTTACACGTTAGAATTTGTAGCACCTTTAGCTAAGGGTGACGAAAGTGAGGATTTAGAGGCGTTTAAGACCAAGCTAAAGCAGCTGGCAGATTTTTATATAGAAAAAGATCGCAAAGTAGTAAGCTTTTGGACGATGGGCTTTAATCAGCACTCAAGAGGAACTTGGGTCAATGAGCAAAGCTACATGGTGCATTTCCTTCTTGGCAAGCAAGCTAAGCCCGGCTGCGGAGCGTTTTCGCTTACCGGTCAGCCTAGCGCTTGCGGCACAGCTAGAGAGGTGGGCACGTTTTCTCACCGCCTACCTGCCGATATGGTCGTGGCAAATCCCGTTCACAGAAAGGTTTCCGAAAAAATTTGGAAGCTTCCAGAGAACACGATAAACCCAAAACCGGGCGCACACTACGTGCAGGCTCTGCGCAATCTCGAAGACGGCAAGATAAAATGGCTATGGGTGCAGGTAAATAACCCATGGCAGCAGATCGCCAACGCAAATCACTGGATCGCAGCGGCGCGCGAGATGGATAACTTCATCGTAGTAAGCGAGCCATATCCGGGGCTAAGCGCGAAGGTAGCCGATCTAATCCTACCAACCGCAATGATCTACGAAAAATGGGGCGCATACGGCAATGCCGAGCGCAGAACGCAGTGGTGGAGACAGCAGGTCCTTCCTGTGGGCGACGCGATGAGCGATACGTGGCAGATGCTAGAGTTTTCCAAGCGCTTCAAACTCAAGGATTTCTGGGGCGAGGTTAAAGTAAATGATAAGCTTACGCTTCCAAACGTATTAGATAAAATTTCAGAATTCGGCTATACGCCAGATACTACACTATTTGAAGTGCTCTTTGCAAACAAAGACGCTCAGGCTTTCGCGGCAAAAGATCTGATTATGGCAAGCTTCGATAACTCCGAAGTAAACGGCGACTCTCGTGGCGTAATCGGCAGCGACGGCAAAGAATTTAAAGGATATGGCTTTTTTATCCAAAAATATCTTTGGGAGGAGTACCGAAAATTCGGCACCGGTCACGGACACGACCTAGCCGATTTCGATACCTATCACCGAGTGCGCGGTCTTAGGTGGCCGGTCGTAGACGGCAAAGAAACGCTTTGGCGCTTTAACGCCCAATACGATCCTTATGCTAAAAAAGCGGCTCCTGATAGCGACTTTGCCTTTTATGGCAACGCCAAAGCGGCGCTTCCTAGCGGCAATCTGAAATCTGCTACTTCAGGCGAAGAGAAAACAAGCCTTGCCAATAAAGCTAAAATTTTCTTCCGTCCATATATGGATCCTGTAGAAGTGCCAAGCGAGGAATATCCTTTCTGGCTATGTACGGGTCGCGTGCTGGAACACTGGCATACGGGCACTATGACTATGCGCGTGCCGGAGCTTTATCGCGCCGTACCGGAAGCAAGATGCTATATGAGCGAAGCCGACGGCGCCAAAATCGGCGTACAACAAAACGAAATCGTCTGGATCGAGTCGCGCCGCGGCAAGGTAAAAGCGCGCGTGGACTTCCACGGACGTAATATTCCGCCGAAAGGGCTTATTTTCGTGCCGTTTTTTGACGAGAAGGTTTATATCAACCGCGTCACGCTCGATCATACCTGTCCGCTTTCAAAAGAGACCGACTACAAAAAATGCGCGGTTAAAATTTACAAGGCATAAATTATGGATAGGCGTGAGGTCTTAGGCATTCTTTCTTTAGCTGCGGGCGTAGGCGTTCTGGGGCTCGGAGTCGCAAACTCCCGCGAGCACGCTAGACTCCGCCCGCCCGCAGCTATAAGCGAGAAAGAATTTCTTAGCAAATGCCTAAGGTGCGGGCTTTGTGTCGAGGCGTGCCCGTTTGATACGCTTAAGCTTGCGAGCTTTTGCGATCACGCTATTGCAAACGGCACGCCGTTTTTTATCCCGCGCGAAATTCCGTGCTATATGTGCGACGACATACCTTGTGTAGCAGCCTGTCCTAGCGACGCACTAGATAAAAATTTAGTGAGCGAAAACTCTAAGCTAAACGTGCGTCTATCCAAAATGGGCGTTGCGGTCATAGATACCGAGCATTGCATCGCTTATGCGGGTATCCAATGCGATGCGTGCGTGCGAAGCTGCCCCGTAATGGACAAGGCGCTTAGGATCGATTACCGCCACAACAACCGCACCGAAAAGCACGCCCTACTCGTGCCCGTCGTAGATAGCGACTACTGCACGGGTTGCGGCAAATGCGAGCATGCCTGCGTCACAAAAAAGGCAGCTATCAGCGTCGTGGAACGCGAGCGCGTCATAGGAATTTCCAGCGATAACTACGTCAAAGGCTGGATCAAGGGCGACGACGCGAAGCTAAAGGATGCAGATACCAAAATTAAGCTCGATCCGCAAAAGAGTAAGGACTACTTAAACGAGGATGATCTAATGGAGGGGGCTAGACAATGAAATATACTATTTTAAGGCGTTTGAGCCAAATTTCTATTCTAGTCCTTTTTATTTTAGGAAATAATTTCGCCTTCAAAGCCGCGAGCGAAAACGGAATTTTATCCGGAATTCTAAAAGGTAATCTAAGCTCGTCGAAACTTTTGGGTACGATTAATCTAAGCGATCCGTTTGCGACGGCGCAGATGCTGCTAGCTAGCTTTTCTTTGGGCGCTACGGCGGTTATCGGAGCGGTTATCGTAGGCGCATTTTATGCGCTTATAGCGCCGCGAGTATATTGCTCATGGGTCTGCCCGATAAATTTGCTGACCGATCTTGCCGCCTGGCTTCGTAAGAGACTCGGCGTGCGCACCAAAATTTTAAACGTAAGCTGCAAGGCTCGCTACGTCCTAGCGGTGTTAGCGCTTGTTTGCAGCGGAGCTTTCGGCTTTGCGGCGTTTGAGAGCGTAAGCTTTATCTCGCTTTTCGCGCGCGCCGTCATATCGCTGAGTGCTAGTGCGTTTGCAATCGCGCTGCTGATTGTAGTTTTTGAAATTTTTGCAGGCGATCGCACGATCTGTTCGCGGCTATGCCCGCTCGGCGGATTTTGGGCGGCGCTTAGCTATTTTAGTATCATTCGCATTCGCCACGAGGTTGATAAATGCACGATGTGCGGCAAATGCAAAATGGTCTGCCCCGAAGTGCAGGTGCTTAAGATGGTCGGGCGCGAAAACGGGCGCGTTAGCAGCGAGTGTATCAGCTGCGGGCGCTGCATCGACGTATGCGACGACGATGCGTTAAATTTTAGTATATTAGGAGTGAAAAAATGAAAAAAATGGTTTTAGGCTTGGCTCTTACATGCTGTGCGGCACTCTTTGCCGCGGACAAGACAGCTTCTATAGATGCCGACAGCTTGGGCTTTATAAAAAGCGTGGACGAATCGGCGCAAAATAAAAACTCTCTGCCCGATTTCAAATATAGCGAGGACGCTCCGGGCGCCGCTCAAAACATAGAACGCAGCTTTGAAAACGCTCCGCCGCTCATACCGCACAGCCTAGAGGGGCTCGTGCCGATCACGAAGGATAATAACATGTGTGTCACCTGCCACATGCCGGAATTTGCCAAAGACATAGGCTCTACGCCGATACCAAAAAGCCACTTGGTGGACTTTCGCACGGGCGCGGATCTAAACGGCACGCTAGCCGAGCAGCGCTTCAACTGCACGCAATGCCACGTGCCGCAAGCCCAGACCGATCCGCTCGTGAAAAATAACTTCAAGGCTGATTTTAGCCGTTATAACGACGCAAATTCCACTTCTAATCTCATAGATACGCTAAATCAAGGCGCCGAGGTCGAGTAAGGAGCTCGCGATGAAATTTTTACCGCTGCTACTTTGTGCCTGCTTTGTCTATGCCGGTAACGGCGTCGCGACGCCTAGCGGCGCTGCGGGCATAGATGCGCCGGCAGGGGCTAGCTTCAGGCTCGACATAGGCGCAAACGTCGCGGTGCTAAAAAATCTAGACGGCGAAATTTACGCAGGTCTCGACGACGGCAAGCTCTATAAAATCACCATTAGCTCCGCGGAGAATTCCGCGCCAAATTCTGTAACCGGGCAAAATTCCGTCGCAAGCACAAATTCCGATGCGGCGCAGAATTTCAATGCTAAAGCAAGCGTAAATTCCACGGGAGATTCCACTGCGAATTCCGCTGCCGTAAATTCTTTAGCAAATTCAACCGCAGCAAATTCCACGGCGCAAAATTCTGCTGAAAATTCTACGGCATTAAATTCCGCATCGAGCGCAATCTCCAAGACGCTAATTTTCGCCCTGCCCTCGTCCAAAAATTACCTAGACGAGCCGATGGGCGCTACCATATTCGACGTCGATAAACTAGGCGAAAAATACGCATTTTTGTATAACGGCGACGCGTTTGAAAAGATGCTGGGCGTGTTTGCAGGCGGCAATATTACGCACTATAAATTGCCGATGACGGGGATTAAAAACGTCTATTTCTACGACGAAAACACCGTGATTTTGCTAGGTCTTGGTAGCGAAATTTTATACTTCGACCTGCCTAGCGGCAAGGTAAGCTTCGAGCAAAAGCTCACCATCGCCTCTTTGGGTGGCAGCGCATACGACCGCTCCAGCGGAACGCTGCTAATCTCGTGCGAAGGCGGCATCGTGTTTTATTTTGACGCGAAAGCGAAAAAGCTTATGAGTCAAAAGTCCCTACACAAGGACGGGATCTACTCCGTGGCGCTGCTTGGCGATCGTATGATGAGCGGCTCGAACGACAAAGAAAGATCGTGCTACTACGAAAACGGCGATTTCGCTAAATTTTATAACGCCCATTTTGCAGTTTTTGCCGTGGCGCTAAGTCCTGAGCTGGGCGCTTTTACCGTTGGTAACGGCGTACGCGTAATCGATAAAGCAGGCGAGATCGTCCGCAGCATCGAGCTGGATAACGACATCATCAACTATCTGCTTTTCGCAGGAGATTATATCGTGGGCTCGGGGTACAATAGATATATCTACTTTTGGGAGTTAAAATGAATATTTCAAGCGTCGTAATCTATCTAGGCGCAGATACCGATATAGCGGAGTTTCGTAAAGAGCTGCAAAGTATCGGTGGCTGCGAGTTCGTAGCGTGCGAGAACGGCAAGGCGGTCGCCACGATTAGCGTGGAGAGCTTCGATGACGAGATCGCCGCATTTCGCGCGATAGAGGCTATAAAAGGCGTAAGCGAGGCGATGATGATCTACTCATACTCCGATCTTGACGCAGACATCGCCGCGGCAAACTCCGACAACGGCGAGCAGATAATGCGCGAGCTAGACAAAAAAGACCCGAGCCAGATCAAATACGGCGGCAAGGTGCGAGTCTAAATCGCCGCCACCGCTCTATTGGTGCTTTTCGCTTAAATTTTGTTATTTTTGGCAGTTTCTGCACTACTAGGTAAATTTTCCGTATAAATTTTATCTGCGCCCACGGAATTTGAAATTTTTTCCAACTCATCTTTACCGCTTCTAGCCTGTTTTTGTATCTCTAGCCCGACGCCGCTTTTGCACCCTTAGCCGATTTTTAAGCTTTTGATACGCCGCCTTGCGTTTAGCCGTAAATTTAAATCTACAATTAGACTCTATGACGATACAGAATTTTAAAAGCGACGGACGAATTAAATTTATGAAATTTCTGCGCAGCGCTATGCTTTACGTCGCATAAAAAACATGCCGTACCAAATCAGACGCCGCATAAAAGGCGGTGCCGTAGCGACTGCTGTCCGGCGCCACAGCCTATAGCCGCTACGACGCCCGTTTGCTTGGGATGCCGCTATAAAAATACGGCGACCGAGGCGCCAGCCGCCGGCAGAAACTACTTCCGCGCGCAGCTTGAGATGTACCGCAGTAAAACATCGAGCGAGCTCAGCCGCCGTCAAACACGCTAAATTTATCGCGCGCATTTACTCTCTAGTATCGCAGCCCTTCGTTCGGCCATGGGCTTTGCGGCGCGCAGAGGGTTTTTAAATTTCAAAACGAGAGCATAAATTTTAAAATTCCTAGGCGTAGAAATTCCGCGCCGAAGCTAAATTTTAAAATTTATACTGCGGGCACTCAAAGAGAGTTAGCGGTGCGCCGAAATTAAAATTCGCCTTTAAATTTAAAGCCTTTAAGCCCGCGCAAAGCCGCCAGGACGAAAAAGCCGCCAGGACATGTTAGGCATTGCGCTTTATGGGCGAAATTTTCATAAATTTAAAAGCGTCAAGCGGTGCAAGCCCTACTCGAATTCTATCTTTTTTAGATAGTCGTATAAATTTAGCACAGCGATAAATAGCGTTAAAATCGCAGGCCCCAGGATCACGCCCCAGAACCCGAACGTGCTGATGCCCGAAAGCATCGAGAAGAAGATCAGCATCTCGTTGATGTTTGCGGGGTTTTCGACCAGGCGCGAGTTGATAAATTTGATCACGAGCGGCTTTACGAAGCTATCCGCTAGCGTCGAGATCAGTATCACGCAATACGCCATTATCACGATCGCGCCCGAGGTGCTGCCCCCCGCTAGCACGTATAGCGCAGTGGGTACATAGATGAGCGCACCGCCGACTGCAGGGATGAGCGAGCAGAAGGCGAAAAGCACCCCCATCAGCAGCGCGTCAAAGCCGAAGATCCCCGCGATGATCGAAAACAAAAAGCCCTGCAATACGGCGTTGAAGATGGTCGAGTAAAATACGACGCTCATCGTATTTGCCGTCTCGGAAAATATGTAATCGATCTGCGCGGGCTCGACGGGTAGAATTTTTTTGAAAAAGCGCTTGAAGCTCTCGCCGTAGAGGTATGCAAAAAAGCAAAACACGACGATAAGCACCATATCGACGATAAATTTCGCGCTAGACTTTCCGACAACCGAGAGGTATGAGATGATCTGCTTCGCTAGGCCCGCGACGTCTAGGTTTGCCAAAAACGAGCGAAACTGCGTATCAAATTTTTCAAAAGGCCCGGGCAGCTTGATGTTTAGGCTCTGAACATAGCTAAGTGCATCGTTTAGGCGCGCCATATCGAAGCTCGCGGCGTTTTTGGCGATCTCGATCACTGCGTAGATGAAGGGTACGAAAAAAAGCGCGCAGAGCAAAAACAGGCTAAGCACCGAGGCTAGCGTGCGCCTGCCGCGACACAGCTTCGTTACTTTAGCGTGCAGACCCGAGGTCGCCACCGCCATCAGCACGCCGATTGCGATCACCATCAAAAACGGCGAAAACAGATAGATCACACAGCAAAACATCAGCAAGGTTGCGCCGATAAAAAATATCTTGTTCGTTTTCGCGCGCCCACTAGCCTTGGCAAGACCTGCTTTCACACCCGCAGCAGCTCCCGAAGCGGCAGCGGCGCCTAGCGCGGAAGCATTAGCCGAGAAGGTTTCGTTAGCTTCGGCGGCGTCGCCTAACGCGGAAGCACCAGCGGACGAGGCTTTGTCGGTTTCGATCCGGTTTTTGCTTTGATTTTCGGCGGCGGTTTTAGTCCTGCCTTCCGCGGCGTCTAGCGCAGCTGCGCCTGATTTATCGGCGCTGGTATTTGCTCTGGCGGCTTTGCTCGTTTCGGCTATGCTTTCGCTTTGATTTTCGGCGCCGATTTCGGCTCTATTTTCAGTAGCGGTTTTGGTTTTGTTTTTGACAGTCGCTTTGGCTTCGGCGGCGGCTTCGATTTTACCCTCAGCGTTATTTACGGTCTGATTTTCGGTGAAATTTTGCGCCTCGCTTTTGGCGTTATTTTGGGCTATATTTTCAGCCAGGTTTTCATTGCGGCTTGCGGCGTTATCTTTCGGCGTCGGCAAATTTTATCCTTTTGAAATTTGATGAGCTATTTTATAAATTTTTTTATCAGATTTCGATTAAATTTTAAAATTTCACAAAATTTACGAGCGGCATTCTCGTGCGTTTTCAACATACAGCGCGCTATACGACATGTACACGGATCGTACCTAATTTATGAAAATAGCGCATAACTCGAACATACGTCAAAACCAGATGTGTGCTCCTATGCCGCATTCGAGCCCTGCGCACACCGCGGCAAGACCCCGTCTTGCGCCGAGCTTTTGGCAGAGCTAGGCCTATCGCGCGTGGTAATCGGCGCGCGCGATACGAACGCGCAGGCTGCGGGCGGCGCGGAAATTTTACGCCGCGGGGGCATAGAGGTGAAATTTGACGTTTGCCATACCGCGGCAGCGGAGCTTGCGGAGCCGTTTTATCTGGCGCGCGAGAGCAGCTTTTGCTTCATCAAAATCAACGCTGCGCTAAACGGCGTGGTGCATGGGCGGATCGGCAGCGAGAAGCAGCGCGCGTTCGTGCACGAGCTGCGTGGCGTGTGCGACTACGTAGGCGTGGGCGGGCAGACCGTGCGCGTCGACAGACCGACGCTGGACGTGCGTGCGGCTAAATTTGATGAAATTAGCACTTTGGCAGGCAGAGCCGATATGTCGGCGCTAGACGTGCGTGCCGCGTCGCAAAATCTAAAGCCGCGCGCACCCGATGTGTGGATCTACTCGCGCCGTAACTCTTACAATAAGCCCAATAGCAACTTCACGCGGAAAAGAAAAATGTATAGCGAATGCGTCTGCTAGAAGCAAAGTAAAAATCGGTACGATAAACGAGAATGAAGTAAAAGCTAAACGGGCGACAGGCTATTTTTCAGAAAATCAATATACCTTGATAATCGCAAATAACGATCTGCGTAGAGCAAAAGAATAGCGAATTTATAAAATAATGAGCATAACGGATGCTCGAATAGACTAAATTTTAACTTTCAATGGAGAGTGAGAATAATAGCCGCCCCTATAGGCATATGAAAGCAGAACTTCGCTCCAGCTTGCGCTGCAGCCGCATTAGCAAGACCATGCGAAAGCGCATCCCTAATAATACCCAACCCGTTACTCATTTTTTGCTCCTTCTTCTGGATTTTTTTTAATCAAATTTCTATCTGAAAAATTTATAAAAAATATCAATAAAAGTAGAAAAACTACCCCTTTTAAAAAGAATTTAAACTGTGCGGTCATCAAATATGGTCTTAACAATCTATGATCGAAATTATATTCCTTATATATCTTTCCATCTTTATCTTCAAGCTGTAAAATTTCATTATTACCTAATATATCCGGGCTTGGCTCGCCGTAAATTTTGATTTTTTGCCCTTTTAGCTTTTCATAAATATCGCTATCACTTTTGCTTATTTCATAAACTTTTTTCTTGCCGTTTTCTAGTTCTATATGTATTCGTCCGCCGCTTCCGCGAAAATTATAATAAACGTTTCTTAAAATTCCGGTATCTATCTCAAGCTCATTCAATTGCTTGGGCGCCGTGTTCGTTCTATAAATAGTAAAAAGCATCCCGCACAGAACAAAAAGCAAACCATAGCAGCCTATGCTAGCCACTTGTGCCGGCGGATGCGAAACTCCCTTGATAAAAACACGCCTATAAAATACATCATAAAAATAATATAAGAGCCTTTTTATATATTTTGTTGTGAATTTCATAAAATTTCCCTTCATATTCTTTTGGATATTTTATTGAGCCGATAATAAATTTGCTCTAAATTTACAAAATCTCCCGCTTGAAATTTTAAATCTGAAGAAGCTTTAAAACCAAGCAAAATTCAAAGATCAAATATACAAAATCGCCACGGCAGAGCTTCCGCCTGCGTAGCTATGGCTCAGCGCCGTGAAGTATAAAATTTCATCCGCCCTACTCCTCAAACAGATTTCTCTCCGCGGTCTTTAGCACGCGACCGAACGCCTCGCACGCCTTATCGGTCACGATGCGGCCCTTGGCGGTCTTTTCGATGTAGCCGTTGGCGAGCAGATAGGGCTCGATAACGTCCTCGATCGTGCCCTCATCCTCGCTAAGCGCCGCCGCGATCGTGCTAAGCCCCAAGGCACGGCGCTTGGCGTCAAATAAAATTTCCAAATATTTTATATCCATCTCGTCAAAGCCCTGCTCGTCCACGCCCAGCGCCTCGAGCCCTTCGCGCGCTCTATCGTGCGAGATAGCACCCTCGTCGCGCACCTCGGCAAAATCGCGTATGCGGCGCAGTAGCCTTAGCGCTATACGCGGAGTGCCACGAGAGCGACGCGCGATCTCGGCGCTGGCGTCGGCTGCGCTCTCCTTGCCGAGTTTAATCGAAGCGATCTGCACTATCCGCGCAAGCTCGGCGTGCGTGTAAAACTGCAAGCGAAACTGCATGCCGAAGCGATCCCGCAGCGGCGCCGAGATCATGCCTGCGCGCGTCGTGGCGCCGATGAGCGTAAAGTGCGGAATGTCGATCTTGATAGTCTGCGCGGCAGGACCCGAGCCGATGATGATGTCGAGGCGGAAGTCCTCCATCGCCGAATACAGCACCTCCTCGATCGCGGGGCTTAGGCGGTGGATCTCGTCGATGAAAAGCACGTCGCCGCTTTGCAGGTTCGTTAAAATCGCCGCCAGATCGCCCGCCTTTTCGATCATCGGTGCGGCGGTGACCTTGATGGCGGCGCCCATTTGAGCGGCGATGATGTGCGCCAGCGTGGTTTTGCCGAGCCCCGGCGGCCCGTAGAAAAGCACGTGATCGAGCACATCGGCGCGCTTTTTTGCCGCGGCGATCGCGATAGCGAGGTTTGATTTGATCTTCTCCTGTCCTACGTAATCCTCGAAGCTCGACGGGCGCAACGAGCTCTCCACGCTCTCATCGAGCTGCATCTTTTCGATCTCTACAATTCTGTCCATAATCTCTCTTTAATCGTTTTTAAAATTTTAGCAAGTGTAGCGAAAAATGGCTAAATTTTGACAATTTTAAAGGGACGGATCTTTACGGGCGGAATAAAATTTGCGGTACGGAATTTTACAGTACGCGCCTAGGGCTGGGCTAAAAAGCAGCACCCGTCGCGAAAGACTACGAAATTTTAGCGCGACGTTTTAAGGCTATACTCATGCCGCTACGCTCGCTATGCCTTAAGTGGGAATTTCACCGCAGCTGCCGCCAAACAGCGCGCCGAATGGTAACTGCGCTAAATTTTACGGCGCGGAATTTAGTATGTAAAATTTAAGGCTTTAGGCGTTCACGATCGGTGATTGCGGAGCGGCGGTGCAAAATTTGAGTGCGTAGAATTTAGAGGCGAAATTTAGCCGTTTGAAAAATACGCGCGAGATTTTGCGACGTGAAATTTGGCGCTTAGAATTTTGTGATACTAAATTCAGCGTCTGGAATTTTGCAACGAAATTTTGCGGCAAAATTTTGTTTCGTAGAGCTTTGATGCAGATTTTATTTTTGCGGCAACGAGGCTTTAAATTCTGCGCTTCAAGCTTCGCGATACGCAGCCGGCTAGAATTTTATCTCGCATAATCGGTTAAAATTTTGTAAGAAATTCTGCGTATAATTTTATGCAAAATTTTGCCTTGCGCGCTTGCGCGGCTAGGTAAAATTTCGCGCAGGGTTTGTATCTCGCAGTCGTGCAGAACTCGGAGCAGAAAGCCTCGGGCTTAAAATTTGACGTCGAGCTTAGCGAGAGCTTACGCGACGATTTAGCGGCAGACGTGCAATTAAGTTCGCTCCCGCAGCAAAATTTAACGACAAACCGCACGATTAAATTTTGTTTGCGCGATGGAATTTAGCGTCAAACGTACAGTTAAATTTAGCCACGCAGCCTCGCGACGCCTTATCGATCGCACCCCAAATTAAGACGCTAAATTTTTCCTGCGCGAGCCTAGTTCTACAAATCATGCTCTTCGATCAAAACGCTCTTATTATCGTCGTCGCCATCGCAGAACGCTCTATATAAGCCGGACGTTGTGCTTTCGAATAAAAACACTACGCCGTCGCTTTGAAATTTTTTCGAGCAGCCCTTGGCATATAGCTCCGCGAGTTTCGGGCTATCCGGAGCATAAAACTGATAGCTATCGGTGAAGTGCTCCACGTATCGGTAGGTGATCTCCGCCCAAGGCACCCCGCTGTCGCCGCTTCTATTTAGCACGATGGTTCTGGCGTTTATCGCTGCGAGCTTTGATTTTAGCTCTGCAAACGTCTTTTTGTCCCAGCCAATGAGCTTTAACCCTTCGCCAATACCCGGCGCATTGTCTCTAAAATTTGAATAAAATTTCGTCTCGTTGCCGTCCAAATCGATCCAAATATACTCATCGCCGTAGGTGCTCTGGATTGTAACGCGCAAATTTTTAGGGAAGTTGCGACCTGCAAAAGCTAACAGGTCTAGGAATTTCTCGCGATTTTGCTCGTAATTTTGCATTAACGGGGCTTTTTTCAGCTCCATATCATCTTTATCAAAGAAAGAATTAAACGCAAAAAATATCGCCAAAATCGGCAGCACCTTTACGCAAAAGAGCAAACCCAGAGCCGCGGCTATGATGATTTTTAAAGCTTTAGCCAAATTTTCTCCTTAAATTTTATAAACCGTTTAGGCGTGACGGCTGGTTTATGTTTGAGCTCTACGGCTACGTGCGTAAAATTTAGCGCTCGTAGCGTATTTTAGAGCTGCGGGCGCGAGAGCGTTCATGAAAAGCGCTCGCGCATTGCGCTCGGCGACATAAATAGCGCCCGCATGCAGAAGCGCGCAAACTCTCGCACGGCGCCCCGTATAAAATATACCGCGCAGAGTATCCGCCCAAAGCGCCTGCGATCTCTCGCACTAGCTAAAGCGCTCGCAATCGCTCGCGCCGAATAAATTTCAAGCGGCGCGAGCTATTTGCATAGCCTGCGACGCGCGAAAACGAAGCATTGTTTTAAGGCAAGCGGGGCTTTATCGCTGGAATTTCGGCGCGTAAATTTTAAAATTTAGCCCAAAATCCCGTTATTGCTTATATTCAAACTCCTCGCTTGGGAAGCTCTCGTCCTTCACTTCGCGCGCGTATTCGCGCACCGCGCCTTTTACCAGCGCAGCGCCGTCTAAATAACGCTTAACGAATTTCGGCCGAAACTCCGTGAAAAACCCGCACATATCGCTCCACACGAGCACCTGTCCGTCCACGCCCGCGCCCGCGCCGATGCCGATGACGGGCACGTCGGTACCGAGCGCCACTTGATTTGCGACCGCGGAGATTGTCCCCTCCACCAGCAGCAGCACCGCACCCGCCTCGACAAGCGCTCTAGCGTCGTTTAAGACTTCGCGTGCGCCCTCCTCTCCGCGCCCGCTTACCTTGTAACCGCCCGCGAAGCGCGAAAACTGCGGCTTTAGCCCGATGTGGCTCATAACGGCGATACCGTTTCGATTAAGCAGCGCCACGGTATCTGCCATATGCGCGCCGCCTTCGATCTTAACGGCATCGCAGCCGGTACTCTCATAGACTTTGGCACAGTTTTGCAACGCGAGTTCTGGCGTCGCGCACGAGCAAAACGGCATATCCACGACCATATACGCTCGCTTTAATCCCCTTCTTACGGCGCGCGCGTGATAGATCATCTGCTCCACGCTTGCGCCTAGGGTCTCGGAGCGCCCGCCGAAGCTCATATTTAGGCTGTCGCCTACTAGCACCATATCGACCTCGTCGTCGAAAATTTTAGCAAAAAGCGCGTCGTAGGCGGTGATCATCACGATCTTTTCGCCGGATTTTTTCATCTCGTATAATTTAGAAAGCGTGATTTTTGACATTTTGGCTCCTTGATTTGGTTAAAATTTGAACACAATTCTAGCATAAGCCGAATTTGACATTTATAAAATTTTAAAGTAAAATGCGCGCGCATTCTTTCGGGGGTGACTTGGCTTCGACGGGAACGGATGGGTCAAGGCTGCATGTCGCTTTGGATACAGCGTATAAAATCCAAACTAAATTTAAACGCAAACAACGTTAAATTTGCTCCTGCTTACGCTAAAGCTGCGTAAGTCCAGTCGAGCCCTGCTCTGCGCCGATACTATCTAAGCGCGGCTGCGGGTAATCTGCGATAGCGTAGCTCTGCGGCGTGACGAGCCGTAGGGTGAAATCCTAGTCTTTGCGCCGGCGGGTCGTTTTGGAAAGTGAGCGAGCCTGCGCGAGAACTTCACTTTTGCTAAACATGTAGAGGCTTTGGTCGTTTGTTTTCGGACTGCGGTTCAATCCCGCACACCTCCACCAATTAAGCTATCTTTAAGTTCCAATCACTTCTTTTTACTTCTCTTCAATTCCAGTATATAGGTGCTTATCTTATATTTCGATTATTTCTCTTTCCTTTTCTTTTTGTTTGTAGTATAATTTACTTCTGAAAAAATGGGGGTTTTATTAGGAGCTTTTTTGTATTGGGGGTTTTCGTAGAGAAATACGATATAGAAAAATGGCAATGGCAATAATCTTATACTTAAAAGGAGCGAATTATGTCATTTATAGATGAGGATTACGTAAATATCGTACCGCAGGATCTGCTAGAGCGTGGTATACGCCTAAGAGAGGAGTACGGAATTTATGCTATAGCTTGGAGATTTGACGATGTAATGGAGGTACTAAAAATCGCAAGAGATAGAGATATGCTTATCGTCGGAGGGGATGTATATCGCCTAAGCGGCGATGAGCCCATCATCACATACGACGGCTGGAATATTAAAGCAGAAGATGACGATGCATTCGAATTGGCGATCGAATATATCACTAATTATCGCGCTAGAAACGGAGATGACTTTGCATATTGCCCAGTCATTAGCCCTGGGCAGGTGCCTAAATGAAAATTTTAATTGGATTGTGTATAGGAAATTTCATAAAAGTATAGAGTATGCTTTAAGCGAGCGGATCGAATTTGAATTCGGCGTAAAAAAGAGGATCGGATAAGGCGTTAAATTTGGAAAGGAATAAGGAAAAACGCTGTGAAATTTAAAATTTTAAAACCGAGGCTTTATGAAAAATATAAGGATATGGTTATAGATGCGTGAGGATGAAAGGGTGAATACAGCATTGATGGCCAAAATAGATATTTTATTAAATTTAATAAATTTTTCTAAAAATATAAGCGCGATAAAAAGCGACTTGGCAAAGATAGGCTTTAATAGCGAATCGGAGCTTGTAACAATAACTCAAAATACCATTGCAAACATCCTAAATAGGGTCATCGATAAAGAAATTTCATATGAGCTCCTTGAGGAATGGGCAAATTTAATCGAGTGCCGCGAGGATATAGGATATGAGGATGAAATTTTGCAAGAGATCATATTTGAGCTGGCAAACCCTTGCCTTTATGGAGAGATGGACGAGAGGAAGATTTGTATGATTTTAGATGAAATTAAATGCGGGCGGAGCGATTCAAATGATATTAGAGAAAAATATTGATATTGTGGGCGAGAGGGCTATTTTGCTAATGGCGCTAGGCTCATTACAGGCATTGGAACACAAAGCGATCACCATAGATGAAAGCCAAAGAATTTTGTTTTTCACCCTATATCTCAACGCATTTGGAAAAAAATAAGGTCGATGAACGCATTATAGATATAATAATCGAGTGCTGCGAATTAGAGGATATTTTTGAGTTAATTCCTACAAAATATATGGAAACTTTGCAAACATTACAGAATAGAATAATAGAAATTTTAAAGCAATACGATGAAGAATCTATAAAAAGATGGGTAATTATAGATAAAGAATAAGCTTCCATAACTTCCGTCTTTGCAAGCGGGTGGGCTGGCAGCTAAATAAAATTCTAAATGTTACGATAAGAAAGTCCGTACAAATTTAAGTCTTTCGCAATTCCTACTTAACATTATTGATAAGATTTGCGGTATGATAAATTAAAATTTTAGACGAATCGGTAAAATTTTACAATTTAAAGAGTTTTATGTATCTTTCTCGATAATTATTAATTTTAAGCCATCAGCTTGAAAATAAATTAGTAGATAAAATACTCCGATTTAGATTATATGAGATTTTCTTATTCACAATGAAAGCAAGAATAAAATTTTGAAGTCACGATGCTGTGCTATAAATTTAAAAATATTGGTTGCAGAGGGCGGATTTGAACCACCGACCTTCGGGTTATGAGAAATATGTGCTCTTTTTCTTTGTCTTTTTTTCTCCATGAAAAGTATCTATCTCATACTTTTATTTGCTATTTGATATATTTTTCAGCATAATTTAAGTAAATATATTGTATAATTCATTCATAAATCAAAAGGGTATAGCCCAAAAGGAGAAAAAGATGAAAAAGCAAGTTTTGACAAAGGTTCAAGATTTTAACGGCAACGTTTTCTACGTTGAGAGAAAAAGAATTCAGATCGAGCGTGTTAAGCAGTATGGAGAGATTGAAAAATATGCTACTTTTGACGGCAACGGATATGATAGATACAATCGTCGCTTGGGCTATATTCTAGAAACTAGGGTTTATTTCAGTGATTTTGATATGAGTTGGAAAGATGCTACTAGCGGTATTGCTACTGCTAAAAATCGAGATGGCAAAGAAGTGAGATTTATTGTAGAGGACGACAATCTACAAAACTCTATCACAAAATTTGTGGAGGAATAGATGAAAAATATAGTTAGCGGTTGGCAGACGAGAATTTTTCCTCGTCATTGTAATAGTTCTGATGAAAAAGGGCGTTATTATGTTCGTTTTTGGCATTATGACATGGGTCGATATTGCTATGTTTACGATGGAGATCATGTTTCTTGGCTTGATTCAGAAACGAAAAGTCGAATTCAACGTTGTGTTTCTACAAAAAATAGCGAGAAATACTATATTTGTCGTAGTCTGCCCCGGGATACTCCTCCTTTGTCAAACTACGATATAGATCATTTTGTCATTCTTGAGAATGGTAAAACGTTGGCTGTTCCAGTTGTTGGCGATGGTGCTTTTGAAATTTCTGATGAAGAGTATCATCAAGAGTGTTGGATAGATTGATGAGGCTCAAAGAAGTATCACAGCTTACGGGTATTCCGTATCAGACTTTGTTGGGTTGGGAAAGAGCGGGTGGCTATCGCCGAAATTTGGCTCGATTTCTGAAAAGTTGCGATCGCGCTACGCTTGAAAATCATTTCGTCGAAGCTTCGTCTGACATGGTAGTTCAAAATGGGGATGTCGTAGTTGTCGAAAAAAATGGCAGCTTTTCTATTGCTACCTATCCTGCTGATGGAAAAATTATTTCTATCTTGCAGAAATTTAATAAAAATTAAGTATGCTGGGGTTATAATTCGCTTAATGAAGTGAGCTTATCCTTTTAGGATTTAAAATTTGTGTTTTAATGAATTTAAAGCTTTGCTTCATTTTTTCCTTTGGGATTTGAAACCTATATTTTAACATTTTTAATTACTTTATTTTATCCTTTTAGGATTTGTAAATTTCTAATTTTTAGGCTTGTTTTTGCGTTTTTTTTATATATTTTAATGTATTTCGATTTGGATTACTTCGTCGGGATCAGTGTGTAAATTTCCTGAAATCTTGCATAGTTTTAAATTTCTTTCTACCATAAAGCAGTTGTCGTTTTCTTTAGATAGGATTTGAAATTCTATTGTTTCTACCCCTTTGAATATCTCTTTTACCATTTTGCCTTGTATGGATTTAGCAGCATCGTTTAGTCCTATTTTTTCATAATAGCTATCGTCTTTTTCTACTTTTACTACTCCGCTGTTATTTATACTCCATATCATATCGGTTGGGATTTCTTTGTTTTTCTCTACTTTGTAAATTTTGCCGCTTTTATCGAATCTCATTCTTATTTTATCGTATCTGCCAAAAATGAAATTTACGCAGCATTGAGTTTCTATCGCTTCCCACGTGCCGATTAAATTTATATTTTTGCCAAATTGGTATTGCTTGTTGCTTGGTGATACGTTTATTTCTATGCTTTCTTCAGCTTGTAGGCTAGTGAAAGTTAAAATTACTGCTATTAGTAGCTTATTCATCATTTTCTGCTTCTTTCTCCATCTCTCTTTTTAAAATTTTGGTTTCCATACTGCTTAGGTAATATCTCTTTTCTATTTCCTTGAGCTGCCTAAATTTTTGTAATAATTCCCGTTCGTAAGAATTTGTTGTATTATCTGAAAAGTATGAGATTATTATTTTGTATAGATTTGGATTTTGTCTTTCCCAGTTGTATAAGGTCTTTAGATCTTTGCCGATAAATTTTGCAATTTCTTTCTTATCCATTGGAAATAATTCCTTCTATTTAAAGTTTTTTTAATAAAGAATTTGCAATAATTCCCGCAGAGAATTTGCAATAATTCCATTCGCAAAGTTATTATAGCAAAATCCGTGTTTAATTTCCGCACTATGCCGCGACAGAGTAAAGATGTCTAGGGTCGAAGTTAGGCGGGAGTTCCACCCGAGTAAGTGGCTAAACTGCTTGGGGCGGTTTGTGAAAATAACTCTTCCTTCCGCCCTTTAGGTTTAATCGAGTTAAGCTTAATCAAATATAAAGGAAGAGTTATGGATTACATTCTACAAGATTTCAAGGTTTCTTACGAAATTGCAAGTGCTATCGCAAAAAGTGGTGCCAAAGGCGAGATGAACGGACGGGCTTACTCAAGCTCCGTAAAGATTACCGCTCGTAACCGATATGAGGAAGAGAATTCGGTAACAAATTGCGTTGATCTAAAAGAACAAGAGCTAATAGTTCGCATTCTATGCAAAGATGATCTAACTGCTGGGGTTCTTACTACGAAATTTAATCAGTTTTTCAAAAACAAGGGTGTTTTAAAATTTAACGCCGGGCTTCCGTCTTTTAACAATGGCGCATATACTCTTACGACCGATGAAGACGATGCGTATTGGATAAATTTCTTAAACAATATAACTTCTGCTTCTCCTAAGAAATAACAAGCTTTACAAAGCCGATCCGTGCGGTCGGCTTGATAGAACTTGCAAGTTTAAAATTCTTTTTTGGAGGTTTAAGATGAAAATCTTAAATTCTATTTTCGGCAAATTAGCGATTTTGCTCGGTTCTGTTTTTTTTGGTGCTACGCAGGCTATGGCTGACGTAACTTTTGCGGATGGCAAATTTAGTGGAACTATTGATAGCAATCCTTTCACTTCTGCTGTCGTCGTCGTTATCGGCTTAATCGGCTTGATTTACGCTGTTAAAGCTGGTCTTGCTTTGCTTAGACGCTAAATTTTACCGCCCCCTTTCGGGCGGTATTTTTTGAAAAGGTTTAAAAATGCAGATTTCAATCTTACATATGTCTTTACTTTTAAACGCTTTTTATGCGATTTTGGCGCTTTCGTTCTTTGCGATTAAGTCTATTTTTGCAGGTTTGGATCTTTTTTCAAAATGAGCGAGGCGGAAATTTTAAGTTTAACCGGTTTGAGCTTAGAGCGATACAGCTCTTTGATGGCGCTTAGCGGTTGCCTTTGCGGTTTTTTATTCGTTTTAGGGATATTTCTTGCTATCTCTAAAATTAAATAAGGTTTTCGGGGGTTTGCGATGGAATTCGTTTTAATTGATTGGATCGGTAATAAGTCGTTTGATTATTTCTTTAGCCTTTTCTTTTGGTTCGGTGTTGCAAATATTCCGTTTCAGTTGGCTTTTACGCTATTTTCTCGCCGTTGGTCTTAGGCAAACCCCATTTATTTGCTTGCCTATAAACGAAGCGAAGTGCGCGCGGCGTGTAGCTTTCGGACGCCCGAAAGCCGCCGCGCATAACAGGGTCGCAGGGGGAGCCGATTTTATGAGCTTGCGATTAAAATCGGGTTCGCTCCCCCTACGCAAATTTAAGGAAGAGTAAAAAATGCTTAATAAATTAAAATTTATCCCCCTAATCCTCCTACTTGTAGCCACTCTTTCTAATGCCACAGAAATTGGTTGTGGTATTAATCTTATTCCTAAATATGGTGCTCCTATCGGAGAGCCTATGCATAAAGAAGATGACCGTTATACTTATAAGCTTGCTTTCGATAGAGAAAATGAGCTTTATATGTATAGATTTAGAAAAGATGGCTCGGATATAGAAGTTTACCATTATGTTAGAGTTCAAAACAATTATGAAATAACTCAATATCTTGGTTATTCTACTCAGGTGTTTTATAAGGTTGCTTGCGCTCGAACTTTCCCTTCCTTTATATATCCTTTGAAAAAATTTGATGTCAATGATGATCCTAAGGTCAATACTGCTAAGTATATTATCGATGTTTTCGCTTACGATAGTGATTTCGCTACGCAGCATTGTAAGCTCGGTTATGATCTTGCCAATCATAAGTGCGCCGATGATTGCGAGCATATAACCGATAGAGAGTTGCGTTTTCAATGTGCTTGTGCTAGTCATTTTAAAGATGCGGTTTACGCTGGTACTTTTTCTGCTGATCCCGATACTTGTAAAGGTGAAAATATTAATTATACGCCAAAATGTTGTTTTGGTTGTAAGAGAAAAGATGGCACTGATTTTCGCGTTGTGGTTAATTCTGCTAATCCTTATGCCGATTATGGCTGCAATTACGATGAAATAGATCATTTATATTTGGATGATCCAAAAAAGCCTGATGACAATAAAACTAAACCCGATAAGCCTGATAATAACAATACTAAGCCTAATAAACCTGATAAGCCAAGTAATCCTGATGATAATAAGACAAAGCCTAATAAGCCTGATCACGGCGGCGGCGGTCATTCAGGCGGTGGCGGGGGCGGTAGTAACCCTCCTGATAAACCGGGCGATGACGATAAAGACAAAGATAAAAATGGCACTCACCCGGGTGGCGGTGGCGGTGGCGGTGGTAATCCTGGGGATAAGGATGACGATCAGGCTAAATTTGATTTTAGTAAATTAAATGAACTTAATGAAACTGTTGAGGGTGGCACTAATAAATTTATGAAAATTTTTGAGGATGCCAAAGATCAAATCGTTGGTGCTTATAACAGACTTAAGAAAGGTAAATTGAGTGATTTTAAAGTTCATGGTTCTGTTAATAGTTGTCCTTATACTCGCGATTTTGTTATTAAAGATGGATTAAGCAAAAAAATTACTATTGATATTTGCGTTGTAGTAAAGGACGCTCGTCCTGTTCTTTATTTTATTTTTTATGCTTTATTTTTATTTCTTTTCTCGTTATTCACTTATAAAGCTGTTGCGAGGTTATTATAATGGGTAGGATTGTAAGTTTTTTAGGCTCTTTTGTAGCTAAATGGGGCGGTGCTATAATTAGATTTGGGCTTATGCTCGGTATAGTTATGTTTTTTGCTAAATTTGCTGTTCCTTTTTTTGTAGATTTAATGGACGCTATTGCTTTCATATTATCTAAGGTTAATGCTTTAATAGATTATATAAATTCTTATTCTGGTAATTCAAATGAGATTATATCCTTATTTTTTAATGTTCTTAAGTCTATTGGTTTTATTGACGCTTTTGGTGATGCTTATACTTTATTCAAACCTATATTTTTCACTTTGATTGTAGCTTTAGGTGGAAAAGTTGTTATGAGATTCTTATCTTTATTTGTTAAGTTGCTTAATTACCTCTTTATTTCTAGGATTGATTAAAATGGCTATCTCATATCTTACCGGCATACCGAAAAGCGGAAAGACTTATTTAGCCGTTTATCAAATTTATAAAAATTTTATCGAAGTTCCTAAGCCTTCTTTTTTCGATAAATTTATCAAAAAACCCAAGAAAGCTGATAAATATACTATCTGCTGGACGAATATAAATGAATTTGACTACTCCAAAAGCGAAAAAATCAAGCCTTTAGATATTAACGATTTTAAATATAATCTTAGCTTGCTTTATGATCTTTATATGGGTGGCGCTAACGATACTGAATTAAATGAAAAGGCTTCGGATTTTAAGCTTAATCACTGCTTGATCGTTATCGATGAGGCACATAATTTTTTTACTAAAAAGAGTGATGAAATTTTAACCTGGTGGCTTACTTACCATGCGCATTTGTTCCAAGATATTTGGCTTATATCGCAGGATTTAAGCCTAATTGATACAGGTTACAAGGCTGTAGCCGAGTATTTTTATAAAGCCGTAGAACCTGCTCGTCGTCTTATTACTAATCGTCTTAGGTATCAGCAGTTCATTAGCTACCGAATGAATCAAAACGATATGATTAAGGGTGGTGGTTTTACTTTACCTGCTCTTAATGAGGTCTTTGACCTTTACGTTGCGGGTTCTAAGGAAAAAGGCTCATCTATCGTAGTTAAATTTTTTGGTTTAGCTGTGGTGCTCTGTTTCTTTTGTTTTTTGGCGTTCTACCGCTTTTATTCGCTCTTTAAGCCTGCTGATGAGCCTGCTCCCGCCCCCGATATCCAATCCAATCAACCTATTGAAAGCGGAAGCGGTAACAGCACTAAAGCTTTATTCAACGCCTCTAATCCAAATCCTAGTGAGCCTCCTATAGGCTACATATACCAAATCTATTGTTTCTACGATCGTTGCTCCATTCAAAACGGCACTTACGATCATTTCGATCAGAGATACTTAAATTTTATTTTTTTGCGCTCCCCGCCTAAATTTAATGTGCGCTCGTTTAAAGGTAAAGGTATTACGTATTTCTTTGTTGGCTTTGATAAGCCCGTTTTTGATAACTTAAAAAAGGAAGAGTTAAATGAAAAAAGTTCTTTTTCTAGTGCTATTTATTCTAAGTAGCGCCTTGTCTGAAGAAATTAAGCTAAATTTGCTTGATTTCGCCAACGTTGCCAGCCATAATTCAAAAATAGATATTCTAATTAGCGATGAGATAGATTCAAATAGCTTTTATTTTTATACGTCCAAGAATTCAGATGTAACGATAAAGCACTTTCGCAAAGCCATAGAAAGTAAAGGCTTAAAGCTTATACTTACTGACGGCTTTTATTACGTCTTTAAGAAGAATAAGGACTATGGCGATGCTAATGGCAGCATTAGCGCCGAACGCAGGCTAAGGTATCTTACTCTTGCAAATAACTCTTACGACGATGCCGATAAGATAGTAAGCAAGATGACCGATCAAAACTCAAGCTATATCAGATCTACGAACTCCGTTGTATTCAAAGCAAGCGATGATGAATATAGCGACATAATAGATTTCGTCCAAAGAAGTGATAAAAAGCTCGAGCAAGTAAATTTCAAGCTTACTATACTTGAAACCAATACCAACGATTATAAAGATATAGGCTCGCATCTAAATTCTTTAGGCGACGTCGTTACCCGCTCCGATCTAAACTATTTCATAAACCTAATTACTATGCCTTATAGTGCTGAAACAAACGTAGTAACTACAAAGAAACGAGGCTTTTACGGCGTTCTTAGCCTGCTTCAGCAAAACGGCGTAACTACCATAAAGCAAAGTCCGTTTCTGGTCGCAAAGAGCGGCGCCGAGGTATATTTTTCCTCCGTCGAAAACGTGCCGTATCTAACGAACACCAGCACCTATACGCAAAACGGCACCGCCACTCAAAACAGCTACGAGTATAAAGACGTTGGCCTAAAGATTAAAATTCGCCCGGTTGTGCTTCAGAATTCAAACGTTGATTTCAGCCTTGATTTGGTGGTTGAGGACTTATTAGATACGCAAAACACCCTTACGCCGCGCACGAGCAAAAAGGAACTTAGGTCGAACTATAGCCTTAAGCGGGGCGAGCTTCTCGTTTTAAGTGGTATTAACAAAGACGTAGCCTATTCAAAACGCAACGGCGTGCCGCTACTCAAAGACATACCTATTTTAAAATACCTCTTTTCCATAGAACAAAACTACAAAAGCACTAGCATTATTACTCTTACGATAGAGGTAAATTAAGATGAGCATGAGAACATACGGCTCATTATGCAAGGGACAACCGAAGAGCAAAAGCGAGCTAAGCGCCAGCGCAGCGAGCTTTTGCTCTCTCCCTTGTCAATTTAATAAAAATCTGTCACTCTTAAATAAAGATTAAAGATGTTTGGACTAAATGAGGCTGATCTTTCAGCCGTAAAGCTTAAAATTGACAGACAACGGAAGTTTTTACAAGATTACAGATTTGTAAATTCTTTCGGTGAAGAAAAAAGCCTGCTTTCGGTTTCAAAGTCCGCAAATTTTTCAAGCACCTATTACGCCGAGGTAGCCAATAGGACAAATACTATCCATATGCTTTCAGTCAAGCATGAGCTAGTGCCCGTGTTTCTTACTATCACGCTTAATGGCTGCTTCCGTAAGGCGCTAGTGGGTAATTTTGCTACCTTTACCACCAAGGACATTAGATCGCTTCCGATTGAGCAGAAACAAAAGCTTAATGAGGGCGTGCCCTTTACTATTAAGGATTTAGCCAACGTACTAAATTATAATTTTCATAAATTTACTAAACGCTTCAGGCGCGTTTATGAGGGCGAAGTATTTCAGTATATACGCACCTTTGAGCCGCATAAAAATGACGGCGTGCCGCATATTCATGCTTTGATATATGCCCCAAGGCATACAATCCCTTACTTGCTTAAAATTTATAAAGACGTGTTCTACGCCCCGCAAAACCTAAGAAACGAGCGTTTGACCCCGGCTCAGATAGCAAATGGCGAGATAAACGGCTTTCAGACCTCTATAAACAATGCCACGGGCTACGTGATGAAGTATATTACCAAGACCTTTATAAATTTCAACGAAACTGACGATATTAACGAGGTTCAAGCGTGGTTTATAAAGCATAAAATTCGCAGGTTTTTATCCTCGCAAAACCCAATCCCGCTTTGGGTTTACCGTAAGATAAATTTCATTAAAGGTTTGCGTGATCTCGGCAACCTTAATATTCTAAAAGACTTCGATAATACGCTTATAGAGTGGGATTATAAGAGCCAAAGTATCTTTATGTCTATCCCATATACTTCAGAGGAGCTTATATATGAGGATGGACACCTGCTATATTACGTCTGCGGTAGGCTCATGCACGAATACGTTAAAAATATCAATCCGGCTCAAAACGTCGGTAAAATCCAGTCTCACGAGTTAAAATCTATTCAAAGTTTCTATAATAGCGGTATTAAGCCAGTTTATTACAACCCATATAAGATATTTCGCACCGCTTGGAAAGACATGAGCGACGAGCGCCTAAAATTATACTGGCGCGATAATCAAAATGAAATGACCGATGACATTCTAAGCGTCCAAGATTACGCTATGCTTGAGAATGAGATGATCGAGCGCGGGTTTCTGCAGAGGTATAAAAATCATATCAGATATTTTACCGAGCATGCTTTAGAGGATATTAGAGAGCTAGAATTTAAGTATTCCAATAACGGCGTTATGCCGTATCCGTTTTAGGAGTTTTACGATGTTGCTTAACGAGCTTTTTAATGATTACGTAGAATTTTACGAGCTAATACTTCGTAAGCATACTTTAGAAAGCGATATATCAACTTATAAGAAGCATATAGCTTCAAGCTTGGGCGAAAAAGACGTAAGCAATATAAGCTTTTTAGATATTCAAAGGCTTTGTAATAACTTAATCAAAGCTGATTATAAAATCAAGACCGTTAAGAATATCCTTGCAAAGCTACACGTAATCTTTAAATTCGCTCAAAAGCTTGAGCTTATAACTAAAAATCCCTGCGACTTTGTTGAGCTACCTAAATTTGACAATAAACGATACTTTGATTATTCGTTGCTTGTTCAAAAGAAATTTATCAAAGCTATCTGCGATAATACCGAAAGTAGTGCCGATATATTTTTTTTCCTGCTTCACGGCAGGCGCAAGAATGAGGTTTTAAGTCTTTGTTGGAGCGATGTAAATTTAAAAACTAAAACTTATGTTATCCCTTATCAAATCAATAAAGCTAAGCGCGATATGGTCTATTCTATGAGTGACGAGCTTTATAAAAGGCTATTAAAGCTTTATATAGCCGCAAAACAGAATAATCAGCTAAATGGCTACGTCTTTGTCAATCCTGCTACTGGGTCAAAATTCGTTGATTTACGTAGGAGTTGGAATTCTTTGTTAAAGAGGAATAATCTACCTAAAATCAGGCTTCACGATATAAGGCATCTTATCGGCACTTACTGCATAAATTATCTTAAGCTTCCGATCGAGCAAGTGAGTTTTACTCTCGGTCATACGAATATCATTACTACGCAAAAATACATCACTGCTAATATAAAACAATCGAAAAATACTATTGAAAATTTGATGAATTCCGTTTAAGTAAAAAATAAGCGTTGTGATCCATACGCTTAAAATAAGCTTAATGCTTTCCATTAGAAAAATAAGAATATTTTAAGATTTTATCAAATGCCTTTGTAATGGGTGTTTGGTTGCAGAGGGTGGATTTGAACCACCGACCTTCGGGTTATGAGCCCGACGAGCTACCACTGCTCTACTCTGCGATAAAAAAACGCGAATAAATTTAAAATAGCATTCGCGAAAGTGGATGGGGTAGGAGGATTCGAACCTCCGAATGATTGGACCAAAACCAATTGCCTTGCCACTTGGCTATACCCCAAAACTATAAAAATGTAATTATACATAAATATTTACGTAATGTCAATACTATCTTATACGAAATTCTTAGATTTTAATGAGTAGAAAATTTTAAAATCAATATATCTTATAAGCAAATATTTAAATCTGTAAAATAAAAAAGCCCTAGCTAAATGCTAGGGCTAAAAATCAATAATATTTATAACTATTTATTAGTTATAAACTACACCCTTGCCACCAAATTTAAGCTTCGCACCATTAGCCTTAATTTGATCAGCAACTTGCTGTAAACCAGGCATTTCCCATACTTGTTTACATAGTCCAGTTGCGTTATCTACAGCTACTTTTATAGTACCATTACCACCATCTATATCAGTAGGTTGAGTATTTACTGTAAAACAAGTACTTCCTTTTGCCTTTACTGGATTAGCAACATTTGACATCTCGCTATAAGTTGTACTAAAATTACCTTGTGAAGTATAATAAGCACCTAAATCGCTTACTACTGTTTGAATATTTGTAGCTGCCTTAGAAACCTCAGCATCATCACGAGTAGCTGCAAGTCTTGGAATAGCAACAGCTGCCAAAATACCTAAAATAACGATAACGAAGATCAACTCGATCATAGTAAAACCTTTTTTCATGGTTTACTCCTTAAATAAAATTCATCCCGCATACCTATATGCGAAACTTGGCAGAATTATAGAGAAAAATTTAAAAATTGTCAATAGTTTTTGGCAAATTTTTTACAATTTATTTACAAAATCCGATTTTGCGGGCATTTCAAAATCAAAATTTTAGGCCCAATCGATCTATTTAATGTATTTTGACGACGCATCTGCACAATGGTACCATAAAAATCATTTGCTTTCATTCTCGCTCGTGCGCACCCGATAAACTATATGACTATTCGAGATACAGGATGCTACAGCCCGTATCTTTTTGTGAGAATTTCATAGTTTTCTACGCGTCTATCGCGCAAAAACGGCCACCAGCGGCGCACGTTTTCGCATCTTTGCATATCGATGGTTACGACTTCGCATAGCTCGTCGGTGCTGTTTGCGCGAAACAACTGCTCGCCCTGCGCGCCAAAAACAAAGCTATTGCCCCAAAACCTAATCCCATCTTCGCTGACAAGCTGGCCTACGCGCTGTTTATTCGGCAGCACCTCTAGAGTTTCGCCGTTAAATTTGATCTCTATTGAAATCTTTAAATTCTCTCGCGCCGCCTCACCCTTTGCGGGCAAAATTTCGCCGCCGATCGCCATTTTGCCGCTACCCGTTAGCGCCCCGTTACTAAAGGATAAAATTCCGCCCTCGCTTAAAATTTTACTCTCGCCGCTCGCATCCGTGGAGCGCGAAATTTTATCGCGCACATTCAAATTTGCTTCGCTCCCGGATAAAATTTCATCCGGCGAAACCTCGCTAAGCGCGGCGCTTTCAAAGCCCACGCGATTTACGGCGATTACGGGCAGGGAGTTTGCCACCGCATGCCCGCGCTGTACCGCGACCCAGGCCTCCAGCTGGCGTGCCTTTTCGTCCTCGCCGTCGCCGTCGAACCACCCGATCGCGGTCGGATATATCAGTAGCTCGGCACCTCGTAGCGCCATCGCGCGCGCCGCCTCGGGATACCACTGATCCCAGCACACGAGCACGCCGAGCCGTCCCACGCTCGTGTCTATGGGCTCAAAGCCCAGATCACCAGGCGTGAAATAAAATTTTTCGTAAAACTGCGGATCGTCGGGAATATGCATCTTGCGATACCGCCCCGCGATAGAGCCGTCGCGCTCGAAGACCACGGCGATATTGTGATATAGCCCCGCGGCGCGGCGCTCAAAAAGCGAGCTTACCAGCACGACGCCAAATCTCTTCGCTACCTCGCTCCACAGCCGCAAATCGCACTCGAAATCCTGCGCATAGTCGAAATTTTCGGTATTTTCGCGCTGGCAAAAATAATGCGTCTGATGAAGCTCTTGCAAAACGATTAACTGCGCACCCTTCGCCGCCGCACGCGCGATGAGCTCGATGCTGCGTGCTATCGTGCGCGATTTGGTACCTTCAAATTTATGCGAAATCAGCCCAACTTTTAAAATTTTCATAATTTTTCCTTCGATCTAAATTTAAAGCCTGAATTTATTCATGCACGAACAGTGCAGCGAGCCGTTTTGGCGGATGAAAACGCGCGCGTTCACTCCCACTGCTTCGCGATCCGCACACGCCGCACGCAGACGCGACAGTGCCAGCTCGTCCGCCGCGCGGTTTGGATCGTGCGGATCTGTGGGGTCTGCGTAGGTAGGCACGATGAGCGCGCCGTTTAAAAAGACGAAATTTGCGTAAGTCGCGGGCAATCTGCGCCCCTGATAAAAGATCGCGCGCGGGATCGGCAGTTCGATCACGTCGTATCCGAGCGATGAAATTTCATCTTTCATCGCGCCAAGCTCCGCATAGTGCAGATCGCTCGGATCGTCGCACGACGAAATAGCCACAGTGTGCGGGCTTAGAAAGCGTGCGAGGGTATCTACGTGGCTGTCGGTATCGTCGCCTTTGATGAAGCCGTGTCCCAGCCAGATTATGTTTTTCAGCCCAAAAATTTCGCGCAGCCGCGCGTCCAGTTCGGCCTTGCTAAGGGAGTTGCGATTTTCGTTTAGCAAACACGCGCTGGTAGTTAGCATCGTGCCCGCGCCGTCAAAATCGACGCTGCCGCCTTCCAAGATCAAATCCACGTCTCGCAGCGGGCGGGCGCTCGCGGCGTAAAGCTTGGAATTTAACGCGTCGTCCTTGGCGCTTGCAAACTTGCCGCCCCATGCGTTGAAACGAAAATTTAGCCCGGTGATTTTGCCGCCCTCCTCTACGTCGATCGCGCCGTAATCGCGGATCCACGTATCATCGGTGTCGATTTGCGCGAAGCTGACGTTTGCTAAGCCGCCGCAAATTTGCTCAAAATCCTCGCGGCTCGGCGCGATTGCGACGACCGGCTCAAACCTCGCTGCAGCGGCGATAAAGTCGCGGTAAGCCGCCCGTATCTCGCCCAAATACGGCGCCCAGTCGGTACCTGCATGCGGCAAGGACACCAAAAGCGCCTCTTGCTTCTCCCATTCGGCGAATGCTCTCATTTTTGCTCCAAGATTAAAATTTCACGGATTATAGCGAAGCTCGGTTTAAAAAGATATTTGTGGATGGTGCGCCCGGAGGAATTCGAATCCCCGACCTTTTGAACCGCAATCAAATGCTCTATCCAGCTGAGCTACGAGCGCACGAAATAAAAGAAACGGGATTATAGCGTTTTTAACTTAAATTTAGCCAAAAGGCGGTTTAAATTTCGACATGCGATAAATTTTAGCTTCGCATTTTTCTCATTTTTGCGTTTGCCCGATTGCGACGCCTAGTTTTTCTTTTAAATTCCAACGTGCAAGAATTTTAATCTGCTTAAATTTATTGTGTATCGCGCCGAAATTTAACTTACTTAAGGATTCTGCTCGCATCTTGGAATTTAAAATTTATCCTACTTAAAATTCCGCGAGCCAAATTTAAAATATCCTAAAAATTTTACAACTTTGCAGCCCGAATCCCATGCAAAATAAATAAAATTTATCGCTTTTTAGGTATCATAAGCAAGTAATAAAATGAACGAAGGAGGGAAAATGAAAAAGGTCTTTTTAGCGTTTGTGCTGTGGCTCGGTTTTGGCGGGGCTACTTTTGCAGCGCAAGATACGGAGCCGAGCGAAGCGCAAGGACAAAATTCTACGGGAGTTAAAATTTTAAGCGACGGGTTTTATAAAATGTCCGCCGAAGAGCGCGGTAAGGCATTAAATGATTGTGATGCTTCGCACTCCTATGGAGGATGCGATAAAATTTTCTCACAAGAGATCTCGCAACTTATTAAAAAGTGCAATATGGGCGACGGTAAATATAGCGCTTGTCAGAGTTTATTAACTATCATTGATAAAAATTGTTTTGAAAAAGATGAGATTGGAAATGCTTTATCTTGCGACATATCGGGCAATCTGTTAATCAAAATGAATAAATTCCCTATGGGATTAAAAAGATTATCTAGGGCTTGTGAAGTAGGCAAAATAGGCGAATCTTGCTTATTTTGCGCACTAACTTACTTTTATCACTCTTTAGACATAGACGAGGTAATAAAATATATGACGATGGCTCGAGATTTGGCATACAATAAAGAATATTTGAATGAGATGATCAAAAAGTTAGAAGATTGCAAAGCCGATAAAGAGTGCAATCCTGCAAAATTAGAATTTCAATAGGCAACCGGCAAGAGCAAATACGGCGGGCTAAATTTCTAAATTTAAAAGACAAAGGAAAGATCGCTATGGCGGATAGGCTGATCGACATCGGGCTCATTTTGTTTTTCGGCGGCTTTGGCTTTGTATGCTATATAAACGGCGTATTGGGCATCGGCAAAGACTATATGCAGCGCAATAAAATAGATTTCGTGCGCTGGATGTTTAGTCCGGGGCACATTTTGCGCTCCAACACGCCGTTTGATTCGAACGAGCCGCTAGAATTAAAATTTAAAGAGCCCAAAAGCAAGCACATAATCTACAATTTCTTCGAGCTCATCATACATTATGCGATAATCGCGCCGTTTTTAGTGATCTATGCGGGGATTTTTCTATTTTGCGCGGGGCTAGCCATTAAAATTTTATCCTAAATTTAAAATTTGCGACGCGGATGCATAGCAGGCATTGCATAGACGCCGTTTTCGTTGCAGAATTTCAAATTTTACGCCGCATCTCTTGCTAAGCATGCTACACTTATTATATTTTAAGAGATAAAATTCCAAAATTTTATCGCCGAATCCACGGCTTGTGAAATTTATGCCGTATTTTCTGTTTCTTGGGGCGGGAAGGGAGCTTAAATTGCGAGGTCGCTCCCCTTCCCGCCCCAAACCCCACCTAACCTCCGACGACGCTAGCGGGGCGGACTACGTCCGCGCATTTTTATTTAGCGGCTCGCGCCGCATGAAATTCCGTATCGATAAATTTTTAAAATTCCACTACCGCTAAATTTTTATCGTATTTGGAATTTTAATATTCCATCCGTAGCCGCCAAGCCAATTTATCAGCCGATAAATCATCAAACCGCCAAGCCGTCCGCCGATCGTCAAGCTTCCGCTCGACCGCAAACTAAACTATCCGCCAGCCAAACCGATCGGCAACCGACCAGTCCTCAAACAACCGACCAGCCGCCGAATTTATCGATAGCCGAGCCGTATAAAACCGACCGACCGCCAAAAGCAGTAGCCGCAGACTAGAGGAGTGCGCACTCGAGTTACAAAACGACTGACCGCCGAAGCAATATACCGCCAACCGATCGGCAACCGAACTGATAAACCGCCCAGCCGCAAGCCAAACCCGCAGCCGCTTGATCGCGAGCTAGCCCAGAAAGCGACGCTTATTCTACGTAAATTTTATAATCCCCGTAGCCTAGC
Source organism: uncultured Campylobacter sp. (assembly GCF_938002845.1). Taxonomy (GTDB): domain Bacteria; phylum Campylobacterota; class Campylobacteria; order Campylobacterales; family Campylobacteraceae; genus Campylobacter_B. The sequence goes on from NZ_CALKZP010000037.1 coordinate 39,769, forward strand.
GCGTCCATCTCCTCAAGCGGGATAAATTTCAAACTCGCGCCGTTGATGCAGTATCTCATACCGCCCTTCTCTCTCGGCCCGTCATCAAAGACGTGCCCCAAATGGCTGCCTCCTACGCGGCTTGAGACCTCGACGCGCTGCATGCCGTGGCTGTCATCTTGCGCGTACGCGATCGCATCGGTCGTTATCGGCTTTGAAAAGCTCGGCCAGCCGCAGCCCGCGTCAAATTTATCAGTGGATGAAAAAAGCGGCTTTTTCGACACGATGTCGATGTAGATGCCCTTTTTATAATTCTTGTCGTATTCGCTCGAAAACGGCCGCTCAGTCGCCTTTTCCTGCGTGACTTGATACTGAAGTTCGGTTAAATTTTTCTTCAGCTCCTCCTTGCTTTGCACTTTAAATTTCTCATCGTCCTCAAGCGGCTTTTTGGCTAGGCGCAGATCGATGTGGCAGTATCCGCCGGGATTTTTGCCGAGGTAGTCCTGATGATACTCCTCGGCGCGGACGAAATTTTTTAGCGGCGCCACTTCGACGGCGATCTTTTCTTTAAATTTCGCCTGCTGCGCCGCTATGAAAAAGCGCGCCAGCTCGCCGCTCGCCTCGTCGGCGTAATAGATGCCCGTGCGGTATTGGCGCCCGCGGTCGTTACCCTGCTTGTCGATCGAAAATGGATCGATGATGCGGAAATAATGCGCCAAAATTTCAGGCTCGCTGATGACGTTGGCGTCGTATTTTAAGTGTAGCGTCTCGGCGTGATCGCTGCTATGCAGCCCTTCGTAGCTTGCCTTATCGCTCTTGCCATTGGCGTAGCCTACCTGCGTCGCGACTATACCGTCGAGCTGTTTGTAATACGCCTCCATGCCCCAAAAGCAGCCGCCTGCCAGATAAATTTCTTTCACGTTTGCGTTCATGCCGCCCCCTTTAACTTTAAAATTTGCGTCCGCCGCGCTGCCGTCTGCGGCATTTAGCGCTACTAAATAACCCGCCGCCAAAGCAAAGAGGCAGATTAAGGTTTTGAAAATTTTCATTTTGATCCTTTCGTTTTAAATTTTGCGCAATTTTACAATCTCTAAATGAAGCGAGAGTGAAAGAGAGAAATTTTATCGCTTACGGCGGATCGGTACCCAAATTTTATCGCCGCAGGATCGGGGCTTTCGCTCGCCGTCGCCGCAGAATTAGAATTTTATCGCCGTAGTGACGCAGGACCAAAAATTTTATCTTATCCTCGCGGCGCGCTACAGCATCGGAATTTTACCTCCTCGCAAGCGGTTAAAATTCTATGCTATAACGAGGGCTGAAATTTTACCGCCGCCGCCAAGATTAAAATTTTACCGCTTCAGCGGAGACCGGATTTTGCTAACGCGGCAAGCGGTTGAATTTGATCGCCGCGGCAGGAATTAAAATTTCGCTACCGCTGCAGGGTTAGAATTTCATCGCCCCTGCGCTACGATGAAATTTGTCCCTTTTACGAGCGAGACCCTTGCGCCGCCCATTCGCCTGCGCTACGGCTCGCGTGAAATTTATCCATTCATCGCAGCTTACGTGGGGATTTAGAGATTTTGATACGCCCTATTGCGGCGCGAAATTTTATTGTCGCGCCTCGCGGCTAGATTTTGCTACCGTCTCGATAATTAAAATTTTACCGCTGCGCAACCGTGATTTGAGCCTGATTAGCGCCTTTGCGAGTTTTACGACGCGGCCGAATTCTACCGCAGGCGCCGTTTTGCGAGGGCACGGACTGCTCGCGAGACGGAAGCTTTGCGCTGCGCCCGCTGCTTTGCCGCATTTAAAATTTTATCTACGCACCGCTGTGATCGCGGCACGGCACTTATCCACCGCGCGGCTAAATTTTCTACACGCCGCTTAGGTTGCGGCACGGCGTCCATCTGCTCGCAGCACGATTAAAATTTGTCTATGCGCGCGCCCGATCGCGACGAGGCACCGCCTTAAAAATTTATACTCCGCTCCGTATCTACTGCGAAACGGCGCCGAAATTTCAACGCAAAATGGGCGCCATGAAATTTTCGCGCTGCGAGATAAAATTTGTGTGTCGTTGTACGGCGACGAGGCGCGAACCCATCCGCTGCGTGCGCGATTAAATTTAAAATTTTCGCGCTGCGGCTGCTAGATAAAATTTCGCGACCATTCAGGGGCGGCGAATGATTTAATTTAGATTGTGCCGCACCGCTACGAAGCGGTATGTCGCGCAGCTAAACCCGCGCCGCGCAGTAGTATAACGAAGCGCGAACAGTCGGATTCGCACTGCCTCCGCCACGTAGCGGAGCGCGACCATTTACATCGCGCGCTTTGTAATAGAGGCGGCCGGGTCCGCACCGCGTTGGCGCGTAACAAAGCACTGTGCATTAGATCCGCACCGCGCCCGTTACAAAACGATATATCGCACAGCTAAATCGTTGTCGCACAGCCATATGGCAAAGCGCAAGTAGTCCGATCAGCATCACGCTCGCCGCGTAGCGGAGCGCAGCCATTTACATCGCGCACGCTTTGTAGTGAGCGAAATTTAGTGCAAAAAGTGGCGCACTCCCGTAAAATACATCGCCATGCCGAACTCGTCGGCGCTTGCGATCACCTCATCGTCGCGGATGCTGCCGCCGGGCTGCACCACCGCCGCGACGCCCGCAGCATGGGCGATCTCGATGCTGTCTTTAAACGGGAAAAACGCCTCGCTGGCAAGCGCGCAGCCGCGCAGATCGACGCCCACGTCGAGAGCCTTGGCCACTGCCGCACGCGCGGCGTCCACGCGGCTCGTCATACCCATGCCGATCGCGACCATCGCGCGATTTTTGACGTAAACCACGCAGTTGCTCTTCGTAAGTGCGGCGATCTGCCACGCAATTTTTAGATCATCCAGTTCACTCTCGCTCGCCGCGCGCTTGGTGACGCAGCGGGCATTTGCGACCTCGCCCGCGCCTACGTAGTCGCGCTGCTGATACACAAAGCCGCCGTCAATGAATTTAAAATCATACTTGTCGTTTTCGCGAATTAAAAACTCCCCGCCCTGCTCGAAAATTTTAATACGCTTTTTCTTTTCAAATACCGCAAGCGCCGCGGGCGTGACGCGAGCGGCAAGGATTACCTCGACAAAAATTTCATTGATTTTATGCGCCAGCTCCTCGTCCAAAACGCCATTTATCGCCACGACGCCGCCGTATGCCGAAACGGGATCGCATTTTAGCGCCTCGGTGTAGCTTTCAAGCAGGCTTCCCTTCACGGCAAAACCGCATGGATTGGCGTGCTTGCAGATCGCTACCGCAGGCGCCTTCCCGAAGCTGCTAGCGAGCATCAGCGCGCCGTGCATATCGGTCATATTGTTAAAGCTCGCCTCGCCCTTTAGGCTCTTGAAGTGCTTACTAAAAAAGTCCTCGAACTCGTAAAGTGCGCCCTTTTGGTGCGGATTTTCGCCGTAGCGAGTATCGAATACCTTACTGCCCGTGATAAATTTTTTCGCGCCGAAGCCGCCGTTAAAGCGCTCGTTCATATAGTTTGCGATCATCGCGTCGTAGGCTGCGGTGTGCTCATAAGCTTTAATCATCAAATTTTGCCTAAATTTCAGCTTCTCGCTCTCGTCCGCGCCGCTTAAATTTTGCAAAACCGCGCCGTAATCAAGTGGGCTCGTGACGACATAGACGCTTGCGAAATTCTTAGCCGCGCTTCGAACCATCGCAGGCCCGCCGATGTCGATATTTTCGATGATCTCGGAAAAATCGTCGGTGCGAGCTACGGTCGCTTTAAAAGGATATAAATTTACGCACACGAGATCGATGCCGCCGATGTCGTGCTGCGCGGCTTGGCTTACGTGATTTGCGTCGTTTCGCTTATACAAAATTCCGCCGTGGATCTTTGGATGTAGGGTCTTAACCCGCCCCTCAAACATCTCGGGCGAACCCGAGTACTCGCTCACTTCCGTTGCTTTCACGCCATTTTGCAAAAGCAGTTTATGCGTGCCGCCCGTGCTTAAAATTTCAAATCCGAACCTCTGCAGCCCTTTGGCAAACTCTACGACGCCCTTCTTATCGCTAACACTGATTAACGCTCTCATCTTTTCTCCTTTTAATTTATTCGCATAATTTTTTAAAAATCAGCTCGCGCATGTCGTTTGCATTAAGCTGAAAATACAAAATCGCCTCACGGCGAGCCTTTTGATACTCGCGCCTCGTCTTTCCATCTGCTGCGCCGAGCTTTGCGCCATTAAATTTCGCCATACGCGCCGAACTCAGCTCTTTTAGCCTCTCGCCGCCCGGAGAGATGCCGCCACTATAATTAAACCACTCTTTGCTTTGAAAAATATTAAATAAAATTTTAAAATCTACGAAATTTCCCTTATTATACTCGGCGCAAACCCCGTTTTTGTGGCTTACAGCGTAGATCGCGCCGTATCTGCGCTCGAAAAAATATAGTTTTATGAGCTTTGCGTTTTTGTCTAAATTTGCGCCGTTACCACCTAAAATCGCAAGCTTCGCATCGCCTCGCGTTTCGTAAGGGCCTAAAATCGCGCCGTTTTCGTATAGATTGTCGCCGTAAAAAGCGTATTTCGTATCTCCAAGCTCGTTTGAAAGAACGTAGGTTTTATCGCTTGCGGGCGAGTTTTTGCCCGCGCAGCCGAGCAGCGACAGAACCAAAAACAGAGATGAGATAAAAAATTTCATCGCAAAAACCCTTTAAATTTTAAAATTTTGCCGAATTTATGAAGCGAAAATCGGCAAAGCGAAATTTGCTAAATTTACCGCATTTACCGCGCGCAAATTTTAAATTTGCTTTTCAAATGCCGCCGCTTTGCTCGCGCAGACGTAAATTTTAAAATTTTGCGCCGCTTGCAAAGGCTAAATTTAAAAGCCGCGCGCGAAACGTAAATTTAAACCGCAGCGCAAATTTAGCCGCAAGGACCTGCGCGAACCGGCTAAATTTAAAATTTAACGGCGCAGCTTTATCGCCGAGCCGGGCTGCACTTGCTTTTGCCGCTTTTTAAAATTTTAAATTTACCTGCAAATTTTGTTTTCTAGCTCATCCATAAGCGCGGCTATGTCATCATCAATCGCACCTTGCGCTGCTGCTCGTTTAAATTTTACGCGCCGCTTTAAATTTTACAAGCCGTAAATTTAAATCGGCACGAGATCCAAAACCGCACTAAATATAATAGATGCTGTTTTTAATATTTTTGCCGTCGAGTTCGTTTTTGCGCCACGAACTCTCGTCGTTTAGCACGATCCAGCGCTTCTCCTCCTCGCGGTAAAACCAGTCCTTGTCGATCTGATAGTAGATCTGGCATCCCGAAATTTCGATGATGTTGGCGATGTTGTTGTCGTGGTAGTTGTTCTCATCAAAGTCGGTGAAGGTGCGCTGCCCCATCTCGGCGTAGAGCTCGTTTAAAATTTGAAGCATCTCGCTTAGGCGCGTATCCATCTTCTCGACCTGAAGCCCAAGCTCGTTAGCCTCTCTGAATAAGATCGGATAGTCGTGCGACGGATAGCCGCTGTTTAGCTTGTCGCTGATAAAGGCGATCTTTTGCTCATCTTCGAAGTGGTAGCGCAGAATTTCGCGGCAAATTTTAAGCGACAGGCTACTTGCGCGATCGACGGCGCCAAAAACGAGCGGATGAATATATTTATAAAGCTCCTTGTACGGGTTCTCGTCGTTCGGGCGCTCGTTATTTTTCCAAAGCTTCACCACGCGGCTTAGCTCGTCCATCGATACGTTGGCTTGATCGTTGGTGTTCGTAACCGGCGAAAGCTCGTGTCGCAGCGAAGTATCGACCGACGTGAGATAGCCTAGCGGCCCCATTAAAATTTTATTCGCCCCAAGCGCCATCATCGTAGCCGCCGAAGCGCAGTTTGCAGGCACCAGCGCGATCAGCTCGTCGCAGTGGTTGCGTAGGATCGAGACGATCTTAAGCGAGGCGATGCCGCTGCCGCCGTCGCTTTTGATGTAAAGGTAGAGCTTTTCGAAATGCTTGCCCTTGAGGTGGTCGTTGATACTGATCGCGTCGTTGCCGCAGACGCTGCCCGCGCCCGAGTTAAAATAGGTAAGCAGCGGCGCGCCCAGATATTTCTCGATATTCGTGATCACCTCTTGCGTTTGCTTCATCAAGATCGGCGGTTGCTTCGCCGCCTTTTTGGCGCCCTGCCTATGCGGCTCTTCGTCTTTGGATAAAAATCCCATGTTTTTCCTTTCGTGTTGGTTTGGTTTTAAAATTTTAACTTACAAATATCGCGCAATTTGTCTTGGTGCCACTCGATGCTCTCTTTAACCGTATTGCCTAGAGCCGTATGCGGGCTTTGCAAAAACGCCCTACTATTTTTTAGTCTTGAGCCCACGTATTCATAGCGTGAGATCACGTTTGCGCTGGAGCTTTGCGACACCGAAGCCGAAAACGAGTATGAATAAAGCGGCGCGGAGGAAGCGTAGCCGCTAAAGTGCTCTGTCAGGTTTACGAATTTGCCCTCCGCAAATGCCTTGCAAACGCTGCCGCTCGCGGAATACTCAGCGATTCGTAGCTCTTTATTGGGCGTAAAAACGTAGATCGTAAATTTATTTAGACCTCGTTGCGAAATTTGATCCTTAGCCGTGCCGACTCCTCTTTCGTCCGTAAATAGATAGAGATTGGAGCCCTCCTTTTCATATCTTCCTAAGATTGCGTCATCTTTTAAAAGCACGCCGCCTGAAATTTTATACTCGGTGACGGTCTGCCCGTCGTAGCTCATCATCACGGAATTTTCCGGATGTAGCTCGGCTTGCGAATACTTTACCTTCATACAGCCTGCGAGCAGCGCGACCGCCGCAAGCAGCGCTAAAATTTTAATTTTATCCATAACTCCCCCGAAGTTTATCTGCAAAAATCGTCTAAAATCATGGTTTTAAGACCCTCGGTCGCCTTTTTGAAAAATCCAGCCACAGCCAAGTCCTCCGCGATATATTTCGTATCTTTGCGATCGATCGCTTTTTCAAAATTCATATTTTTATATGCGCTTAGTCCTTTCGAGCTCATATTTTGCACCGAGCTCTCGCTTTTTGAAATTCTACCGTCCGCATAAAGCCAATCGCCGTCTTTAAACATATTTGAAGTATAGTCGAAATTTACGTATCTGCCTGCATTATAGACGCTGCAAATCCCATCTTTATGCCAAATGCTAAATACCATAGCCCTTTCATCGTTAAAAAGATAAAATTTCATCCTCTTAGCATTCAGCGCAGACTTGTAGTTATTGCCGTAAGACTTGCCCGCTTCGTCGAGCACAAGCATCCTAAACTCGCTTCTATCCATAGAATAAGAGCCTAAATTTCTGCCGTTTTCATACAGATCCTCGCCCGCAAATTTATAGATCACAGTTTTGTTGCCGTCGTAAAATTTAAACTCCTTGTCGCTCTTAGCCGGGCGCAATATCGCGCATCCTCCAAGTAGTGCCGCCAAAACAGCTAAAATTATAAAATTTTTCATTCATCACTCCTTAAATTTAATCCAACCTTTTAGACTTTTCTCTGCAAAGCAGACCAAGAAGCGTAGCACCGCTAAGCACGACGGATTTTTTCACATGATCTGCTACTGTCGAATTTAGTTTTTCTAAAATTTTTTTATCCACATAAGATAACTTTTCATTAACGAAATCATACCTGGATGAAATTTTCCCCATTCCTTTTCTTGACATCAAAACATCATAACTATATGCCACGATCGGCTCACCTCGTGAATATATAGTGATATACTCCTTTATATGTACATATTTTCCTGCGGACAATGCTTTACAAACGCCGTCATTATGGCTAAAAGAGATTACTTTAAGAAATTCGTTCGGAACGAATATTATCTCCGTAATTTTTTTAGAATTATGTTCCTTTATCGCACTGGGATCTATATAACCATTTCCCATTTCATCCGTATAAATCTGCATACCAAGTCCCGGTGCTGTAAGATATTTGCCTAACACTTTACCGTTTTTATAAAGCTTTCCGTTATGAGCTCGGTACTCAGTAGAAATATTTCTGTCATAACTTAGCAATACGCTATCTTCCGATCGGGCAATCTTGCTTTGATCTTTTTTGCTCGCGCATCCTCCAAGTAGTGCCGCCAAAACGGCAAAAACTATAAAATTTTTCATTCATCACTCCTTAAATTCTAATCTTTCGCCGCACCTTGTCGGCGTATCGCGAGCCCTACCTCAAAATTTCAAGGCGTTTTGCGCCCTCAAATTTTAAAATTTGCTCGCCCTACTTCTCGCCGAAGCGCTCCTTTAAAATTTTATACGCCTCGTTGATCTCCTGAAGCTTCTTCGTGCCCTCCTGGATGATCTCCTCGTCTGCGCCCTTGCCCATCAGGATGTCGGGGTGGTATTTTTTAACGAGCTCGCGATATTTTTTCTTGATCTCACTAAACGTAGCGTCCTTGGAGAGTCCCAAAATTTCATACGGATCTCTTTTGCTTTTAGCAGAGCTTTGCGAGCCGCCCGAATAGTCACTACCATATCCACCAGAATATCCGCCGCCGTATGAGCCGCTAGAACTTTGCGAGCCTCCGTAGCCCGAACCCGCCGTGCCGCCATATCCGTAGCCGGTGCCGCCGCCGTAACTGCTGCTTCCGTAGCCGCCGGTGCTTCTGCCGCCGTATTTGTCCCAATACCCGCCGCTTCTTGTGCTATAGCCGTCGTATTCGTCGTAAGCGGAGCTGCTTTGCGAGCCGCCGTTTTCGTAATATGTGCCGTAAAAGCTGCGCTCAAAGGTCGCAAACATCTGGCTTTGGATATGCTCGGGCAAGCCCAATCCGTCGCAGATCTGCGAGATCGTGCGCCGCTCTGCCGCGCTAAAACCGCGATCGACGTAGGCTAAATTTAAAAAGAAATAGATTAGCCCAGTTTTGCGGCTCGGGCTCGGGCGGTAGGTTTGGTTATATTTCTCGGCGAGCTCGCGCACGTTTGCAAGGCTTTCTTTCTCGACTTTGTAAACGAGCTTCAGCGCCTCGCGTTCGCGCTCGCCGGCGCCCATTTGGCGCACCAAATCGTCCAAAATTTCGCTTATCATCGCAGCTTCGGACTCGCTTACGTGCCCGTCGCTTTTGGCAACCTTGGCTAGAAGCGCTACTAAAATTTTAGCCTCTCCTAGCTGCATTCGCGCCTTGCCGCGATAGCCGGAGTTACCGAAAACTCCGCCGATCTGAGCGAAAATATAAAGCGCGATTAAAAGAAATACGATGCCGAGCACGCGCTAATCTTCGCTCTTTACGATCTTGGCAAACTCGCCGAAGTAAATTTCTTTTAGCGCGTTTACGTTTTTACGGACGGAATTTATGCGAAACTCTTCGCCGCCGCTGGTGCCTAGGCGCATCAAGCTTAGCCCGTATTTTGCGGCCAGCTCTTTAAATTCCGCCTCGTCGCGCACGCCGAAAATCGCGCGCGAAAAGCTCTCGTCGAAAATATCTCTACTATCGTCGCAGCTCATCTCAAACTCGCCGCCTACGCCGCCTACGCACGCCATCTTCGCAAGCGTGATCGCTACGCCGCCGATACCTACAGAGTTTGCAAATGCCAAAACCCCGCTCTTGCCGGCTTCTATCGCGAAATCCCACAAAGCGCGCTCGATTTTTAAATTTAACTCTGGCAGGCTGCCTGCGACGCGGTTTTCTACCGCTTTCATATAAAGCGAGCCCGCAAAAACGCCCTTCGTATCGCCTACCAGATAGACGCTCACGCCGCTAGCGCAAAAATCGCTAGGGATGATCTCGCCCTCGTTTGTGCCCACGCAGACGATCGCGGGAGTGGGCTGGATGCTAACGCCGCCCGTTTCGTTATATAGGCTTACGTTGCCGCTTACGACGGGGGTATTTAGCGCGGCACAAGCCTGCTTGATCCCCTCGCAGCCCTGCGCGAACTGCCACATAACCTCTGGATTTTGCGGATTGCCGTAGTTTAGGCAGTCTGTGATAGCTAAGGGCGTCGCGCCGCTCATCGCGACCTTTCGCCCCGCCGATGCTACCGCTAGCGCCGCGCCTATGCGAGGATGGACGTAATTCATCCGCGTGTTGCAGTCCGCAGCCATCGCGAGCTTGACGCCGTTTTGCTTAACTCGCATCACCGCAGCGCCCAGCATGCCGGGACGCTTAGCGGAGTTTAACCCCACGTTGGCATCGTATTGATCGTAGATGTAGGATTTATTTAGCACTTCGGGGTCCTCAAAAATTTTATCAAACGCCGCGTCCAGCTCGCGCTCGCTCGCGCCGCAGCCGCATAAATTTTGCCGCGCGATCTGCGCCATATATGCAGGCTCTTTTATCGGGCGATCCAGCACGGGAGCCGCCTCGCTAAGCGGCTCGATCGGAATGACGCCCGCCAGCTCGCCGTGCCAAAAAAGCTCCATCTTGCCGCTATCGGTCACCTCGCCGATTACGGCGGCATCAAGATCCCATTTAGCAAAAATTTCTTTGATTTTCTCCTCGCAGCCCTTTTTGGCGCAGATCAGCATGCGCTCTTGACTCTCACTCAGCATCAGCTCATACGGACTCATCCCCTCCTCGCGCATCGGCATGCAGTCTAAATTTAACCTCATGCCGCTGCCGCTGCGCCCCGCCATCTCAAAGCTGCTTGAAGTAAGCCCCGCCGCGCCCATATCCTGGATACCCACGACGTAGTCGGTCTTAAAAAGCTCCAAGCACGCCTCCATCAGCAGCTTTTCGGCGAACGGATCGCCCACCTGCACCGTCGGGCGCAGAGATTTGTTTGCGTCGTTAAAGCTATCGCTCGCCATCACGGCTCCGCCGAGCCCGTCGCGCCCCGTCTTAGAGCCCGCGTAGATCACGCTGTTGCCCACGCCTTCGGCCCTGCCGTAGAAAATTTCATCCTTTTTAACGATACCAAGAGCAAAGGCATTAACTAAAATGTTGCCGTCAAAGCTCTTATCGAAGCTTGTCTCACCGCCGATCGTAGGGATGCCCATGCAGTTGCCGTAGTGCGCGATGCCGGCAACCGCGCCCTTAAGCAGATAGCGCTGCTTTCGTGCATTCTCGCTTCTTCCTCGCACCTCGCCGAAGCGAAGCGAGTTCATATTGGCTTCGACGCGCGCGCCCATCGTAAAGATATCGCGCAGTATCCCGCCCACGCCGGTCGCAGCGCCCTGAAACGGCTCGATGAAGCTAGGGTGGTTGTGGCTTTCCATCTTAAAAACCGCAGCCATGCCGCCGCCGATGTCGATGACGCCTGCATTTTCACCGGGGCCTTGGATAACCCAAGGCGCCTTGGTCGGAAAGCCGCTTAAGTATTTTTTGCTCGATTTGTAGCTACAGTGCTCGCTCCACATCGCGCTAAAAATCCCAAGCTCGAGCAGATTTGGCTCGCGACCTAAAATTTTTAAAATTTTTTCATATTCTTCGTCTGAAATTTTATGTGCCGCTACTACTTTTTTGTCCATTTTTTCGCCCTTTTCGCCGTTAAATTTAGGTCCGTATGATAGCTAAAATTTTCTATCATTTCGATTAATCTTCGCCCTTTTTAAGATACTTCTCGTAAAGTTTCGCCTCTTTTAAAAACGCGTAAAATGCGTTAATGTTTGCCGTGATAAATCCCTTGCGCCCGTCAAAAAGCGATCTGCGCAAAATGTATGATTTAAAAAACGCAAACGGATAGATCAGCAAAAGCTTCGCAAGGCTCGGCTTCTTACCCTTCTCAAAATCCCCCTGCGCGCGCAGCGTGGAGTAGTTGTTGTTTTTCATAACGAGCTCGGCGATCGGCTTTTCGCTAAAGTGATTGATGCAAAATTTGCTCTTTTTCACCGCGCCCTTTACGATCGAAATTTGCGCGTGTACTCCCATATTTTTATACTCGCCGCACTCCTTGCGAAAGAAGCGGATGTGAGTATTTTTGCGCACGAGATCCGAGCACTTGCGCCCGAGCGAGTATTCATGAAATTTAATATCCAGCGCCGAATAATCGCTCTGGCTCATAAACTCCTCTATCTCGCCTTTTAGCTCAGGGCTTACCTCCTCGTCGCCGTCGAGATTTAGCACCCATTCGTTGCTACATAGCGAAAACGCGTAGTTTTTCTGCACCCCCTCGCCCCGCCAGTCGTGATGGTAAATTTTATCGGTAAATTTACGCGCGATTTGCAGCGTGGCATCGGTGCTGCCGCTATCGACGATTATGATCTCGGCGAAATCCGCCACGCTACGCAGCATACGCTCGATGTGGCGCTCCTCATTCATCACTATTGCATAAACGGACGCTTTAATCATAGTTTGTTCCTTATCCTTGTAAATTTCAGCCAAAAATCAAAAAACCCCTCCGTACCCAAAATGCCGATACGCTTTACGGCGTATCTGTCGTCGCCTACCTCGTAAAGTCCACGCTTGACGACCACCGCGCCTTTAAAATTTGATCTAGCGATATTTAAAATTTCGTCGTTAAATTTACCGTACGGGTAGGCAAACACCTCGCACGGCTGAGCGCAAATACGCGCTACGCGAGCCTTGGATTCGATGATCTCGTCTGCGGCGAGCTGCGGATCGCTCGCGTAAGTAAGGTCTAAATTTACGTGGTGCATCGTATGTGCGCCGAACTCCACCAGCCCGCTTGCTTGCATTTTTAAAATTTGCTCCTCGCTTAGCATCCGCGCAAGATGGGTCGTGTTAGCGCGCTCCCAGTCGTTTTGCGCGGCGTCCGGGACCAAAAATATGCTCGCTTTGAAATTGTATTTTTTCAAAATTTCAAAGGCGTCGGTAAAATTATTTTCAAACCCGTCATCGAATGTGATGCAAACCGCCTTTTTAGGCAGCCGCTCTAGCGCGATAAGCTCGCTAAGCTTAAAGCTTTTAAAGCCATTTTTCGCAAGCCACGCGATCTGTCTTTCAAAATCCGCAGGCTTCAGCCGCCATTTGTCGAATTTATCGCCCTTGTGCTCCTCTACGCTATGATACATCAGCACCCGCGCCTTATGCCAGCCCTGCGGGATCCGCCACCAGTTATACCGCAGCGAAACGCCCGCTACGGCGGCAAAGATCAGAAAGGCTACAAAATAAATCATCTGAATTTCTCTCCGTTTTTATAGACGAACTCGCGCCATTCGTAAGGCTCGCTAAGCATCAAGCCAAATGTCAGCTCCAGCATAAATTTAGATACGCGCGTGGCATTTACAATTTCTAGCGCCCTAGCCCGACCATTTTTGCCGATAGCCTCGAAACTTCCGTTTTGCAAGCATTCTTTGATCTTGGCAAAACAATCCTTTACATCGCTAAAATATACGACATCGCACCCATCGATAAAAAGTCTATCCAAGCCCTTTATAGCGGGACTGAATGTGCAAACTCCGCACCCCATAAATTGAGCCATTCGATCGGATGAGTATAAAATTTTACTTTGATTCGGCTTCCAAACGCCGTCATCCGCGTTAAAATTTATCGCTATTTTAGAGCGCGAAATTTCTTGCTGAAACCGCTCCCCAAATACAAGCGGCTCGCCTAAACTTCCGTAAATTTTAATCTCGATCCCCTCTTTAGCGCATAGCTGTTTTAGAGTCTCGATAAATTCCTTTCTGTTAGGCAGGTAGTCGTTGCCGATATAAAGGACGTCGTGGCTCTTTTCCGACTCAAAATTTCTATCGAATGCGGCATCCGAGATATTGGGCATAAACGAAACTAAGGTATTTGGATTGCGGCGCGAAATTTCCGCCAGATCCGTAGCATTAGTGCAAAAAAACGCATCGGCTAGGGAAATTTTATTAAAATCGCCGCTATCGGCGCTTCTTAAATCTGCATACCACTGGATTATTTTGATCTTCGGCAGTAGCTTTTTGATGCGGCTTAGAGTATCAAATTTTATCTTTTCGACCTTGCCGATTAAAAGCAGATCGGCGCCGATGTTTTCGCAGATACGCACGAGTTTGGCGTTCATTTTAGCTAACCCGCTGTTTTTCAGCCCGCAAAAGCGCAGGCTCCGCTCCCAATCGCGGTAACTAAAATCATAGACGAAATGTCCGCTGCGGATGAGCCCGTGGCTGATCTTGCGCTCCATGCCGTAGAAAAAACTGCCGTCGTCGTATTCGTTGAAAATGCCGCAATGCACGATCTTTAGGCTTCGCATAACAGCTCCTCGTAGTAATTTTTAAGCGAGCTAATATAATTTTGCAGCGTCAAAGTTTGCTTGAACTTGGCGTGTTTTTGCGCAAAAGCCCGTGCGTATTTGCCGTAAGTGCGGTAAATTTCATCGATTTTAGCGCCTAGATTCGCCGGTTCATACAAAAACTCTTCGCTTAAAATTTCCGAAATTCCGCCCACGCGGGTAGATATCAGCACGGGCGAATAAAAAATACCTTCGATCAAAATCACCGGAAAGCCCTCCTTGCGCGAGCTGATGACGTGCAGGTGCGATGCGGCAAGCACAGCCGCAACGTCGTCGCAAAAGCCGCATAGCCGCACGCGGTCCTGCAATTTTAGCGAATCGATTAAATTTTGCAAATTTTGCCTCTCGCCACCCTGACCGTAAATTTTAAGCTCGAAATCGAATTTCAGCTCGCTTGCGGCGCGGATCAAAAGATCAAAACCCTTGATCTTATCGAGCCTGCCGACCGCGACGATGCTAAATTTAAAATTTTCCGCCGCTGCGTTTGCGCCCTGTTGCGATACGAATACGCTGCTGGTCTTATTTTGCGATGCGTCCGCATCCAAAGCCCTATCTTGCGATACACTCGCCCTATCAGGCATATCTTGCGACGTGTCCGCAGCGTAAGCCATATTTTGCGACGCACCCGCAACGCCAGCCGAGTCGCCGCGCGCACCCTTTGTTTCCTTGGACGCCACGTTTGCGGCACCCTCCGCTTCCTTGCAGAGCGCGAAAATTTCACGATTTGCAAACTCCCGCCGCGGCTCTATGCCGAAATATATCACCTTCGCGGCGTGATTTATCGTGGTTGCGACCTTGCGCGAGGCTGCGATGACGTTTCGCACGCGATCGAAAACCGGCGCCTTGCGATCGTTGTGCTTGGTCGCAACAAGCTTAAGGCTTAAAAATTTTTCGACCACAAAGCCGATCTGCGCGGCTTTAGCGCCGTGCGAATGCAAAATTTCAAATCCGCCCGAGCGTAAAAACCGATAAATTTCAGCGAACAAAAACGGATTGTAGCGCTTGTCGCGGCTTTTGTACTGATAAATTTGCACGCGCGCATCCAGACGCTGCAAAAACTCGCATCTATCGGGCACGATTAGCGCCGTCTGCGCGCTTTTGCAAAGCTCATTTAGCGAGTCGATCACGATCTTTTCGACGCCGCCGTAAAATCTGGAGCAGCAAAGATAGGCGATTTTCATCTATTTCTGCCCTTCTTCATCTTCAAAATAAAGCTAAAAAGCCCCTGTCTGCCGCTAACCATGATGCGCGGAATTTCAAAGTTTGAGTAGTGTGGACGGAATACGTCGTTTTGCGTCGTAACGGCGCAGCTAAAGCCCGCCTCGCGCGCGCAGCGCACGCTAATCTCGTCGTAAAAGCCGAACGGATAGGCAAAGGCGCTGCAAGGGATGTCAAATTTCGCCTCTATTTCGCGTTTTGATTCACTCATCTGGCGCAGCTGCTCTTGCGGATCCAGGCTAGGCAAGTTTGCGTGATCCAGCGTATGCGAACCGATCTCGATAAGCCCGCTTCGCAAAAGCTCGCGGACCTCCTCGTCGCTTAGCATCTCCTCGCGATTTAGCTCATCGCTTGATTTTTTCAGATCTTTATCGGTCGCCCAATCCCCGTCAAAGCGCCGGTTCACGATGAAAATCGTCGCCTTAAAGCCGTATTTTTGAAGTATCGGCAGAGCGCCCGTGAGATTATCGCGATACCCGTCGTCGAAGGTAATACAAACCGCCTTTGCAGGCTTTTTATCCAAACTTGCAAGCTCGCTTAAAGTGTAGCTCGTAAAACCGCTTCGCTTCAGCCATGCAAGCTGTTTTTCAAACGCGGCGGGGGTCACGCGCAGGCGGTTAAATTTAGAGGCATGCTTTGGCAGATGCTCGCGGATCATATGATACATCAGCACGCGCGGATACTCGTAAGGCAGATCCTTCGCCCACCACGCAAAGCGCAGGCAAAACCACGCAAAAAGCGCTACCGCCGCAAAAGCCAAAACCGCCGCGTAGATCATCGCTCGATCCTCATGCGATATGCCAAAAAACTCAAAATCGTAGCCAGACTTAGCGCCTCTTTCGACAGATACGCGCCGTGGTCGAACTGGCAATCTATCAAAAGATAGATTAGAAGCGTAAGAACCCCAAACTGCCTGCTTTGAATGCACTCTTTAAAAACGCTAAATAAAATCAAGCCGTAAAAGATGAGGCCGAACACGCCGCTATAAAGTAAAATTTCTAAAAATAGATTGTGCGGCGCGTTGTATTCAGGATGCTCAAGGACCGGGGAGCCCGGCAAATTTATATATGAGCCCAGCCCGTAGCCCAAGATAGGCTTTTGCTGCGCCATTTCCAAAATATAGCTCCAAATCACGGTCCTACCCGAAGAATCGCCGCTAAATAGCGCGGCTAGCCTTTGCTCAAACGACGGCGAAAGCGCAAGCAAAACAGCAAAAATCGCGATAAAGCCTACCGTGAAAAGCAGGTATTTTTTGTTTAGGCTCTTTAAATTTAACGCGCCGTAAAACACAAGCGCGCAAAACGCGCCAACCCACGCCGCTCTGGAAAATGAAAAGATCATAAAAAATGCAAACAAAAATAGAGCCGCAAATTTAAGCGCCAAAGGCCGCCGTATCGCCACCGCGCTAAGGCAGAGCCCAAAGCCCATAAAAAGCCCTAAAATATTGCGGTTCGAAAGCGATCCGCTAAGTCCGCCGCGAACAGAATCGCTTGAAAAGACGATTGCGTCGCTGCTGTTTGCAAACTGATAGATCACGCTCACCGATAAAATCCCAAGCCCCACGAACAAAAAGGCAAAAACGACGCTCTGATCAAAGAATTTAAGCTTGTAAAAATAGCAAAGCGTCAAAAATATCGTACCGTATCGAAGGATGAAAAATAGCGTGCTCTGCCATGCTTTTTTTGAGATAACAGCCTCGTTTAGGAGGTTTGAGATCGCTAGCGTCGCCACTAAACAGACGAAGCAGATCGCGATAAATCGCGTTTTTTTCAAAATTTCGCTTAGGATTGCGTAGTTTTTAAAATACAATAGATGCACCAAAAAGAGTAAATTTAGCGCTGCAAAGGAGATCTGATAGACCGCGTTTTTAAAAAATAGCGACGCGCACCAAAGAAGCAGCAGCGTTAAAAATGTGATTCTCCAGCCGCTAGGCGCGCCGTTTTCGTAAAAAATTTTTTTCATATTAAACTCTCATAAACCTTTATCGTTTTTTCTACCATCTGCTCTAGGCTGAAGTTTTGCGAAACATAGCCGTAGCCGTCAAATTTCAGCTCGCGCGCGGGGGCAAACAGCCCCGCCAGCGCCTGCGCGTCGCCTACGTCAAAAAAATAGCCGTTTTCGCCCTCTTTGATAATATCGAGCGCGCCGCCGTGACGGGTCGCGATCACCGGGCAATTCAGCGCGATCGCCTCAGCCATCGAGCGCCCGAAGCTCTCGGGCTTGCTCGAAGCGCTTACCGTGACCGACGAGAGCGAGTAAATTTCGGCTACCTTGCTCTGCGAATCCGTAAAAATTACGCGCTCGTCCAGGCCAAGCTCAGCTACGAGCGATTTTAGCTCGGAAAAATACTCGTCGCGACCCGCTCCCACGCCGCCTACGATCAAAATTTTAAGATTTTGTTCGCTTGCTAAAGCCGCGGCGCGGATCAGGGTTTTGTAATCCTTAATCTGCGTGATGCGCCCCACGGCAGAGACGATGAAATCATCCTGCGCGAGGTTAAAATTCTGCCGAAATTCTGCAATGAAGCGCTCGTCTAAATTTTTGGGATTAAATTTTTCTAGATCGATACCGCGCGGAATGATCGTGATTTTGGCCGCATCCGCGCCGTAGCTTCGCACTACGTGATCGCGCGCATAGCCGCTAGGACAGATGATCGCGTCCGCATCGGTCATGATTTTGCTGTAGAAATTTACGGAATTTATCCCGTGCACGGTGCTTACGATCTTTGCACGCGGGCGAGCAAATTTAACCAGCCACGCCGGCACGCGAGAGCGGACATGCACGATGTCTGGAGCGATCTCGCTTAAAATTTTACGCAGCTTTAAAATGCGCGCCGGAGCGCTTAGGATACTTTTGGAGCAAACGTCGAGCTGCACGTGCACGCCGCCCTCGTTTTCTATCTCGGGTGCCAATTTGCCGCCGTTACTGATAACGAAATTTTCGATGCCGCGCCGCGTAAACTCCCTATTTAGCTCGACTACGCCGCGCTCGACGCCGCCTTCGTTCAGCTCTGGCAGGATTTGCACGACCCTCATATTTTTATCTCCCTCACAAACGCCTTAAGATCGTACTTCGCAGTCTTTTTTAGCTTCGCACCCTCGCTGTATCGCCTAGCATATCCCGAAGAAACGAGAGCGCTTATAAAATCGTCAAATTTATTATGAGCGTCTTTGCGTTTTAAACTCAAAATGGCTACGCTCGCGCTCCCGTTAGATGCAGCCTCGCTTATCATCGAGACGCTGTCCTCGCTGATAAAGACCCACTCGCACTGCGCCAAAAAATCGCCGATCGGATTTACGGGCTCGCAGCTGTAAATCACGCTGTAATCCCAGCTAAGCTTTTCTAGCGCGCTCTCGGTAGCCCGCGGCGTGCGCGGAGAGGTCGTTAGCGCAAACTCGCAGTCCGCAAACTGCGCCCTTACGTCCTCAATCTGCTTTAAAATTTCATCACCCATCTCAAAGCAGGAATTCGGTCCGCCGATGATAAATCCTACCGCTTTGCGCTGCGGCTGATACAGCCCCTGCGGGCGCGAAAAGCTAAGCGAGACGGGCGAAATTTTAAGGTTCGCGCGCGACGTCGGGCGATCATGCGCGCCTGCGATGATGACGCTAAAATCCTTGCGGTAGCCTTTCGGATACATTAGCGCTACGCTCGGCTTTGCGTATCTGCGCGCGTAAAATTTCAGCGCGTAATAGGTCGTCGAGCCCGCGCCTACGAACAGATCGAAATCTGCGAAATTTAAATTGCGATCTGCCGGAGCATCTAAATTTGCGTTATATGATACGGCGTCTGAATTGGCGCCATTCGGCGCGGCGGAGCTGTTTAAAGCGGGGTTGTTTAAATTTGATCCGTTTTTGAGGTCCGCCGCCGTGCCGCTCCCACCAAGATCGCACTTAAAAATTTTAAAATAAAGTCCGAAAAAATCAAGCGCGTAGGAGCAGAGTTTAAGAAGCTTGCTTGCGTAAGCGATCTTGCAAATGCAAAAATCAAGCCCTTTTAGCTCGCAAAATGCGATACTTTGGTTCTCGTGCCCCTTGCGGCCGTCGCTTAAGATGAGTGCTTTGCGATGCGGATTTTTTGGGGCGGACGGATTTGCAGCGGAGTTTTCGCTGTTTAAATTTAACGACCCTCTACCTGCGCGCCACGCCCAGCCCGAGGCGCCCGCTCTTAAATTTTTACCTCTAAAGCTTTCGCGTCGCAAAGTGCAAGAGGGGCGACCGCAAACCGATATGAAATTTTTGAGGTCCGAATTTTTGCCCTCTCGCGCAGCGGCGATCGCTACGAAATTTTCGCGATTTAAAATTTTGCCCTCTCGTGCGACACCGCCTAAATTTACAGCACTTTGCTCTTTTATAAAAAGGCGCAAGCCCTGCGGCGCGGATAAATTTCTTATGGCCCCCCGTCTGCTCTCACCTTTTAAAATTTGCCGCGCCATAGCTAATCCATCTTCCAGCGCTTGTGCATCCAAAACCACTGCTGCGGCGCGGTTCGCACGACCTCTTCGAAAATGTCGTTGCATTTTTGCGTGATAAACAGCTCGGCCTCGTCCTTATTTAGCCCCTCAGGTAGCGACGGAAAATCCTTTATCACGATCTCGTAGCGATCATCTTCTCCGCGGCGCGCAAAGATCGGGATCAGCACGGGGCGAAATTTCAAATAAAGCGACGCGATAGTCTTTGTAGTGTAGCACTGCCGTCCAAAAAAAGTCGTAATCAGGCTATTTTTAGGACCCGGCTTTTGATCGGGCAGAATGCCTACGTTGCGCCCCTGCTTTAGCGCCTGCACGAGCCTGCGCATCGCATCGTCCTTGTAGATAAGATCGTTGCCGTAGCGCTCACGAAAGGGTGCCACGAGCCGCTCTTCGATCAGCTCGTTATCACTGCGGCGCCCGACTACCGAGACGGGAAAGCCATTGGCGCCGAAAAAATTAGCTAGAATTTCCCAATTTCCAAAATGCGCGGTAAAAAATAAAATCCCGTGCGGATTATCACCTTTTAGCTCTCGGACGCGCTCTAGCGCCTGCTCGCCGTTTGAAATCAGATCATCAAATTTTAGTCTACCATTATAAAATAAAAGCGTGTCGGTAAGCGTCCTAGCGATACTGCGAAAATTCTCGATCGCAAGAGCGTGAAGCTCACTTTCGCTTTTTTGCGGATAGGCGGCGCGAAGGTTGTCTTGTGCGACTTTAACGCGCCTGCTAAGCTTCCACGATGCAAAAAGTGCGAGCTTATCGAAAAATGCGAATATGAAGCTTTTCGGGGCGAATTTTGCAAATTTTATCAGACCCAGCGCCAAAAAATATTGGATTTTTTCCTTCATAAAGACCTCATTTTAAATACGAGATTATATTGAATTTTGGCTAATTAGTAGCTAAAACGCTATTTGCCGAGGCAAAAATTGCTAAACATTTCGTCTAGAATCTCGTCTCGCTCAAATGGACGCGAAATACGTGCAATCGCCTCAATCGCGCGATTTATCTCAAATGCAAAAAGCTCAAGCTCGCCGCAAGCCAGGCGCTCGCTCGCATTTTTAAGAGCCGCAAGCGCGCTCTCACAAGATAGAATTTGCCGCTCGTTGCTTAGCATAAGGCCATCGAAATTTTGAGAATTTAAGTAGCTCTCAAGTGCGGTTAAAATTTTATCCACGCCCTCGTTTGCAGAAATTTCAAGTGGCGTAAAAATGGAATTTGCCTGGGTATTTTGCCCAGCAGAATTTATTGCAGAGCTACTAGGCGCGATGGAATTTACAGGATTTTGTTTGGAATCATCTTTCGTAAAATTCCCCGCAGCACAGCTTGCAGTAACGCGCTCGGTATTTGGCGACACTAGTCCCGCTTTTGCGGCGGAATTCTGCCCCACCAGATTTATGGAATTCGCAAGAGCTATTTGGCTTGTAGGCGCGGAATTTGTGGAAGTAGAATTTTGCGCGCTTAAGTCAGGCTTTAAATTTTTAGCTTTTAAATTCTGCACGCAGGAATTTAAAGAAGCGTCGCAGGTCCGACTTTGCTTTAAATTTTCGGCTGTGAAATTCTCTGATATGGGATTTTCGGCTGCGAAATTTTTTTCAGAAAAAGCCTCTAAATCCTCGTCAAGATCCTCCACGCTAGGATGAAATTTACGCGGCAAGTCGC
Source organism: uncultured Campylobacter sp. (assembly GCF_938002845.1). Classification (GTDB taxonomy): domain Bacteria; phylum Campylobacterota; class Campylobacteria; order Campylobacterales; family Campylobacteraceae; genus Campylobacter_B. The sequence continues at coordinate 61,225 of NZ_CALKZP010000037.1, forward strand.
ATTTATTTAAAACGTAGATGATTTTTTTGTCTTTTTGTTCGCGCAGTATTTTTAGGATCTGCGCGTCCTCGGCGTCCCATTCGCGACTTGCGTCAAACACCGCCAAAATCACGTCTGCCTCGCTTGCAGCGCGAAGAGAATATGAAATGCCGATACTTTCGAGCTTTGAGCCGCTATGTCTGATACCTGCAGTATCGACTATACGGATTAGATGAGTGCCTATCTGCAGGCTTTCTTCGATGAGATCGCGCGTAGTGCCCGCTTCGTCGCTCACGATAGCGCGACTAAAGCTCAGCATAGAATTTAAAATGCTTGATTTACCGACATTGGGCTTGCCTACGATCGCTACTTTAAAGCCCTCGATTAGCCCTTTGCGACTGCGGCTTATGCGGGTGATTTTTTCCAGGCTTTTTATATTTTCATCCAGCATCTTTTGCGAGCTTTGCAGCACGTCAGAAGGCAGATCGTCCTCTGCGTAGTCGATGCAAACCTCGACAAAAGCTAGCGTCTTAACCAGAGCCGCGCGCAGATTTGCGACGAAGTCTGCTAGCTCGCCGCGCAGGTTTCTAGCTAAAATTTTAGCCGCACTTTGCGAGCGCGAATTTATAAGATCGCTTATGGCTTCCGCTTTGCTAAGATCTATTTTACCGTTTAAAAACGCTCGCTTACTAAACTCGCCCGGATTTGCTATGCGCGCGCCCAGAGCCAGCACGGCATCTAACGCCAAGGACGAAGCCGTAAAGCCGCCGTGGGTCTGCACTTCTACGACATCCTCGCCGGTAAAGCTATGCGGAGCCTTAAAATATATCAAAATCGCCTCACCGAACGCTTCGCCACTCGCATCAAAAAGATTCACAAGCGTAGCATAGCGAGGGCGCAAAGAGCTGCGATGTGAAAGGCTTAGAGCGATAGATAGCGCTTCCTCGCCTGAAATTCTAACTATGCAAATTCCGCCGATGCCGTGAGCCGTAGCGATAGCGGCGATAGTCTCGCTCACGATTAGCTTTTTTCGTCTACGATGACGATTTTGCCGCTACGCGTGGATTTGATGCCCACGAAACGATCCGGATATGCTTGTTTTAGCTTGTCGGCTACGATTTTGATAAATGCGCCATCAAAAGCCTTCGTGACGATACGCTCATTTCCAGAGCGCTCCACGAGTGCATTTACATAAGAATCGATAAATCGTTCTTGATTTTGTAAAAATTCCGCGATTTCAAAAACCACAGCAAGATCATATCTGATGCTAATCCAGTTGTAAATCATATACGAAAGAGCCTTGTAGCGGTGCCCCTCTTTGCCTATCAAAAGCGCGCTATCCTCGCCTTGTAGCTTGATATAGACGGTATTTTCGTCGATTTTGCTAACATCGCTAACTTCGATCTTAAACTCGCTTGATCTAAAAAGCGCAGATAGCTTCTCTTTGATATCGGATAGAATTTCATCCGTCACAGCGCCCTTTTGCTTTTCTTTGCGATGTTTAGAATGCATGGCGCGCGGACTTTGAGACTCTGATTTGTCGCTCTGCTTTTTCTCCGCTTTGCCAACTTTATTTTGTGGGGCGTTAAGTTCCGGATTTTCGCTAAATTTTTCCCCTTCCAAAACCGCTTCTATTACAGCATTTTTCTTAAAAAGGCCCAAAAATCCGCCGCTTGGATGCTGCAGCACGCGCACGTTAAGCTGCGTTACTGAGCATCCCAGCTCAGCTGCTGCTTTATTATATGCGTCTTTTAAATTTTCTGCTTCAATTATCATGATTTTTTCTCCGCTATTTGAGCTTGTTTATGCCTAGCAAAGGCTTTATTAATGACGTATTGCTGGATAATGGAGCAGAAGTTATTGACCGTCCAGTATAACGTAAGACCAGCAGGGAACATCACAAAAAATACCGTAAAAATGAGCGGTAAGAATTTCATCATCTTCTCTTGCATCGGATCGGTAAATGTAGTCGGCGTAATCTTTTGCTGTAAAAACATCAAAATTCCCATCGTAATCGGCAGGATGTAATATGGATCTTTAAGCGACAGATCGTGGATCCACAGCGCCCACTCCGCGCCCTTTAGCTCGATCGCATTAAGCAGCACGCGGTAGATCGCGAAAAATACCGGTATCTGAAGTAAAATCGGCAAGCAGCCGCCCATCGGATTGGCGCCGTTTTTCTTATACAGATCCATCATATGCATCTGCAGCTTTTGCTTATCATCCTTGTATTTTTCTTGAAGCTCTTTCATCTTGGGCGCCAGATCTTTTAGCTTATTCATAGATAGCATTCCCTTGTAACTTAGCGGGAATAAGATTAGGCGGATGATGAGCGTAAGCACGACGATCGACCAGCCCCAGTTACCGATATAGCCGTGCAACCAGTTTAGAAATTTAAACATCGGGCGGGCGATGAAGGTAAACCAGCCATATTCGATAATGTGCGTAAGAGCAGGATTTATCGAGCTTAGCGTCGCGTGATCTTTCGCGCCGATATAGCCCGTAAGACTAAGATCACCGTCTGAGCCTATGAAAACCTGCGAAATTTTATCCGCGTCGGTCACGGTCACATCCATATTGTTGCCATAAAATAGCGTCGTATAATAACGATCCGAGCTTGCAGCGATATTTGCACCACTTATTCGCTCGTTTTTATCCACGTCGCCATCTTTAAAAATTTCTACGCTTTCGTTTATAGCCTGCGAGCCCGTAAAAAATGAAGCGATTTTATCTGAAATTCCAGCGTCGCCCGGTTTTCCTACAATGACGCCGTGAACCGTATAGCTATCTACTTCTACGTTCGGGCGCGAGCCGGGGCTGATAAAATAACGCGCATTGCCGCTTAACTTTAGATCCAATTTATAACTACCATTCGGATAAAAGGTAAGAATTTTATTTATGCTAACGGCGCCTAAACTTTGACTTAATGTAACGCTAGCCTCTCCGTTTCGTGCGTCCAGCTCGCCAGATGAGGCGCTGTAAGGAGTATCGAAAGCCATTGCATTCAACGCCGCGTCCTCGAAGCGCATCTCAAGCGGTTTAGAATGCGATTTAGGATCGATCAAATTTATCGCATCGCCGTTTTCGTCACGGAATTTCGCATCGTTTAACACATATGAGCTTATGCGACCAAGTCCGTCGATCGTGAAATTTGCTTCTTTGCCAACCACGCGCACTAACGGTGCAGAGATGGAATTTGCGGTATTTAAATTCGCTCCCTGCGCGCTCACGCCAGCGGCGGTAGTTTGCGGAGCGGACTTGGCGGCATTTTTTTGCGCGATTTGCGCTGCGGTTGCGTTTGCCTCCATAGCGGCGCGAATTTTTGATAAATAAAAATGATCGTAAGCTACGAAAAATATGAGCGCAGTTGCTATTGCAATAGCAAGGCGCTTTGATTGAGGAAGTTTATCTAGCACTATTTTCTCCTAGTCGTATGACGTAATATCTATTTTTTTTATATGGTATGAACCAAAGCTTAAATTTATCCGCAGAGGCATTGCTGCTGCGGATTTTAGAAAATACGCAAAATTTGAAATTTCGCGCGATTATCGGATAATCTATACCACCGCTAAAGAGCGGATTGCATCTTAAAATTCTAGCCGTTACAGCGCAGAGCGCGCCAAAGACGCCGTTAAACTTAAACTCATAAAGCGCGTATTCCGAACAGCTCGGATAATAACGGCAACAGCGCGGTAGCAAAGGCGAAATAAATTTTCGATAAAACCCGATCGCTGCTATAAAAAATCTCTTCATTTTACTGCGCCGATCTTTTTAAACGCCCATTTTAAATTTCGCTCAATGTCTTCAAAGCTCATATCTATGATCCGCTTTTTTGCGATTAATATAAAAATTCCGCTAACAATGGCGTCTTTTTGATTATAAAACGCGGCGCGCAAACGCCTTTTGGCGCGGTTTCGCGTGACCGAATTGCCTATTTTTTTACTGGCGACCGCGCTAAATCTGCGTTGCTCGCTCGCCAAAAAATACACGACAGCGCATTCGCAATGCCACTTCGCCCCGTTTTTATAAACATCCGAAAAAACTCTACTGTCGCTTACCGCAGCGAACTCGCCTACGCAGCCAATCTTCTTCTGCCTTTAGCGCGTCTTGCGCTTAAAACTCTGCGGCCGTTTTTTGTTTTCATACGGACGCGAAAGCCGTGAGTGCGCTTTTTAGGGGTATTGTGGGGTTGGTACGTTCTTTTCATAACTGTTCCTTAAAGAAAATGTAAAGCGGAGATTTTATAGAAACTTTACTTAAAAACCGATAAACAAAAGCAGCCCTAGCGCCGATAAGCGTCGACTTGCAGCTTTTTACGGCGCAGTTTTAAGCCCTTCTCATTTTTATTGTTTCGCTCTTTGATATCTTGCATCGGCTGTTTTTTCATCGAAAAATCATCGTGGTCGCCTAGGCCTTTTGATTCACGTTGCAAATTATTTTGCAGGCTTTGCCGATCTAATTCATTTTTTTGACGATTTAGCATAATTTCATTATGGTTTTTCTCAAATTCTGATTGTTTATCGTTCGCAACGTAAGCGCTGGCACCAAAGCTTACTGAGTCATCTTGCGCACTTAGTACCATAGAATCAGCAAATATCGCACCGCAAAGCAGCCAAAATATCAAAGCCTTTTTCATTTGCGTTTAAATTTGCCTGCCATCGCGCGATAGATCGCCGCCTCATTTTGTAGCGTCAAATATCTTTGATTTAGCTCGTTTATCTTAGCATTTACGGCGTCAGTGCGGGCTTCTAGCATATCCTTTAGCTCGCTTGAACCTGCTTCGTATTTCGCAGCGTAAAGATCGGCAATGCGCGCCTTTTCATCGTAAGCAGCGCTTAAATTTTTAAGGCTAGCCAGATTGATCTGGTAAATTCTATATAAATTTAGCACCTCATTAGTAGCGTTAGAGAGCGTCTGTTCGTAATTTACGACGTTTTTGCGAAAAGCGATCTCCGAAATTTTAAGGCGGTTTTCAACCCTCGCATAATCCAAAAACGGCAGACTTATGCTTACGTTGCCACTTAAAAAATTTAGCTTGAAGCTATCGTTAGCGCTCACGCCTTGCCCATTAGTAAGCCCTGCGCCTAAATTTACGCTAGGAAAAAAATTTAACTTAGCGGTCTGTTCGTCGTAAAAGCTGGAATTTAACCTAGCGATCGCAGCTCTAATGTCGGGGCGATTAGCAAGCGCCGTGTAAGGCACATTTAGATCAACGCCTTGGAATTCTATGGAATTTATCGAATCTGTGTTATCATCAAATTGCAAGCTGGAGGAGATGAGATTTCTCATATATTTATGATTATCCTCAATATTTTTTTGAATGCTTAATACCTTGTTTTCAAGCCCTAGAATAGAATTTTGAATCTGCCTGTAATCTAGCTGCTCGGACTTGCCGTAATCGTATTTTGCCTTGATTATCTTTTCGATCTCTCGGTAATCGCTTAAATTCTGTTTTGTCCATTTTAGGGAATCGTTTAAATAAAGCATCTCGAAGTAGCCGCTTACGACGGAATTTATAAGAGTCAGGCGAGTATTTTCAAGGTCAAACTCGCTGGCTTTAGCGTTCCAGCCCTCGGCATTTACCGCCGAGCGGATCTTGCCGAAAAGATCAAGCTCATAGCTTACATTAAAACCTGAGCTATAGGTTTTGTTCCAATTCGAGCCGGTGCTTATGTCGCGATTAGCGCCCGCACTCCACGAGCTACTTAGCGTAGGAAAAAGATCAGCCCTACTTAGCCCTAAATTTGCATAAGCACTCTCAACATTTAAAGCCGCTGTTTTTAGATCATAGTTATTCGCAAGAGCTTGATCTACAAGCTTATTTAGGTATGATTCGCCATATTTTTTATACCACAGCGTATCGATTTCATAGCTTGCATTTTCGTCCTTGAAATGCTCTACAGGTTTAAATTCGACCTCACTTTGATTTGAGGCACAACCGCCGATAAAAACAGCTAAAACGCCGCTTAAAATTACTTTGGAATTTATCATGTTCTCTCCTTGTTTATTCTTGTGCTAAAGCATCTATCGGATTTAATCTGCTGGCGTTTCTTGCCGGCAGATAGCCGAAAACTATGCCGATCGCAGACGACGCCGCAAAGGCGATCACGAAAGGCGCGGTAGTAAATTTCATCGCAAAATCGAGACTTATGGTATTAAATGCAAATCCAAGCGCCAAAGCGATTAAAATTCCCAAAGCTCCACCGAGCGAGCAAAGCAAGATCGCCTCTATCAAAAACTGCTGCAAAATGTTGGATTGCTTCGCGCCGATCGCCATCCTAATGCCGATCTCGCGCGTGCGCTCGGTGACGCTTACGAGCATTATATTCATCACGCCGATACCGCCCACGACGAGTGAGATCACCGCGATCGATGAGATCAGAATCGTCATCGTGCCGGTAGTGCTTTGTATTGTTTGTTTGATAGTATCTGCGTTCATCGTATGAAAATCCCGCGAGCCGTGTCTTTGGATAAGCAGCTGAGTTAGGCTCTCTTCGGCCACTTGAGTATTGACATCGTCTTTGATTTTGATGGTGATAGAGCTGATTTTTCGATTGCCCGTGATTTTATTCATCACGGTTGAGTACGGCGCGTAAATTCTTAAATTTTCGTTGCTTCCGAAGGCGTTTTTATCCTTGCCCGAAACTCCTATGATCTTAAGTGGCTTACCCGAAAATAAAATCGTCTTACCGATCGGATCTGAATTTTTAAAAAACGTTTTTTTAGTGTTTGGATCGATAATCGCGACAGAGGCAGAATTTTTAATATCATCGTCGCTAAAATTTCTACCATCTTCTATATCTATGCCATTAACCGCCAAAGAATTCACGCCACCACCGCGCAGTTGAGCCTTGGAGCTTAAATTCGCATATGTTGCCGTACCGCTTGCAGAAGCATTTGGTGTGGCATAATCGACGTAGGGCTGGCGCGCCAAAACTTTAGAATCGCTTATCGTAAGGGTGCTCACGAAGCCCGCACGCACGTCGCCGAAATTTTTACCGGGAAAGATATCGATCGTATTGGTGCCAATTTTACGGATCTCGGATAAAATTTTCTCCTCCGAACCCTTACCGAGAGCTACTACGCAGATAACAGACGCAATGCCGATGATGATGCCTAGCATCGTCAAAATCGATCTTAGTTTATGCGAAAATATCGCGCTAATCGACATTTTAAAGCTCTCGATCAGCTGATCTTTGCAAAATATAAAGGAATTTTTAGTTTTAATCTGCTCTTTTTTGCGCTCAAAAACCCGTTCCGTCTTTCTTTTATCACTTAAAATTTTACCGTCTTTTATCTCGATGATACGATCCGCAAATTCCGCAATATGCGCATCATGCGTAACTATGATGATGGTGTGGCCCTCTTTATGCAGCGTCGTTAAAATTTGCATCACCGTCTCACCGCTTTTGCTATCAAGCGCGCCGGTGGGCTCATCGGCCAAAATCACTTCGCCGCCGTTTATCAGAGCGCGAGCGATACTTACGCGCTGCTGCTGCCCGCCGCTAAGCTTGCTCGGTAAATTTTTGGTGCGATCGCCAAGCTCCAGCTTATCCAAAAGCTCCACCGCTCTTTTCGTCCGTTCGCTCGCCCCTACGCCCGCATACACCGCAGGTAGCGAGACGTTTGCGGTCGCGTCCATCGTAGCGATGAGATTATATTTTTGAAAGACGAAGCCGAATTTTTTACTTCTAAGCGCCGCAAGCTCGTCGCCGCTTAAATTCGCGGTCTCGCGACCTTCGATCTTGTAGCTTCCGCTACTTGGCGTATCGATGCAGCCGATTATATTCATCAGCGTGGATTTTCCGCTTCCGGATTGCCCGATTATAGATATAAACTCGCCCGCTTCGATATTTAAGCTTACGTCCTTTAGTACGTGGATTTCGTTATCGCCGAGAATGAATTTTTTGTTTATATCTTTAAGCTCTAGCATCTTTACACCATAAAATTTTAACTAAAACACCATCGGAGGCCCGTCCATATTTAACGGCGCGGCTTTTCCGTCGGCGATAAGCACCTCATCTTTTTCATCCAAACCGCTTAAAATTTCAGTATTCAGATCGTCGCTGACGCCCGTTTTTACGTATCGCTGCTCAGGCTCTTTGCCGTTAAGCACCGTAACGTAATCGCCTCCCCCGTCGCGCTTGATAACCGAAGTAGGTAGGTAGCTCGTATTGTTCGCTTCGCTTACGATTATGTTGTTTTCGGTCGTCATTCCGATCTTTAAAAAATCGTTTTCATTGTCTACGAGCATCTTTGCGTAAAAATAGATCGCGCTGTCGCTGCTGCTCGAAGAATAGGACGAACCGCTAGAGGTTTTATCGTACGTCCCGTCGCTAAGCGTGGTAAGACCGGGGTCGATCTTGTAAATTTTAGCCTTTTTGATATTATCCAGATCCGATAGTATGGAGTATTCTACGTCCATTCCGACCTTTACTTTGGATATATCGCCCTCTGCGATTTGCATCTTGATCTCCATCTTGCTTAGATCGGCGATCTTTACGATCGTAGGCGTGGTTTGGTTGGAATTTACCGTTTTGCCCTCCTCTACCGGCATGGAAACGATCGTGCCGCTTATCGGAGCCGTGATCTTGGTATAGCCGAAATTTGTCTCTGCGGTGCTTAGCTGAAGTTTGGTCTGCTCGATCTGCGCCTCGATCTGCTTCTGCTCGGCCTCTTTTAAAGCGGCGCTATTTTTGGCGTTTTCCACAGCCTCTTTGGAAGCGGCGTTTCTTTTATACAACTCAAGCTCGCGGTTATACTGCGTTTTGGCGTTTGCCGCTGCGATCTTTGCCGAAGCTAAATTTGCTTCGTGGATTAGAAGCTGCGCCTTTTGCTGCGCGATCTCGTTTTCTTGAGTGACCGAATCAATCTGTGCGATCATATCGCCCTTTTGAACCTTATCGCCTACTTTGACGTAGAGCTTTTTGATCTGTCCGCTTACCTGCGCGCCCACGTCGACCAAATCCCTGGCATAAACCTCTCCCGCAGCCGTCACCGTGCCTCTGATACTGCCCTTTTCAAGTCTAGTCGTAAGAGCTTTCGGCGCCTCTTCTTGCTTAAAAAATTTACCGTATAAGAAATATATCGCAATAAAGATAAGTACGATAGAGACGATAAATTTCAAGGTTTTTTTCATTTTGCTAACTTCAAATAAAATAAGGGCTAATTCTAATGTAAAAATATAAAATTTTAGTTAAATACTAAATTCTTTGCTCGCGCACGGCGTAAAATTTCATGATCTTTTTATGTAAAATTAGCGAAACGCAGATCAGTGCCGAGCCCGCAAGTAGGCGCGCCAGATCGGCGTCCTTTTGCCAAAATACCAAATTTACGACGATCGCTGCAGGGATGAGCGCGTTATTCATAATCGCAAGCACGCCGCTATCGACTTCGCACGCGCCTTTGTTCCACAAAAAATACCCCAGAGCGCTTGCAACAGTTCCTAGATACACGATCACCGCGCCTTGCGAGAAGCTGGGATTAAATTTAGAAAAATCTCCGAGCACGATCGCAGCAATCGCCGTAACCGCGGTAGCCCCCACAAAAAAGTAGCCGAAAAGCTCCTTCTGTTCGCTAAAGCCGTGGCGCTCCAGCATAAATTTATACGCGCTCTGTCCGAGCCCGAAGCATAAATTTGCGCCTTGCACGAGCAAAAAGCCCGTCAAAAACTCAGAGTTTATCGCGCCGAATTTGATCACCAAAGCCCCCAGCACCGCGACAGCGACGCTGAAAAGATATAGCGCGCGAAATCTAAGCTTAAGCGCGTCGTAAAGCAGCGTCACGTAAAACGGAGTAAATATCGTAAAAAGCGCCACTTCATAGACCTTCAAATACGCAAAGCTGCGGTAGTAGAAGATATACATCACGCCGATCTGCACGGCGCCCACGGCGCAAATTTTAAGCGCCAAGGCTGGATTTACGCCACGAAATTTCATAAACGGCAAAAAGCAAATTAGCGCCAATGATACGCGCGAAAACGCCAAATACGCGCTATCTATGCCGCGCAAAAACTCGCCTATCAGCGAGAAACTAAAAGCCCAAATACAAGTAACCAAAATCAGTTTTTTCAAAACGTCCGCCTAAGCTTTAAAATTTAGGCGGAATTTTATAAAATTTTAGTTGAATTTGGGATTTAAATTTCGCCCGCGCGGCATAAATTTAGGTTTTTATTTATTTTAAATGTGTTAAAATTATCCGATTTTTGAAATTTAAGGGTAAAAATGAACGACGTTTCGGTTATAGTTCTTGCCGCAGGGCTGGGCACTCGGATGAAGTCGCAAAAAGCCAAGGTTCTTTTCGAGCTTTGCGGCGAGCCGATGATAATCCACATCTTAAAGAAAGCTTACGAAATTTCAAACGACGTGAGCGTGATTTTACACTACCAATTCGACGAGGTTAAAAGCGCGGTTCTAGCGCAGTTCCCAAACGCTAAAATTTACAAACAAGATCACGAGCGCTTTCCGGGCACTGCGGGCGGGCTAAAAGAGGTCGAAATCCGCGGAGCCAAAACGCTCATAATCTGCGGCGATATGCCTTTGGTAAAAAGCGCCGAGCTTCGCAAACTCTGCGAGGGGGATGCGGAAGTAAATTTAAGCGTTTTTAGCGCGCGCGATCCATTCGGATACGGCCGCGTAATTACTCGCGGCGGCGAAATTTTAAAGATCGTCGAGCAAAAGGACGCAAACGAGGAAGAAAAGGCGGTAAAAGACGCAAACGCAGGCTGCTACTGCTTCAAAAGCGAGGCATTGAAACAGATTCTGCCGCAGATCAAACCAGATAACGCGCAAAAAGAGTACTACCTCACCGACGCGATCAAAATCGCCAAAGATATGGGCTTAAAATGCGTCGCCGTGTGGGTGGACGAGCAAAATTTCATGGGGATAAACGATAAATTTGCCCTCAGCATCGCCGAAAATTTAATGCAAAACGAGATCAAAGAAAATTTGATGAAGCAAGGCGTTTTGATGCGCCTGCCGCAAAGCATCTACATCGATAGCAGAGCAAAATTTATCGGCGAGTGCGAGCTGCAAGAAAACGTAAGCATCATCGGTCCTTGTGTGATCGAAAGCTCGCTCATCAAAAGCGGCTGCGTCATCGAAGATAGCGTCGTAAAAAATTCCGACATCGGTCCGATGGCGCATCTGCGCCCAAAATGCGAGGTTATAGGCACCCATATCGGAAATTTCGTCGAGCTTAAAAACGCGAAAGTAAACAAGATCAAGGCGGGGCATTTAAGCTATCTTGGGGATTGCGAGATCGATGAGGGCAGCAATATCGGCTGCGGCACGATTACGTGCAACTACGACGGCAAGAAAAAATACAAAACGATAATCGGCAAAAACGTCTTTATCGGCTCGGACACGCAGCTTGTAGCGCCCGTGCGGATAGCCGACGACGTCATAATCGCCGCGGGCACGACGGTTACGAGCGACGTTCCAAGCGGCGCGCTGGCGATCAGCCGAAGCAAACAAATCAACAAAGATGGGTTTTTCCATAAATTTTTTAGGAGCGAAGATGAGTAAGAAAAAGGTTTTACTGGCGGTTTGCGGGAGTATCAGTTTTTACAAAGCGTTTGAAATTTTATCCGCTCTGAAAAAGTCGAATTTCGACGTCTATGTCGCGCTTAGCGACGGCGTGCAGGAGTTTGTCAGTTACAAGGCATTCGAGGCACTGTGCGATCACCCAGTACTTTGCAAAGCTAACGAAAACTGGCAGGCGGGTATCAACCACATCACTTATTCCAAGGTGGATTTAGTTTTGATCGCGCCTGCGACGGCAAATACGATAAACAAGCTCGCGTGGGGCGTCTGCGACAACGTATTTTTAGAGGTGCTAAACGCGGCTTTCGCTCACGCCAAGGTAGTTATCGCGCCTGCCGCAAATCCCGCGCTACTTGAAAACAATATCACAAAAAACTGCATCGATATGCTAAAAGCAAGCGTCAATGCGTATTTTGTGGATCCGATAGAAAAAACCCTAGCTTGCGGCGACACCGGCAAGGGCGGGCTAGCGAGCACCGAGGCGATAATGCAGACGCTAAAGCGCGCGCTTTACAACGATAAATTTTGGGAGGATAAAACCGTCATCATCACCGGAGGCGCCACGATCGAAAAGATCGACAGCGTGCGCGGCATTACGAATTTCTCCAGCGGCAAAACCTCCAAAGCGATTGCCGACGCGCTGTTTTACCTAGGCGCGGACGTGACGCTGATTTCTAGCAACGAATATGAAAATTTACCGTACAAGCTCGTTAAATTTGAAAGCACTATCGGGCTAAAATCGGCGCTTGACAGCACAAAATTCCCAGACGGCGCGTATTTGATAATGGCTGCCGCGGTAAGCGATTACTCGCCGAAGGTGCGCTACAAAGATAAGGTGAAAAAAGCGGAGATCGGCGAAATTTGGAATTTACGCCTGGGCGAAAACGAGGATATCTTAAGCTCCGTGCGCGGAAATATCAAAAAAGTAGGCTTTAAACTCGAAACCGACCGCGAAAACGCCGTCGGCGAGGCTAAACGCATGCTAAACGAAAAGCATCTCGACGCCGTATGCCTAAACGTACTGGACGACATCATCAAGCTCGGCGGCGACGTCCTTAAGGTCACCTTCATCACGAAAAACGATCAGGTCGTGATCGACACCGCGCCGAAGGACGAAGTCGCCCTAAAAATCGCGGCTGAGCTGAAAAAAATCTGATCCGTGAATAGCCTAAATCATCTAGCCCTCGTGATGGACGGCAACGGGCGCTGGGCGAAAAAGCGCGGTTTGCTGCGCACCGGCGGGCACGAAGCGGGCGCGGAGGTCGTGGAGCAGATCTGCGAGTTTTGCATCGACGAAGGCATCGCAAACCTCACGCTCTACGCCTTTAGCACCGAAAATTGGAAACGTCCGAAAAGCGAAGTGGAATTTTTGATGAAGTTGCTTCAAAAATTCCTAATCTCGCGCCGCGAAAAATTTATCCAAAATGGGATAAAATTCTATCCGATCGGCGATATATCGGCTTTTGAGGGCGATCTGCGAAGCGAGATAGAATATCTTTCAAATTTAACCCAAAACGGACGAGCGCTAAATTTTAACCTAGCGATCAACTACGGCTCGCGAGACGAGATCGTGCGAGCATGCGAGAGGCTGCTTGCAAGCGGCGAGCGACTAAGCGAAGCGGGCATCGGCGCGCATCTGGATACCGCGCACAGCGGCGACGTGGATCTGCTGGTGCGCACGGGCGGCGAGCAGCGGCTGTCGAATTTCTTACTCTGGCAAGCAAGCTACGCCGAGCTTGCGTTTACGCCTACGCTGTGGCCGGATTTCAGGCGCGAGGAGCTTGCGCGCATAGTGGATGATTTCCGCCGCAAACAGCGCCGCTTCGGCGGTCTTTAAGCTGCGGCGCAGTCGCTCTAACGGTCGCTTTAAATTTTAAAATTTTAATTTGCAGAACCGCCCTGCGACGCAGTAAATTTTAAAATTTAATCAGCTGGCGCTCGCGATACCTTGAAATTTTAAAATTTCAGGATTTTAATTTGCAGCGCTGTAAAATTTAAAATTTTAACTACGTAGGCGCGCGGTGCCGCGAAATTTAAAAATTTTAGAATTTTAAAATTTCGCCCGCTTAAATTTAAAGCTCTAGCGCGAGCCGTGTTACGAGGCGCGGTAAATTTACGCGGCAGGATTTTAAAAATCACGCCGCGCGTTCGCGCAAAGAGCGAAAGGAGGGCTATGAGCTACTACATACAATGTGGTTGCGGCAAAAAACTTACCAAAAAGCCGATGAAAACTCTAAGATGCCCAAGATGCGGCAGCGTGTATAAAAAACCAAAGAAATTTATACCGGCGGTCTATATTTGCCTGCTGCTGTTTTTTATGCTAGCGTTTGCCCTCATCCCCGATAAAATGGGGATTTTAGCATCCGCAGGCAGCGGGATAGGCGCATATATCATGTTTTTATGGATCGTAGATACTTTGAACTTTGATCTTTTGGACGCCGTGATACTAGTGGCGGGATTTTTGATTTTCGGCGGATTATATGGGGCATGGGGCGAACCGCTAATCGCGGGGCTAATAGCTATTTTATTTTGCGTAGGCGCGGCGGCGATTTTCGTAAAATTTTTCCCTTATGAGAGGCAAAAAATCAATGAAAACTAAGAAATTTCTCGCTACCATAGAGCGTTTGATTAAATTTTAAAAAGTTAAAGCTCCAAAGGAAAAAGATGGATTTAAATATCGTTTACGGCGTGATTTTTGCGGTATTCGGCACCTGCGTAGGCTCGTTTTGCAATGTCCTGATCTACCGCTTGCCGCGCGGACAGAGCGTAAATTTCCCCGCTTCGCACTGCCCGAAATGCTCTCACGCTTTAAAATTTTACCACAATATCCCGCTGCTTTCGTGGCTCTTTTTGGGCGGCAAATGCGCCTTTTGCAAAACCAAAATTTCGATCCGCTACCCGATCGTCGAGCTTTTAGGCGGCGCGCTTGCGCTTGCGGCGTATTTCGGCGAGCCCGATATTGCAAAAGCTGTGGTACTAGGGCTTTGCTTCATCTTGCTTATGGCGCTTTCGGCGATCGATTTTGAGTATAAAGCCGTGCCTGAGAGCCTTCTTTACGTAGTTACGGCGCTTTCGCTTGCTTATACGCTGATGTATGATTTTGATCTTAGCGGCGTGGGCGCGGCGGCGGGATACGCGGCGATATTTTTCGTGCTGCGCCTCATCGTCACCTTCGTGCTAAAGCGCGAAGCGATGGGAAGCGCGGATATTTTTATCGCGGGCGTTATGGGGGCGATTTTGGGCTGGAAGCTGGGCGGTATCTCGATCTACATTGGCGCGATTTTGACGCTGCCTGCATATCTCATCGCGCACAAAAGAGGCTACGAGCTACCGTTCGTGCCGTTTTTATCGATGGGGCTACTTCTTACTTTTATTTTTAGAGATCAAATTTTAAGGCTCTTGGACGTCATTTATGGATAGGGTGCAGCGCTATTTATTTAGCAATTTTGTCGGCTCGTTCGCGTCGCTTTTTAGCACGCTTTTTATCATAATGTCGATCGTATTTTTCCTTCAGATCGCGCGCATTACGTCGTTTATCGAGATAAATTTTTCAGAGCTAGTTAAGCTCTATCTTTTCATGCTGCCGCGCATCCTCATATTTACGGTGCCGATCGCGTTTTTCGTAGCGCTTAGCATCTCCCTTTTTAGGCTATCTAAAGAGAACGAAACCATAGTAATATTTACCATCGGCTACGCCACGCGCAAGATCGCGCTATTTTTTGGCATAAGCGCCGCGCTGTGTTCCTTGGCGCTACTTTTCGTATCGCTTTTTATGATGCCGATAGCCGAAAATTTAAAGGACAATTTCATCGATTACAAAAAAATTAGCGCGACGCTAAATATCAAATCCAACGAATTCGGGCAGAAATTCTCCGACTGGCTCGTTTTTATCGACTCGCAGGAAAACAACGGCACAAGCACGCTGTATAAGGATCTCGTGCTGTATAATCCAGGTGGCTCACAGGATCACGAGCGGATGATCGTAGCGCGTAGCGGCGAGTTTAAAAACGAAAACGCGAGCTTTTCGGCGATGCTGCACGACGGCAAAATTTACACGATGGGCAGCGATCAGTGGCACGTAAGCGAGTTTGAAAGCCTAACCCTGCGCACGCAAAGCGACCGCAATATCCGCGGCGGAGGCGACGTGATCGGATACTGGAGCGATATGGGCGGCAGCGAGAAGCGCAGGAAAGAATTTAGCATCTACACCCTCGTCTCGCTCTTTCCGCTGGCGAGCTTTCTGTTTGCGCTAAGCCTCGGCATTGTGACCTATCGCTACGAAAAGGGCTTCGTTTACGCGGGGATCTTCGGCGTGCTTTTTAGCTACTTCGCGATGATCATGTTGCTCTCTAAATACCCAAGCATCGCGCTTCCGGTGACATTCGGCGTTACGCTTATCGGCTCGCTGCTATACTACAGGATCAAAATTGCCCCGAGATACTGAAAAAGACTCCGAGCTTTGCGACGGCGAAATTTTAAACGAAAGCTCGTCCGCTCGAAATTTAGCGGATAAAATTTCGGCGAGCGAGCCTAGCGCGTCTAAAATTTTGCGTGGCGTAAATTTAAAGCATGAAGCGCAAAACGGCGAGCAGGTTTTGATATTAAACGACGGGTTTTCAAATTTTAAAAATTCCGCCATCGCGAGCTCGGCGAGCGATACGGCTACCTATACTGTGCCCGATTGCGGTTTGAATCACGAAAATTTCGAGCGAAATTCGGACGCCGTTTCCGCTAAAAAGGCTGCGCGTGCGACAAATTTAAATTCCGCCCGTAAAAATTCCGCCGATACCGCCGCTTTGGATATTTGTGCGGTAAGCGCAGAGGAAATTTATACGACCGTGCGCGCAGACGACCGCGCCGCAGACTCTCTCAAAGCAGATGCCGCCTACAAAGCGGGTATTTCCGCAAACACCCTCGCAAGCGCGTCCGAACTCAAAAATATTCTTGAAAGCGCGCCTGCAAGCGACTTCATAGCGAGCGAGCTTGCGCACATCGGCAAAATAAGCGCCACGCCAAATATCCCTGCAGATGCGTGTACCTTTGCAGCGAGCGCAAACTCCGAGCACGTAAAGCTCAAGCTCGTCTATTCCTATGACGGCTCGAAATTTAGCGGCTCGCAGTCTCAGCCTCACGGGCGCGGCGTCGAGAACGTGCTACGCGCGGCTTTGGGGCGCGTGGGGATCTTTGCGCCGCTAATTAGCAGCTCGCGCACAGATAAAGGGGTGCATGCGCTGCGCCAGGTAAGCTGCGTCGAATGCACCATGCACTGGGAGCTGCCGCGTCTAAAAGAGCTCATAAACCGCCACTGCGCACCCTATATTTTTGTGCAACACATCAGCCCGGTGCCGCGCGATTTTCATCCGCGTTACGATGCCGTGGCGCGATGCTATCGCTACGTTTTAAACCATGGACGTCCAAGCCCCTTTCTTAGCGAGTTTTGCGTGTTTTATCCGCGCGTGGATCTTGCCGCGCTCAATGCTGCGCTTGCAAATTTCGTCGGCGAGCACGATTTTAGCGAGTTTATGAAAAGCGGCAGCGACATAAAAAGCCCTGTGCGCGAGCTCTACGTCGCGCGCGCCTACTCTTTTAGAAATTTAACCTTGATAAATTTTAAAGCCAATGGATTTTTGCGAGCGCAGGTGCGGCTGATGGTCGCAAACGCCCTAAAATCCGTGCAGAGCGGGCGCAAGATCAGCTTCTCGCGAGCGCTTAGCAGAATCCCCTTTCCGCCAAACGGGCTGTATCTTAGCGGCGTGAGTTATTAAGACTTGAAATTTATAGCGTTAAATTTTATCCACGGGCGTTTGGATTTCAAGCTTAGAATTTTATCGCGGTAAAATTCTGCATATGAGAGTAGATCGCCACCCTACTTTGATATTAAATCACCTGCGCCGCAATGTGTAAAATCGTAAATTTGCGCGAAATTCGATCTATTTTTATTAGAATTTTATAGAAATTTAGCAATACTTTTAAACTTTTAACTCAAAAAGGAGCAAAGATGAAAAAATTTTCTGTTGCTTTGGCCGGTTTGGCCTTACTAGCTAGCGTTTCAGGCGCTAAGGAGTTCATCAATATCGGCACCGGCGGTATGACCGGCACCTATTATCCGGTAGGCGGCGCGATTTGCCGCTTGGTAAATATGGATAAAAATATGAAATGCTCTGTGCAATCGACGGGCGGCTCGACATATAACGTCAATAACGTGCTTAAAAAAGAGCTAAATTTCGGCTTCGTTCAAAGCGATGTCGTCTATGATAAATACAACGGTACGGGCAAATTTCAAGGCGCGGCGGATAAAAATTTACGCTCCGTAATTTCGATTTATCCGGAGCTTTTGGCTTTCGTCGTCTCTAAGGAGAGCGGTATCAAAGCCTACGGCGACGCTGCGGGCAAAAAGATCAATATCGGAAACCCAGGCAGCGGCAACGAGTTAACCAGCACGATAGTTTTTGAAAACTACGACTTCGATCTTAAAAAGCTCGCCCAGCACGGTGTCTTAACCGCGCAAGAATGCCCTATGGCGCTAAAAGATAAGAAGATCGACGGATACTTCTACGTCGTAGGACATCCGACCGCAAATATCACTGATGCGGCGACTTCGCTTCCTATCGACTTAGTTAGCATCGACGATGAGCATATTAAAAAAATTCTAGAAAAATATCCATATTTTGCCAAAGGCGTGATACCTGCAAAAATGTATGACGGGGTAGATCACGATACGCAGACTATCGGCGTAAAGGCTGTACTCGTAACTGACGCTAGCCAAAGCGACGAAGCGGTTAGGGCGGTAGTTAAAGCTATACTTGATAATTTTGACGAGTATAAAAAGCTACATCCTGCGCTAAATTTGGTAAGCAAAGAATCTCTTTTAGAGGGGCTTAGTGCGCCGCTTCATCCTGCGGCAGAGGCGGTGTATAAAGAAGCCGGACTGCTGAAATAGGCTAGTTGATGGAGAAATCTACACAAAACGACGAGCAGGTTTTAGAGGTAAAAAGTAGAGAATTTACCTCTAAAAAGCTCTTCTGGCTCGTGACGCTGGTCTGCTTCGCGTGGTCGGTCTTTCAGCTTTATATCGCGTATTTTACGCTAAATACGAATATCGCGCGCTCGATCCACTTGGCGTTCGCTGTTTTTATAATTTTTTCGCTTTTTCCATTTCGCCCGCGCTCTAAGGCGCATTTTTATATCCCGTTTTACGATTATATTTTATTAATCGTCGGAGTCGCCGCAATCTTGTATCCTGCGATAGAATTTAACGGGCTAGCGCAGCGTCCGGGAAATTATCTAACCAGAGATATTGTAGCAGCCTTTATAGGTATTTTTATCCTTTTTGAGGCGGGTCGTCGTATGATGGGGCCCGCGCTTGGCATTATCGCTTTTACCTTTCTTCTGTATTGCTACTTCGGTCCTTATATGCCCGATATCATCGCGCACCGCGGCGCAAGCTTTGAACTGCTTGCAGGGCATATGTTTTTAACGACAGAGGGCGTATTCGGCGTGCCGGTAGGGGTCAGCACCAGCTTCATCTATCTGTTCGTGCTATTCGGCGCGCTTTTGGAGCGAGCCGGAGCGGGGCAGTATTTTATAAACGTAGCGTTTGCGATTTTAGGTCGCTTTCGCGGAGGACCCGCCAAGGCTAGCGTAATCGCTAGCGGACTAACTGGCATGGTAAGCGGTAGTTCGACCGCAAACGTCGTGACGGTGGGTACCTTTACGATCCCTCTAATGAAAAAAGCGGGGCTTACCGCCACTAAAGCGGGCGCTATCGAGGTCGCAGCAGGCGTAAACGGGCAGCTTATGCCGCCTATCATGGGCGCTGCGGCGTTTATCATCGCGGAATTTTTAGGCATGAGCTACACCAACGTAATGATCGCGGCGGTGATCCCCGCCTTTGTCTGCTACGCGGGGTTATTTTTTATCGTGCATCTGGAAAGCTGCAAGTTGGGACTTCACGGCAGCCGCGATTACGCCAAGGTTTCAAAGCTAAAAATTATATTTAGTGGCATTCATTACATAATACCGATTTTGGTGCTTCTTTTTACTCTATTGATTCTAAAAGAAAGTGCGATATCTGCGGCGTTTAACTCGATTTGCGTGCTATTTTTAATAATGATCGTACAAGAGCCCGCTAAGAAAACGATATTTGGCGAAAAGGTTGGCAAGTCCGATTTTATTGTCGGTTTTGTCGATATTTTTTGGGCTATGGTGGGCGCTGCTAAAAACATGGTCACGGTAGCCGTAGCTACCGCGCTAGCGGGCATCATCATCGGCTCGATCTCGCTTACCGGGCTGGGACAGGTTCTTTCAGAGCTCGTGGAGGCGGTCGCGGGAAATAGCATAGTGCTGATACTTCTGATGACTGCGATAATGAGCCTGATTTTGGGCATGGGACTTCCTACAACGGCGAATTATATCGTCGTTTCAAGCCTGATTGCGCCAGTGATTTTGATACTAGCGGGCAAAAACGGCTTTTTGATCCCTGCGATCGCAGTGCATCTTTTCGTATTTTATTTCGGAATTTTAGCCGATGATACCCCTCCGGTGGGTATTGCCGCATACGCCGCCGCAGGCATCGCAAAGGCAAATCCGGTAACCGTGGGACTTCAGGGCTTTATTTACGATCTGCGCACCGCCGTACTTCCGTTTGCGTTTTTCTTCAACAATAAGCTGCTTTTGATCCAAAGCATCGGCGATCCGATGGATTCAAAGAGCATCATTTGGATCAGCGATCCACTGCAAATCGTGCTGATTTTTGCCACGGCGATCGTGGGTATGTTTGCCTTCAGCTCCTCGCTACAAGGCTGGTTTGTAACAAAATGTAATCCACTAGAGCGCCTGCTATTGCTGCTAGTAACGCCGCTAATGCTGGTACCTAATATCTGCGCGAAATTCATAGAGTTTATCCCAAGTGAATACGCAAGTTATGGCGTCGGCGCTACGATCTACGTGCTAATCTTTGCAAAGCAGTGGCTTCTAAGGCCCAAAGACTCTGACGATACTCACGCCGAAAATAGCGCGCCTGCGGCGTAAATCTAAATTTGATCTCGCTAAATTTTAAGATAAATTTGCGGGGTCTTATTAAATTTTATCTTCTTATTTTGCATTCTTGCGCCAGGATTTTAAATTTGAATCGACTCTTTACTCTAAATTTAAAACCTCGGCAGATTGTGCCGTGCTGATAAATCTAGTTTAAATTTAAATCAGCCTATATAAACTACTCAAAATTTTAAATTGCGCCGAAGCGATTATGTCCCTTAGTAAGATAAATTTATTCATACGAAGCTACTGTGTTAAAAAACATCGCATGTTAATCCCATTGCTAGTCTATAATTATCGCAAGCCGCAGGATGCACGAAATCAATAGAGCAAAGCCGTTTTTGCCTTGCCGCTTGTAATGCCTTCGATAGTTTAAAATATACACGTCCACAAAAGCGAAAATGATTCTTAAAGCAGATAAAATCAAAAACTATGCAAAATTTCTTCAAAACGATTTGATAATTAAGACCGGGCGTTATAAAATTTTACTTATTTACAGCAATTTCTTGATTATATGCTGTATTTTATTTAAAATAATTTTTATGAAAATATCGATGGAATGGGGAATTATTAGTGAAATTTAATTCTATAAAAATACTTTAATAATTAATATTAAATTTATCCGCTTTGAGTTATAATCCGCGATTAAATTTCAAAATAGAGGAACAAAAATGCAAAAAGATATGTATTTTAAAAAGGCGAAATTTATCGCATTATCGATATGTGCGAGCGTTTCGATTTTATGCGGCGTCGAAGGCTCACACCTAAGCAGTGACGCAAATAGCACGAATCTTGGCGAAATCGTAGTAAGCGCGAGCGGCTTTCGCCAAGATATTAGGCAGGCGCCGGCCTCCATTTCCACCTTGGATAATAAAGAGATATCAAGCAGCAGCTTCACTTCGCTGCACGATATCGCGAATAAAATGCCTGGCGTCAGCGTCATCGCAGGCGACGACGGCCCGGCAAGCGGGATATCCATCAGAGGAATGGAAAGCTCCCAAACCCTTGTGCTTATCGACGGCAAACGCGTAAGTTCTGCGGCGGCGAACCCAAAAGGCGGAGCAGGCGATATGAACTCGAATTTTATCCCGCCCGCAGGAGCGATCGAGCGTATCGAAGTGATTAGAGGACCTATGAGTTCACTTTACGGAAGCGATGCGGTAGGCGGCGTGATAAATATCATTACGAAAAAGAATTTTTCTAAATTTAGCGGAAGCGCCGCCATATCTACGACTATCCAAGATCACGAGGGTATCGGAAACGGTAAGATGGGCGAAGCCTACGTCAATATTCCCTTCGGGCAGTATGCGGCGCTTCAGCTGTGGGGATATAAAAAGCTGCGCGACGAGGACGGCTATAAGGGAGGCTATCAAAAGAGCGATAAATCGGATTCTAACGCCAAGCTTTGGCTAACGCCGGATGAAAATAATAAATTTTACGTTCAAACCGGAAGGCAAAATCACGATTATTCAAGAACTCTTGGTAAAACCGCCGTTTATCCCAACGCGCGTGGATTAAATCACTATAAATATAAAAGAGAAAATCACGGCGTCGGATATTTGGGTGAGTTTGAAAGCTTAAGCGCTGATATAAGTTATTTTTGGGATAAGACTCGCCGTACGAGCATTTTTGATAGCCTTTCTCCCGCAATCGTAAAAAATAGAAATTTTAATTCCAAATTTACGACTTATCTCGGTATAAATACGCTTACCTTCGGCTATGATTTTAGCAAACAGGATGTGCGAACAACTTTTATCGTTTCAAACGCGAGCAGGCAAAATTTACGCTCTCCGCAGCGATTTTCTATGAACGAGCATGCGGGATTTTTAGAGGATGAGATTGAAATTTTGGAAAATACGCTATTTTTAACGCTCGGCGGCAGGCTCACGCACAACGAATACTTCGGCAACCACTTTTCACCCAGAGCCTACGCGACGTTTAATATAGACGATACCTGGACGATCAAAGGTGGCGTCGCAACCGGTTATAAAACTCCAGATGTCAATCAAATTTCGCCGGAAGTAGGCACGATTCAGGGCGGCTGGAGGATTATAGATTTCGGTAACGAGGATTTAAAGCCCGAGAAAAGCACGACCTACGAGATCGGGCTTTATTACGACAATGCAGACGACCTGCGCGGCAATATCACGCTATTTAAAAACGACTTCAAAGATAAAATTTTAGATACCGATGGCAGCAATATCAATAGGATTCCCGCTTACGGAGGCTGCGCTGGCGCACCGAGCGTTAATTGCCCGGGTTGGGGAACGTATTTTAATATAAAAGGGGCCGAGGTTTACGGCGTTGAGCTGAGCGGTGATTACGATATTACTAAAAAGCTAAATTTCAAGGCGAACTACACCTATAGCCACTCCGAGATCGAAACCGGGGATCCTACGATCTATACGCCAAACGGCGCCGTTAAATTTAGTCAAACCAATCTTAGTAGGCTAGATGGCAAATCCCTGACCGCTACTCCGAAGCATGCCGCACATGCGACACTTAGCTATAGGCCTATCGCTCCGCTTTCTACCTTTATCGGTCTTAATTACGAAAGCGAGCTTACAAGTGTGCAATTCGGTCCGGGCAATAGAGTCAGCAAAAACGACAAAAAGCTTTTTACTACGGATTTGGGCGCACAATACGATTTAAACGATAATCTGAGCCTAAATTTAACCGCTTACAATATCTTTGATAACGTCCGATACGACGAGGGTCTCGCAGACGATAGCAATTACTATTGGTACCCCGAGGAGGGCAGGAGGTTTTGGTTTAAGGTAAACGCTAAATGGTAAGCCTAAAAAACTTCCTTGTGATATTCGACGCACTCTTTTTACTATGCTTATTCGCTTGCGATCTGAGGGCAAAACCGCCGCAACAGATTGAGCGGGTAAGTGGAGCTGCGCGCGAAATGTTTAATGTGAGCGATTTTATTCTAAAAAGCAAGAACGGCGAAAAATATAAAATTTTTATAGCTCGCCAAAAAAATGTCGCTCGCTACGATAGGGTAGTTTTTATGGTTGATGCGAACGCGCAAGTTGCTATGCTTTTAAACTCTTATGCGCAAATTTATGCAGATCCAAATATAGCGAAAGAAAACGTCGAAACCGGGTCTAAATTAAATAAAGCCGTCCTTATAGTAGGCATCGGATACGACAGCCCGCTAGCGTATGATATTAAGCGTCGCACGAGAGATTTAACGCCCGCTGCGAGCGGCGAAGAATATGCAAACGGCGGCGGCGCAGCAGAATTTTACGATTTCGTAAAAGATGAACTATTTCCGCTCGTGGAGAAAGAATACTCTACGGCAAAAAGCGATAAAATTTACTTCGGACATTCTTTTGGCGGGCTATTCGGGATTTATGCTTTGCTACGCGACGATGGGATTTTCGACGAGTTTTTTATCGCCTCACCTTCGTTGTGGTGGGGCGAATCACAGCTGATCAGAGATGCCCTAGACGAGGGAAAGCTTAGATCAAATTTAAAAGCGAAATTCATAATGCTCGTTGCTGGCTCGCGTGAAATGCGTAAAGGGAAAACCGATAAAGCAGGAATTTTAAAAGCGGCCGATCTAGCTGAAATTTTAAAAGCAAGGGGGCTTTCTTGCGAGTTTAGGCTCTACGAAGGCGCTTCGCACGGCGAAGTAATCCCATTGGCTTTGCAAGATTTAGCGCTATTTACGCAAAGATAATCTTCTATTTAGCCGGTAAAGCCTTGATCTAAACTGCAAGCGTAGGACCGAGTGGCGCAGGCTCGTAGATTGCGCCGAAACGCGTCGCCGGATCTAAGAAATTAAATTTTAAAGCCCTTTTGGCTAGTATCGCGCAAATTTAAAGGAGCGAAAATGCAAAGTTTCAAATGGCAAATTTCAAAGCGGCTCAAGCAGGCGATGCGCGAGCGAGATATCGACAATCTCGCGCTCGTGCGCCGCACGGACGAGCTGTATTCGCGCGCGCACCCGGGGCACGACGAGGATATGCGCGCCGAAGTTTACGCGGTCTTGGACGAATACGCGCCCAACGTCGATATTGAAATTTTTGATCTAGTCTGCAAAGCTCTCGGCGTCAAAATCGAGCTAGGGTAGGGTTTTGCGCGTGGGATTTGCCTGTGCTTTTTGCTCGGGTGGCGGCGCTAAATCGGTTTTTGAAATTTTATTTAATTCGGCTTTGCACTGCGACGCTGATCGTACTGCGAGCCGCGGCCGCTCCCAGCCTTTAAAATACGCTGCGCATGGCATTCGCGCCGCACTTGTCATTTGCTACACGTGGATTTCGAGCCGGCTAAAACGAGCCGTCGCTCATACGACCGCGCCCGCCGCAAAATTTGCTAGCGGCGTGTCTTACGCGGCATTAAATTTTAACGGAGCCGTAAAATTTAGTAACGACGGCACCCATATCCGCGAGACGCGGATCGTGAAATTTAAACTCGAGCGGCGCGAACTTCGTAATTTAAGCACTCGCTTGCCCGTTCTTTAAAATTAAGCGCGCTTGTTTATTCACCGAAATTTAACTCAAATTTAAACGCTCTCTCGCAGGAATTTTAAAATTTACCGCACGATTGCATCAGCTCACACAGCTTCCACACGACTCGTACTACCCAATGTGCGCCTGGCTACTCCACGCGATGTGTTTTTGCGCCGTGAAGTTGGGAGCAGAGTTCGGCGTAGAATTGTGTATAAAATTTCATTCACGCAGCTGGCTCGCAGATAGCTTAATCGGCGGCTCCAAATTTTAAATTCCAATCAAAATTCACTCAAGCGGCGACAAATTAGCGATTAAAATTTGAAATTTTAGAAGTGAAATCTCACTCCTGCTTGCGATCAAAATTTTAAATTTTGCCGCAAAATTTCGCCCAAAATCCGCAAGATTAATATCTATTTTAACTGCAAAGTGCTAAATTTAGCGCTAAATTTTAATCCGAGGTAAGCTTTGAACTACTTAATCCAATTCAGCGTGATTTTAGGAATATCTTTTGTTGCGGAGATTTTGGCGGCGCTCGTGCCTGTGCCGATCCCCGCTAGCATCTACGGGCTAGTCATTATGCTTTTAGCCCTGATCTTCAAACTCATCAAAGTATCGCAGATCAGAGAAACCGTGTCGTTTTTTATGCAGATTATGCCTGTGATCTTCATCCCGGCGGGCGCCGCGATCATCATCGCAGGCGACGCGCTACGCCAGCATCTTTTCGCAATCATCGTGATTACGACGGTCTCTACGGTAGTAGTCATCGGTGCAAGCGGCGCGGTAACGCAAATTTTTTATAAAATCGCTCTCGCCCGCGTTAAGCGCAGGCTTTACGCAGCCGCGCACGAACAAGACGGCGTGAATACAAAGGGTGTGGATGCGAAGCTGGAGCGCGAAATTTTATCCGGAGACGATAAAAAATGAGAGAAATTTTAATGAACTCCGCTTTTTTCGGCGTATTTTTGTGTCTAGGCTCGTTTGAGCTGGGACTTTATCTAAAAAAGCGCTTTAAGCTAACGATTTTCAACCCGCTTCTAATCGGTATCGTGCTTACCGTCTGCGTGCTTTTAATCTTTAAAATTCCATACGAAAAATTTAACGCGAGCGCCTCGCACATTAGCTTTTTCTTAACGCCGATTACCGTCTGTCTAGCCGTGCCGCTATACGAGCAGCTGGCGCTTTTGCGAAGTAATTTTTTAGCTATTTTTGCAGGACTGATTTCGGGTATGATCGCAGGGCTAGGCAGCATCTACGCCATGTCGGTGATATTTGGGCTAAATCACACAATGTATGTCACGCTACTACCGAAATCCGTCACGGCGCCAATCGGTATGGGTATCAGCGAAAGCTTAGGCGGCATCGTGACACTAACGGTGGCCTGCATCATCGCTACGGGTATCATCGGTAGCGTATTTGGCGAGGCGCTACTTAAAATTTTTGGCATAAAAAAGGCGATGGCAAAAGGTATCGCCCTAGGCTGCGCGAGCCATGCGATGGGAACGGCGCGCGCTCTTGAGATCGGTGACGTAGAGGGCGCGATGGCGTCTTTAGCAATGGCAGTTACGGGACTTCTTACCGTCATCGGTGCCGGTATTTTTGCACATTTCATCTAAGGAGAAAATATGATAATCTCGATCGCTAGACAAACGGGCGCAGGCGGGCGCGAAACCGCGCGCAAACTAGCCGAGCGCTTAGGCTACACCTATCTAGCCAAGGCGGATCTGCTCCGCAAAGCAGACGAGCTTGGCTGCTTCGAGCAGATGTATGAGTTCTACAACGAAATGCCCGTAAATACGCTACTTCAGGCAATATCGCACAACGAGCTAGCCAATGAGCAGAAGCGCGATCGCATCGTAGCAATCTACGAAAAGATCGTCTCGGGCGGCAACGTTATAGTGCTTGGGCGCTGCGCCGGGTTTTTCTTGCGCGGACATCCGGATCTGCTGACGGTATTTTTACGCGCGAGTGATGAGTTTAAGCTCGCCAGATTAGAAAAAGAGGGTCATACCGACGCGCGCGAGTATATGGAAAACAGCGATGCAGGCAGGATGAGCTTTCATCAATACTACACCAACCAAGTCTGGGGCGCGTCCGCAAACTACAATATCTGCATCGACACGTCGTATTGCGGCATCGATAATGCGGTAAATATCATCGAGTATCTAGTCAAACATCACATTGAAAAGTGATTTGCGCCTAAGAGCACAAAAGTGGAATTTGTCTTTTCGAAGATGAATTCCACTTGATCTCGCAAACCCACCCTACTTCTATTGTAATTTAAAATTCACATCTCTTTCAGCTTGAATTCCATTTGTAAATGACGCATTTAGCTGTATTATAAAGTCTCTCGTTCAATGCGACATTAAATTCTAAACCGCGCCTACTCACCGAAAATCAGCAAAATTTAGCTAAAATTTGACGAAATTTAAATCCAAATTTAAGGAGATAAGATGCAAAGCAAAGCCCATCTATGCCCAAAATGCGGCGAAAACACGATATATTTCGACGGCATTTGCCACTCGTGTCGCCAAAGGCAGAGGCGGGAGGAGATTTTAAACCTAAGCGCGGACGAAGTGGAGGCGATGATCCTAAAAATCGTAGACCGAATCGACGAGATCGAAAAATGGGAT
Source organism: uncultured Campylobacter sp. (assembly GCF_938002845.1). Classification (GTDB taxonomy): domain Bacteria; phylum Campylobacterota; class Campylobacteria; order Campylobacterales; family Campylobacteraceae; genus Campylobacter_B. The sequence goes on from NZ_CALKZP010000037.1 coordinate 88,876, forward strand.
GAGATTTACAACGATTTTTGGGCGCTTTTTAGCCTGCTGGATATCCACGATCCAAGGATCGCGCGAGCTGCGGCGGCGAAGCAGATCTACTATCCGCCCGAACTCTACTTCGGCGCGCCTAAGGATGTAAGAGACGCGCTCATAGCAAAACTAGACTCGCTACAAGATAACTCCAAAAACACTCTAAACGACCTTCTGTGCTCGCTTGCGTGGCAGGGCGACGAACAGACGACGCGGCTTTTTTACGAGCTGTATCAAAACCCGAAGCCGTGGCGCCAAAAGCTCTACGCGGGCACTGAAATTTACGCGCAAATCGGCGGTTGGAGCTTTGATCGGATGGGCGAGCGAAAATCGCTCGTTTTTGATAAATGCCTCACAGCAGTGCGCGTAAAAGATAGCGCGGAGAAAAACGGCGAGCGCGCGAGCGGGCTCGGAGATGAAAGCGCGAGCGAAATTTTAAATTTCAAAGGCGGCGCGAGCGGCGCAAATTCCGAACAAAATGCGCAAAAAGACGCAAGCGAAATTTCAAATTTATACGCGGGCGCGCAGAGTGCTCGCACAGGCATGGGCGAAGACGCGATCTTGCGGAACGAGCGCGCAAATTTCAAATCAGACGCGCAAAAAGACGCTAGCAGCGGTTTAAATTTAAGCGAAAATGCAAAGAACGCCAGCTGCGAAGGCGCGAACCAAAACGCGGATGAGCCCGTACGTATCGGCAGACCTACGGGGCAAAAGTGCGAGTTTTGCGGCTGCGAGATGCTCGATATGCTGCGTCTAAAAGCATCTGAGCCGCGGCTTGCGTTTCTAAATTTAAAGCACGACGCGATCTTTCGCTGCTGCCCGACCTGCGTCGGTTCGGTAATATATTTTTGCAAATGCGGCGCGGACGGCGAGCCGCAGATGCGCTGCGAGAGCGAAGGGATGGAGAAGAGCTACTTTTCGCAGCAGGATATGGCGCGGCTGAGCGGTATGAAATTTAAGCTAGGCGGCGAAGTATCGCCATTTTACGGCTGCTTTGACGAGCTTGACGTGACCGTGGGCGGCTATCCGCAGTGGGTGCAGGACGCCGAGTATCTGAGCTGCTCTAGCTGCGGCGGGACGATGAAGCATCTAGCGCAGATCCCATTCGGCGAGCTGGTACAGGGCGAGGGGGTCATATACGTGCAGATCTGTGAGAAATGCGAGGTTTTGGGCGGCTGCTTTCAGTGCACATGAGGGCGGGGCTTTTAAAATTTGCGCCCCGAGCCCGCGCAAAAAATTAAGCTATAATTGCGTTTAAATTTAATTAAAGGAGAGATTATGGGATTATTCGGTTTGAGCAAAAAGGCTGAGAAAGCGCAGGAGCCGAGCACGTTCGCGGGCAGGGTAGATAAATTTTGGGCGGAATTTAGCGGCGTGATAGATGAGATCAAGGCTGATCTGACGGCAAAAGAGTTTGAAAAGGCGATGCAAAAGACCGACGAGAAGCTTCGTATCTGCCTTGCCGAGCCATATTTTATGACGGGGCTCGTGGGCGATAAACTCGATCTGGTGCTAACTCCCGAGGGCATAAGACACCGACTCTTTTGGCTAAGCTTCATCAAAAACGCTATGCCAAAGCAGCTTGAGGACAGAATGCTCTGCACGCTCGGAAAGCCGCGCGCGCCGCGAGGTATCGGCGGGATCGAGATGTATGGTACCCGCGTAAACGCCGAGGAGTCGAT